>CAZZMB010000010.1:0-10057 GCA_964655225.1 uncultured Chitinophagales bacterium | reverse complement strand
GGTACTGATGGTGCTATCAAAATTAAAAACCCTAAAGGTGGTTATGATTGGTATCCATTTGAGATTTCTTACGAGGGCGCTGCACCAGGGGGGTTCTCAGTATCTCCTACAAAAATGAATGTACTTTACATTGGAGTACCAAATCCTTTATCAATTACTTTAGGAGATGCAAAACCAGGTACTGAGCGAGTATCAATATCTCAAGGTAGTATTTCAGGTAAGGGCAATAGTTGGACTGCAACTGTAAGTTCAGTTGGGGAAGCGACTATTACAGTCGGGGGTACAACACCGGCCGGTGAGTCTGCTAAAGCGCAATCTGCTGTGTTTAGAGTTAAATTGATACCAGATCCAATACCTACATTAGGTGGAGATGAAGTTTTGACTACAAATGGTAAAGGTCAAAAAGGAACAATCAAGGCAAAAGGCGGTATCGTACCATTACTTAAAGATTTCGATTTTGAAGCTAGGTTCAACGTTATAAGTTATGATTTCTATCTTACATCTGGTGGAGAGCTATTACCTGCAAGGGGAAATGCTGGTCCTATGTATAGTCCTGCGGTTACTAACTTAATCGATCGTGCTAAGCCAAATGATATGATGGTATTTGATAATGTTAAAGTAAGGGGACCTGACGGAAAAACTAGAAAAATCCCTGGAATGTCATTCCAGATATTTTAAGGTTTTCATACTAAATTTAATAAATAAAACGTTTCTCAACGTAAGTACAAAAATAAAATTATGAAAAAATTATTTTCACTTTTGTTAGCGGGTCTTTGCTTAGTAGGTTTCCTGCAGGCACAAGATTTGATTGATGGAGTTTACGAAAAAGTAGTCACTGTTGAAAAGGAAATCATACCTTATGATGATATCCGTGAGGCTGATGTATTTTGGTCTAAGAGAGTTTGGCGTACAATTGATGTAAGAGAGAAAATGAATTTGGTTTTTGCATACCCTCAACAACCACTAATTGAAATACTTCATACAGCTGCATCTAATGGTGATTTAACGGTCTACGATATGACTGTCCTTGATGCTGATCAGTTTAAGGAAAAGCTTCCAGTGGATAAGGTGAAAATGATTGGTAATAGTATTGATACCATCTCTAGAATTAATCCAATTACTCTTCAGCAAGAGGATGTAATCCAAGTCAATGAGTTTGATCCAAGTAAGGTGATTAAATTCAAACTTAAGGAAGATTGGTTTTTCGATGAGGAAACATCAACTTTCCAAGTCCGAATCATAGGATTTGCTCCGGTTATTGAATCGTATAGTTCAGATGGAAATTATTTAGGTGACGAGACTATGTATTGGGTTTATTATCCTGATTTAAGACCAATCTTAGCTAAGTACGAAGCTTACAATACTGCTAATGATGCCATCCGATTAAGTTGGGAAGATATTATGGAAGCTAGATTATTTGCAAGTTACATAACCAAAGAGTCCAATGTATATGATCGCGTTATACAAGAGTACGCAACAGGTTTAGACGCCTTGTTTGAATCTGACAAGATCAAGCAGGAGTTGTTTGAATTTGAGCATGATTTGTGGTCATACTAGGAATTAAAATATTTTAATATGTTGTCGGCTTTGTGCTGGCCTACAAATAAAGCGAGTTCCTCTAAGGTTGCTCGCTTTATTTTTTCCACTGATCCAAATTCAGTAAGAAGCTTTTCTTTCGTTTGCTTACCTATTCCGGGTATACTATCCAATGCTGATGTAATAAAATTTTTGCTTCTTTGGTTGCGATGAAAGTTAATTGCAAATCGATGGGCTTCATTCCTTAAATGTTGAATTACTTTTAGACTTTCACTTTTCTTATTGATATGTAAAGGGTAAGAATCACCCGGATAATAAATTTCCTCCAGGCGTTTTGCTATACCAATTACAGGTATTTTACCGATTAAATCTAGCTTCTTCAAGCTCTTAATTGCGGCACTTAACTGGCCTTTTCCACCATCTACAATGACTAAGTTAGGCAAGGTTTTATTTTCTTTTAGTAATCGTGCATATCTGCGATAGACGACTTCTTCCATGCTGGCATAATCATCAGGACCTTCAACGGTTTTTATATTATAGTGCCGATAATCTTTTTTTGCTGGCTTCGCGTTTTTAAAAACGACCATGGAGGCTACCGGATTCGTTCCTTGAATATTTGAATTGTCAAAACACTCAATGTGTTGAGGTAATTCAGTTAATCTTAGATCTGCCTGCATTTGTTTTAGTATACGTTCAGTGTTGTTTTCTTTTTTAGCTTGTTTTTCTTTGATATCAAAGTAATGTTGCTTTTGAGAAATTAGATTTCTAAAAGCAAGATCTAAAATCTTCTTTTTATCTCCGGTTTTTGGGATTGTTTGTTTAACGTTGCCAATATCAATCGGCAGGGGTAAAACTAATTCTGGCGCGTTTTCATTCTTCTCTCTATCATTTCGGTGTTGTTCAATGACGTATTGAAGAACTTCATCGTCACTTTCATCGAGTTTTGTTTTTAGCTCAAAGTTATATGTACTTACAATTGCTCCGTTACGTATTTTGAGATAAGTGACAAAAGCTTTTTCAGGAACGGATAGAATATTATAGGCATCGATGTGCTTAATATTTACATCAACTACCGTATTTTTTTCTCCATAATTGATTAAAGTTTCTATTCTGCGCTGATAGTCATATGCTTTTTCGTATTCAAGTTCTTTCTCAAATTCAACTTGTTTGTTTTGTAAATATTGAATCGCTACATCAGATTTTCCAAGAAGAATATTTCTAATCTGCTCGATATTATCCATGTATTCTTTTTCAGATTGATAAGCTTCACATGGACCGAGACAATTGTCAATATGATATTCTAGACATACCTTAAACTTATCTTTGGCAATATTCTCCTTATTAAGGGCTAAACTACATGTTCTAAGGGGAAATAACTTAATAATAGTCTCGTAAGCCTTTTTTGCATAGAACATGGACGTATATGGTCCAAAATACTCCGATTCATCATCGTTCTTTTTGCGAGTAAATATTACGCGAGGAAATTTTTCATTTTTAATCGCTATTGATGGATAACTTTTGTCATCTCTAAACTGAATATTGTATTTGGGTTTTTCGTTACGAATAAGATTTTTTTCTAAGAGTAGGGCTTCTTTCTCGTCTTTTACCACGGTAAATTGAATATCTGTTATTTGCTTTACCAATAAGCGTAAGCGGAAACTATCATGTGTTTTGGTGAAATAAGAGCTTACTCGTCTTTTAAGGTTCTTTGCTTTCCCAACATATAATAATCTACCTTTAGTATCATAATGTCGATATACTCCTGGCTTTTCAGGTAAGGAATGGATGAGTTCTTTTAATCCCGCATGCATGGTGCTAATTGAACTTGTCTTCTAGGTCGTTATCATCATCATTCCCCTGGTCGAATATAGAACAATCTAGTTGAACAGATAAATCTTCTAGTGGTTTTTCAAAACTAGATTTAATATTATAACTTAAGGATGTGTCTGCATATACCTTTTCAATAAATTTTGCCCAAATAGGTAAAGCGGTACTCGCTCCTTGACCTAAACTTGTACTTCGAAAACGAATAAATTTATCATCGCATCCAACCCATACACCTGCGAGAAGGTCCGGTGTGAATCCCATAAACCATCCGTCTGAATTCTTTTGAGTTGTCCCTGTTTTTGCAGCGATTTCAAGGGATTTTGGAATATTATATTTAAACCGAATTCGAGCACCCGTTGCATAACCTGGAACTCCATCAACAACATTCCTTAACATTTGTGTTATCACATAGGCTGTTTCTTCATCCAAGGCAGATGTACTCTTAGCAAAAAATTCTTCAATAACATTTCCATGGCTATCTTCTATTCTAGATACGAAAACAGGTTCATTACTTGTCCCCTTGTTGGCAAAAGTAGTATAGGCCCGAATCATTTCATATACTGATATATCTGCAACTCCTAAACATATAGAAGGATAAGGAGGGATTTCACTTTCAATACCCATTTTATGCGCAAATTCTACTACTGCTTGAGCACTAAGCTCGTGCATTAAATAAGCAGTTATTTGATTTTTAGATCCGGCCAGCCCATCTTTTATAGCCATCATTCCTGAGGATTTACTATCTGAATTTTTCGGGCAATATCTTTTTTGAATGGGCCATCTGGCATCATCTGTTTCAAAGCAAACGGGCATATCTGGTACTTGAAAGCAAGGAGAATATCCTTTCTCCTTTATAGCTAAGGTATATATTAATGGCTTGAAGGTTGAACCTACTTGTCTTTTTGTATTCTTGTTGACATGGTCAAATTGATTATATTCAAAATTAGTCCCTCCTACCCACGCTTTGACATATCCTGTGTGCGGATCAACGGCCAATAAGCCTGTTTGAAGAATCATTTTATAATACTTAACGGAATCTATTGGACTTAATAAGGTATCCATTATACCATCATGGCTCCAAATGGACATTTCTCTCGGAGTATTGATCAAATCTAAAGCTGTACTTGCTGTCAATGTCGAATCTTGACTCTGGAATTGTTTAACAATTTTGTTAATTAAAAGATCATTTTGCTTGGCATATGAAGATTCTCTGTCGTACCTATCATAATACTCCCAAGCATCTCTATTTCTCCAGTGCTTAAAAAATTGTTCTTGCCATTCACTTAAATGGTCATGAACCGCATCTTCAGCATGCTTTTGCATTCGACTATCTATAGTGGTATAAACTTTCAGCCCATCCTTATATATATTATAGGGTTCACCAGTACTTAGATTTATATTAGATCTCGCCCAATCACTCAACCACATTCGTAATCGTTCTCTAAAATGGGGTGCAAGTCCATTAATATGATTGCTGGCTTTGAAGTCGGTTTTAATGGGTAAGGCTTGAAAAGAATCTTTTTCAGCGCTGGAGATAAAATCGTAATTATGCAATTGATGGAGAACCACATTTCTTCGTGCGATACTTTCTTCCATATTGGAAACAGGATTATACTTGGATGGCCCTTTAAGCATGCCGATTAAAACTGCGCTTTCTTCCTGAAGGAGATTAATTACTTCTTTGTCAAAATAAGTTTTCGCGGCTGATTTAATCCCAAAAGAATTATGGACAAAACCAACAGTGTTGAGGTACATGGTTAAAATTTCTTCTTTGGTATATGTTCGTTCTAGCATTACAGACATGACCAATTCTTTAATCTTTTGATTGATACGCTTAAGATTACTTGAGCGATCAACGTTCGTGAATAGGTTTTTAGCAAGCTGCTGAGTAATTGTACTCCCTCCACCTCTTTTACCTAAAAAGAAAATAGAAGAAAAAAATCGCTTCATATCAATTCCTGAGTGTTGGAAGAATCGAACATCCTCCGTAGCAATTAAAGCATCGATAAGGTTTTGAGGTAATTCTTTGAATGTGGCATTGGAGCGATTTTCGCTATAGTATTTACCAATAGGTATGGACGAATTGGCAGCGTATATTTCAGTAGCTAATTTACTGTTGGGGTTTTCAATCTCCTCAAAAGTTGGCATAGTTCCAAGGATACCTTTAGAAACCCCTAAAAAGAATAACAATAATAATATCAGACTAGTAATGAAAAGCAGCCATAGGATACTCACATGTTTTGTAAATGTATTTTTCTTAGTCTTTTTTGGCATAGGGAAGTATTGGATTTTACTTACTCTTCTTTTTTAAGGGGATCATCACCATTTTTCTTGCCACCAAACAGAACTTCTTTATTTCCCAATTTGATTTTTAAACCATCTTTGCTATTTGATGAACTAAAATCCTTTTGCTTAATCGTCTGATTAGTTTTTGGTAAGTCAATGTTTATTTTTTTATCAGTTATTAATTTATTAGAAGGCGAAGATGTTTTTATACTGGAGGTTTCATTAAAATAGGAGAGTAGCTCTTCAGCTTTTTCCTGTTCCTCTGTATTTGCATGCTTTTCCACTACATATTCTAAAGAGGTAATGAAAGGATCGTACAACTTTTTTCCTCCAATAGCCATTGCCTTTAGTAAATCGAATTTTGCAACTAAAGGAACCTTCGGGAAAAGTTCGTTAGCCTGCTCACATTGCAGTATTACTTCGTCAAAATTCTCGACTTCATAAAACGCATAAGCCTGAGCATAAAAATCGGCAGCTTGGATGTCGATGTTTTTTTCTTGATTTGCATTAGGGTTTTTTAAATAAGCGGCAAATTTATCATCGGGATATTTACTTAATAATTCCCTCTTTGCTGCTTCTGCCAGTGCAGTGCTTTCTAGTTCGCTGTACAAAACATAGAGCTGATATAAGGCTTCAGCCTCATATTTATTGTTTGGATATAGATGATTTAGCTCCTCAAACATTTCAATGCTTTTGGGTAGATTAGCAAGCCCTATTTTGTAAATTACGGCTCCGTTGTAGTAGGCTTTAACAATATCTTTTTTGAGTGACCTCTTTTCTTTTTCTGAACTAGGAATAGCGCTCAACATCTCTTCATATTGCGCATCAATGCGCGCAAAGTATTCATCTTGCTCATCCAAACCATCTTCGGTATCTACTGAATCAAAACTATTGTTTTTGTTACTTCTTCGCCAATCATCCTTTAGCTCAATTTCTCCCCAAGTTTGTTTAAATTTCTTGTAACCACTATTTTTACTTGCTTCACTGTAAAAGTACCACCCATTTTTACTTCCCTTTGTATCTGGTTCTGTTGAGCTTATCATTGAAGTCTGTAGGTTTTTCTTTTCTTGCTTTACTTCTGCGTCAACAATATCAACTGCTTGCTTGTAAAGTAAACTTTCCAGTTTTTTTGCTGGAATATTGCCAAGTACAAGAAGACTATCATTAAGTTGAATGGTAGTTAAATAGTCAATCAAATCAGTAAGCACATTGCTTCTATTGGATACGATATCATATCTTAAGAAGCTTTCATCCAAAAAATTCATGGAACTATCATAGAAAGCTTGAGCTAATGGATAATCCTCTTCTTCATAATTCATATCTCCTAATTTGCTAAAAGATATTCCTTTTTGTTTGGTATTTCTTGAAGAAAGAACAGTCGATTTAATTAGAAATTTCTTAGCATCTTCTCTTTCATTATTATTGAAGGCAATCATTGCCTTTTCATAAAATAATTGATCTAAGTACTCCTTGTTTTTATTGTCTTTGGTCATTTTTGCAATAAGTCGGAGTGCCTCACTCTCTCTACTTGGGTTTTGACTATACATTTGAATGAGCTTGAGTTTGGCGTAAAAAACCATTTCAAAATCAGCATTGCCTTTCATGGACTGCTGGTAATATTCGGCTGCTCTATCTTTTTGACCCAGTTTCTCATTAATCTGCGCTGCAATAAACTGAAGTCGTCTTTTATTTTTCTGTTTTTTGGTTTGATCGATAGCTTTTTCGAGGTAAGGCAATCCTGTGTTGTAGCTCTCTTGCGCAAGGTACAAGTTCGCATTGCTTAACTCAAGCTCGGTGTCATAATCACTTAGAAAAGTTTGATCTCCACGAATATAGGTTATAATGGCTTCAGCCTCAATAAATTGTTCATTAGTTATGTATGCATTGGTGAGCCATACGAGGGCTTCACTTTTCGCGGATTCGTGTAAACCTATCTTTTTGTGAGGACGAATATCCTTGCCTGCTAACTCCTTTTCAATTAATTTCTTTTTTTCTTTTTTGTCCTTAGCTTTTTTCTTTTTAGAATTTCTTTGTTTCTTGATTTTTTCTTTACTTCTTCCATCAACTGCCTTGTCATAGTGAGCAGTAATATACCTGAAACAATTTATGGAGGAATCTAATTCTCCTTGAAAGTAATATGCTTTTCCTATTAGTAAAAATGCATCATCACTCCAATTACTTATACTATTGTCTTCATTGGCTTGGTAGTTTTTACCTTCTGTTTTTTCTTGATGCGTTTGAATGCTCAATCGAGCTTTTTCAATGGTTATACCTAGCGACTCATTCTGATCTTTGAAATCTGCTAAATTACCGTAACTGTTCAAGGATAGAATTTCATCATAATTATTGATGTATCCTGCCGATAAGGATTTAATTTGAGTGTTAAACTGCTCATTAGCATTAAAATAGCCATTGTAGTGGCTGGTCAAATCATGGTAAGATTGTTTGACAATGCCTGCATTTTGTTTAGCACAAGCACTGAGCAAAAACAGTATGAAAAAAAAAGGCATTTGCTTTGAAATAGAATTCAATGTAATTCGTTTTACTTTAGTAACTTTGTTTTAACTCAATTTAAGCTAATTTATTTTTCTCAAGGACAGAATAATAGTATTATTGAAGCATCAAATTTATGATTAAAGATAAGAATAATACGAATAAAAAGACGCTTTTACAAAAATTAAGGTTTAAGTATAGGCTTATCATTTTGAATGAAGATACCTTCGAACAAAAAACCTCTCTGCGACTTTCTAGAATGAATTTATATGTCTTAGGAAGTGTTTTTTTTATTGCCGTTGTAGTAATTGTACTTGGAGTGATCGCGTTTAGCCCATTAAAGTATTATATGCCGGGGGTAGGATCTATTGATGTGCGTACCCAGTTGATAGAAATGGAAATGATGACCGATTCATTGGAAAAGCAGGTGGATAAAAGAAATTTGTGGCTTGTAAATTTCCAAAAAGCGTTAAGTGGAGAATTAGACAGCACCTTTTTTTTAAGTGACCATCTTTCTACCTCAGATTATGAAAATGTGAATATTGATGCTGTTGCGAAAAGTGAGTTGGATTTTCGAGAAGAAATGAAGGATAAGCTTGTTAATATAGAAGAGAAGTCTATTTCTCTTGGAATGTATAAAAACTCTTCAGCCGACGCTTATCCGTTAAACTATACTGCTCCAACAATTGGGGTTGTTATTGGTTTTTTTGATGAGCAGGATAAGCAATATGGAATTGATATTGCGGGTCTTGAAAAGGAAAATGTCCGAGCGGTTGAATCGGGTGTTATTTTTAGTGCAGATTGGAATCCGAAAACGGGTTATGTAATCGGGGTTCAGCATAAAAGGAATACGGTTTCTTTTTATAAGCACAATAATGTAATATTGAAAAAAGTTGGTAGCTTTGTACAAAGGGGAGAGGTCATTGCCCTAATGGGTAATTCTGGATATCCCACAGATAAACCTCATTTGCATTTTGAACTCTGGCAAAATGGTAAAGCAGTCAATCCTCTGGATTACATGGATATAAATACAATAAACTGATGGATATGTTTGGTGATAAAAAAGAAGATAAGCGTGTAGTGAATAAGGATGTTTTTTCTGCAAATACGATTCAAAATGGGACATCGATAACAGGTGACGTAAATTCTGAAGGCAGTATACGGATAGATGGTAAGCTGGACGGGTCATTGTTCACCAAGGGGAAATTAGTCGTTGGAAGTAATGGGGTAATATCTGGAGATGTGGTATGTCAAAAAGCAAACATTCAAGGAAGAATAGAAGGCAAAATAGAGGTGAAAGAGATCTTAGTTTTGAAACAATCTGCAATTATTCAAGGAGATATTAGTACCCGTAAATTAGTAGTAGAGGAAGGGGCAATCTTTGATGGAAGAATTGAAATGGGCGCACCCAAAAATAAGTCGATACATACGAATAAAGATGAACCAAGCATTCAAAAACGAGCCGTCTAGTCGCAATAAATACCTCAAGTATTCGGGAATGGCATTCCAAATGATTGCTACTATTCTTTTAGGTTTGGGAATAGGATACTTTTTGGATGACTACATGGGTACGGAAAAAATATTTACTGCCATATTCACCTTGTTTTTCGTTATCGCAAGCATGTATCTGACGCTTAAAGACTTTATAAAAAAGTGAATCGGTCAAACCTATTAATCTTGAAGGTTTCGCTAGTTTTAACTACGCTGTGTTTTCTATTTTATCTTTTTGACTTCGTTGAAGCTGCTTTGGTCGGTTTTAGTCTGGTATGCTTATATCTATTTATTACCATTCAACTTGACATTTTCATTAAGATTGCTAGAGCCTTGAAATGGAATAAGACAGGTGTTCTAATCGTTGGGTTTTTTGGAATAAAGAATGTATTCTTTATCTTTTACTTTATTTGGATGTATTTAG
>CAZZMB010000009.1:0-58415 GCA_964655225.1 uncultured Chitinophagales bacterium | reverse complement strand
AGGAAGACCTCAACGAAAATTTAAAAGGTGGAAGCGATTTGATGTCAATTATGAGAGCAACTAATTATTTATCTGGGATAGCCTCATTTACTTCCTTGAAAACAAGAAACTTTGGATAGCATATAAGCTCCAAAAAACTTACTAAAATGATTGATGTTTTGATCTTTTAATGATACAATTTTTCTTTTAAATATTTTTTCGTTGGAGATTTAGCTACCTCAAAAATTCCCTCAGGAACTCCTTCATACACCTTATACCCTCCTTCAATTCCTCCTACAGGACCTAATTCAATTAGCCAGTCCGCACATTTCATTACATCAGGATGATGCTCAATAATAACCACAGTATGCCCGATTTCTATAAGAGCGTTAAATGCGCTCATTAATTTACTTACATCTTCAAAATGAAGGCCTGTAGTGGGTTCATCAAATATAAATAATATGGGTTCTGGATTCTGCGCTTTGGTTAAAAAAGATGCCAACTTCAATCGCTGCGCTTCACCACCAGATAGGGTGCTGCTGCTTTGTCCTAGCTTCACATAACCCAAGCCTACATCATCCAAAGCTTTAAGCTTGCCAATAATATCTTTTTGCTTTTCAAAAAATTTAAGAGACTCCTCTATGCTCATTTCAAGTACCTCGTGGATATTCTTATCTTGGTACCTCACCTCCAGTATTTCATCTTTAAATCTGCGTCCTTTACAAGATTCACACTCCAGCTCTACATCTGCCAAAAACTGCATTTCAACAACAACTATTCCATCTCCTTTGCATTCTTCGCATCTACCACCTTCCACATTAAATGAAAATTCTTTTGCTCTATATCCTCTTATTTTTGCTAGAGTCTGCTTCGCAAACAGATCGCGAATATGGTCATAGGCTTTCGTATAAGTGACCGGATTAGATCGACTACTTCTACCCAATGGATTTTGATCAATTAATTCCAAATGTTTAACTGCTCTTAAATCTCCTTCCAAGGAATCAAATTCTCCAGGACGTTCACCTTGTCCATTCCAATATCGATGCAACGCAGGACACAATACTTTTTTAATCAATGTGGTCTTTCCCGAACCACTAACACCAGCGACTACGGTTAAAGATTGAAGCGGTATAGTAATGTCTACATTCTTTAAATCAAAATGATTAGCTCCTTTCAAATAAATATGATTGACTGCTTTTCTTCTGTGCTTTGGCAAGGCAATTGTTCTTTCCTCTCTTAAGTATTGTGCTGTTAGTGTTTGAGAATTTTCAAGTTCTTCAGGATCTCCAGCAAAAACTACTTCACCCCCAAATCGCCCTGCATTTGGGCCAATATCAATCAGGTAATCCGCAGACTTAATAACATCTTCATCATGCTCAATGACCACAATGGTGTTCCCTAAATCCCGGAGCTCCCGCAAGACCTCTATCAAATTCAGCGTATCTTTTGGATGCAACCCAATACTAGGCTCATCCAATATGTACATCGAAGCGGTCAGGTTACTTCCCAAACTTCTCGTTAGCTTGATTCGCTGAGCTTCCCCACCAGACAATGTGTTTGCCATTCTATTTAAAGATAAATAACCCAGGCTCATTTTATTCAAAATACCTAATCGATTATCTATTTCAAAAAGAATCCTTTTTGAAACTTCTTGCTCATAAGCGTTCAAGGAGATATTATCAAAGAAATCTTTCAAATCACTCAAGGGCATAGCCAGCATCTCTATAATACTTTTACCCGCCACCTTTACATAAGATGTTTCTTTTTTTAGCCGCATTCCACCGCAAGACTTACATTGAGTCTTTCCTCTATAGCGAGACAACATGACCCTATATTGAATTTTATAAGAATTTTGCTCCAACATTTTAAAGAAGGTATGTAAGCCCTCAAAATGCTTATTGCCTGACCAAAGTAAATTATATTGCTTTTTAGAAAGCTCTTGAATTGGCTTGTGAATAGGGAAATCAAACTTTACAGCTTCTCGTATGAGCTCCTTTTTATAATAGCTCATCTTTTCACCTCTCCAACAAACAACTGCATCCTCAAAAATGGATAGCTTTTTATTGGGTATTACTAAATCCTCATCAATACCGATAACCGTACCGTGTCCCTCACAAGCAGGACATGCTCCAAATGGACTATTAAAGTTGAAATAATGGATATTAGGTTCTTCAAATAGTAAACCATCCGCCTCAAAACGATTATTAAAGCTTTTCTTTTCGCCATTTATAATTTGTATCGAGCAATCCCCATGGCTTTCAAAAAAAGCAGTTTGAATAGAATCGGATAATCTGCCCTTCAAATCCTCATCCTCATGCTTAAGGACCAGGCGATCAACAACTACGTTTAAATCAGCCTCTTTAAATCGATCTTCATCCAGTATTTGTTCAATTTTAAGAACTGCCCCGTCAATTTCAATACGAATCAAGCCTTTTTGAAGAAGTAAATCCATAGCGGATTTCCACTTTCCTTTGACTTTGAGAGGATAAGTAATTAAAATCTTAGCCTCCTCTTCCAATTGACTAATCCATTTAACTACATCTTCAATCGTGTCTTTTTTTACTATATTGCCTGAAATTGGTGAGTATGTTTTGCCCAATCGAGCGAAAAGGACTCTTAAATAATCGTATATCTCAGTTAATGAGCCAACACTGGCGCGCGTATTTCCACCAGGCACTTTTTGGTCAATTGCTATTGCTGGGCACAAACCTTTGATATACTCTACTTCTGGTTTGTTCATTCTACTCAAAAACTGCCTTGCATAACTCGAAAGACTTTCCACATAACGTCTTTGACCTTCAGCAAATAATGTATCTATGCACAGGGATGTTTTTCCAGAGCCACTCACTCCAGTAACTACAATCAACTTATTTTTAGGAATATCTACACTTAGATTTTTCAAATTATGGACGTTTGCACCCTTTATTTGAATACTCGTATTTTTGGTTTTTTTCAGCAAATTTTAGATTTTAAACCCATTTTTTTGCAAAAATCGTGAAATTATAATTTGTAATTGGTATGAATTCCAAATATTTTTTTTATTATTACAATACAAAGACAAGAAAGCGTCGGTTATTATGTATTGGCACATTCTTTGTAAATTTTAAAACGAATCCAAACCTTAGCGTATAGAATAAAACTTTACTTTTTAATTATATTATTACTCATCACGTAAAAGTAAAGTTATGCGCAAAATCAAAACAGATCAAGAATTAGTTAGGGAGTACCTAACTGGAAGTGAAAATGCTTTAGAGCATCTAATCACTCGTCACAAGGAAAAAGTTTTCACCTCCATCATTATTTTCACAAAAGACCGTTACCTCGCTGAAGATCTTTTTCAGGACACTTTCATCAAGGTTATTAATAAATTGAAGGCTGGTAAATATAAAGAAGAAGGTAAGTTCTTACCGTGGGTTATGCGCATCTCCTATAATATTTGTATTGACCATTACCGCAAAACAAAACGCAGTCCAAAAGTAGTTAATACAGAAGGGTTCGACATTTTTGATATTTTACCATTAAGTCAGGAGAGTCCAGAACAATTAATGATGGGTGATCAGTCTAAAGATAAAGTAAGGAAACTTTTAGAGGAGCTGCCAGAAGAGCAAAAAGAAGTTGTTCTTTTGAGGCATTACTACGACTTTAGCTTCAAGGAAATTGCAGAATTGACTGGGGTAAGCATTAATACCGCTCTTGGCAGAATGCGTTATTCCCTCATCAACCTTAGAAAGGTTATAGAGGAAAAACAAATTCAACTTTAAGAATACAGCTTAAGAAATAAAAAAGACCATTTCATCATACGAAATGGTCTTTTTTATTGGCAGGTAGGACTTAATTCTTACTCAGGCGACTGAGTTAACCCATCATTACATTGACTGGCAACATTAATCCTGCTTCTCCAGGAAGGGGTAAATATCACTTTGAGTAAATCGCACATTCTTGAGCACAGATTCATGTTTGGTGTAATTATACCGATAACGATAAAGCGTCCATTTCCCATCCACATATTCCAAGGATGTACAGTTTTCAGTCCAGTCCCCACTATTTAAATAATCTACATGCCTTTTGTTTTGCATAGCACTTACCTTAGTCATTCCAGGTTGGTGAACATGACCGCAAACTAAAGTATCTACTTTATTCAAAGCAGCTTCTTCGATATATTGCTGTTCAAAATCATTATTTTTCTTAATCGCAGACTTTGTTCTATCCTTTAATGATTTTGAAAAATTTGTTCTGTCTTTTACGCCTAAAAAATTTTCCCAGCCATTGATAAATCGATTGAATCCGACAAAAGAATCAAATGCTTTGCCTGCTTGAATGGCTAGATCCCGTTTTGTCCCATTAACCGATTTATCATGCTTATCTCCATGCATAAACCAAGTCTTTCGACCATCCAAGTCCAAAATAAGCTCATTCTGAATTTTGAAATTATTAAATGATAAGCCATCAAACTGCTTCAAGTGGTCGTCATGGTTGCCGGGTAAGTAATAAATTGGAATATTAGCAGTCATTAAGTTAAATATATAAGCCAAAACTTTGGTATGTTTTTTCGGCCATTTTTTAAAATCCAGCAACCATATATCAATGATATCCCCGTTTAAAATCAACATCTTAGGTTTAACCGATTTAAGGTATTTATACAATCTTCCCGCTCTGCACTGATTTGTGCCTAGGTGTAAGTCAGATAAAACTAATATGTCTATTTCCCTTGCCATGATTGGTATTCTTAAAGATACTTCATAAAATCTAAATTAATAACACCAAAGTGATATCAAAAAGTTTGTTTACCTTGAACAAAAGTTATCAATGAATCCTTGGTTAGAATCAATCCTACTTGCTCTTGCATGTGTCAGCTCAATGTATATATTGTCTCGATTATTAAAACGCAATGACTTCATGGACGTTTTCTGGGGATTAGGATTTGCAATCATATCCTTGTTTTTTGCATTACGTTCAAGTCAATTCAATACGGGCAAGCTTGTTTTATTATTTATCGTTTGCCTCTGGGCCGTGCGATTAAGCGTTCATATTCTAGTTAAGAATTATGGGAAAGCAGAGGATTTTCGATACCAAAATTGGCGAAAAGAATGGGGTAAAACCGAATGGTGGAGAAGCTTTTTACAAATATACCTCCTGCAAGGATTCTTCATGTTTCTTATTGCTTTACCTATTATTGCCTATATGATTAGAGTAAATGCCTCTTTAACTCCTTCCACTTTGCAAAGTCCCATAGATGCGCAGGCTACAAGATGGCTAGGTGGACTAATTTCGCTACTCGGTCTTTTCATAGAAAGTATCGCTGATTTTCAAAAGAGTGTTTTCAAAAAAAAGAATCCAAATGGCTTAATGAAAACTGGTATGTGGAGTTATAGCAGACACCCCAATTACTTTGGTGAAGCGCTCTATTGGTGGGGTATCGCCTTTTTTACTTGGTCAGAAGTATCCTTTGTTTATGGCCTAATAAGTGCGCTAACAATTACTATTCTGCTCCGATATGTATCCGGAGTTCCTATGCTCGAAAAAGCAAAAGAAGGGGATGCTGCTTATGAGCAATATAAAAAAGAAACACCTGTTTTTGTGCCATTTCTAAGCACCTAGTAACAAGTATTTGTTGATATTACCTGAGGTAAACTACCCATACTAGAAGCTTTACACTTTATTCTTATTAATATTTTTTCTTAGTATACTGAATAACAAAAATCCAACCGGTCCAAGCATTAATGTTAAAAATAAAGAGGGCCATTTAATCCAATTCGTGATGTTTTCTTCCAAGCATTTTTTAGCAATCCATGTGCCTACGAATAAGTCAAATATTAAGTAATGTGCCCAAGCTGCGAGCAATACTTTATCATTCAAGAAGCCATTACGAAGGTGTTGCATACTATCCATGCCCACATCATCTCCGGCATTTTCAAACATCCCCCAAATAATAAACACCAGATAAAATACTGATAAAGCTAAATGGATAAAATGTGTAAAAAGCAAGCGTTGGGTGAGTTTACTTTTTACAAAAAATGCCAGCAAAATCCAAAAAGGAATAATGCTGGCATTTAATATCTTAAAGATAATTTCCATTAATTAACGAAACGGTGTATGCTTTCTTTGCCTTCACTTATCACTCGTAAGAAATAAATCCCTTTCTCGCCAACAAATGGTATGCTTAATTGCTGCTTTCCTCCATGAAGGAAGAAATTTTCATTTTCCATGAGCTGTCCTATGGAGTTGTAGATTGCAAAATCAAAATAATTGGCATCCAGCACATCAATATTAAAGACGACTCCATTAACTGATAAAGGACTTATCACTTCAATAGAATTACTCAAAAGATTGGAACGAATTCCAGTAGCTGTTGTATCGCTAGTCGTATCTGCCATTGCGGTAAACGTAAATGTTTTGGTGAGAACAGAATCGCCAGTTACAAATCCATTGTTATTGCTGAGATTAGCGATACTAAATACTGTTAACACTTGTGAGTCTGAAGGAGCTGTCCATTCAAAATCCCATGAACTGACCCCTAAGGAGTTTGTATGACCCACATATTTTTTTCCGCCAGGACCATTATTGACCTGTGCATCATTTGAACTAGTCGACAAATTCCCGGCCATTTCGCCAGCCTGGTTTAAGACCGTCAATGAAAAGCCATTGCGCGCTTTTGGATTTTGAATAGATAATTGCATATTGTAGGTGCTTCCGGGACTATACTCAAAATTAGCGTCCATATTGGCTCCATCGACCAAAACGCTTAACCGGTCTTCTAAATTTTCTTGGAGACCAAAAGTACTGTGGCAACCAGATTTAGCGCAAGAATTTTCACCGGGAGCATTGGTATTGGCTACGGGAGCAAAATTTCTATTGGAATAAGAGATGCTTCTAAATACTCCGAGAGAGATAGTAGAAACCAAAACAACAGCAAGTAAACGTTTATACATAAATTTATTTTTTTGAAAGTTAAGGTTTTTTTTATAAAACTGTCAAGTAGGATTTCTTCTTGACATTAAGAACTAATTTACTTTACAGCGTTTAAGCAAGTTCAATAACCATTGCACTTGCACCTCCACCCCCATTACAAATACCCGCAGCGCCCTTTGATTTCCCCTTCACGCGTAAGGCAGAAATTAAGGTACACATGATTCTTGCTCCCGATACACCAATTGGATGGCCAATTGAAACCCCACCACCAAATACATTCGTTTGTTCGTGTGAAAGATTTAAAATTTTCATATTGGCTAATGCCACTACCGAAAACGCTTCATTAATTTCAAACAAGTCAATATTTTCAATAATCAAACCTGCCTTATCCAATGCTTTCGGTATTGCCAAAGAAGGAGTTGTAGTAAACTCAACTGGTTCTTGAGCTGCATCCGCATAACTTAGAATCTTAGCGATAGGTTTTACACCTAACTCATCCATCTTCTCTTTACTCATAAGCACCAAAGCAGCTGCCCCATCATTTAAATTTGAAGCATTGGCAGCAGTAACCGTTCCATCCTTTCCGAAGGCTGGTCTTAAATTAGGCACTTTATCATAACTCACTTTTGAAAAATCCTCATCCGTATCCACAACTTTAGGATCTCCTCTTCGTTGTGGAATTTCTACTGGAAAAATTTCATCTTTAAACCATCCGTTTTCTGTGGCTGCTGCAGCACGTTTATATGATTCAATAGCATACGCATCTTGATCTTCTCTTGAAAATTCGTGTTTTGTAGCACATATATCCCCACACACACCCATCATATCTCCATTGTATGGATCTTGCAAACCATCTCGCACAATAGTATCGATAAAGGTCTGATTGCCATACTTAATACCAAATCGAGCTTTCTCTACCATAAAAGGCGCATTACTCATGCTCTCCATCCCACCACACACGACAACATCCTGATCGCCTAGTGCAATGGCTTGTGCACCAAACATTATTGCTTTCATTCCAGAGGCACATACCTTATTGACAGCAGTGCAAGGCACCTCATAGGGGATTCCCGCCTTGATGGCTGCTTGACGCGCTGGAGCCTGACCAGTGTTTGCCTGCAGTACATTCCCCATAAATACTTCTCCAACCTGAGTTGGGTCAATTCCCGCTCGACTAACTGCCTCTTTGATCACAATTGCGCCCAAATCTATGGCTTTGAGAGAGGCTAAGCCTCCACCAAAACTTCCGTTTGGTGTTCGTACCATACTGACTATAAATACTTCTTTCATGGATGTTGTTTTATTCTTTATTAGGTAAACAAGCGGAGAAAAAATAAGTTTCCCGCCTTTTTGTAGAATCGCAAATTTAAGAATTATCACCGAATTATTTGCCAATAAAAAACGGCTGCAAATGTTAGATTGAATGAATTTCGGAAAAGTATTAATTCTATCTGTATTAGTTTTCGAGCCTAAGCTTTCGGATACTTCTGCATCGCCTCTTCCATTTTTCCGTTAATTTGAAAAGTGAGCATGTGCCAAAACATGATAAAATCGGATATTAAACTATACAAGGGGTATTTAAAAGTCGCCGGCTTATTCTTTTCTAAAAAGAAATGACCGAACCAAGCAAAACCATATCCTGCTATAGGCAAAAACCAAAGTAAGCTGTATTGACCATTTTTTACCGCAAGGATTAGAATAACGAAGAATAAAGTAGTGCCGATAAAATGTGAAGTTCTGGTACTCTTTAAGCTGTGTTCACTTAAATAATATGGATAGAATTCAGCCAAGGATTTAAATTGAGGTGCGTCGGACATAATGAATAGTTTACTTTAAAGTTATTAAAAATTCCTAGGCTGATGCCCACAGAAGGCACAGAATATAATCTAGCTAAAGCATTTTTTGATTATCTGTGCGGCTTTTTAGCGCCAAACAGATTGACCAAATCCTTTTCGAGCTTTTTAAACTCATCCATTTGATCTTCCCTACAAATTTCTTTCAAGTCGATAAAGTGATTGAAGTGAACCTCTTCCATCTCCATTTGCTTTTCACCGATTATTTGAAGAATGCCCGCGCTGACTTTTTCATTCTCTTGGTGCAAGGTGCTATACATCTCTCCCTTTAAATCACGAATCAATTGGTTTAAGCCTTGCACATCATGCCTATGGGTTTCAATAAGCAGCTCATAAGCAAGAACCTGTTCCTTATCGAAATTTAAGCGTTCAATAATTTCATTTTTAGGGCCTCCATGATTTCGAGCATGCGGCTTTTTGAAAAAGATAAATGTTAGTAACACAGCATTTAAACACAGCAATAAAAAAGCAAAAATTAATATAGACTTCGATTTATTCATCTTAATATAAATTATTTTGAGGGAGTAAATACGCGAATTCATTTATTTGCTGAAATTGAAATGTAAACTTATCAAGCAAATTTATAGCAACAACATTTACTGCAAGTAAGACCAAAAAAGACAGCATTACAAACCATTTCTGAGATTTGCTTAGAACATCTCTATTTTTTAGTCTTTGCCTAATGCGACTCAGTAAGTAGGGGGAAGCATCCACCTTTTCAATCGATGCTAAAGCATCCTCGTATATAAAACTATCCGTTTCTTTCATTACTATTTATTTAGACGAATTTATTCAACTTCTCCTTCGTTATTCTTTAAGTTTTTGATCAAATTAGATTTTGCCCGTTGAATAAGCGATTCAACAGCCTTTCTGCTCAGCTGCATTATCTGCCCTATTTCATCGTGTGGAATTTTGTCGATTTTACTTAATATCAAGACAGTTTTTTGATTATGAGATAATTTATTAATGCAAGTAAATATTCTTTGGAGCTCCTCTTTTCTTTCCGCAAGAACTCCGGGATGGTCAAAATGCATTGGATCATGAATAAGTACCGAGCTGATCGGGTCAAATAACGAAGTAATAAAAGCAAATCTTTTTTGAGCCTTTTTAGCTTTAATAAAATCTAAACATTTATTAATCGTAATTCTGTAAAGCCAAGTCGAGAGTTTAGATTCGTGCTTAAATTTATTAGAATGCTCATATACTGCGACAAAAACATCTTGGGTAATTTCTTCGGCATCCTCTGGATTTTGGGTGTAACTCAAAGCTAAATTATACACTAAGTCCTTGTGCTCTTGATATATTGATTCTACATTCAATTATTTGTATTGTCGCATAAAAAACTATCTGAATCTTTCATTACTATTTATTTAGACGAATTTATTCAACTTCTCCTTCGTTATTCTTTAGGTTTTTTATCAAAATAGATTTTGTCCGTTTGCTTGATGAAATTCTTGATTTACGACAAGATTTCTTTTATCCATTGAAGCCCTTCATTTTCAATTTTGTGTTTTCCCTGATAGGGATAAGAGTGAGCAGTAAATTGTTTGGATTTTATCATTGTTTGCACCTTTTCCACTTGAGATTTACTAACAAATACATCTTGATCTCCATAAATCAGGTGAAAACTCAAGTCTTTAGGAAGAGCATTCCAATTTAAATCATGAGCAGGAGCACCTCCATAGAGAAAGAGCTTAGAAAATGTAATCCATCGATTGCAGCACAATCTGCTCGCAGTTGCAGCACCTTGAGAAAAACCTAAGCATGCATAGGTAACCCCTTTCATTGGCAACTGACTTTGCACTTCTTGCAACACGCTTTCCAGATAATGCATCGTGTCCAATATCTCATTTTCCCTTTCTAAACTTGTCATCCAGCTTGAACTAGGATTGGAAGAGAAATCTTTCCAATAAAACTTGGATAAACCCTCGGGAGCAACAATTAAAGTATGTTCATCTTGGAGGGAAGCAAATGCCTCCAAAAAATCATCCGCATTTTGCGCATAGCCATGCAGCACAACAAGAACCTGTTTAATTTTATCATTAATTTGACCTGACAAAAAATATCGAGCGGTCCGCTGTACTTGCAGATAATGCTTTTTCATACCCACGAAGCTAATAAAATTTAGCTTTTTTGCTCAATACTTTTTACTTTTACGCTATGATAAATAATTCTTTTCCATTAGCAACAAGTATAGGAATTCTAGGGGGCGGCCAATTGGGCAGGATGTTTATTGAAAATGCATTGCGATATGACGTTCAAATTCATGTCTTAGATCCTTCAGAAAATGCTCCTTGTGCGCATCTTACGCCCTACTTTACCCAAGGAGATTTTAAAGATTTTGACGCAGTTTATGCCTTTGGGAAAAACTTGGATGTAGTAACTATAGAAATAGAGCACGTAAATACGGATGCTTTGCGCAAACTGGAAGCAGAAGGAGTGAAAGTTATTCCCAGCGCCAGAGCGATCGAAACCATAAAAGATAAAGGCCTTCAAAAACAGTTTTACATCGATTATGGAATTCAAAGTTCTTTGTTTCGCTTAGTAGAAAATAGCGCTGAGCTGAATGAGCATGAATCTTTTTTACCTTTCTTTCAGAAAGCAAGAAAAGATGGATATGATGGCAAAGGAGTCCTTTCAATAAAAACCAAGGAAGATTTTTACAAGGCTTTTGACGTCCCATCAGTATTAGAAAAAAGCGTTGATATAGACAAAGAAGTATCGGTAATTGTAGCTAGAGACCAATATGGGAATTCAGTGACTTATCCCGTTGTAGAGTTAGTTTTTGATCCCGTATATAATCTGGTGGATTACTTAATAGCACCCGCTCAGTTAGACGAGCGACAAAAAGCTAAAGCGCAGCAACTGGCGCAACAGGTTTGTGATGGATTACAATCACCCGGAATTTTTGCAGTAGAATTGTTTTTAAGTAAAGCAGGTGAAATTCTAGTCAATGAAACTGCTCCACGAGCACACAACAGCGGACATCACACTATTGAGGCAAGTATTTCTTCTCAATTTGACCAACACCTTCGTATACTCCTTGGATTACCACTTGGAAGTACAAAGAGTTATCCTGCTTCGGCCATGATTAATCTAGTAGGCAGTGAAGGGCATTTAGGAAAGGTATCTTATCAGGGAATTGAAAAAATAAGTGGCTTGGAGAATGTATACGTTCATCTTTATGGTAAAGCAATCACTAAACCTGGTCGAAAAATGGGACATGTAAGTGTTGTAGGTTCAAGCATGGAGGAAGTACTATCGAAAATTCAACAGGTAAAAGAAGAGGTACTAGTGATCAGTGTAACTTAAAATAGCTAAATTTATACCCGAGAAGGGGTTTAAACAAAAAACAATATTGAGATGGTCGGAATAATAATGGGAAGTGATAGCGATTTACCAATCATGAAAGATGCGGCAACTGTTTTGGATGAACTAGGTGTTGCTTATGAACTTACAGTAGTTTCTGCGCACCGAACCCCAGCGCGCATGTTTGACTATGCTGAAAATGCTAAGTCAAGAGGAATTAAAACAATTATTGCTGGAGCTGGTGGTGCAGCTCATTTACCCGGAATGGTAGCTTCTTTAACTACTTTACCTGTCATAGGGGTTCCAATTAAAAGTAGTAATTCTATTGATGGTTGGGATTCAATTTTATCCATCTTACAAATGCCAGGGGGGGTGCCTGTTGCAACCGTGGCATTGAATGGAGCTAAGAATGCTGGAATACTCGCTGCTCAGATTATTGGGGCCTTTGATGAAGAAATTGGAAGCCATTTAGAAAAATACAAAAAGGATCTGGAAGCAAAAGTTCTAAATTCTGTAACAGACTTGAAAAGAAAATTTCCAAATTCAAACGATTAAATTAATTCCTGACCTTATCTTTAAGCGCTAGGTATACTGCCCAAAAGTGCGATATACTTCCGGCTAGAACAAAGATGTGCCAGACCGCATGATAATACCACACTTCCTGATCATGGTAAATAAAATATGTGCCAGCCGTATAGGCAATTCCTCCTCCAAGTAGAAGAAACAAAACCATAGGTTTCAATTTAAGAATAGCAGGTTTAATTAGGAACAAGCCAATCCAACCCATACCAATATATACCAAAAAAGTATAGAAGAAAGGAATATTTTCACTTACCAATTGCATAGTAATCCCTATAACCGTTAGTACCCATACCGATACTAATAAGAATTTTCCAAGTTTGCTTCTAAAATAAATGAGTAAAAACGGTGTGTAGGTGCCTGAAATAAGTAAGTAAATAGAAAACAAATCAAAATAATGTAAAATATCTCTAGTCACTTTATCTGGCATCGCATGGAATAATGTTGAGGACAAATAGACAGCTAGTAAGCCGAAAGAAAAAATCACTGCTCCCGAGATTTTGCGCTGATATGAAGTAAGCACGGCTGTGGCAATTAGCATTGGACATAAAACCATAAAAATTAGGACCCCTACTCCATGAGTTAATGAGTTGGCAATATTTTCGGCAAAAGGATAATCTGCGAAATTCATCTTAGTATTTTTTAACTAGTTTCAAGTCCAAAGCATTAAAAGCATTGGGTTTTACCCCTTGGATATTTTTATGGGTTAATCTTATCAATTCATCATAATACAAAAACACCACAGGAGCCTCTTCAATAAGAATGCTATCCATCTTTTCATAGAGCGAAAGTCGATCTTCCAATTCACCGATGGCAAATGCTTCTTCGTAAAGTTGATCAAAATTTTCATTGGCAAATCGAGTGTAATTCGGTGGAGCTCCATTTCCACTATAAAACAAACTTAAATAATTTTCGGCATCTGGGTAGTCAGCAATCCAGCTTCCCCTAAAAAAATCTACTTGACCGCTCACCATCCACTCTCTTAAGAGGGAGGGTTGAACCACTTCAACTTTTAAATTTAGTCCTACTTTTTCAGCTTCATTGGCAATAAAAAGTGCCATATCCTTATAGGTTTCATTGGTGTTTAAAACCACTTCTTGTCCTTGATAATCAATTTCTTGCAATAAGATTGCAGCCTTTTCTGGATTATAATTATACCCCTTTGATTCTCTATTGGCATAAGGCGGAAGTCCTTTTGGAATAAAACCATTCACCGCAGGAAACCCTACTCCTTTTCGCAAGTACTTAATCATATTTTCTTTATCGTAACAATAATTTACGGCTTGCCGAAACGCTTTTAGCTTAGCCCATTTATCCTTCCCGGTAGTATTGAACCCTAAATATTCAGTATTCAAAAACGGTGCCTTGAATAAGTTCAATTGAGCTTCCCACTTCTTTTTCAGTGATGCATTTTCATCCAGTATATCATTTACAAAACTTTTATCGACACCAGAAAGTAGATCTAAGTCTCCTTTCATAAAACTTAGAAACTCCATTTTCTTGCTTTCCATGAAACTCACCTTGAAACCATCCAAGTAGGGAAGCAATTGACTCCTATCATCTCGTTCAAAATAGTTCTCATTTTTCAAGCCAACAAGCGCAGTACCCTCTTCCCATACTTTAAAAATAAAAGGCCCAGTGCCTATGGGATTTGCTCTGAAATCCTTTCCATATTTAGCTATTGCCTCTTTGGGCACTACAAAACAATAAGGCATACTTAAAATCCCTAGTATTGGAGCAAAAGATTGCTTTAAATTTAACCGAAAGGTGCTATCATTTATGGCTATAAATGGTACGGTGCGATCTACTTTATTATTGAATATCCACGAACCTGGAGAAGCGACCTTCTCATCAATAATGCGATTGAAACTATACACTACATCATGCGCATTGAGAAATCTCGTGGAACCTTCAAATACTTCATTTTGATGAAAACTTACATCAGTTCTTAGTTTAAAAGTGATTTGCAAGCCATCTTCACTAAAGACCCATGATTTGGCTAGACAAGGCCTTATCATCATATTACTATCCAGCTGAACCAATCCATTATAGAATTGAGTTACAGCCCAAATATTGGCCTGATTTTTTGCAAAAGCTGGATCCAAGGAAGTGATCCCAGATGCTTGGTTATACTTGAAAATTTTATGCGCCGAAGGTTCCTCTAGTGTACAGCTATAAAATGTGGATAAACCAATCCATAAAAACAAGGTAAAATGCCTCATGATTGGTAAATTTAATTAATCTTATGCAAAATAAGTATTCCCCTAGAAATTGTTTGCAAAACGTTAATTACTAAATGGGATTAGGTCTTGGTACCTTTTGAAAATACTTATCTTTGTTTATCGATTAAATTTTTATTTTAAATGAAATTTACATACTTCGGACATGCATGTTTTGGTATTGAAGTGAATGGTTACAAACTCTTATTTGATCCATTTATTTCAGACAATGAATTGGCTTCGGAGATTAATGTAGATGAGATTGAAGCAGATTTCATTTTCTTATCTCATGGCCACTTCGACCATGTTGCTGATGCTGTAAGTATCGCTAAGCGGACGGAAGCAACAGTTGTTGCTAACTTTGAAATTTACACTTGGCTGGGTAAACAAGGTATTGAAAATGCGCACCCGATGAACCACGGCGGTACTTGGAAATTTGATTTTGGCAGTGTTAAAATGGTCAATGCCATACATTCAAGTGAATTGCCCGATGGTAGTTATGGTGGGAATCCTGCCGGATTTGTATTCACCACGAGTCAAGGTGATTTTTATTATGCGGGAGATACCGCATTACACATGGATATGAAACTAATACCTTTAACTTCAAAAAATTTACATTTTTGCATTTTACCCATCGGAGATAATTTCACTATGGGAATAAATGATGCAATACTAGCGGCTGAATTTGTTAAATGTGACCGGGTAATTGGTGTGCATTATGACACATTTGGTTTCATTAAAATAAATCATAAAGAAGCAATAAAAAGTTTCAGCAAACACGATATGGAGCTAATGTTACCATCAATTGGAAAAACTATAGAATTATAATATATGAGTGCGAGAATAATCAGTTTTGCAAATCAAAAAGGTGGTGTAGGGAAAACATCTTCTGCCATTAACCTTGCGGCTTGCCTTGGGGTTCTTGAATATAAGACCTTACTTGTTGATGCTGATCCACAGGCGAATAGCACCTCCGGTTGTGGCTTTGATCCGAACAATATTACCACGAGCATCTATGAATGTATGGTCGGAGACAAAAGAGCTAAAGACATTATCCTTAAAACTGAAACACCCAATTTGGATATTTTACCTGCCAATTTGGATCTAGTGGGTGCAGAAATAGAACTTATCAACCATCCTAGTCGGGATAAAGTGCTTAAAGGGGTTTTACAAGATTTAGTGGGAAGCTACGATTTCATTATTATTGACTGCTCTCCTTCACTTGGTCTAATTACGGTAAACTCACTTGCAGCGGCAGATTCAGTTATCGTGCCTGTACAATGTGAATATTTTGCATTAGAAGGTCTAGGCAAGTTGTTGAACACAATAAAAATTGTTCAGAATCGTATTAATCCTGGATTAGAAATTGAGGGGATTCTCCTAACTATGTATGACCAACGATTGCGCCTATCTAATCAAGTATTAGAAGAAGTTCGTAAGCACTTCCAAGATCTTGTTTTCGAGACTGTAATTAATCGAAATACCAGAATTGGTGAAGCGCCGAGTTTTGGAAAACCAATTATCATGTATGATGCAGATAGTACAGGCGCTCGCGATTACATGAACTTAGCACGGGAGGTTTTACAGCTAAGTGATCGTACGGATATTCCGGACAATGAAAAAATATTAGACTTAGAGAATGAGCAAGAGTAAAGAAGCATTAGGAAAAGGGATTAGAGCCCTATTGAATAGCATTGATGATGATGCTACAAAGGTTGGACGCGTCAAAACGGAAGATGAATATGAACAAACCGGCACAATTGTTAAAATCCCATTAACGCAAATAGAGGTCAATCCATTTCAACCAAGAATAGACTTTAACGAAGAGGCCTTAACTGATTTAGCAAAATCAATAAAGATTCATGGAGTTGTTCAACCCATTACGGTACGTAAATTAAGTAATCAAAAGTTTCAGTTAATTGCTGGTGAAAGAAGATTGCGAGCAAGCAAATTGGCGGGCATCGATGATATACCGGCCTATGTGCGTGAAGCCAATGACCAAGAAAGTCTGGAAATAGCGCTCATTGAAAATATTCAACGAGAAGATTTAAATGCCTTAGAAATTGCTTTAAATTATCGACGACTAATTGATGAATGCAGCTTAACGCATGAAGATTTATCCACTCGATTGGGTAAAAGTAGAGCGGCAGTTACCAATTATTTGCGCTTATTAAAACTTCCCCCCGACATTCAAAGTGGACTTAAGAGTAAAACTATAAGTATGGGGCATGCTCGAGCCTTAGCAGGTATTGACGACATAGTTTTGCAATTGTATGTTTTCAAAGAAATAGGAAGTAAAAGCTTATCCGTAAGACAAACCGAGTCTTTAATTAAGCAAAACAATAAGCAAGATAAAAGCAAGGCATCATCAAAGAAGCTCCCCTTAGCTTATCAAAAATTACAAGATCGATTGGCGAGTAACCTTAGCGCAAAAGTTCAGATAAAACCTAAGCAAAATGGAAGTGGCGAAATTACGATATACTTTCATAATGACGATGACCTCGAACGATTGAGTGATTTCTTAGAAAATTAAGCATAGAGGTATGCGTAATTTTTTCTTCTTACTCGGTCTGATATGTATAGGTGGTTTTTGCCATGCACAAGTTGAGCAAGGTGAGGATGTTGAGGTATTCAAACAGCCTGAAGACACAGTCTTTTTAATAAAAAGACAATCCCCTAAAAAAGCTGCATTATTATCGGCAGTACTTCCTGGATCTGGCCAGATATACAACAAAAAATACTGGAAGCTTCCGATTGTGTATGGCGGATTAGGCGCACTTGGAACATGGGTGGGTATCAATGTCAAAAATTTGAAAGGGTACACGGATGCTTATAAACTTGAAATCGACAACGATCCAAATACATCAGGCTCCTTCAAGGGGGTGACAGGTCAAAATCCTTTAAACGTAAAGCGAGAAGACGCGAAAAGAAGCTTGGACTTGAGTATTATCCTTCTCAGTGTATTCTACACCCTAAATATAGTCGATGCATCTGTTGATGCTCACCTATTCGATTATAGTATTACCGACGATTTGTCCGTATCACTCGAACCCGATTTTAGTACCTATCAGAGTTTTAATGGTTCTCAGACCCACGTAGGATTAAATTTTGCTCTTCATTTTAAACAAAAAGAAAAGCTATAAAGGCTTGATTCATTCAATTATGAAACAACATTTAGCCCATTTATCCATTGTCGTTCGAGAATATGATGAGGCGATTGAGTACTATACCAAAATTCTTGATTTCAAACTCATTGAAGACACCGTTCTTAGTCCTGAAAAACGCTGGGTATTAGTCGCTCCTCCTGGCGCAAAAGAATGTGCTTTACTTTTGGCAAAAGCAGCCAATGAAGAGCAAGCCAAATATATAGGGAATCAAACTGGCGGCAGAGTATTCCTTTTCTTGTTTACAGATGATTTTTGGAGAGATTATAAAAAAATGCAAGGACGAAAAGTAACTTTTATACGCGAGCCTATAAAAGAAGCACATGGTACTGTTGCCATTTTTGAAGATTTGTATGGAAATAAATGGGATTTTATTCAACCCAGTAACGCGAATAACGTCAAAGCAAAGAAGTGAAGTTTGTGCAATAGTTTTTATCCAGTTTTAATAGCTTGTTAAAACCTACTCCGCGTATTTATCAAAAGCAGTAATGATTTTACTCACTAGTCGGTGACGAAGGACATCTGCCGTTGTCAATTCAACCGTTCCTATGCCCTTGATATTTTTGAGCATATTAATTGCCACTCCTAATCCCGACTTCTGATTTCTTGGCAAATCAATTTGTGTTCGGTCGCCTGTAATGACACACTTAGCACTTGGGCCAATTCTGGTCAAGAACATCTTCAATTGCGAAACTGTGCAGTTTTGCGCCTCGTCCAAAATAATAAATGCCTTATCCAAAGTCCTTCCCCGCATAAAAGCCAAAGGAGCAACTTCAATGATTCTGTTCTCCATTAAGTAGGATAACTTTTCTCCTGGGATCATGTCATACAAGCCATCATACAGGGGACGTAAATAAGGATCAATTTTCTCCTTTAAATCACCTGGCAAAAAACCAAGACTCTCACCAGCTTCCACAGCAGGACGAGTTAAAATAATTCGTTTAACCTGTTTGTCTTTTAAAGCACGAACAGCAAGTGCAACTGCAGTATAGGTTTTGCCGGTTCCCGCTGGCCCTACAGCAAAAACGATATCATTTTGCTCACTAGATTCCACTAACTTCTTTTGGTTAGCTGTTCGAGCACGGACAATATTACCATTAGCTCCATAAACCAGAACATTCCTATTATCCGCTGGCAATGATTCCGCAACTTTTTCAGAGTCATTTAAAAGCTCATCGATATCAAGCGTAGTAAGCTTGCCATACTTTTCTAAAAACTTTAAAAGAATTTCAACCTTTTCTTCAAAAAGAGCCAACTCCTCGTCACTTCCTGCAGCTTTTACTTTCGTACCTCGACTGACAACTTTTAGTAATGGAAACTTTTTTTTAAGTACATTTAACTTCGAATTATTAACACCGAAAAAATCTATCGGATTAACTTGCTCTATTTTAATGGTTATTTCGCTCAAATGATTAATTTTGGTGGGTTAGTTAATTAATTTTATTCATGCCCTTAGTAAGCCTGACATCTGATTATGGAACAAAAGACCACTTCGTAGGTGCACTTAAAGGTCAGCTATACCATGCAAACAAAGATATAATTATAGTTGACATTAACCATGAAATCAAACCTTTTGATGTTCTATCCGGAGCGTACATTTTAAAAAACGCTTCAAGAACCTTTCCTGCAGGCTCTATTCATATTGCAAGCATTAATATTCGGGAAGGAAATAGTCGTTTCTTAATCGTAAAAAGACAAGAACTATTTTTTATTGTACCCGATAATGGATTAATCTGTTTAATGTTTCCCGATGAGGATTTTGAAGCTTTTGCTTTTGAGCATTTAACTAAAACGTTTACCTTTCAGGACCTGCATCAATCCTTAGGTTCAATCATTGAGCATATAACCGGAGATCAAATTGAAGCAATCTCAGTAAAAACAAATTCTTACAAAGTACTCAACAATATTCAGGCTATTGTCATGCCAGATCTTATTCGGGGGTCAGTATTTTACATCGATGGATTTGACAATGTCGTAGTTAACATAAATAAAAAACTATTTGATGAATTTGTTGGAGACAAACAATTCTTGATTTCCTTTAGGCAACATAAGATTGGAAGTTTAAGTAAACACTATAGTGACGTCCCTGAAGGCGAAGTCTTAGCCTTGTTTAATGATGCGGGCTATCTTGAAATAAGTATGAATCGTGCAAATGCTGCTGGACTATTAGGGCTAGCTTATGGCAACTTAGTAATGGTTGAAGTTTTCGAGTAGGTTTTAAGCAAATTTGGATTCTTATCGGATTAATTCGAGGTAATCGTATTAAACTGCAATCTCATTAAACATTAACAATTTGTAAATACCATTCCGCTAATTCATATCTTAGTACCACAACTCTAAGCATCCATGAAAGTTACATTTTTAGGCACAGGCACATCTAGTGGCGTTCCACTCATCGCATGCAAATGCATAGTTTGCACCTCTTCGGATTGGCGAGATAAGCGATTACGTTGTGCCGTTTTGTTAGAATGGGGGGATAAAAAAGTAGTTATCGATGTTGGTACCGATTTCCGTCAGCAGATGTTGAGAGAAAGTGTCACACAATTGGATGCGGTTTTAATCACTCACTCACATTTTGATCATATTGGAGGATTGGACGAGTTAAGAGCTTTTAATTTTTCCCAAGGAAAAGATATGCCCGTTTATGCCGACGCACTAGCATCCAATATGATTACCAATATGTTTGCCTATGCCTTTGCAGAAAATAAGTATCCCGGCACGCCTAATCTACTCCTCAACACTTTCGATGAAGAGCCTTTTGAGTTGTTTGGTAAAACTATAACACCGATCGAAGTCCTTCACGGCAAAATGCCCATTACAAGTTTTAGAATTGATGATTTCACATACATCACTGATGGTAAAACAGTTAGTGAAGAATCGAAGAAGAAAATAAAAGGCAGCAAAATACTGGTAATTAATGCAGTTCGGGAAGAACCCCATTACAGCCATTTCAACCTAGAAGAGGCCTTAGCTTTCATTGATGAAATGAAAGTTGAGAAAGCTTATCTCATCCACATATCCCATCGTTTTGATCGACACATCGACATACAAAAAAAGCTACCTACTCACGTAATTGCGGCATATGACGGGCTGCAATTAGAAGTTTAATCATTAAATCGCTTTTGCTTAAATTTTTTATTTACTTTAGCGTGAAATCACATATTTTATGAAAAAAATGCTTACTCTTTTTAGCAGTTTATTGATTTCCTTAAGCGTATTTGCTCAGCAAGGTTCAATGGGCTTAGATGAAAAAATAGATCAAATATTTGGTAACGCTACGGGTTGGTTTGTAAAAATTATTTTTTGGCAAATCCCAATAACTGATGAAGTCGGACTCTTCTGGGTGCTCATTCCATTAATTGTTGGAGCCACTTTCTTCACCTTATATTTCGGATTTCCAAACATTAGATTATTACCTATTTCCCTAAAAACCGTAAGGGGTGATTATGAGCATGTTGAAGTAGACGAGAGTCAAACCAATGTCAGCGAACACGACAATCCAGACACATTAAGAATTGAGGGTACCGAAGGAGAGGTGACTCATTTTCAGGCATTAACTGCTGCCTTAAGTGCGACAGTCGGCTTAGGAAATATAGCAGGTGTGGCCGTTGCAGTTGTGATCGGTGGAGCGGGCGCAACTTTTTGGATGATACTAGCTGGCTTAATCGGTATGTCCTCCAAATTTGTGGAGTGCACCCTTGGTGTAAAGTATAGGGAAGTTGGTGAAGATGGAAAAATTTATGGTGGTCCGATGTACTACCTTAAAAAAGGACTTCAAGAAAAAGGACTAGGCGGACTGGGCAAGATTCTCGCTATTGCCTTTGCTATTTTATGTATTGGTGGTTCTTTTGGAGGTGGAAACATGTTCCAAGCTAATCAAGCCTTTGAGATTTTTCAATCTGTTACTGGTGGATCTGAAAGTTTTATTCAAGGCAAAGGATGGTTGTTTGGCATTGTAATGGCAATTTTTGTTGGAATTGTAATTATTGGTGGAATAAAACGAATTGCGCAGGTGACAGAAAAAATTGTTCCTTTTATGGCATTAATCTATGTAGGAGCAGCCTTAGTTGTGATTTTTATGAATTACACCCTGATTCCCGAGGCCATTAGCACAATCATTGTCAAGGCCTTCTCACCCACTGCAATTACAGGTGGTGTCCTAGGAGTATTAGTCCAAGGATTTAAAAGAGCTGCATTTTCCAATGAAGCAGGTGTGGGTTCTGCCGCGATTGCGCACTCTGCGGTAAAGACTAAATATCCTGCGAGCGAGGGTTTAGTAGCATTGTTAGAGCCATTTATCGATACTGTGGTGGTTTGTACAATAACTGCATTAGTTATTGTAATTGGTAACTTAGAAGGACTCTATCAATTTGGTGGCACAGATGGGGCTACTTTGATTACTGGAACAAATCAAATGTTGTCCGGAGTGGATTTAACAAGCTATGTTTTCGAAAAAAATATACCGAATTCATCCTATGCATTAACCATCGCAGTGATTCTGTTTGCCTTCTCTACAATGATTTCATGGTCTTACTATGGCTTACAATCTTGGACTTTCCTATTTGGTAAAGGCCGTTCGATTGAAATGACGTACAAGATCATGTTTTGCGTATTTGTGGTTATTGGTTCTGCAGCAAAAATGGGTAATGTCTTAGACTTCTCTGATGCAATGATTTTCGGAATGATGGTTCCCAATATGATCGGCCTACTCATTTTGTTTCCTAAAGTAAAAGAAGAACTTGCGAACTACTTAACTGCGATTAAAAATAAAAATGAATGACCTTGTAAAGGAGTATTTTAATTTATCAAATAATGAACAAAAGGGGATAATAAGCTTAGTGCTACTTATCCTCTTTGTTTTTATAATACCCCGTGTTTATATATTAACTCTTCCTGCAGCGGAGATTCCTGAGGACAACACGCACTTGTTTGCTCATTTCACTCCATCCTCAATGGATGATCCAATACCCGAAGCGAGACAAGAAAAAACGCTCACACAACTTTTTCCATTTGATCCAAACACCGCAAGTAAAGAAGATCTTATACTGTTAGGAATAAAGGAAAGTATTGTAACAATATTGATCAATTACCGATCGAAAGGTGGTCGTTTTAAAGTACCTGAAGATTTGCTGACAGTTTATGGAATGAGCCAAGAACGATATGATAAGTTAGCTGATTATATTCAAATAGAAACCATGAACCTGAATAAATCTAATTGGAAAGCCAAAATTTACGATGGTTCAAAGTCCACATATGTCCGTGCAGAAAAAAATAAACCTGAGGATTATGTTAAAATAGAACTTAACACAGCAGACTCCTCAAGGCTTACTAAAGTTAAAGGTATCGGCCCTGTGTATGCCTCACGGATTATCAAGTATAGAAAACTTCTTGGTGGATTTAAGAATATAAAGCAGCTAAAAGAGGTTTATGGTATAGATGATAAAGTTTATTTAAGTATAAGCGATCAACTAACATTATCACCAAAAATAATTCCCATAAAAGTCCATACAGCAAGTTGGTATGAATTAAAAAGCCATCCGTATATTAGCGGAGATTTAGCAAATATCATTTTGAATTACATCAAGGCCCATGGTCAAATTAGTGATTTGGATGACTTTAGCGATAATCAACTAATTGATGAGGAAACTATTCTTAAAATAACCCCCTACTTAAGCTTCGAAAAATGAGTTTAGAACAAGAACTTAAAGAAATAATAAGAGATGTTGTCGACTTTCCTAAGGACGGAATTGTTTTTAAAGATTTAACCACTGTCTTGCTTTACCCTGAGCTGACAAAAAAAGTAGTTACGGCTTTGGCAAATACGATTGAGGAAAAACCAGATGCTATAGCTGCTATTGAAAGCAGAGGTTTTTGGTTTGGGACCTTATTGGCTCATCACCTTAACGTCCCATTCATACCCTTACGAAAGAAAGGGAAACTTCCAGGCGCTACAGATGAAATTTATTACGATTTAGAATACGGAAAAGCCTCTATAGAAATTCACAAAGGCCATGTGCAAAAAAACTGGAAGGTTATGGTCCATGATGATTTGTTGGCAACTGGAGGTACGGCCATCGCTGCGGCACAGCTTCTTGAGCGTCAGGGAGCAAAAATACATTCCTTCAGTTTCTTAGTCAATCTAAGTTTCTTAGAAGCTGAGCCCCTAATAAAAAAAACCTACCCAGCTGTGGCATTAAATAGTTTGGTAAACTACTAAGCATAATTTTTAAAACCATCCAAAAATAAATCAGCATTAATGAAATTTCTACTTAGTTTACTTACGGTCTTTTGCGCATTCAATGCAATGTTTGCGCAAGATGTCAATACGGAAAACATTCTCATCCTCCGCGATGAATTTGGTGTCCCTTATATCTATTCAAAAACGGATGCCGAAGCTGCTTATGCGCTGGCATGGGTGCAGTGCGAAGATAATTTTTATGATGTCCAAGAATCTCTCTTAGGAAGTGAGCAGATGCTCGGCTCAGTGACAGGTAAAGAGGGAGCAATACTGGATGCATTAAGTTTTATTGTGCATGCTGAGAAAACTGTCTCGGAGTTGTACGATACGAGCTTTTCAAGTGATTTTAAAAAAATAATCGAAGCCTATACCGCAGGAGTTAACCAATATGCTGCAACACACCCTAAAGAAATACGGCACCGAAAACTCTTCCCGATTACTACACACGATATCATTGAAACTTACCTACTAAACCTCAGTTTGATCTCGATGGTCCAAGATGATATCATCAGAATGTTTGAAAACAAGTTAGGAATTTACACCCGATATTCACTTCCTGCTGGTTCGAATGGCTTTGCTATTGCTCCGCATAAAACCTTAGAAGATAAAACCTACATGATTGCAAACTCGCACCAACCCCTCGAAGGTTTTGCTGCATGGTACGAAGTTCAAATTAATAGCGACGAGGGATGGCAATTTCATGGAGCTACTTTTGCAGCGGGCATTGTTCCGTTTATAGGAACCAACTCTCATCTTGGTTGGACACATACAGTAAACTATGATGACCTTGACGACGTCTATGCATTAGAAATGCATCCAGAAAAAAAGAATTTCTACAAATATGATGATGAGTGGTTAGAACTTGAAGAAAGGAAACTTAAGATTAAAGTAAAAGTGGCGGGTATCCGCTTACCCATTTCCCGAACCTTTTATGAATGCAAGTATGGAACGGTAATCAAAAATAAATCGGGATACTATGCCATCCGTTTCCCAGCAAATCAAGTAATAGGTGCCGCTGAACAACAATATAAAATGAATAAAGCAAAAAATATTGAAGAATATAAGGCGGCCATTGATATGCAACAATTGCCTAGCTTGAATTTTATTTATGGAGATAAAGACGGGAATATTCTATTTTTAGCCAATGGCTTGTTTCCCGAAAGAAATCAAAATTATGATTGGAGACAGGTATTGCCAGGGAATACAAGTGAGACCTTTTGGGAGCCAATATTTAAGCCGATTAGTGAGTTAAATATGGTGGAAAATCCAAGTAGTGGATATGTGTTTAATATGAATAACTCTGGTTTTGATTGTACTGGTCCAGAAAACAATCCTAATCCAAAAGACTTCGACCCTACCATAGGTTATCAAATGGGTGTAACGGCGAGAAGCATACGATTTCAAGAATTAATGAAGGACGAAGAGCTCATCTCTTATGAAGACCTCAAGCGGTTAAAGTATGATTCCAAAATGAGCTTCCCCTTGCATACTCGATCTATTATGAATTTGGATGAGATTAGACAATTGAATGCTCAAGAATATCCTGAAATTGCTGACGTCATAGAAAAAATTAAACGATGGAACGGAAGTGCCACCGCAGAAAATAGAGAAGCTGCTATTATTTCCTTGGCAGTTCAGTACTTATTAGATTATATGGATGGCCATAAAATATCCGAATTAAACAAAGCACTTCCTAAGGAAGAATTTGCCAATGCACTGAAGTTTGCCAAAAAGCATTTACTCAAACATTATGGACGAATTGACATAGAACTTGGTGCCTTGCAGAAACACGTAAGAGGTGATGTAGAATTGCCTATATGGGGTATACCCGAAGTTATTACGCAGATGTATACTGAGCCTTATAAAAAAGGAATGTATAAAACGGTGCTTGGAGAATCCTTCATTCTATTTGCTACTTATGATAAAGAAGGTTTAGAAAGAATTGAAACGGTCAATTGCTTCGGTAGTTCGGCAAATGAAGACAGCCCGCACTACACTGACCAAATGGAAATGTTCGTGAATAAAGAGCTTAAACAGGTATATTTTGATAAAGAAAAGAATCTTCAACGAGCGTTAAAAACGTATCACCCGAAGTAAGCTTCTAGGCTATTTAATGTATTGGCTTCCAGAAATTGACTTTAAACCAAAGCCAGTTTCAATACTGTGCCCATATCCTCAACAAAATGAAACTTAAGCCCTTTGATGTATTGTTGATTGATTTCATTCACATCTTTTTCGTTGTCCGCACACATGATTATTTCTTTTATTCCTGCTCGCTTAGCTGCTAAAACCTTTTCCTTAATTCCCCCAACAGGTAAAACTTTTCCGCGCAAACTAATTTCTCCGGTCATCGCTAAAAAAGGTTTTACTTTTTTTCCTGAAAACAAGGAAGCCAAAGCACTTAAGATTGTAATTCCTGCCGAAGGCCCATCTTTAGGTGTTCCACCGGCGGGAAAATGTAAATGAACAACTTGATTTTCAAAACGGTCCATTTCAATACCTATTTCCGAAGCATGAGCTTTCAAATATGAAAATGCGGTATTAGAAGACTCCTTCATTACATCCCCGAGGTTTCCAGTCAATTTAAGTTGCTCTTTTCCTTTATACTTAGTCGACTCAATATATAAAACATCTCCACCAACCGAGGTATAAGCCAAACCAATAGCGACCCCCGGAGGGTTTTTATCTAAAGCTTTATCACTATCAAAATGAGAGACACCGAGATAGGTTTCTAGATCTGCTGAGCTAACAGAAACATTATAATCCTCTTCCATCGTGATTCGTTTGGCAATAGCACGCATCACTGCAGCCACTTGTCTTTCCAAACTACGCACACCGCTTTCCCTTGTATACTTTTGTGCAAGCTCTTCTAGCGAGGCTTTACCAATCTTTAATTGATTGGCTTTCAGACCGTGAGATTTTCGTTGTTGAGGTATTAAATGTTTTTTTGCTATTTCTACTTTCTCCTCTAGTGAGTATCCGCCCAATTGAATAATCTCCATTCGATCACGAAGAGCAGGCTGTATAGAGCCTAAATCATTTGCGGTAGCTACAAACATAACCTTACTTAGGTCAAATTCTGATTCTAGATAATTATCATAAAAGGTACTATTCTGTTCAGGATCTAACACCTCCAATAAGGCCGAACTTGGATCTCCTCTAAAATCTTTACCCACCTTATCAATCTCATCGAGAATGAAAACTGGGTTGGAGGATTTTACTTTTTTCAAGGACTGAACAATTCTACCTGGCATAGCACCAATATATGTCTTACGATGACCTCTGATTTCACTTTCATCATGCAATCCCCCTAGACTCATTCGAATGTATTCTCTACCTATAGCTGATGCAATCGATTTCCCTAATGAGGTTTTACCTACACCTGGAGGTCCAACAAAACAAAGAATCGGTGATTTTAGATCTCCCTTTAACTTAATGACTGCCAAGTACTCGAGTATTCGATCTTTGATCTTATCCAATCCATAGTGCTCAGCATCCAAAACTTTCTTAGCTTTTACTAAATCCAAATTATCTTTAGTGGTCACTCCCCATGGTAAATCTAATAGTAACTCTAAATGATTTATAGTCAGCGCATACTCAGGTGCAGCAGGGTTTGTACGATGTAACTTTTTATATTCCTTTTGGAAAGTTTCTTCTACTTTTTTCGGCCATTTCATTTTGGCAGCACGCTCCTTTAGGCCTTCCAATTCTTTTGCGGGATTATCTTGCCCTAATTCTTCTTGTATTGCTTTTAACTGCTGATGCAAAAAATAATCGCGTTGTTGTTTTTCAATGTCAACGCGAGTTTTATCTTGAATCTTATTTTTTAAATCTAGCAATTGCAGCTCATTATTTAAATGCTCAAGGACCTTATTGGCTCGAATATTTAAATCGTCAATACTCAAAAGTTGTTGCTTGTCCGAAACACCGGCATTCAAATTTGAGGCAATGAAATTGACAAGAAAAAAGCGATTTTTAATATTTTTTAAAACTCCCGCAGCCTCACTTGGAATGTGATTCGACTTCTGAATGATCTCCTTAGCTAAATCTTCAATGGTCGATATCAAGGCTTTAAATTCTTTTGTTTGCTTGGGTTTATTCTCTTCAACCTTAACAAAAATTGCCTTCATGAAAGGATCATCTTGAACGCCTTCAAGCATTTTTATTTTGCTTACCCCTTGCAAAATGACCGTATTAGTGCCATCGGGCATTTTGAGCATTTTAATAATTCGCGCTAAGGTTCCTATCTCATACAAATCATTAAAGCCAGGTTCCTCTTCATTCGCATTTGTTTGAGCCAATACACCAATCAATTTATCTTTACGATAAGCAGAGCGAACTGCCTTAATTGAAGTATCTCTTCCTACAGTAATTGGCATGATAACTCCTGGGAAAATTACTGAATTTCGTAAAGCCAACACAGGCAGAGCCTCCTTAATCTCAATATTGTCATTTTCTCCAATCTCATCTTCACTTATTATGGGCAAAAACTCCGCGTCTTCCTCAATTGATATAAACTGTTCTCCAAAATCCATAGCTTCCTCTTTATTTATTGAAAAAAGCGGTTGCCATAAACGAGCAACCGCTTTTTCAGTTCTGCAAATTTAGTTTAAAAATACCTGATTTACTAAATCTGTCTTAATGATTAATTCTCCATTTTCAACATCTACTGTAAAACTTGAACCACTGCGAATTTCATTCCCTAATAATTTTTTAGATAATAGGTTTACAATGTCGCGCTGAATCAATCGTTTAATGGGTCGCGCTCCATATTGTGGATCGTATCCCTCGTCAGCAATTATATCCAATGCTTTTTCTGAAATACGCATAGAAATCTTTTGCAGAGCGAGACGCTCTTTGAGCGTTTTTATTTGCAACAAGGCAATTTCCTTTAAATTACTTCTTGTCAATGGCTCAAACATGGTGACCTCATCTATTCGATTTAAGAATTCTGGTCGAACCGAATGCTGCAGTCTTAAAATCACTTGTTCCTTAGTTGTTGCGTATACCCCCGCTAAATATTCAGACTCCACACCTGCATAATTTTCCTGAATAATATCTGACCCAATATTAGAAGTCATAATAATTATTGTATTCTTAAAATTAGCCACTCGTCCTTTATTATCCGTTAGGCGTCCTTCATCCAAAACTTGAAGTAAAACGTTGTTTACATCAGGATGCGCTTTTTCAAACTCATCAAGCAGAATTACTGAATATGGCTTTTTGCGCACTGGCTCCGTCAATTGGCCTGCTTCGTCGTACCCTACATATCCCGGAGGCGCTCCTAACAATCTGGATACGGAATGTTTCTCCATGTACTCACTCATGTCTATCCGGATAAGTGCGCTGTCGTCATTAAACAAATAACTAGCCAATGCTTTCGATAATTCTGTTTTTCCTACACCTGAACTGCCAATAAACAAGAACGATCCAATAGGCCTTTTTTCATCTGCTAGACCAGCTCTATTTCTTCGTATTGCATGAGATACCGCCTCGATTGCTTCTTTCTGCCCTATCACTCGTTTACCTAATTCGTCCTCTAAACGCAACAACTTAATTCGTTCTGTTTCCATCATTTTGGAAACTGGGATTCCAGTCCATTTAGAAACGATTTCCGCAATGTCTTCCGTATCTACCTCTTCTTTTAATAATCTAGATTCACTATTAATGTTTTGCAAACTACTTTCTAGTATTTTGACTTCATCCTGAGCAGCTTTTATTTTACCATAACGAATCTCCGCTACTTCACCATACTTTCCATCGCGTTCTAGCTGCTCTGCTCGCAATTTAAACCCATCAATTTCCTTTCTCTTGGCTTGTATATTATCTAGTAACTCCTTTTCCTTTTGCCATTTAGCCCTAAAGGCGGTTTGCTTGGAGGTCCACTCTGCTATTTGCTTGCTTAAATCTTCGATCTTCTTTTCATCCATTTCCCGCTTTATGGCTTCCCTCTCTATTTCTAATTGACGAATTTTTCTTTCTATTTCATCTAACTCCTCAGGCATAGAATCAATTTCGAGGCGGAGCTTAGCTGCTGCCTCATCAATCAAATCAATTGCCTTATCTGGTAGCTGTCTATCTGTGATATAACGAGAGGAAAGTTCAACCGCAGAGATTATTGCATCATCCTTGATTTTGACCTTGTGATGCATCTCATACCTATCTTTTAATCCTCTTAGTATGGAGACTGAATCTTCCACACTTGGCTCTTCAATAAGTACTTTTTGGAATCTTCTTTCTAAGGCTTTGTCCTTCTCAATGTATTTTTGATACTCTTTATTGGTTGTTGCGCCAATTGCTCTCAAATCGCCACGAGCCAAGGCAGGTTTTAAAATATTTGCTGCATCCATAGCTCCTTCTGTTGCACCTGCACCAACAAGTGTATGGATTTCGTCAATAAAAAGAATAATACTGCTACCCGCTTCTTGAACTTCTTTAATAACAGCTTTTAATCGCTCTTCAAATTCACCACGATATTTTGCCCCAGCCATCAACAATCCTAAATCCAAGGAGAAAATCTCTTTTGCCTTTAGGTTTTCGGGTACATCTCCATTAACAATTCTATGCGCTATCCCCTCTGCAATGGCCGTTTTACCTACTCCTGGTTCTCCTACGAGAATTGGATTATTCTTGGTTCGTCTTGATAAAATATGTAATACCCTTCGAATTTCTTCGTCCCTTCCGATCACTGGATCAAGCTTACCATCTTTAGCGCGGTCATTCAAATTAACTGCATATTTGGATAATGCATTGTATTTTGATTCCGCGTTTTGATCAGTCACTTTACTTCCTTTTCTCAATTCTTCAATAGCGATTGATATGGCTGCTTCGTTCAATCCCATTTTTTTCAAATCCTTGGCTAAAGAGTCATTCACACTTATTACCCCTAAGATTAAATGTTCGATACTCACATAACTATCCCCCATTTTTTTCATGATGCTATTGGCTTTCAATATTACCTGATTAAAGTCTTTACTTGGGAAAGCTGCAGCTTCTTTGTTTTGTATGGGTAAACCATTTAAATTCCCATCCACCAATGTGGCTAAGGTATTCATTGCTATGTTCATTTTACTTAAAACAAAGGGCAAAACATCCTTGTCACTCTCCACTATTCCCTTAAGTAAATGGATAGTTTCCATGCTTGGATTGTTGTTGTTAAAGGCTAGTTGTTGAGCAAAGCTCAACGCCTCCATTGATTTCTGTGTAAAATTGTTTGGATTCATCTTCCTCTCTTTTTCATTTTCAACTTACTAAGCAAGCTATGCTCATCTTTTTCCTTCAAAATATAAACCATTATAAAAAATCGGAATTTATGTCGCTAAACCAAGCGATATCTTGACATTTTGACACAAGTTAAGTGCTAAATAAAGTATAAATTTCAAACCGAAATACAAATTTTCTATCTTTACCTTATGAATATTAATACCTTAAGAAAATCGAGTTTTATAATGCTCCAGTTTCTTTTTATATGTGCCTGTAAAACAGATCCGAAAAGTGAGGCAGTTAATCCAGCGATTATTGAATCAAACGACACGCTCATAATATTAGATAGTCTGATTCAGGCGGATGTTCGTAATCCTGATTTATATTTTGATAGAGCCGTATATTTCAAAAACAAGGGTTTATTTCCAAAAGCCAAAGCTGATATCTATAGTGCGCTGTTCATCGACAGTCTAAACGCCGATTTCTATATGTTTGCCGGTGATTTATTTGTTGATATGGGCGATGGTGCAAATGCTGCAGCATTGATGAGTAAGGGCATCAATATGAATCCGAAGAATGAAGACTTATATATTAAAGCTATAGCCTATAATTATTACCTGCAACGCTATGAGGCTGCATTAAATTTTACCAGGGATCTAATTCAATTGAATAAGTACAATGCTGAGGCGTATTTTTTTAAGGGAATGATATTTAAGGAAATTAATAAAGAGAATGAAGCTATTTCATCTTTTCAAACATGTATTGAAGTTGATCCCGGATTTTACAATGCCCACATGCAATTGGGCTTAATGTTCTCCTATAATGGCGACGACCTATCCGTTCAGTATTTTGAAAACGCTTTACGATTAGACAAAAAGAGCAGAGAAGCAAGGTATGCAATAGCCTATCACTATCAGCAGAAAGATGAATTTAACTTAGCTGTTAAACAATACAAGAAAATGATTTTACTCAATTCAAAAGACCATGAAATATTTTTCAATCTTGGACATTGCTATATTGGCTTAGACTCCTTAAACAAAGCATACAAGCACTTTGATTTAGCTACACAAATACAGCCACAATATGCTGGCGCTTACTATATGAAGGGAAACCTTATGGAAATACAAGGAGATAATACTCAAGCATTGATAAATTATCAACAAGCACTGAATATGCTTCCAGGGGATACCACAATTATTCTTGCTATTGAGCGCCTTAACTAAACAAAAATGGGCGCTAAACCAAGCACCCATTTTTATTTTTTACAGCATAGAACTTCCCTACCTTAGTAAGGTAACACTTCCTTTTCTATCAATAATTTTCCCATCCAAATATTTTACGTTCACATAGTACGTAAATACTCCTGGTCCTTGCATCTCTCCTTTTAACGTACCATCCCATGAAACCTGCTGATTACCACTCTCAAATACTTTTTCGCCCCATCTGTTGAATACCTGCATCGTCACGTACTCGATTCCTTCTCCAAACACCTCAAAAGTATTATTCACATTATCGAAACTTCCAGGAGTAAATGCATTTGGAATAAACAATTGTAAATTATTCTCCAACTGTATTGTCGTATTGGCAGCAGTATTGCATAGCTCTCCATCATCTCCCACATAATAAGCCGTTGCCGTATAAGTGGTGTAGTTCTCATAAGTCAAAACTGTTGGATCTATGCAATCACTGCAATTTAAGCCCGTTGTCGGAAACCAGCTTACTTGAGCAATATCACCATCTGCATAGTTTGGTGACGTAACGGTTAAGCTCAGTGTTATACTTGCTTCTAATTGTAAGGTCGTATCTTCTGGTACAACTACAAATGAAAAATAAGGCTGTTCGAATACTGTCGTACTGGACAATTGAGATAGGCAAAGCGAATTCGAACCCAAATCTTGAATAATAATTTCATCATATACCCCTGCTGGAAGTCCTAAAAAATTTGGACTTGACTGAAAGGTCTCCCCACCGTCGATGGAGTAAGAATAACCTAGGCCTGTTCCTCCCGTGGCAAAGATATTAACGCTTCCCGATGCATCTCCCCAGCAATTTACTGAATCTGGTGTCGCTACCACGACAACTGGCGTTGGCTCTTCAATGATTACAGATCCCGTTGTTGAACAACCGTTAGCGTCTGTTGCGGTTACTTGATAACTATTACTCGATAAACCCGTCGCTATTGCTGTAGTCTGTCCTAAGGGATCACTCCATAAATAAGTATATCCTGCTGTTCCACCTGATACTATTGCTGTCGCTGTCCCATCACTATATCCAGCGCAGGTTATAATAGTACTATCCAATAGAATACTTAACGGAAGTAGTGGCTCTGATACAGATGCACTATTTGAATACGTACATCCATTTCCATCCGTTACAGTGACCGAATATGTACCTGCTATCAAACCTGAAGCTGTAGCTGTATTTTGATTGTTTGCCGCTGCATCCCATTGGAATTGAAATAGCGGTGTTCCTCCACTCACAATTTGAGCAGTAAGACTTCCGTCATTACCTCCAAAGCAATTAACCGCTGAGCCAGTAAAAGTTATTAATCCATCTCCTGGTTGGGTAAGGGTAATAAACTGGCTCAGTGCGCAGTTATTCGAATCTGTTACCGCAAGTGTATACGTTCCTGAAGCAAGTCCTGCAAGGTCTTCTTGGTTGTCGGTAAATCCATTGGGGCCAGTCCAACTGTAGTTGTATGGCAAAACTCCACCACTAAGCAAAGCATCTATGGCACCAGTATTATCGCCAAAGCACAGCAGATTCGTTTCAGTCAAGTTTATTCCTAAAGCAAGCGGTTCATTAATAACCGAAGTTAACTGAGCATTACAATTATTGCCATCTATAACAGTCAATGAATAGCTACCTGCAGTTGCAGCGCTTACATCTTCGTTTGCTCCACCACCATTTGACCATTGGTAAGTATATGGAAGGCTTCCTCCTGAAGTACTTACCGCTATTTCTCCAGTAGAAGCTCCATTACAAAGAATATTTGTTACATTATCGAGGCTTAATAAAAGGGAGTCTGGTTCATCAATATTTATCGTGATACTATCTTGACAGCCATTACCATCAGATACAATTACTTGATAATCACCCGTATCCAATCCAAACGCTGTGGCTGTTGTTTGTGACAATGCATCGTCCCATGCGTAAGTGAAGGATCCAGATCCACCACTTGCAGTCACTGTAGCAGTTCCATCAGCTAAATCCTTACAACTTACATTTGTACTATCAGTAGTTAAACTTATAGCAACTGGGGCAAAGACCTCAATATCAATACTGTCAATACATAAATTAGTATCTAAAACAAAAACGGTATAAACACCTGCACTTAAGTTTGTGAAAATTGAATCAGGTGCAAAGTTCACATTATCAATACTATACTGGTAAGGGGCTTGTCCTCCAGTAGCACCCACTTCAATTTGCCCGTCAATATTTTCGAAGCACAAAATGCTATCTACTTGTGTGATACTGGAGACCAAACTAGCAGCTTGATTTAAATCTACTAAGGAATCAATAAAACATCCCAAGCTATCCTCGAGGTATACTTGGTAAGGTCCTCCTGCTAATCCTGCAAAGCTGTTAGATGCTTGAGTGCTTATTCCTCCATCTGTACTGAAAGCATAAGGTTGAATACCACTTGAAACATATACATCAATCATTCCATCATTAACATTACCACACAAAGGGTCTTGAAAAACAATAGAATCAAATACTAATGGGGTCCCACCAACAATATTTACTTGATAAGATGTATCACATAAACCATTTTCATTTACCACAATGTCATACAATCCTGCAGCTAAGGGTTGGAAGATATTGTTAGGACTAAACGAGATACCGCCATTTATAGAATATTGTGGATTAGCAGATCCTGAAGTCACTATCTCAATGCTTGCGTCTGCTTGTCCTACACAAGTTTCCAGAATAACAAGGGTTGAATCAACTGTTACATTACTAACTGTTACCGTTACACTATCAAATGCTACACAACCAGCAGAGTCCAGCGCCACTCCATAAGTAGTGGTAGTATTGGGGTAAACCAATGGATTGAAAATTGAAGAATCAGATATACTGCCATTGTTTGGCGCCCAATTAAAAGATTGCGAACCGCCCGTTACACTTAATTGTACCGTATCACCAAGACAAATCGTTGTATCATTGGACACGGAGTATGAGTAACTTCCCCCTGCGATAATGAACAGCGTATCGCTATATGTGCAGTTATTGGGACTTGTAATATCTACAATGTATTGAGTGGAAGAAGAAGGTGATGCCAATGGTGAAGGTGTATTTGCTCCGGACAAAGATCCCGCGGGAGTCCATGAAGTGGTATAAGTATTTAAACTATTTTGAGGAAAATACCGATAGGCACTATTCGAAGCACTCCAATTTGTGTTATTTCTTCCTGGTGTTACTGCACCAAAAAAACCTGTAAAATTCTCTGTTCCTTGAGTTGCTGTAGGATCACTAACATCATTTTGACAATTTTCACAAATTAAATCAAAATAACTCTGAGATTCATGTAATATAATTTGACCCAACACACGTTCAGTTGCGACAGACCCTCCCACATGCACTAAATCTATATTAATCACAAATCGTCTATTGGGAGCAGTGCCTGCAGTAAAGTAGCTTGAAGTACCAAGGCTATCAATTAAATCATCCCACATTAGAGCGATAATATTGTTAGGTAAAAGATTGGCGGGGATAGTTAAATTATTGGCGAGAGAGAATGCAGAAGCACCGAACTGCAAGTAACCATTTGATGTTAACCTCAGCTGTGACTGATTCGCGCAGAAGATAGGAAAGGCAAAAGGTAAATCGATGATTTGACTAACTCCATTGTCCGCCTGAGTAAAAACAATGGAAGTATCTGCACCAAACTCCTTATAATAAGGAATTGAGTATACGTCATAATTGGCCTCACAACTTATATTGTCATCAGGTTCAATCTCTGCAAATAATTGAATGGATTCTCCAGAGCATATAGTCACACTATCCGGCGAGGCAACTACCCTATATACGTCCTTAATAATACTTGATGTATCAAAATACTGGCAACCCAAATTATCTTCAACAGAAAAGTAGAACTCTGTCTGAGAGGTATCAGTCAAAGTGATTTGAATAGAGTCATTGTTTAGCGAACTGCTTATGTTATTATTTGGCTGCCACAATGGATTTTGATAGGTAACAATCAAAGAATCATTCGATGCTAACAAAGCTGGATTGAATGAAGCACTTGCGCCAAAAGTATGTCCATCATCGCCACCAAAATCATCAAAAATCTGAATTTCCCATATCCCATTTAAGGGACATCCAATCAAATTTGCCCAATTCCCAGTAGCCTCATAAGTCCCCGCTAATACCGGATCATTAACCAATGCAGGCTGTCCTCCAGCTATACTACCTGCAGTAGATAGAGGACTCCAACAATATGTAAAGGGTGTACCCTGTCCAACGAAAGCAGAAATCCCTAATTCATTGCTAAAAGCATTTGGAGGAGTAAAGTCGATAAGCGACACACTTTGCCCGGAAGGGCAAACTAAAACAATATCTAAGTCTCCTATATACGAATGCTCTATATCCAAGCAAACTTCAATCAAATCATTTACAGCAAGAATTTGTGCGCCCTGTTGATACCCTGTTATGGGCAATTCGTATATCACGGGAGTTGTAATTCCATCCCCCGATATATTATTTGCATCATCTGGAAGGAACACTGTATCCGTCACAGAAACAGAAGACTCCAATCGAATGGTATCACCCGTAATAACTGAATCTATAGTCTGATTGAATATTTGACTATATATTGTAGATATCTCATTTAAACATAAAATGGAGTCCTCTACCATGGAAGTTAAAAGAGGGTCAGGTGCCTGTCTTATCTTTATTGGTAGCTCATTAATCGATCGACATCCATTGACATCTTCAACGATCAGACTAACTGAATAGATACTGGCAGGGATATCGGATATCACCACCGTTTGCCCAGTATCAAGACCAATAGCGCCAAAATCCCAAAAAAACTGAGAACTAGCATCACTTTGCGCATACGCTATATTGTTTTGAGCATAAAATCCAGTAGCTGTTATTATCAATGAGTCATCTGGACATAGATCGACATAATTGGTATCATTAAGACTAACAAGCGGTGTGGAGTTGAGGATTTCTGCTTCGATACTCTGACATGCAGGCAAACAAGATAGATCAAATTCAAAACTTCCGTTAATTGTTACATCCGAAGAAATCTGAAAGGTTAAACACCCGGTGGCATTTGCAGCAGAGGCTCTTAATAAAGTTCCTGGAGCTAGAGAATTGTTTTCATCGAAAACAAACAACAAGGGTGCAGTAGATGTGTTGGTCCCATCAAAAACTGCTAAAAAATCTCCAGCACCCATTAAAACCGAAACAACCTCAACACTCAATGGATCTCCATTAGTACAAATTGTAAATGCGAAATTTTGCCCGCCTGCATAGTCTGCACCCGCTCCCCCACTATCAAAAAGTACTCCGCCAATTCCGCAATCGAGATTAACAGTTGTAGTTGCATCTAGATTAAAATTTTGAGCAAAAACGGAGTGCACAAATAAAAGCAATAGTATCGTTAGGTACTTCTTCATAATAAACTTAAAAATTGAAGGTAAATATAATCAATTGAGGTCTGTAAGTTAAACGTATTTCGAATGAGATTACCTAAGGATGGTAACACTTCCTTTTCGGTCAATAATTTTTCCATCCAAATATTCAACATTCACATAGTAGGTAAAGACTCCAGGTCCCTGCATTTCTCCTTTAAACGTGCCGTCCCATGACACCTGCTGATTGCTGCTCTCAAAAACTTTTTCTCCCCATCTGTTGAAGACCTGCATCGTCACATACTCTATTCCTTCTCCAAATACCTCAAAAGTATTATTCACATTATCAAAACTTCCCGGAGTGAATGCGTTTGGAATAAATAATTCTAAATTATTCTCCACTTGAATGGTCGTGTTAGCTGTCGAATTGCAAAGTTCTCCATCTCCCCCCTCGTAAAATGCTGTTGCCGTATAGCTTGTATAGTTGTTATAAGTCAATACCGTAGGATCGATACAATCAGTGCAATTTAAACCATTGGTCGGAAACCAGCTTACTTGACTGATATCACTCAAAAGATAATTTGGTGATGTAACCGATAAACTTAAGCCTAAACTTTCTTCCAACTGCAAAGTTGTATCCCCAGGTATAACTTCAAAGGAAAAATAAGGCTGTTCGTAAACTGAAATACCATAAGATTGAGACAAACAAGATGCATTCGATCCTAAATCTTGAATAACAATTTCATTATATATTCCTGCTGGAAGACCCACGAAATCTGCACTTGATTGAAAGGTCTCTCCTCCATCTATGGAGTATAAATACCCTATACCAGATCCCCCCGCAGCAAACACATTGATACTACCCGAAGCATCTCCCCAACAATTTGCAGAATCTGTGGTGAGCACTACAACCACTGGCGAGGGTTCTTCAATAATCACCGAACCCGTCACCACACATCCATTACCATCAGTAACAGTTACTTGATAACTATTGCTTGATAAATCAGTTGCTTGTGCAGTCGTCTGCCCTAAAGGGTCATTCCACAAATAAGTGTAACCCAATGTGCCACCTGAAACTATAGCAGTTGCTGTTCCGTCACTGTACCCGGCACAAGTAATATATGTACTATCCATTACCAAACTTAATGGACTTAACGGCTCTGATACCGATGCACTATTTGAAAAAGTACAGCCATTTCCATCGGTTATGGTTACCATATATGTCCCCGATATTAAACCGTTTGCGGTCGCTGTATTTTGATTATTAGCTGCTGCATCCCACTGAAATTGAAAGGGTGCAGAACCTCCGCTTGCAACTTGCGCAGTAAGGCTTCCATCATTACCTCCAAAGCAATTCACGGGTGTACCCGAAAAGCTTATAACAACATCTGATACTTGAGTAATGGCAATAGACTCATTGACTAAACAGTTGTTGAAATCTAAAACCGTAAGGTTATACGTTCCTATTTCAAGTCCCGCAAGATCCTCTTGATTATCCGCAAACCCATTTGGGCCAGTCCAACTGTATGTGTATGGGCTTACTCCCCCATTTACTGTAGCATCAAGAACGCCATTAATACCTCCAAAGCACAATGAATCAGCCTCTGCAATGTTTAATCCAAGCACAATAGGCTCATAAATAGTAAGCGTATCAGAGACTGGACACCCATTAAAATCAGAGGCATTTAAGATATAGGTTCCTGCAAGCAAATTTACAGCTGTATCTGTTGTTTGACCACCTGTGCTTGCATCCCATTGCAAGGTATAGGGTGCTGCTCCTCCTGTGATTGAATCTACATAAACCATACCATCATTCTCACCAAAACAGGAAACACTATCACCTAAAATATTCAAAGCTAGAGCATTGGGTTGTGAAACGACAAAGGTATCTGCAGCCACACAAGAGTTAGAGTCAGTTACTTCGAGCCAATAAGATCCAGGGGTAAGTCCTGTTATCGTTTGGGTAATATCATTTGTACTCCATAGAAAACTGAAAGGAGCGGTTCCTCCCGCTACAAAAGCAATAAGACTATCAATTGTCCCTCCCGCGCAGAGGACTGCACCAGGGGCTATTATAGTAGCAGTTTGCACCGCAGGTTCGGAAATTGTAAACCCAAAACTATTACTGCAACCTGAAGCCAAATTTGCAATCACTACAGAATCATATACTCCCGGACTTAAGTTCCCTAAAAAATATGCTCCATTATTATCCGCAACAACATTCTGGCTTGGCAATGGAATTCCATTAAATACAATATCCACTTGATATGAAGAGTTTGGTGTTAGGTTAGCAATTAAAACAGAACCATCAGATGAACCATTACAAGATACATTCGTGATTTCAGTGGTAAAAGATAATCCAGTCGGTTCGAGCAAGAATAAGGTGTCTTCAAGAACCCCGCATGACAATCCCGACTCGTCCATTAGGGTCAGGGTAATTGTATCTGTATTTAGATTATTTACAAATGAATCTGTGCTCGCAGATGGCTGCCACAAATAGCTCACATTTCCAATTGAATTACTCGGAATAGCTGTAAATCCTCCATCATTGGCTCCTGGACAAGAAATCAACTGTGTATTATAAGCCACATCAAACAAAGAGACAAACACAGAAGTTGTATCAGATTGGGTACATCCGCCTAAGGTATATTCAACAAAGAAATCACTTGTCGTGGAAGGGGTTACAGCAGTATATCCGCTATCCACATCCATTATAGTGCCATTATTAGGCGTCCAATTATAAATCGCTAAATTATTATCATCACCGGCTATCGTAGCATGCAATATTGATGTATCTCCCGGGCAAATGGTATCGGGTAAAGTCGATAAATTAAATGGAATCAAATCAATAATACTCAGCTCAGCACTGTCAAATGGCAAACTCGTGCAAGGATTCAATAAGAATAATTTTACGGTTTCAGTTCCTTCAAAAAGTCCATCGTTTATAGGAATAATATTTATCATTACTTGCGTGTCGCCTGCAAAAAAGGTAAGACTGTCCTGAATCAAATTATAATCAACTCCATTTATTGCGGTACCTGATATCTGAAATTTGATGCCGTAATCTACTGGCAAGGCCTCATTGAGTTGGAAATTAAATAATCCATCTACACAGCCTTCAACAGCATTAACAAAACCTTCTCCTAAGACCGTTGATGACGCAAGGGTCACTGGCAAGGAAACGAAACTTCCTGCTTCAACAAATACACCTGAATCAAATATCCTATCTCCTGCACCTAAAGGACTTCCATCTGCTACCCCTAATTTAAAATGATAGGAGGTACAAGGAGTTGTTAAAATTTTTGATTGAAGCGCTACCGTATTTCCATCATAAGCTATATCGGTAACAGTCCCATTAAAAAATACAGCATTAGAGGTATTACACCCTGGAGTTGTAGCTGTGCCAGCGGTGCCCACGGCCCCGATGTTTACCGAGTTTATTGAAACCGGAGTTGTCGTGCCAGGAATTAAGGCCACATTTTGGTTAACATACGCCGGACCAGAAGGATTCGCCCCACTTACAAAAAAACCAAAAACATCATTAAAGTTTGAACAAACATATTCATCATATTCTTCGGATCCAAACACATAGTTAAAGGTCAAAGAATCTCCTAAAACTTCTACATCAAATTCCAAAACACAGGCATCTGTTGATTCTAAACCCGGATTAGTGGCAGCAATCAAGTTAGTCAAATCAAGATCTCCCGGAGCAGCATTATCCGTACTTATAAAGGTAAGTGGGCTTGCATCTTGGACATCTATAGCATTTCCGCTAGTTAAGATAATACCATCATCCAATCCTAGTGCATTTGGAGAGTTAACAAATGAACCCGAAGCATTATTTGGGCAATTCAAGAATGCACCCGTTATCGAAACTCCTGCACCTGCTAGAGATTCTGCTAATTGAGTTGCATTAAAATTATTTGTAACCTGAAATCCCGTTATGTTAATATTGATATTGGTTTCATCACAAATCCCTACACTGTTGCAAACAGAAATACAAATTTGATCCGTTCCGGTTAAACCTGTCCCATCAAAATTTGCATTGGGAGTATATGTCACACATTGTTGCGCCGAATTAACCAAAGGGATACCATTATTATTTGTGGGTCCACAGCTTAAGGAGAAACCACTTACACTATCCACTACAGTTAGTAAATCTGGAAAACAAATAGTTACTTCCCCATTACCTGGGACACTGACATTAATCGTTTCCGTTACAGGAGTGATACTCATTACCAAAGTGGATGTATCACACAATGTATCCAAACAAGACACAATGCAAAAGGAATCAAGACCAACGTAATTCAATGGCGGTGAATAAATCACGCAAGCTGGATTATAAACAGCTGTTCCAAATAATGGACTTGAACAACCAGCAATCACAACATTACTTCCCCCAGAAATTACTGCCTCACAAACAAAAAAGGGGGCATCCTCTAGCGTAGTTTGATAAATAGATTCCCCTTCAGGCTGAACAGTGATGTTGACCACCGTATCAATGCAAACCCCAGCTATACATGTTGTTAAACAAATCGAATCATATCCGAAATAATTGAGATTGGGTGTGTATTCAGCACAAAGACCATTTAAAATTACTGTACCCTCAAAAGCTTGTTGACAGAGATACATAGTGTCAGCAGAAGCCCCTCCATTCAGCGCTGAATCACAAATGACTAGCGTGTTATCCTCAAGCACAATAGTTTGTTGAGCATTTAAAGCCACAGAAAACATCAAGCAGATAATTGAAAATAATAGATTCTTCATTCAGTAAATATAAAAAATGTTGTGAAAGCGTTTGTTTTTTATTAAATGTTGTTTTTTCTAATGTTAAAGATAAGACACTTTACCTCCATAAAAAATGACAATTATTTTAATTTGTGGCTTCGAAAAAAGAATATTAACGCTTATTACTTGAGTAATCAATGCGCTGTCCATGAAACATACTCCAAAAATACTCTTAGAAAATTATCCATTGATAATTCTCGCCTTGATAGACCTGCGCCTGCACTGACAATATATAAACTAATACAAATCAAAGAAAAGTTCCCTTTCGCATTCATATTGTATGCACTTGCATCATCCGCATGGTTAACCAAGCCAAGAAGCATACTTGTATTAAATTCAAATAAACTAAGTAAGAAAGTAGATATATACACGAAAGAAATGTTCAAATTAGCTACCTTTGCCAAGCTATTTTCAAAATCAAACACTCTTTCAAACATGAATATGCATCAATCAAAAATAATTTACACTCAAACAGATGAAGCTCCTGCTTTAGCAACCTATTCCTTGCTTCCAATTATTTCAGCATTTGCTAAGCATGCAAATATCGAAATTGAGACTAGAGACATCTCTTTGTCTGGCAGAATTTTAGCCTTGTTTCCGGAAACGTTAAGCAAGGAGCAAAAAATAAATGATGAATTAGCTGAATTAGGTAGACTAGTCAAAACACCTGAAGCCAATATCATAAAACTTCCAAATATCAGCGCTTCTGTCCCTCAACTTCAGGAAGCAATAGAAGAATTGCAAGCACTAGGCTTCAGTATTCCAAACTACCCAGAAAATCCGAAAACCGCCGAAGAAAAGGCAATCATGGCCCAATACAACAAGGTCAAAGGAAGCGCAGTAAATCCTGTTTTAAGAGAGGGTAATTCGGATCGAAGAGCTCCAAAGCCCGTTAAGCAATATGCGAAAAACAACCCCCATTCTATGGGGGAATGGAGCAACAACTCCAAAACCCATGTAGGAACAATGACTGCAGGCGACTTCAGAAATAACGAACAATCCATTACCTCTCCTATGGAAGAGAAATTATCAGTTTTACATATTGGAAATGATGAAACAAAAACTTTTTTAAAAGAAAATATTGCCGTTCAGCAAGGAGAGGTCGTTGATGCCTCAGTAATGAATAAAAAAGCATTGTTGGCTTTCTTATCCGAACAAATTGAGGATGCAAGTAATCAAAATTTACTTTTCTCCTTGCACATGAAAGCCACAATGATGAAAGTTTCCGATCCAATTATTTTTGGTCATGCAGTTAAAGTATTTTTTAAAGATGTTTTCACAAAGCATGCAGAAACAATTGCATCATTAGGCGTTAATGTTAATAATGGATTTGGTGACTTACTGAACAAGCTAGAAAAGCTGCCAAAAGAGCAACGCGTTGAAATTGAAGCTGATATTGAAGCATGCTATAATTCAAGGCCTAGCTTAGCAATGGTTGATTCCGATAATGGAATAACCAACCTACATGTGCCAAGTGACGTCATAATTGATGCTTCCATGCCAGCTATGATTAGAAATTCTGGTCAAATGTGGGATGCAGAGGGAGAAACTCAAGATACAAAAGCCGTAATTCCTGACAGCAGTTATGCGGGAATCTACCAAGAAACTATTGATTTTTGTAAAAAGCATGGCGCATTTGACCCCACAACTATGGGCTCAGTCCCTAACGTTGGACTAATGGCTCAAAAAGCTGAAGAATATGGCAGTCATGATAAAACCTTTGAAATCCAAAAAGCAGGAAAAGTACAAGTTCTCAATGATGAGGGAACGATATTGATGGAACACCAAGTTGGAAAGGGAGATATTTGGAGAATGTGTTTAGCAAAGGATGCCCCTATTCAGGATTGGGTGAAATTGGCAGTAAAAAGAGCTCGACTTAGCCAAACCCCCGCTGTTTTTTGGTTGGATGAAAATAGAGCTCATGATGCACAGTTAATTTTAAAGGTTAATAAATATTTGTTAGATCATGACACCAATGGATTAGACATAAGAATTATGTCACCTATCCTAGCTACCAGATTTTCCTTAGGAAGAATAAAAGAAGGACTGGATACTATTTCTGTTACGGGAAATGTTTTGAGAGATTATAATACCGATTTGTTTCCAATATTAGAAGTAGGAACAAGTGCAAAAATGTTATCAATCGTTCCATTAATGAATGGAGGAGGATTGTTTGAAACAGGTGCTGGAGGATCTGCACCTAAGCACGTGGATCAATTCATGAAAGAAAATCACCTGCGATGGGATTCCCTCGGTGAGTTTCTAGCATTAGCAGAGTCATTGGAGCATATCGCAGAAGTAAACAGCAATCTGAAGGCCTCTATCTTAGCAAAAGCATTGAATGCTGCCACAGAAAAGTTATTGAGTGAGCGCAAGTCTCCGTCAAGAAAAGTAAAAGAATTAGATAATAGGGGAAGTCACTTCTATTTAGCCATGTTCTGGGCTGAAGCGCTTATGAACCAAACAGATAATGAAGCCCTAGCAAGTGTTTTTTCCACTTTGTTTAAAGAATTAAAGCGAAACGAAGAAAACATTGTTGCTGAGCTTAATGAAGTTCAAGGTAAAGCAATGAATATTGGCGGCTACTATAAAGTTAACGACCAGGAAGCCAGGCAAGCCATGCGACCAAGTACATTGTTCAATGCTGCAATTGACGCCTTGTAATCGGCACTAATTAAAATGTATATTGGCCTGCATTTTAAGTGTGGGCCTTTTTATTTGACATGAACGTTTTAAACCCTAAAAGAGGCAATTTGTATTTCATTTGGAACATATTTTGCGTTACTTTTGAAATATGAAGAAGCTCTTTTTAATTCTTGGAATTATCTTGTTTACCACTCAAGCTCAAGCTGCTTATATTCTGATTCCAATGGATAAAGAGCAGAATAATCATCTGAAAGCATATGGAATTGCCTTCTGGGCATTAACTGAAGGATTAGAAATCGATTGGCTACTAAACTATAGAGGAGGAAGCTTTGCAGTTAAAAGCATCAAACAAATACAAGATGAATGCAATATTCGAGGAGTCAGTTATGAACTAGTTCCTGATGCTAAATACACAAACATTATCAGGACAATAGCCAATCCTGAAAAAAATATGGATATAGCCAAACTAGAAAAAGCACCTAAAATTGCCGTTTATTCTCCAAAAAGTAACGCCCCATGGGACGATGCAGTGACTCTTGCCTTGACCTATGCAGAAATTCCTTATGATGTCATTTATGACACAGAGATAATGGAAGATAAATTGGTCCTTTATGATTGGTTGCACCTCCATCATGAAGATTTTACCGGTCAATACGGTAAATTTTGGAATGCATACAAATCGCAAAGCTGGTATCAAGAACAAGTGAGGGAGCTAGAATCAATAGCTGCCCAATACGGATTTAATAAAGTTTCTCAACTTAAACTAGCAATCGGCAAAAGGGTACAAGGCTTTGTGGCAGGAGGCGGTTTTATGTTTGCCATGTGTTCAGCAACAGACAGTTATGACATTGCGTTAGCTGCTGAGGGGACGGATATTTGTGACCATATGTATGATGGAGATGCTCCAAGCCCCAATGCGCAAAATGAACTAAACTATGCGCATACACTTGCCTTTGAAAATTTTCAACTTCGAATGAGCCCTTATGAATATGAATACTCGAATATTGATGCTAATTTTGGACGGAAAGTTGCAAAAAACTTGGACTACTTCACTTTATTTGATTTCTCTGCTAAGTGGGATCCAATTCCAACGATGCTCACGCAAAATCACACCAAAACAGTGAAAGGTTTTATGGGACAAACAACGGCTTTCAAAAAAGATTACATCAAAAGCAACGTACTTATTCTCGGTGAAAACAAAGCTGCGAATGAAGCTAAATATATTCATGGGACCTATGGATTTGGGATGTGGAGTTGGTTTGGTGGACATGATCCTGAAGATTATCAGCATTTTGTTGGGGATCCAAAAACAGACTTAAACCTACACCCTAATTCACCTGGATATCGTCTAATTCTAAATAATGTTTTGTTTCCCGCAGCGCGTAAAAAAGAACGCAAAACCTAAACAGTTAAGAGCAAAGCAAGGTATATGATATTATGCGATAGATTGATACAACATTTACATTTCGGTCAAGCACTTTTTATGTATATTTGAGAATAATGATAAAAGTCAATTTAGTATTCAAATTACTCCCAATAATTGCTGTGTTTCTTTGCCAAGACTTAAATGCACAACTTTTTGCCAAGCAAAATATACCGGTTTCTGAAAATGGTAGCACCCTCTCTAATGCTTGGCTTGGAGGGCTTGATCTACCTCAATTTTCGGCAGGAGACATCAATCAGGATGGTTTTGAGGATTTATTAATTTTCGACCGAAAATCAAATAAAACTCTTATCCTTTTAAAAGATGCAAATGGAGAATATTCTTATGCGCCGGATTTAGAGAAATTCTTTCCCGAAATGATCCGTTTTGCTTTGTTTAGGGATTATAACTGTGATGGACTAACGGATATATTTGCCTTTGTGAATACAGGCATTCAAGTCTATGAGCAAGAAATAGTCGGAGGAGAAATTTCTTTTTTCCAAGCCAGCTCCTTGTTGAAATTTGACCTTGGTGGATTTCCGGTAAATATTTATAATAGCAACGGAGACATCCCTGGTATCGAGGATATTGATGGGGATGGAGATATGGATATTCTCGTGTTCTATAATTTAGGAACCACGCTACCGTTTTATAGAAATCTATCTGACGAAATGGGCTACGGATGCGATTCGTTAATCTTTGAAGAATATACTTCGTGTTGGGGACTTTTTTCTGAGAGCAATTCCACCAATGGAGTCAATTTTGATATTGCATGTAAAGGCGGATCCTCAGGGAGCCCTATTGCTTCAGGTGGACCTAAGCATATCGGTTCTACCATTCTACTCTTTGATCCAAACAAAGACAATCGAATGGATCTTCTCTTAGGAGATGTCTCCTATAATTCAATGGTATTTTTGCAAAATGATGCCACCAGTTTAAATGCCCACATGGAAAGTACGCTTGCCGACTTGAGCTATCCGAGCTATGATATTCCGGCGAACTTAGAAATTTTCCCTGCAGCCTACTATGTAGATGTCACTAATGACGGAGAAAAAGATTTATTGATTGCACCTAATTCCCAAACGGCTCATGTAAACACGACTTGCTCTTGGTTATATGAAAACACAGGCGATACAACAACCCCATTTCAATTTATTCAAAACGATTTTATAGTTGATCAAACTATAGATGTAGGAAGTTATTCATTCCCCACATTTTTTGATCATAATGGCGATGGTTTGGAAGACTTGATTGTTTCTAATGGCTACGTTTATGAAGATATGGGGACGACGATTGCTAGTTTGTTTTATTATGAAAATACAGGAAGCGATTCCTTACCTGCCTTCACCCTAGTTGATCCAGACTACCTTGGATTAAGTAATTTTGGTGCCGACTTTTTACGTCCATGTTTTGGAGACCTAGATAATGATGGCGATAAGGATATGATTATTGGTGATGCTAACGGATTGATTCATTTATATGAAAACACCGCAGGAATTGGGAATCCAGCAATTTTTACCTTAACACAGTTACAGTACTTGAATATTGATGTTGGCAACAAAGCTCATCCGCATTTGGCCGATTTAAATGGAGATAGCCTACTAGATTTGCTTATTGGCAGAGAAGGAAGTTATGGAGAGCTCATTTATTTCTGGAACTTCGGTTCCGCCTCAATCGCTGAATTTCATCCGGATAGTTCTAATCAAGCTTTAGGTGAAATTCGCACCAATCAGCCTGGTTTTGTGCCTGGTTTTAGTGCGCCGAGTATATTAAAAACCGATAGCAATCAAATTCTTTATGTAGGCAATGATTTAGGATATATTCAAAGCTATCTGGTCAATCAGGATTCCCTTCAAAAAGGTAGTTTTGAGTTACTAAGTCCCGGGATTTTACCCGCCCGCGTTGGAGTTCGCTCTAGTTTAAGCATTACCGATATTAATAGTGATGGAGTGATGGACTTTTTTGTGGGAAATGCAAGAGGAGGAGTCAACCATTACTCAGGAACTACGCCAACTGACACGACCATTATCGACACAACGGGATTAACGATCGGACCAAAACAGCAGAATGAATTTAACTTTGATTTGTACCCAAATCCAAGTTCCAATCATATCCTTCTTCGTTTTACTGAATCCAAGCAAGCTATTCGTATAGAAATAGTAAATACCCTTGGGCAGTCTGTGCATCAATCTAAACATAACAATAAAACATCCATTAAACTTAACAGCAAGCCATTTCCGCCAGGTGTATACTTTGTAAGACTGCTGACAAATGACAATCTTGTTGGACTTAAATCCTTTGTTAAAAACTAATTACTAAATTTTATCTATTTTTGTATTCTGTTTTGAAAAGAATGTTTAAACATATCACCAGTATTTACCTCATTGCTTTTGTCTTAATTAGTAGTATAGCTATTCCTTATTCAGCGGTGACTTGTAATATATCCAATGAAAGTTCATGGAGTGTATTATTCAGCGACTCGCATTGCAATGATGGATGTACCGAAAATAAAAATTCCTTACTAAGTTTTGATAAACCCGCATGTTGTTTGTTTGATAATGGCTTGATTGACATCGATACAGAATTGGTAAGCCATAATGTAAAAACATTCGTAAGTTTCATTCCGATGCGCGTTTTAAACAGTCTCTCACTCTCACCGGTTACACCCAAGATAAAGTTTGAAAGAACAAGTTTTAATCAAGCAATCCCCATTGTCCCGCTGCGGATACTCCAACAATCATTTTTATGTTAGCGTATAGTTAATATTCGATTTGAATTATTAACTAAACACAAAAAATGAAATCAATACTTTTAATAGGTATTTGTATTTGTCATTACTTCAATGTTATTGGGCAAAACCAATTCGTTGAAGGATATATTTACGAATCCAACAACACAGAAAAAGCAGGCTTATACGGAGCTAATATTGTTAGCGAAGATGGCTTGCATGGAACCACCTCGGATGAGAGTGGCTACTTTAAGCTAAAACTACCAGACACTTACCAAAAGGTAATGGTGAGTTATATCGGCTATAAAAATGAAGTCATCAAGCTACCTTCAATTCTTTCTCAGGAAATATTTATGCGATTGGATGTACTTGATGAGGTTGAATTCAGCTACAAAAAATTGGACCGTTCGACTATTAACACCTACAATTCTCAAACTTTAGACGGCGCAGATTTATCAAAAGCCGCATGCTGCAACCTGAGTGAGAGTTTTGAAACCACTGCCGCAGTAGATGTTAGTTTTAGTGATGCTGTTACCGGAGCAAAAAAGATTCGTATGCTCGGCTTGGATGGCTACTACACGCAAATCATGTTTGAGAATCAACCCAGCATTAGAGGATTAGCCAATAGTTTCGGGATGCTATACGTACCCGGACCTTTCATGAAATCCATCGCCATAAATCGAGGAGCCGGGTCTGTGGTTAATGGTTATGAAGCAATCACAGGGCAAATAAATTACAACTATAAAGACCCTAATAATACAGAAAAATTCTTTTTAAATCTTTTTGCTACTCGGCATGGTCAATTTGAGTTAAACACCAATTTCTCCAATAGATTTAGTGACAAACTGAGTACTATTTTTTTCGCTCATGGAATGATTCACGAGGTCAAGCATGATGATAATGATGATAGCTTTCAGGATGTCCCCCTTGCCCAGCGGGCGGCTATAACAAATAAGTGGTACTATGATTCAAAAAAGAGTTTTAAAATGAGGTTTGGGTTTACCTATACCTATGATGAACGAGAAGCAGGTCAGCTTGCCGAACTAAAACTTAATGAAGGAAGTACTGATTTGTTTCAAACCACCAATATTAATAGAAGGTATGATGCATTTGCGAAAACAGGATTTCTTTTTCCAAGTAAAACCAAAAGTATCGGTATTCAATACCGATACTACAACCACCAGCATCAAGCTTGGTATGGTGACCGCTTTTATAATGCTCAAGAAAATTTCGCCAAACTAAACTTCATTTTTCAGACCCAATTAAAAAATGACAAGAATGAGATTAAAGGAGGATTTAGCTACCTCTATAATGATTTCGTAGAACGTTTCAATACATTAAATTTAGATCGGAGAGAAAGTGTGCCTGGAGTATTTATCGAATATACTTACCAAGATTATGAAAAACTTTCCTTTATACTTGGATTACGAGGAGACTTGCATAGTATACATGGTTTTTGGATTTCTCCAAAGGCTAATTTTAAGTATAATTTACCTAAAGATTTCACTATCAAACTTGCTGTTGGCAAAGGTTATCGGACACCCAATTTAATTGCGGAAAACATTGGAGCTTTGGCAAGTAATCGAAGCATTAGCTTACAAGGTCCCCAAGGATTTGAAAGTGCTTGGAATGCAGGTGGAAGTATATTAAAAGAATTCTATCTTGGGTTTCAACAAGCCTGTGTGGTAATTGACTATTACAGAACCGATTTTCAGGATCGTATGATTTTCGATTACGAAAAAAGAGGTGAATTAAATCTATATCAATTAAATGGCAAGAACTATGCAAATAGTTTTCAAATAGAAACAAGCCTGGAGGCATCAGAGGGGCTTAATCTTCATCTTGCCTATAAATTTGATGATGTACACATCGAATATAAAAGTGGCATGAATTTAGCTCCCTATATCCCAAGACATAAAATGTTGATTACTGCAGATTATGAGACTAAAAATAAAAAATGGAAAATCAATTTAACGGGTCAGTTGAATGGAAAATCTCGATTACCTTCGACGCAATCCAATCCTTTACCTTACCAACGACTAAATGAGTCTAAAGTGTTTTTCAATTTGAATAGTCAAATCACAGCAATCGTAAAAGAATGGGAGTTTTATGTGGGCGGGGAAAACTTAATCAATTACTGGCAAGAGGAAGCCATTATTGCCGCTGATAATGTGGAAAGTGAATTCTTCGATGCATCAATGATTTGGGGGCCGCTTGGTGGTGTAAGATTATATGCGGGGTTGAGATGGACCCTGCCCTATAAAAAGAAAGAAAAAAAGAACTAATTTTGTTAAAATGAAAAAAATGAAAAATTTAAAATCAATAGTGTTAATATTTGCCTTGTTTGTTGGATTCAATGCAATGGCTGGAAATGAAAAAGCAACAATTAAAACCTCTACTCAATGTGAGATGTGTAAAGAAAATTTAGAGGGAAGCCTCAGCATAATGGAAGGCGTTTTAAAAGTAATGGTGAAAGTTGAAAGCAAAGAGTTGATGGTAAAGTTTGATGAAAGCGTTGTTAGCCTAGAAGAAATTAAAAAGCAAGTTACCAATACTGGATATTGGGCAGATGAAATGGCACCAAACAAGGATGCATATGCTGCTTTAGCATCGTGCTGTAAACCAAAAAAATCTTGCTGTTCTGCCAGTAAGACATCTTGTTCTAAAGATGCAGCTTCGAAAAAAGGTGGTGTTAATGCAGAAGAAACTTCTACTGTCAAGTAACTATGGCCGCTGAAATACTTAAAGTATCAGGGATGATGTGCGGCAATTGCCAGCAACATGTGCAAGATATTCTTACCGCCGTAAAAGGTGTTTCAAGTGTAAATGTCTCCCTGGAAAATGGAGAAGCTCAATTGGAAATAGATCAATCTATGTTTGATAAGGGCGATTTGCAAGAGGCCTTTAAGGATACCAGTTACAGTGTAGTCTATTAAAATAAAAAATCCATTCGTTTAAACGAATGGATTTTTTATTTAAGACTAAACCTAAGGCAAGTCTTTGATTTTTTATAAGATACAAGATAGTTCATAAAGAATACGTGCACCCACGTTTGCATCCCATTCTTGATTACCTACTTCATTCAAATCACAACCGATTATTTCCTTACCGCTTTCCTTCAGTCGGCGAAAAAGCTCTACCACCTCTGCATACTGTAATCCGCCTGGAACAGGTGTCCCTGTATTTGGACAAAGCTTTGGATCCAAACCATCAATATCAAATGAAACATAGACCCTTTCTGGCAAATCTTTTATGACCCTATCCCACTGATCAGATACCGATACCCCTCTAAATCGTTCCTGATGCAATTTAACATCAAAGTACGTTCGAATTCGTTTATCTGCTTGTATAAGGTCTATCTCTTCTTGACAAATATCACGAACGCCCACTTGCACCAAGGATATCACTTGAGTCATTTTTAAAGCATTAAACATTATGGATGCATGGGAAAATTCAAAACCTTCATAGGCTTGGCGAAGATCTGCGTGTGCATCAATCTGAAGAATTCCAAATGAGTCATATTTTTGGGCTAAGGCTTGCATATAACCTAGCGGCGTACTGTGATCTCCCCCTAAAAGAATGACCTTTTTTCCCCGATTCATTAACACCGATATTTGCTCAAACACCCACTTTCGCATGTGGTCGCAAACTTCATTTATTGCTTCTATCTCATTCATCAATTCATCAATTTTCCTACCCTTTTCTTGCAGAAGAATCAACTCATTCGCCTTTACCACGTATTGCTTGTTCAACTTCGAAATCTCTTCTGAAACTTCCAACATATAAATCCCTTGCTTCCAAGCTTCAGGGTAATCTAAATGATATAAATCTAATTGAGAAGAAGCCTTTAATATGGATTTAGGCGCTTTGGACGTTCCAGCTCCAAATGAAGTCGTTACTTCCCATGGCACAGGCAATACAACAATCTCTGACTCTTCAAATTCAAAAGGTAATCCAAAAAGATGTCCATTGTCTAGACCAACACCTGAAGGGTTATAACTGTCAATCTTCTCCTGCTTGGTCATGATTCTCAGATTTATCGATTAAGGAAGCTATTGTAGCATCACCAGTAACATTTACAGTGGTACGAACCATATCCAGCAAACGATCTACAGGTAAAATGATAGCAATCCATGCAGGATTAAGGCCAACACTGGTTAAAACAATCATTAACATTACCAAGCCTGCACTTGGAACTGCTGCAGAGCCAATAGATGCCAGAGTCGCCGTAACAATTATGGTTAACTGTTGCCCTAAGCTCAAATCAATCATATGAAATTGAGCCAGAAAGATTGCAGCCACGGCTTGATACAAGCTTGTGCCATCCATATTCACTGTTGCGCCAATTGGAAGAACGAATCGGCTCACTTTTATATTTACCTTCAAGTTCTCTTCAACTACTTCCATAGTTACAGGTAAAGTTGCCGCGCTTGAACTAGATGAAAAGGCAAGAGTCTGGGCAGGAGCAATATTCCTAAAGAACTCAAAGTATTTAAAATCATTTGTAAATGTTTTAAGAAGCAATGGATAGAATATAAATATCATTATCAACAAGCCAGCTATTACAACAAGAAAATAATAGAGCAGTTTTTCAAATACTCCAAGCATTGCGCCAATATCATCTCCCGCTATTTTTGTAAGTACACCCGCCATTAATGCAAATACAAAATATGGAGCTAAGCGCATAATGAAATCTATCATCTTTAAAAACACTTCATTAATAGCATTTATAAAGTCTTTTACGATGGTTGCTTGCTTTTGAGGAATGTACAAAGATGCCAGCCCAAAAAATATGGCAAAGAAAATAATCTGGAGCATTGAATTTTTAATGAAAGCATCAAACAAATTGGAAGGCACAATATCTACCAATGCTCTTAATGGTCCGCCTGCTTCAGTTTTCTCTTTAGTTTCAAGTCGCTTAGTAAGCTCTTCAGATAGTTGCTCATTGGCCATAAAAGCTTTGACCTCATTGACCAATCCTTCATTCTCCTCCAAGCAAGAATAACATTCACCATCTTTAACCTCGATTTCATTGGAATCTGCCCATAATTCGTACTGAATCCTATTCTTTAAATCCGCGTTTTCACCGGGTTTAATAAGGTTGACTAATAACAAACCCAAGCTCACTGCAAAGACTGTCGAAATCAAATATAGTCCAAGGGTTTTTCCACCCATTCGTCCCAAGTATTGAGGGTTTCCAATCCCAATAATTCCTCCTATAACAGAAAACAAGACCAAGGGTATAGCAATCAATTTTAAGGCATTTAAGAAGATATCTCCAAAAGGCTTAATCCAATCCAATGTAAATTTACTCCATCCGAATTGTGCGGAAAGAAGCGCCCAGATTATACCCAGAACCATCCCGATGATGATTTTCCAGTGGAGGGCTAATGACTTCTTCATATTTGACTCAGTTTATTTTGTAGGTATAAATCCGCTAAAACCAAATTAGCCATGGCCTCAACGATAGGAACCGCTCTAGGCAGAACACAGGGATCATGTCTTCCTTTAGCCTCCAAGGTAATCTGCTCACCTTGCTCATTAACACTCCTTTGTTTTTGCATAATAGTGGCTGTTGGCTTAAACGCTACTCTAAAGTAGATGTCCATTCCATTGCTGATTCCGCCTTGAATTCCACCAGAATGATTCGTCTTGGTCATAATTTGATCACCGGCTTTGATGTAAGGATCATTGTGTTCAGATCCTTTTAACAGTGTCCCACTAAATCCACTCCCAATTTCAAAACCTTTCACCGCTGGAATAGACAACATAGCTTTAGCTAATTGCGCTTCTAATTTGTCAAAAACAGGTTCTCCAAGTCCAACTTTGCATCCAGATATTACACAAGTAATTATTCCCCCTAAGGAATCCCCGTCTGCTTTTGCCTTTTCTATCAAGGTAATCATTTGCTCCGCAGTCCCTTGATCCGGACAGCGAACGATATTATCATCAATCAAACTTAAATCCAATTCCGTATAGGATTGACCTAGACTTATTCCTGCGATAGCAGATACATATGCATTGACCTGAATAGGCATACCCGATACCAGTAGTTTATGTGCGACAGCACCAGCAGCTACCCTTCCTACAGTTTCTCTTGCAGAAGCTCTTCCTCCGCCTCTATAGTCTCTTATACCGTATTTTTCTTGATAGGTAAAATCAGCATGACTAGGTCTATATGTATCCTTGATATGATTGTAGTCTTTACTATTTTGATCTTTGTTGGTAATACTTAGTGAAATGGGCGTTCCGAGAGTCTTCCCTTCAAACACCCCTGAAAGAATCTCAACTTGATCAGCTTCATTTCTTGCTGTGGTTATCTTAGACTGACCTGGTCTTCTTCGATCCAAGGCTTGCTGAATTTCTAATGCCGAAATCTGAACACCTGCAGGACAGCCGTCAATAACAGTGCCCATGGCTTTTCCATGACTTTCGCCATAAGTCATAATTCTAAATAAATTACCAAAGATGCTGCCCGCCATAACAAACGCAAGATAGGGAGAAAATCGAATTTTAAGAAACCATAAAATCCTTAAAAATATTAATTGCACGTTCAAGCAATTAAATTTTATTGATACGCTTACCGCTTGGAAAAAATAACCGAAACGAGCAAGGTTGGAAGAACTAGTTATTGAAAAGCATTCACTCCAGTAACATCCATTCCTGTAATAAGAAGATGAATGTCATGTGTCCCCTCATAAGTGATTACACTTTCTAGATTCATCGAATGACGCATAATGCTGTATTCTCCGCTAATACCCATACCACCAAGCATTTGTCTGGCTTCACGAGCTATATTTATAGCAACCTCACAAGAGTTACGTTTAGCCATAGAAATTTGGGCAGGTGTGGCTCGATCTTCATTCTTGAGATTCCCTAATCGCCAAACCAACAATTGCCCTTTGGTAATTTCGGTAATCATTTCAGCCAACTTCTTTTGTTGCAATTGAAATCCAGCTAACGGTCTGCCAAATTGCTGGCGTTCTAGTGAATACTTCAATGCCGTATCATAACAATCCATAGCTGCACCCAAAGCGCCCCATGCAATTCCATATCGAGCACTGCTTAGACAAGTTAATGGTCCACGAAGGCCTTCAATTTCTGGAAATATGTTTTCCTTTGGCACACGCACATTATCAAAAACCAATTCACCAGTTACAGATGCTCGAAGACTCCACTTATTCTTGATTTCTGGAGCAGTAAACCCTTCCATACCTTTTTCGACAATTAATCCCCTGATTTTTCCTTCCTCATTTTTTGCCCATACCACAGCTACGTCTGCTAGCGGTGAATTTGAAATCCACATTTTAGCTCCATTCAATAGATAATGGTCTCCTTTATCGACAATATTCGTTTCCATACCTGCGGGATTACTACCATGGTTTGGCTCGGTTAATCCAAAACAACCGAATAAATCACCACTTGCTAGTCCTGGCAAAAATTTTCTCTTTTGTTCTTCACTTCCAAATTTATAAATCGGATACATTACCAAACTTCCTTGCACAGAGGCTGTACTTCGAATTCCTGAGTCGCAACGCTCTAATTCCTGCATGATAATACCATAGGCAATATCATCCATTCCTCCGCCGCCGTATTCAGCAGGAATATTTGGTCCAAATGCACCAATATTACCCAATTCTTTCACTATCCACTGAGGAAACTCTGATTTTTGAGCGTAATCGTTAATAACCGGACTTAACTTTTGCTTTACCCATGTACGAACAGAATCTCGAATGATTTTATGCTCTTCACTAAGCAATTCATCCATCAAGTAGTAATCGGGGTGGGTATAATTATCTTGTTGCATTTCGTTTGGTTTTACTAATAATCCGACAAAAATAACATAATTTTGATTGGCTAAAAACAAATTGAGGCATCGATTTTACGAATCCCCTCTCTTTATTAACAAATATTTGAAATTTAAGGCGTTTTATGATTAAAATAGGTCTAAGTAATATAGAAACACGCGGACACCACGGAGTGTTTAAAGAAGAGCAAGAAAAAGGAAATTTATTTTTCACTGATGTCGATGTTTGGTTTAAAAGTATGAAGTCAGTAGCGACAGATAATCTAGAAGACACCTTCGACTATCAATTTATTCATGACGTGGTGAAGGCTGAGATGGCAATACCTTCTAAACTACTAGAGCACCTCGCTGGGCGCATTATAAAAACTTTGTCGGAAACTGATAAGCGCATCAAAAAGGTAAAGGTTAAAATTGCCAAGATGAACCCCCCTATTAATGGTAAAGCGGAGAGGTCCATTATTGAGTTAAAGGAAAGAGTTAATTAAGCTAGAAAGTCGCCTAAAGAGTAGAGCCGAGCAGCCCTTAGGTTCAAGATTAATCCATACCTAATGAAAAATAGAAAAAATGGATAGCAAGGATGCTTAGAATTTCTAAAAAATAATTGAAAGCTCTTTGTAAAATTGCAAAAAACACTACCTTTAGAGTCCTTTAAAAAGGTCGGATGGCCGAGCGGCTAGGCTCAGCTCTGCAAAAGCTGCTACACCGGTTCGAATCCGGTTCCGACCTCAAAAGCCCCTTGCGGGGCTTTTTTTTTGATAGCATGATTTTAACTAAGTATCAGAACTGTGAAGCTGGAATTACCTTGAGTTAACCATAAAATTGAGCGCAGTCATCAACTCTGATTTGACAGAATTAACGATGATGGTTACGTCATCGACTTCCCACTGGTATACCCTAAACTCTTCCTTTTCTATTTTAAGGGACGGGCTGCCATAAAGCTGGCTTAATTTGTCTTTCAAAAATACTGCATCATTAAATGCTTGGCTATT
>CAZZMB010000008.1:44183-62520 GCA_964655225.1 uncultured Chitinophagales bacterium | reverse complement strand
CCTAGCTGGCTCACAAAGTCTCATTCCATCTGGTTTGAGACTTTTTTTATTTACGATTATTTGGGATTAGCTAAGATAAAATTTTATCTCTCGATGATTACCTTTTTCGTAATCAATTCATTTTGAGTTGCAAGCTGCACTAAATAGATTCCCTCGCTAAGTTCACTAAGATTTACCTTTAAAATGTGATGTCCTGTTGAATGCTTAAAGGTTTCAATAATTTGCCCCTGTATATCAATAATACTCACCAAAACATCCTCATTTACAGCACTTAAGTCAAGGTTGAATTTTCCAGTACTCGGGTTAGGATAAAGCACAAAGTCTATTGCATTAATCGGTTTGATTCCAACCGTAGGCTGGTAAGTTGTATCCGTATTGAAAGGTGCATTTCTAAATGAAATCAAATGTGACTTAACGATTAAATGCGGATTGAATCCGTCGTCACAGTCAGTGCATGTTGTGCCTGAGATGCATCCAGGATTGTTTGGATGGCATAAATCTACATAGTCTTCGTCAAAGATATATTTTAGCTCTACTGGGGTATTGGAAATATATGGGGTCATGTCATAATCAAACCATTGGGCAATACTGCCAGGGCACCAACCTGCTCTGTCGTATATCCATGTCCCATTTTGCGGACTACAAGCATCTGGATTAGGATTGCAATCATTCCAATTGTCTTGAGAAAATGTTTCAACTCCACCCACCCAAATGTGATGCTCATCTCGATGGAATTCAGCAGCATTTCCAGTGTTGTTAGCGCCCCAACCATGTCCAGTTGATACCAGTTTTAAGGCAGAAGCCTCCACACCATTTTCGTAAGAAAAGTCATAAATTTCGCAAGGTTGTAGGTCTGCCATGTTACCAAAGTCATAGGTTTCGCTCCACAACTTATCTATTTTACTATATGCCTGTTCGGGTATACCCGCATTGTATGCTAAGTTTAAGCTGTACAAAAAACCATTACCTTGCGTGCCTAAATTCCCTCGAAAAGTTACTTTACCTTGCAGCAGCGACATAAAATCGCTCAAATCAATATTGTGGGAACAGGCGACTCCATATGGTGTTAAGTATCTTATAATTTCGTACCATTCTCCGTTATGTCCTTTAACGCTTAAACTTGAAACACGGTCCCATGGATCGCACCCTCCGGGAGGACAATCAATACTCAATGTAGCGTAAATTGAATCAAAAGCGCCTACATAGCTAGGGAGTGTCGCTTCTACATCTTCGCTGTAATTGTCTAGATCTAACCAAAGGTCATCAAAGGCGTCAATACTAAGATTAGTGGTAGAGGAGCTTATGTTAAAATCAATGGATTGAGTAACGGTTCCACCATAGTTGTTGGCTGCTCTTACTTCAAGGGTATGCGTTCCATAAGCCTCGGGTGTCCACCATGCTGTGTAATGCTTATTTCCCCAATCTTTCAATCCAACATTTATGCCATCTACTGAAAAATATACGGTATTAACATCAAATAGATTATCGAAGTCAATATCTATTATTGCTGCAAGCTCAATGGGCATAAAGTTCATCATGTAAAAATTGCCTGCTATTGGGTTTCGAATATCAATATTTGGTACATTGCTGAATGCGTCAATGACCATAAATGAAGATTCGATAGGATCCGCTGGATTAAAGGAGATATCTCCATCTTGCTTAGCTCTAACAATAACTTTTCCAGGAGTACCTGCCAAGGTAATTGTAGATCCACTCACTGAAGCCGGCCCACTTACCACCTCAAAACTAACAGGTAAACCTGAAGTGCTATTCGCATTTATTGAAAACGGAGCATCTAAACTTACTTTATTATCAATTTGAGGGAAACTTATTGCCTGCTCACCAATGTCTAGTGTCCCACTAAAATTTGAACTATCGCCTAATAATTCTAGGTGCATTAATTGCGCATTTCTGGTTCCGTTACCGGTTAAAGATTCCAATTCCAATATGCTAGTGTTGTTACTATTTGGAAAGCCATGGTCAAATTTATAGTAAAGGACTAAATCTGTTTCATCGCCTTGAAGCTCATTCGCCATCATATTGCTTAGGTCAGTCGAAGAAAGTGCTTTAGTCCACAAGGATACCTCATCAGCTCTTCCTGGATAGACGAAGTTAAATCCGCCCTCTAGGCTTTTGCCTACTGCAAAAGGTTTATCGATAGAGCTAATCACACCACTTGCAGAGCTGCTTCCTATCGAAACTCCATCTATAAATAATTCTATACTTGTACCATTATAGATTAAGGCAATATGTTGCCATTGATTGGGGATGATTGTTCCCGCTGGACCAACAACTTCATGCAGACCTGTGTTGGTCAATAATCGGCATTCCAAAGCCCCTCCACCAAGTTGCAAAATATAGAAGCCTCCCGTTCCCGTGCCATTGCCGCGAATGCCCATCATTCCAGCTCCGTATTGATAACGGTCTGCATTAAACCAACCTGCCATACTGATTGCATTCTCATTCGCAATTAGTTGAACAGCAGAATCTAAGACGATATAGTCATTGTTCCCGTCAAAATGTAAATGCTGGTTGCTTTGCGCTTGCGCGATTTCAGTTAAGCTTATAGTAACTAGAAATACGAATGTGAATATATTTTTCATCCAAGATTATTTTTTCAAAAATAGCGATTATTTTATTAGTGGCATTTGTTCAGAAATTTCAAAAGAACTTGCTTAAATTTGATCAGTATGATTAGTCCAGAAGACATTCTCTTAAAATATTGGGGGTTCCATACTTTTCGGCCCTTACAAAGAGAAATTATTGAAAATGTGTTGTACGGTAAAGATACGCTCGCGCTGTTGCCGACGGGGGGCGGAAAATCTATCTGTTTTCAAGTCCCAGCTTTATGCCAAGAAGGTATTTGTATTGTTGTCTCTCCGCTTATTGCACTAATGAAAGATCAAGTTCATAACCTTGCAAAAAATGGAATTTCAGCAGCTGCAATATTTTCTGGAATGAGCAAACGACAAATTGACCAGACATTAGATAACTGTGTTTATGGGAGGGTTAAATTTCTATATGTATCCCCTGAACGATTGCAGACAGCTATTTTTAAGGAACGAGTAAAACGTATGCAAGTCAATCTCTGGGCGATAGATGAAGCGCATTGCATATCGCAATGGGGGTATGATTTTAGACCACAATACTTGCAAATTGAAGAAGTACGTTCCACTCACCCTGATGTGCCTGTTATAGCATTAACTGCAACCGCCACGCCAAATGTAATAGTTGATATTCAAGAAAAGCTCTCATTTCAACAATCCAATTTATTACAGGGAAGCTTTTTACGTCCAAATTTGAGTTACTCTGTCCTTTATGAGGATGCTAAATATTCCAAGTTAGTAGATATACTTCAAAAAGTAAATGGGTCTTCTATTGTATATGTCCGAAGTAGACGCAAAGCAAAAGAAATAGCAGATTATCTCAGTCAATGTAAAATAAGTGCCACTTATTATCATGCTGGATTAAAAACAGATGAGAGAAGTGTTCGGCAGAAAAATTGGTTGAATAATAAATTGCGGGTCATTGTAGCCACTAATGCTTTTGGAATGGGAATAGATAAGTCCAACGTAAGGACTGTGGTTCATATGGATATGCCCGAAAGTCCAGAAGCTTATTTTCAAGAGGCAGGTAGGGCTGGTCGAGATGGTGAAAAATCGTATGCGGTTCTTCTATTCAACTTAGCCGACAAGATGCAGGCTATGGATCGATTAGAAAATACGATGCCCAACATAGCAGAAATTAAGAAGGTTTATAATGCTTTGGGAAATTTTTTGCAATTAGCAATAGGTTCAGGCCTAGAGCAAGCCTATCCATTTGATCTGGCAAGATTTAGTAAGCAATATGATTTTAATGCCCTGAAGACAATCAATGCCTTGAAGTTTCTCGAACAGGAAGAATACATTTACCTTTCAGATGCGGTATTTCAATCATCAAAAATAATGATGAAGGCCAACAAAGCTTTGCTGTATAAATTTATGGTAGAAAATAAGCAATACGAACCCTTGATGAAACATCTATTAAGAGCTTACAGTGGTGTTTTTGATGGGTTTACCAATATTGACGAAAAAAAGATAGGTGAAATTTTAAATTCAAACAAAATAAAAATTGTTAAAGCACTTAGCTTTTTAGATCAGTTAGGGATCATTCAATATGAAAAGTTTTCAGATGATACATACCTGCGCTTTTTAATGCCAAGGGTAGCTGCAATTGATTTGTCCATAAGTAAGAAGAATATTGAAAAAAGGATTGCAACATATAAGGAGAAGCTTGAAGCAATGATTCAGTATTCATCGAATAAGTATAAATGTCGAAGCAATTCACTTTTGGAATATTTTGGAGAAATCAGAGCAGATAGATGCGGAATATGTGATTTTTGTGTAGGCCGAAATAAATTGGATATTAGCGAGTTAGAATATAAAAATTTAATGAAATTAGCGAAACAAGAATTTGGTGAGGAAGAGCATACCTTGGAGTATATTGTTTCAGTGCTTCCTTTCCCCAATAAATTAGTGCTCACTAATTTTTTAAAATGGTTGATTGATTTTGAGATTATTATTAAGCAAGAAAACGGAAAATACTTTTGGAGTCGAAAAAAATAATTTTATTAGCTAGTAGTGATATTAATTATGATCAGCGCTTGCAGAAGATTGCATCATCTTTGATGAGATTTAAAAAAAATGTATTGCTTCTTGGCCGAAAAAAGCACAGTGCGGAAGCATTGCAAGTTCAAAAATATCAGCAGGATAGGGTTCAATGTCTCATAAATAAAGGCATGTTGTTTTACCTAGAATTGAATTTTCGATTATTTTTTCGGGTACTTGGAAAGAAGGTGGATGTGGTTTGTGCTAATGACCCGGATACCTTACTTGCAGCATTAATGATTAAATGGTTTTGTCGGGCTAAATTAATCTATGATGCCCATGAGTATTTTATTGAAGTTCCAGAATTATCGGGTAAAGTATTTAAGCAGAAAATTTGGAGTAGCATCGAAAAATTTGGTGTCAACCATGCCTCAAAATGTTATACTGTAAATGAGAGCTTGGCTAAATTATTTGGAGAAAAGTTCGGAAAACCATTTAGTGTAGTGAAGAATGTTCCAGTTGCAAGTAAGCATGCAATTGATACAGATAAATCGGATGTCATCTTGTATCAGGGCGCTTTGAACAAGGGAAGAGGCTTGGAAACATTGCTGCAAGCAATGCTGCAAGTCAATGCTCATTTAGTTATAATAGGCAGGGGAGATATCGAAAGTGACCTGCATCAATTAGTCCAATCTCTTCAAATTCAAGATAAAGTAAGTTTTAAAGGTTACGTTTTACCTGCAGAACTGAAGCAACTTACAGCGCGCGCATACATTGGGGTGAACTTACTCGAAGGAATTAGCCTAAATTATCATTATTCTTTAGCAAACAAGTTTTTCGATTATATGCATGCGGGTATTCCCAGTATTAACATGAATTTTCCCGAGTATGCAAAAATACATAAGGAGGCAGCAACAGGAATTTTAATTGAAAACTTGAACCCAGAGGAAGTGAGCAGTGCTATTAATACCTTGATTGAAGACAAACAATTGTATAATAAATTTCGAAGCAATTGTATACAATTAAGTAAGCGATATAACTGGGAAGAAGAAGAAAAAATACTAAGAAAGATATATGATTAGTTATCTATAAAGAAGAATGCATCTTCAATGTGTTCAAGCGAATGTATTTTGCTTAAAGCAATAATATCAAATCTAACTTCTCCCTCCCATTTATTCTCAGCTATCCAGTGACTTGCAGCAAGCATTATTCTTTTTTGCTGGGCCTCATCAACAAAGTCCTCAGGGTGGCCAAAATCATTCCTACTTCTTAATTTCACTTCTACAAAAATGATGGTTTTTTCCTTCTTCGCGATAAGGTCTATTTCAAAATGACTATACCTGTAGTTGTGCGCGATTATGGAATAACCGCAGGCTCTAAGAAAATCTGCTGACTGCTTTTCTGCTGCTTTTCCTAAGTCATTGTGTCTAGCCATAAAACTAATGTACAAATAAACCACATAATTTGGCATTGTGCTTATTTGGCTATTACTTTGCACATTAAATAAAGCTAATGGAAAAATTAATTGAGAATTTTGCTGAACAGATGAAAACGGCTTTGGAAATTGGAGAGGCCTACAGCTTTAAAACAAGTCAAAAACAATTTTCTAATGTAGTGATATGTGGTCTAGGAGGCTCAGGGATTGGTGGCAGCCTCATCAAAGACGCAACCATCAATGAAATTAATATTCCAGTGAATACGGTGAATGGGTACTTTTTGCCCGCTTTTGTTGGTGAGAGTAGTTTGATTATCATTTCATCCTACAGTGGAAATACAGAAGAAGCTTTACATTGTTTGGAGGAAGCATTGAAGAGGAATGCTACGATTTGCGCAATTACCTCAAATGGTAAAGTAAAGGAATTGAGTCAAGAACACGGGTTTGATTGTATTTTTATTCCTGGAGGAAATCCTCCACGCTCAACGCTAGGAATGTCTGCAACACAGTTGCTGTATATCTTAAATTATTTTGAATTAATCTCAGATACATTTAAAAATGATCTAAGAAAAACCATCAGTTTAATCAGTTCAGACAGGGACAATATCAAGAAAATTGCTAATGAATTAGCTCAAGGTATTTATAATAAAATTCCCGTGCTATACAGTTCAGACCATATAGAATCTGTAACTATCCGTTGGCGTCAACAAATTAATGAAAATGGAAAGCAGTTGTGCTGGCACCATGTGCTACCTGAGATGAACCATAACGAATTAGTCGGTTGGCGAGATAAGAATGAAGACTTAGCTGTAGTTTTTTTAAGGAATGATAATGATTTCGCTAAAGTTGCCATGCGTATGGACTTAAATAAGGAAGTTTATAAAACTTGTACACCACATATTTATGAAATTTGGTCTAAAGGTGAAAGCTTCCTAGAAAGAGCGATATATCTAATTCATCTTGGCGATTGGTTGACGCTCTATTTATCTAACTTAAGGGGTTATGACACCACAGAAGTCAATGTTATAGATCGGTTAAAAGCAAATTTGGCTGAATGACGATTGAAGGAAATATTGAGTTAGAGGACAACTCCGGCGGCGATGAGTTGTTGAACAATATTGATCTTATTGTAGATAAGAACCAAAGTCCACTAAGAATCGATAAGTACATAATAACGCATAGTATTTTGGCAAGTCGATCTAAACTACAGGCAGGTGCAAAAGCAGGTGCTTTGTTGGTTAATGGGGAGGCTGTGAAGTCCAATTATAAAGTTCGCCCGCTCGATAAAATTTCTTTTGTTTACCCCAAATCTAAGCATACTGCAGACTTAACTCCAGAGAATATTCCGTTAGATATCGTATATGAAGATGAGGACTTAATGGTGATAAATAAACCAACAGGTTTAGTGGTACACCCAGGTGTTGGTAATACGAATGGAACTTTGGTGAATGCATTACTGTATCATATTCAAGATTTGCCAGGCCAAAGTAGAGAGCGCGCTGGATTAGTGCATCGAATAGACAAAAACACATCAGGCCTTTTAGTGATAGCGAAAAGTGATGAAGCGATGAGTCACTTGGCTAAGCAATTTTTTGATCGGACAATTAATCGAAGATATCAAGCCTTAGTTTGGGGAGATTTTGATGAGGAAAGTGGTTCTGTTGAAGGTCATATAGGCAGAGACTTAAGGAATTCTAAGAACTATACTGTATTTCCTAGAGGAGACTTTGGTAAACATGCCAAAACTCACTATAAAGTTTTAGAGCGATTTGCATACACGACCTTGGTCGAGTGTAAACTTGAAACGGGAAGAACTCATCAAATTAGAGTGCACATGAAGCATCTTGGACATACCTTATTTAATGATGAGAAGTACGGTGGGGATCGTATTTTAAAGGGAACGATTTATTCTAAATACAAGCAATTTGTTCAGAATGCTTTTGAAATTTGTCCTCGTCAGGCTCTTCATGCTAAATCATTAGGATTTATTCATCCTACCTCAGGTAAAGAGATGTATTTTGAAAGTGAGCTACCTCAAGATATGCACCTACTTATTGAGAAGTGGAGAAACTATGCACAAGTAATTTTCAACAAAAACATTGATTAGTTGTTCTACTTAAAATGCTAATTGACCTTTTATATTATCTTTAAAAAGTTTTTACGATTAAAAATTTATTGATGAAAAATCTATTTTTTCTTACGCTTTGTAATATTTTTCTGTTTAATGCCTTAGCTCAAGAGGCTGCCGGTGGAAGTCCAGCTTCGCTAAAAGTAGAGTTGAATAAGCGTGTTCCAAACTATACGCTTGAAGCCTTAGACCTGGCTGAGTTGTTGGCTGAAGATCTAGAAAATGGTAAAAATGGCGTTCTTGAACGTTCAGCTGTTATTCGACCAACAAATATTGACTTATACAATCAAGGGGTTTGGACTGAACTAGCAAACGGAGATAGAGTTTGGCGTCTTGTGATTCATGCGGTTAAAGCCAAGGCTATAACCTTGTTGTTTAAAGATTTCCACTTACCATTAGGTGCTGAACTTTTTGTTTACAACCCCAGCTATACTCAAATTTTAGGTGCATATACTTCCTTAAATAATCATGAGTCTAAACAATTTACAACGGAGCTCATTTATGGAGAAAAATGTGTTTTAGAATATTATGAGCCCGCTTCTCAAAAGTGGAATGGGAATTTTATAATCGAAGGAGTTGCGCATCTCTATAAGGATGTTCCTTGGGGGTCAGAAGTGCAAGGTTTTGACGATTCTGATGCTTGCGAAGTGAATGTTAACTGCAGCGAAGGAAGTGCTTGGCAGAATGAAAAGAAAGGAGTAGCTAGAATTTTTGTTGTTTCAGGTGGATCGGGAGGCTGGTGCACAGGCTCTTTAGTGAATAATACAAATCAAGATTGTACGCCGTATTTCCTAACAGCCTATCATTGTAGTGAGGGTGCTTCAAGCTCCAATTTCAATAATTTTGTATTTTATTTCAATTACGAAGCGAATGCTTGTTCAAACCCTTCCAGTCAAAATTCAGTTACCAATAGTGCTGAATATTTCACTGTGACGGGGTGCAGTGTGATTTCTAGTAGTAACAATGGGGGAAGTTCAAGTTCTGATTTTATGTTGGTTGAGTTTAACTCAAATATTCCATCCGCTCATGTCAATGATGTCTTTTACAACGGTTGGGATAGAAATAATATTTCTACGCTTACCAGTGATGGGGTGAGTATTCATCATCCTGCAGGTGATATCAAGAAAATATCAACTTACACGGCTTCGCTATCAACGGGTGGTTGGAATGGAAGTGGTTTACCTTCGCATTATGAAGTTCGATGGGCTTCGACAGCCAATGGTCATGGAGTAACTGAGGGGGGGTCTTCCGGGGCTCCAATTTTTAATGCGCAAGGTCTGATAATTGGAACATTAACTGGTGGGGGTTCTTTTTGCACCTTTACTAGTGGTCGTGATGATTATGGAAAAGTTTCTTATCACTGGAATTCAAATGGAAATGCTAATAATCGAAGGCTAGATATTTACCTTGACCCTGCAGGTAATGGCTCAGCAACATCTCTTGCTGGAGCTACGCAACCCTGTGCAAACACAGTGATGTTAGATGCTTCCGTAGCTGTTATTTTGGAGCCAAGTGAGGATATTTGTGGGGCTAATTTTACGCCTCAGGTTACCTTGAGAAATGCAGGCACGGTAAACTTAAGTAGTTGCCAAATAAAATATCAGGTAACAGGGAGTGCATTGCAAAACTTTAATTGGTCGGGTAATTTAAGCCCAAATTCAACGGTAAATATTAATCTAAACTCTATTATCGCCTCACCAGGCACGAATACGTTTACTGCCTACTCGAATAACCCCAATGGGTCAATTGACCAGAATTCTACTAACGATTCTAAGTCTGTGGTTTTTGATGCCATCGCTGGTGGTTCATTGCCCATTACTCAAAACTTTCAAGGGACAACATTTCCACCAACAAATTATGATCGCTATAACGGCGATAATGATGTAAGCTGGGAACGAACTAATAGTACTGGATTTAATAGTACCGCTTCTATGTTTGTGGATAATTGGGATTATAATGCTGCAGGAGCTTACGATTGGTTTGTCTTGCCTTCAGTTGATCTAAGTACTTTATCAAATCCAACGCTTACATACGATCTTGCCTACGCCTATTACGATGGGCAACAAGGAGTTTTTTATGACTCCTTATATTTGGCATATTCAATTAATTGTGGAACGAATTGGTCAGCACTAACTTATGAAGGAGGAGTACAGTTGGCGACAGCTGGAGGTCAAAGCACAGAGTTTGAGCCAGATAATGGAGACTGGAGTTCGGAGTCAGTGGATTTAAACATACCTGAACTTCAAGGTCAAGATAACGTATTGTTTGCCTTTGTATCAGTAAATGGATACGGAAACAATTTGTATGTTGACAATATTAATATTAAAGATGGATCTTCGACGACTCCACCCACAGGAACAGTGGCTATACAGGAACCTAATTGGTTGAACAGTATTAGCTTGTATCCCAACCCGACCTATGGATATTTGCAAATTGATCTTTCGCTTAAAAGTAAGAATGATATTCGTTTGGAAGTGTTTAATACACTAGGACAACTGATGATTCAAAAGGATTTGTTAGCTTTTACATCGGGGGTTGAAACGATTAATCTACAACAAACTTCTTCTGGGGTTTATTATGTCCGAGTTTCTAATAATACTGCATCAAAAATGCTTCGATTCTTGAAGAAAAATTAAGATAGACAGAAAACGAGTTAAGATAGGGAGAGCAGGGTGCTCTCCCTTTTTTGTTGAATTGGTTTCCACAAGCGTTAATATCAAAGCATATTGATATGACTGTTGTCTTGTATATTTGTTCTATGCAAAAGACAAAAATTTTACTTCTGGGTTCAGGTGAACTGGGAAAGGAGCTAGTGATATCCTTAAAACGATTAGGCGAATATGTTGTAGCCTGCGACAACTATGCGAATGCTCCCGCTATGCAGGTTGCTGATGAGTTTGAAGTGTTTAATATGCTTGATGCAGCAGCACTTGACTCTATGGTTGAAAAGCATAATCCAAAACTTATTGTACCCGAAATTGAGTCCATTCGAACAGAACGATTTTTTGCATATGAGGAACAAGGATATAATGTGGTGCCAAGTGCAAGAGCTGCTAATTTTACGATGAATCGCAAGCTTATAAGAGACTTAGCGGCCAAGGAATTGAACTTAAGAACTGCAAAATACGCTTACGCAACAAACAAAAATGAATTTGATACTGCAGTGCATGAAATTGGAATGCCATGCGTGGTAAAACCTTTAATGTCAAGTTCTGGTAAAGGACAAAGTGTAGTTCGGTCCAAAGAAGACTTAGAAAGGAGTTTCACTTATGCCATGGAAGGTAGTCGAGGTGACCTGAAAGAAATTATTATTGAAGCTTTTGTTGACTTTCATACAGAAATCACTCTATTAACGGTAACCCAAGAACAAGGTGAAACCTTGTTCTGTCCTGCTATTGGTCACAGACAAGAAAGGGGAGACTACCAGGAGTCATGGCAGCCATGTATTCTTAAAGCGGAGGATATTGACGAAGCGCAAGAAATGGCTAAAAAAGTAACTGAGGCCTTAAGCGGAGCTGGTGTTTGGGGAGTTGAATTTTTTATTTCAAATGAGGGCGTTTATTTTTCTGAGCTTTCACCTCGTCCGCATGACACAGGCATGGTGACTTTGGCAGGCACACAGAATTTAAGTGAATTCGAACTGCATGCAAGAGCAATATTAGGATTACCCATTATAAACATAAGCCTGGAAAGATCAGGAGTTAGTGCTGTTATATTAGCTGACGAAGAAAGTGATAAATGGCCAAAATTTTCGGGAGTTAAGCAGGCCTTAAGTGCTCCGCAAGCTGACATCCGTTTATTTGGCAAACCAAACACAAGAAAATACCGAAGAATGGGCGTTAGCTTAGTGTATGGAGCGAAGAGCGCAAACCTAGAAAATCTGCGTGTTAAAGCACGAAATTTAGCAGATAAAGTCAAAGTAAACTAAAAAGTAGTTTAAGGAAAAAGTGTGCAGGTAGTCTTGCTACCTTCTTTTTTCAGTTTTCCAAGTCAAGTGCAGAAAAATAGAATTTTTATATCTTTACACCATATTCCTAAAGCTTTTAAATTCGACCATAGCATGAAACTGTGTAATCGTGTAGATAAAAGGGTACTTAAAGAACAAATTGCGAAAAGCAATGTGAAACGAATCACCTTGTCGTTTTATAAATATGCTCAAATAGGCAATCCACAATTTTTTAGAGATTATTTATTTATTCATTTTGACCAGCTAGGTGTCTTGGGTAGGGTCTATGTAGCACATGAGGGAATCAATGCCCAAATTTCTATTCCTGAGGAAAATATAGAGGAATTTAAACAAGAACTTGAAGACATTCTTTTCCTTCGAGGAATTCGATTAAATATTGCTGTGGAAAATAAGGATGATTCGTTCTACAAGCTAGTTATTAAAAATCGCACTAAAATTTTGGCGGATGGACTTGAAGATGAAAGTTTTGATGTGACGAATAAAGGCATGCACCTTCGTGCTGCTGAGTTTAATGATATCATCCAACAAGACGATACCATTCTCCTCGATATGAGGAATCACTACGAAACTGAAGTTGGGCATTTTAAAGGAGCTGTTACTCCAGATGTCGATAATTTTAGGGAGTCCTTACCATATATTGAAGAAGAGATATTAAATGGAAACGAGGATAAAAATATTGTTATGTATTGTACAGGGGGTATTCGTTGCGAAAAGGCAAGTGCATGGTACAAACATCGTGGATTTAAAAACGTTTATCAATTGGAAGGTGGTATTATTAAATACGCTCATGAAATCAAAGAAAAGGGTATGCCCAACCTTTTCATAGGTAAAAATTTTGTTTTTGATGAGAGATTGGAAGAAGTTATAAGTCCTGAAGTAATAGCAAGTTGTCACACCTGTGGCGACCCTTTTGATACCCATTCCAATTGCGTGAATGTAGCATGTAATGTTTTATTTATTCAATGCGACAGTTGCAAAGCTAAACTGAATAAATGCTGTTCGGAAGAATGTCAATCCATATATGCATTACCAGAAGAAAAACAGAAAGACCTCAGAAAGGGTGCAGAGTCTAAACGCAATGTATTTAGGAAGGGGCGAAGCGAAAAACTGATTTACAAAAAGTGATTTAATGCGGATTGGAAAGTAACATCCGATTGATAAATACCCGATCGATAAACTCTCTAACACAACCTTGCCCACCTTTCTTTTCTAGTACAATATTAGCTGCACTTTTCACTTCCACTAAAGCATCACAAGGTGCTGCGGATAGACCCACGCCTTGCATAATTCGCACATCATTAATATCATCACCTATAAAAGCAACCTCGTCAAAACTAAGGTCTAATTCATCTAGCCATCCTCCCAAAATTTCTAATTTATCACCATTACCAGCATAGCAGTATTTCACCCCCAACATAGCTGCTCGATGATGCACAATTTTCTTGCTTATGGCAGCACTTATAAATCCAACTTCAATACCACTCTTTAAAAGATTTTTAATACCCATACCGTCTTTAGTATTAAATTTTTTCATTTCGTCACCATTCTCACTGATGTAGATGCCTCCATCCGTTAGGGTACCATCAACATCTAAAACTAGAAACTTAATTTCACTGCTTTCCATACGCGCTAATATCTCATTAATTTTTTACAAATACAATACTAGACATTCCACAAGTAAAAAATCATTTAAATTTTATTAAAAGTGGTCGATAGCCTAAGAATTTTATTAATTTCGCTTTGCAATGAATAGCCCGCAACAAAAGAGACCTAAAAAGTCGCGTCCAACTTACACGACTTCTATTATCAGTATTAGCTTAATTTTACTGGTATTGGGCCTTATTGGTACTTTTCTCATCCAATCTACTCGATTGACTCAATCGGTGAAGGAGAATATGGCGGTTCAATTGGTCCTTATAGAGTCACTAAATGAAAGTGATTGTCTGCAATATGCTAAACAATTAGAGGCTGAAGTATTTGTAAAGAATGTAGAGCAGGTGAGTAAGGAGGCTGCTGCCGAATTAATGATTAAGGATTTAGGTGAGGATTTTATTTCTACCATAGGTTATAATCCATTGCCAGATGCCATAATTTTGCACCTCAACGCAGCCTATTCAAATAATGATTCTCTGGCCTGGATTAAAGATAAAATACTAGCGACCAAGAATGTAAGTGCGGTTAATTATGATGAAAATTTAACTGAGAATATTACTAAATTTTCATCTAAAGTTCTCATTGGGATGTTGGTTTTTTTGGTCTTATTGATTTTGATTAGTTTTATTATCATAGATAATACGATAAGACTAACTATGTTTTCCCAACGATTTACCATTCGGAGTATGCAGCTGGTAGGGGCTAAAAAATGGTTTATTACTAAACCCTTTGTTTTGCGAGCGATATTTAATGGGTTTTTAAGTGCGATGCTCGCCTCATTGCTCCTCTTGTTAGGGGTATATCTTTTTGAAAAGTATGTAATTAACTTAAATATATTCTCAAATTATCTTGATTTTGCAATGATTGGAGCATTCTTAGTCATCGTGGGCATTGTAATATCTTTGATAAGTACATACTTTGTCGTACGCAAGTATCTTCGCATGAAATTAGATGATTTATACTAAATATAAACTATGAGTGGTAAACAAGAATTGATATACGGAAAAATGAATTATATGCTCATCGGTTTTGGGGCTGTTTTAGTCATTCTAGGCTTTTTTCTTATGGCTGGAGGGGGTAATGAATTGGGACCGGATGGCTATGCTTATGAATTTGATGAGAGTATTTATAGTTTTAGAAGAATTACATTAGCTCCAATAGTCATCGTCCTTGGATTCATTTCGGTGGCTATTGCCATTCTTAAAAATTTTAAGCCTCCTGAGTAATGAATATCTGGCATGCAATTATTCTTGCAATAATTGAAGGGATTACAGAGTTTTTACCTATTTCTTCAACAGGTCATATGATCATAGGTTCTTCCTTTTTGGGAATTGCTTCTAATGAGTATGTGAAAATGTTTACGGTTGCTATTCAGTTTGGGGCTATACTTTCTGTGCTTGTTCTATACTGGAATAAGTTTTTACAATCAGTAGATTTTTACCTTAAGCTCATCATTGCTTTTATACCCGCAGCTGTATTTGGTTTGTTGCTCAACGATTATATCGATTCGCTGTTGGATAACACCTGGGTTGTCGCAGTTATGTTGATTGCGGGTGGTGTGGTTTTATTATTTGTCGATCGAGTTTTTGCTAAAAATGAAGCAGTTCAAGGTGAACAAGTTTTAAGCAATAAGAAGGCATTGATTATTGGGGTTTTTCAAGTAATTGCAATGATACCAGGAGTATCTCGCTCTGCAGCAACAATTATAGGAGGTTTAACACAGCAATTAAATAGAAAGAATGCTGCTGAGTTTTCCTTCTTTCTTGCCGTACCTACTATGTTAGCCGCAACCGGCTATAAAATGTTGCAATACCAGTTGGATATTGGGTTTTCATCGGGGGACATTCAAATATTGGCTTTAGGAAATATTGTTGCTTTTATAGTCGCATTGATTGCCATCAAAGGCTTTATTGGGTTCTTAACTAAATATGGTTTTAGGTTCTTTGGCTATTATCGAATCATTGTTGGAATTCTTATTCTTATTCTATTAAGTTTAGGGTTAATTACAGAAGCCAATCCAGTTTAGATTTCTTCTATTTTCTTCTTTTAAACGAGGCTTTCTTCCGACCTTTGTGTAAAATAAAAATCATGATCAGATTACTCCCATTTTTTATTGTATTGGTTCTGCTTTTCGCTTGTAAAGCACCACCTAAATTACCTGTTTACGGAAAGGAATATGTGCAATCGGATAATGGATATGATACCATCATCAATAAGCTTGCCTCATTTGAATTTATTGACCAAGCAGGAGAAGTAGTGAATAATACTACATTTTCAGATAAGATATTTATTACTGATTTTTTCTTTACTTCTTGTCCGTCTATTTGTCCGGTTATGACCAAACAGATGCTGCGGGTTCATGACGCATATCTCGAATATCCCGAAGTGACTTTTTTATCCCATACTATCGATCCAGTTCGAGATAGCATTCAAAAATTAGCTGCTTATGCTAATAAAATCGGTATCACAACAAATGAAAAGTGGCATTTTGTTACGGGTGAGAAGGATGAATTGTACGGGATGGCCGAACATTACATGATTATAGCTTTTGCAGACGATGATGTTCCTGGTGGTTTTGAGCACAGTGGTTATTTTATCCTGGTGGATAAGGAGCAACAAATACGAGGATATTACGATGGTACATCTGAAAACGATGTAACGAAATTAATTGAGGATTTAGAGGTTTTGTTGGATGAGTACTAGGAGAAAAACAGCTATTCTTGCAGTACTGGGAATTCTAGGATTTTGCTTGCTTACAAAAACCTTGAATACTTTGGTAAAAAGTCCGGGTTCAACCAGCTACACATACAATTGCGCCAAATGCCATGGTAAAAACGGGGAAGGATTAGGGGCGTTAATACCTCCATTGGCAAATACGGATTGGTTAGATACTAACATGGACCAAGTGCCTTGTATTATCAAGGTTGGAATTAGTGATTCTTTGCATATCAATCAGGTATGGTATAATGAAGAAATGCTAGGGCTGGATTACTTGAATGATATTCAAATAGCCAATATAACGAATTATGTCAGTAAGCGATTTACGGCAAAACAGAAGTATTATTCACAAATGGAAATAGAAGCTCTTCTTAAAAAATGTGAGTAGCAAGGATATTTTACCTGAGCGGTCACTCCCAAGGATTTAAATAAAAGATTCATTCATCAGAAATACCTCAATTATTAAAGACTTGTTCTTTTAAATGCCAAGGTAATCTCTCTTTTACCTGGAGGTCCTGGAACGCCTTTGACTTCAAAATTCACACTTTTTAGATTGCGTTTAAATTGACCTTTCGCGCAATAGGTCGTCAAGTGTCCTCCGTTTTTTAACAGATTAAACATGTTCAGTAGGATAGGAGGCTCCCAAAGATGTGCCTGAGCAGCTGGCGCAAATGCATCGTAGAAAATGACGTCTACACCTGGGATAAAGCTTAAGTCTGTGTCCTCTAGCAAACTATTAATTTTAAATAAGCTAAAATTTGAGCAAAGTACCACTTCAGTGTTCCATTCCGCTTCATGAATTTGATGAAATGCCTCGGTGTTTTCGATAAGCTCATCGTATTGCATCGCTTGACTTTCTTCGAGTGAAATGGGGTAAGCCTCTATGGCATAATAATGGATCTTGATGCCATGCTTGTCTGCATAGTCATAGGCTAGTAAGGCATTCAATCCAGTGCCTAAGCCCATTTCAAACACTACGAGTTCTTTTGCTTGAGGATAGTGTGCTAATCCCTCTTGAATAAAAACATGTTGACTTTCTTGCAAGGCACCATGAACAGAGTGGTAGTGTTCGCCTAATACTTTGTGCAAAAGGGTGTTTGTTCCGTCAGCTGTAGGAATAATTTTCATTGCATAAAGATAAGCTTAGTTACAAGAAGTTGACATCATTGAGTTGATCTTTTAACCAACCAGTAATACTAAATCGTTCGGCATGGCAAGGCAACACCTCGTGCATAAGTTCACTTTTAAAAATCACGATTCGATTAAAAATGGGGTTAATTCTTTCAATGTTATCGTCTTTGTAAATAATTAATTGACCACCTAATTCAGTTGTCCAATTTTCATTTAGATAAAAAACTATTGAAATTATGCGATGTTTCAATTGGTCGAATTGATCTCTATGCTTTTTGTAAAAGGATCCTTTAGGATAGATTGCATACATGCATTCTTGATCTTTCAAAGAAAGAAAAAATTCTCTATTCATCCGTAGTCTTAAGGTCTCTAAAACTTGTAGATAGGCCTTTGTAGCAGGAAGACAATCAGAAGGGTTAATCCATTTTATCTGATCATTGCGATAGTTTTCTTCAACTTTAAGATTGATTAAATTCCCCACAGCAGCTTGTTTGAATGCTTCTTGTTGTTGCCAGTATTTAGCTTCCGTCAAAACATCTTGTACCTGTTCTTGCTGAAGAAAATTGTCGATAACCAGTAGGCCGTTCGCTGCAAAGGCATCAAGTTGGGCTTCGTCAAGTTTTATATGCACTAAGTTATTGCAGCAATTACTTTTTCTTCAATAGAAGAAACCTCACTTGGGACGAATTGCTTACCCGTTATTGTTTCGTAGAGCTGAA
>CAZZMB010000008.1:0-44083 GCA_964655225.1 uncultured Chitinophagales bacterium | reverse complement strand
ATACTTTTTACTGATGGTTTCTATCACTTCATTGCTCATTGTTGGCATTTGTTGCCCTTCTTTTCCTTGGAAGCCTTCACTCATTAACCATTCACGCACAAACTCCTTAGAAAGGTGCTCTTGCGCTTGCTTATTAGCCTGTCTTTGATCAAAACCAGCTAAATGAAAATAACGAGAAGAGTCTGGGGTATGAATCTCATCAATGAGAATCACTTTACCTTCATAAATGCCAAATTCATACTTGGTGTCAACTAAAATCAATCCTCTTTCAGCAGCCATTTCTGTTCCTCTTTGGAACAAAGCCCGTGTGTATTTTTCTAGGGTATCCCAAACAGTTTCACTAACTATATCTTGTGCTATGATATCTTCTTTACTTATGTCTTCATCATGACCTTCTTCAGCCTTCGTAGCTGGAGTGATTATTGGACTTTGTAGTTTATCATTTTCGTGAAGTCCTTCTGGAAGAGGAATACCACAAAGCATTCTTTGTCCACTTTTGTAGGTACGCGCAGCATGTCCCGTAAGATAAGCTCTGATGACCATTTCTAGTCGAATGGGCTTACATTTTTTACCTATGGTTACGTTTGAATGAGGAATACTTTCTACCCAGTTAGGTACGATATCTTTTGTTGCTTCTAAAAAGTGGGCGGCAATCAAATTAAGTACTTGCCCTTTATACGGTATAGGGGAAGGGAGAATGTGATCGAAAGCCGAAATTCTATCGGTCGCAACAATAACTAATTTGTCTTTAAAGCTATATACATCGCGTACCTTGCCGTGATAGACATCAGTTTGATGGTGGAATGAGAAGTTCGTAGAGTCGAGTACTTTTGGCATGTTTTGGCTTATTTTTCACAAAAGTAAGACATCTAAAGTTTAGGATAATCAATTATTGCTAACGGGTGTTGAGAATGAAATTTCTTTAGCTAATGTATGATATACTGCGCTCTTAGCTGCATAAATAAAAAAAGGAAGTGTTAGATTTCACTTCCTTTTTTAAAATTATTTTTTAAATTGAGCTTAAAATTTAAGCAGTTTAAAACGATTTTCAAATCTATTGTTGAAGCACCTAATGAAATAGCTGCCAGAAGCAAAACCTTCTAAGGATATTATAGTCTTCAAGCTACTATTCTTTAATATAGTTGCTGTTTTGATTGTTCTCCCCAAATTATCGTAAACTTCAATACTTACGTTTTCAAGCAGACCAACAGAGGATTCAATTTCAACACTAAAATTGTCTTTAGTGGGATTGGGGTATATTCTAATATCACCTGAAAAGAGATCATTTATGCCGCTCACCAAAGGCGCTTCGATAGTTAATGTCCGCTCTTGTGTGCAGATCCCAGAGGCATCGACAATAACAATTTCATAGATACCTGTATCTAAATCATTAAACTCATTACTTGTAAAAAAGGTAACTCCCCCATCTACACTGTAGCTAAATGGACTGGATCCAGATGTAGGGTAAAGTGAGATAGATCCGTCATTCGCAAGTTGAGAAGTGGCATTAGTTATCGTAATATCCAAATTAAAGTCTTTACAAGCCTTGACAGGAACTTGCTGTTCATACATACAGATTTCCGCGGCATCTTTTACTATTACATTGTAATTGCCCACAGCTAAATCGGTAAAGACATTATCAAATGTAAAGTTTTGACCTCCATCAATACTATACTGATGTGGCGCAACGCCTGAATATGGGGTAATGGTAATCGTTCCATTAGCAGATACAACAGATGTAACTTTTGTGGCAGATATATCTACTGTATTGAATAAACATGTTTCAATCACAACATCTTCTTGATAAGAACAATTGCCAGCAGCACCTTGAATGACTATCGAATAATTTCCTGATTCTAAATTACTAAAGGTATTTTCTTCAGAAAATGTTTGTCCCCCATCAATGCTATATTGAAAAGGACTTAATCCGGAGTTAGTACTTATATTAATTACCCCATCGCCCGCAGTTGACGAACTTGAATGAGATATGTTGACATCTGCTGTGAGCGCACACCCAGATCCATCTGGACAGAAAAATTGTACGGTCTTATCATCAAATCTACCGTCATCATAAGCAATTATTTCACCAGCAGCATTAAAAACGGTTATATCGCCACGCCCAAAACCACAACAAATCCCATCACCAAATGAATCAAAGACGTAGAGTGAAAAACATGAGTTATAATTTAAACAAATATCCTCACTGTAGATCTGTGTACTAGATTGTAATGATCCACTTGCCACAATCTCATTCGCCACTTCATCATATATTTTCCAAGAAGTTTCTTGTGGGTAATTATCAGCGTCGATTAAAAGGGTAACGATGTCGTAATCTGAATCGACAACTGTACTTGTGAAGGCTGAATTATTTACTAAATCACCATCGATTTGGCTGTTGACATTGATTAAGTCAAAGTTTAAAATATTACTTGATCCTGAACTTAGATTATCGTCAAAAATAAGACTTATGATATCTTGTTCTTGAGAGGAGATGTCCACGTTAAAACTAAAAATATCTATACTTACTCCGTTATATGTATACTCAATTTCTAATTCATTGATTGGAGTTTCGCCATGGTTTGTAACCATTATATCCGCTTTAATTTTATCGTCGCAAATGGCTTCTACTTCAATAATATCGAGGGACCCATCCAACAAATGTAACTTAGTTAACACTACATTTAGAGTATCATTATTTCCATATTCATCATCTACATCTTTGACAATCCCTGTGAGGTTATAATCGCCAACTACTGAAAAATCCTGTGCTACTGCAAATTGAAAATCAGCATTGGAAAACGGTTCAATGGTATCTGTAATGGATAAGGTTTCTGCTAATTGCCCATCCACCAACAATGATATTTCAAAATCACTCATATCGAACAGTCCCTTATTGGCGATATTAGCAGTAACGAGTTCACTGTTGCCGAGGCTGGATGAAGATTGGGGATTTACAAAAGCTGTGATTCCTAAATCATTGTTGGCCTTGATATCTGCCCAAAAGGAAACCCATGGTCTAGCTTGTTTTATTATTAGCTGATCTTGAGCAGTAACCTTGTACTCAATATCCATGGCAAAGCCTTCTGCGCCCTCAACATCGTATAGCGTAGCAAATTCATCATGAATAACAGTTAGGAAATCTCTCATTTGATTAAGGTAGGCTTGGTCCATAACTAACTCGCCAGCATTGACGAGGTTCGACAATCTTAAAACCAGGTAGCCTGCTCCCTGAAGTACATCTTCATAAAGCAAAATTTCTTCTGGGATTGAATTCGCTTCAGGATTTGTAATCAACGATTCGCCTAATTGAGTATTGAGATAAAAGGTACTATCGGTATCATAAATTGGATCAATACTAACGCCTACACCATTGGATTTTTCTTCTTGAAAATTGGGGTGACATAAAATTCCCATTGCAGCAATAAAATGATCAACTCTGTAGAAGTCTCTTTCCTCAAAAGCTCTAAAATTCCACATGCTTGCATAAACTTGTTTAATGGATTTTGAGATATGCCCTTCATCAAGGTATTGCGTTTTGGAGGTGTATAAGCCTGCTCCACTAAAACCAGGTAAATCCTCATTATTTGTACTTGATCGGCATCTAACTGCCGTTCCTACAGGAAAGTCATCATGCATAGCTTGCAGCTCGTCTAACATCCATTGAGGCATTGGAGCATCTTTTATATCTTTCCTGAAATCCTTTAAACGATCAATTCGAAAATTTAGATCATTAATAAACGCAGGATTATTTATCATGACTTCAGCTTCCTCGTAAAAATTATTGAATTTCATGAATTCATCATAGAAGTAAAAAGGTATTCCAAATCCATCAGGAATAGTACCCGCTGGAAATCCGAAAGACCTCATGGTAGCTACATTCGAGCATTTTGCACCAAATGAGGTGGCCATCTCAAACTCAATAGAGTCAAGTGCTAAAATTGTGGTTTGACTTAAATCTCGAATAGGGATTTGTGCTTCAGTAGGTCGTAATTCTTCATACCATGTATTGACCTCACTAAGTGTGGCTTCTCTTATATAAAATTTATCACTCTCTACTTTATAGTAAATATACCCGTTTAACAAATTCTCTATGGAATCAATGGATAAGGGGTCTTTTATGTATGCATTGGGGACATTATCTTGAATAGCTCTCAAATTAACATGCGAAAGAGGAGTTTGAATCACTGACGTTATTATACCTCCCACACGCGGCAAAGAATTTGGCAACGCATCATACAATACGATATCTCTAGATCCCGGGCTTTCATCAAGAGCCATTTGCTTAAAGAAGCCGTAGCCTTCTGCTTCATGAAAAGGAATGTAATTGACTTCTGCAAAAACTTCCGACTCCAAGACCACATCTATTCTGGAGCCCACAAAATCTTGCGCATAATTATTGATATAATCATTTTCATCATTCTGCCCAATAAAGTGATTCATGTTGTTCTGAAGAAAAGGCATATTAGCTATAAGCAACTCATACGTTCTTTGGGTTGCTTCAAAATCTTTAGCATCTCCAAAAGAGAAATTGAACGAATATGTCCCAATAACTCCGCCAGGAGTAATTACATTAGGATTAAAAACAATTTCACCAGAGCCATCATCACCAGTTACAGAGGCCCCAATTCCACTCCAAAAAGAAGCGTGGATAATGTATGTATTGCTATTGATAAAATAAACCTGCGGATTAGGTGAGTCTCTATCAAGTATACCGAACTTAACATACAATTGATCATCTAGAAATGGAGCCCAACCAACATTTTGAACTGTAGCTAAATCTGTGAAAGTTTGTGCATCGGGTATTGAGGTGGCCCCATCAATAAGTGCTATTGGGGATGCAAAGTTTAGCGGTGCATCTGTCGGCATATTATTAAACTCGGTAATGTCATCCATCCCATCCCCATCCGAATCATCTGGATTTGCTATGTTGTGTTCTGTTATGGTATAGTTCGCTTCTGGGTAAGCTGCTGCTGGTTCTGAAATAACCATCGTTCCATTAACACCCATAGTCATTGAGGTTATCCATTGAAAGGTGGGACTATGTTGAGCAGAAAGGGTATAGTATTTATTTGCTTGCGCCTGAATTGATAATTGCACTTGGCCGGTACTATTTACAGAATAATTATCAATTGTAACTTGTGCAGAGCATACACTGCAAATCGCAATTATCCATAATAGGGATAGAATCATTGGTCTTCTCATTTTTCTATGATTTTTTCGTTTTAGAGATAAGTGGTTTCTTTTACCTATCCATTAAAAATAGCCTTAGCTTATAATTTCTAAAGATAGCATGATTAATTTGTTAAAAAAAAGACAAATTTTATCGAGTGTAGTCTTGTCGGAATGTGGAAAGGTCCGCGTCGAATTATCAACTCCTTATGAATGTCCTTTAGTCAGGTTATTTGACCTAAAATAGCTTACATATCTCAATTCTTACAACTAAAAGCAGAATGAAATAAATGAATTCGACCACTATTTTTACTTATGACAACTTGGTATATACGGTTGTAAATATCTAGATCGAATGCTTCTATTTTTTCTCCAATCAAAAGACCTGCTAAAACACCAGTCGTATTGCTATGACCAACAACTAGAACATCTTTTTTACAGCCTAACAATACTTCAGAAAAATCTTCCAGTTCTGCTGCATTATAGCCTTTAAGTTTAAGTCCTTTGGCGTTAGCTGTTGGCAGTGCAGTGTTTTCAGTTCGATTATAGTTTGTGCTATAGACTGCTTCCAAATTTATATCCTGAAAAAAATTACTTAGTTGAATTGCTCGTTGTTTACCACATGGAGTAAGTGGCGGATCGGTGTAACTGTCAACACTTAAATCTTTTTCTGCATGTCTAACTAAATATATGGTGAATATATCGCTATTGTTTTGTGCGGTTATGTCGGTTTTAAATCCTAAAACAATCAGAATTATTAAGAGATATTTTATTTTCATAAGCTAAAATTAAATTGTTCTATTTTCTTTTAAAGCAACAAACATACCATTTACTTATGATTAATGTTTTGCTTGCGTCTAGTTAGAAATAGCCGATTCACTGACAACTTCAACATAAGCTTCTTTCATTATGAAAATTTGTTTGAAGATGGAATTTGAAAATGTTGGGAATAAGCCTCCTCGAAATTCATATTCTATTGGTATTGTCTGTTTTTTTGTTTAAGTAATTACATACTTTTTATTCATCTTTATATCCGAAATGAAAAAACTATTAGTCATCGGTCGCACCCTTCCTGAGCCCAAAACTACAGCAGCAGGTGGTCATATGATGGATCTTTTGAGATTTTTTCAAAAAATGGAATATCAAATTATCTTTACTAGTACGGCAAGCTTATCGGAACATTCAGCCCAATTAGAAGCTCTTGATATACCTTTTCAAAATATTGTTTTAAATGATTCTAGTTTTGACGATTTGCTGCTAGAATTTCAAGCTGATGTGGTTTTGTTTGATCGTTTTATAACAGAGGAACAATTTGGTTGGCGGGTAAATGAGGTGCTTCCTGATAGTATTAAAATACTGGATACGGAAGATTTACATTTTTTACGACGTGCGAGAGAAAGCGCCTTGAAAGCGAATGAATCTTTTTCATCAGAGCACTTATATAACGACGATACGAAAAGAGAATTGGCGAGTATCTTACGTTGTGACTTAACTTTGATTGTTTCAAGGTTTGAAATGAATTTGTTACAAGAGACTTTCAACATACCCCAATCGCTTTTGATGTACTTGCCCTTAATGGTAGATCCTACAAGCAAAACAGGAAATACATCTTTTACAGAACGAACACATTTTATAAGTGCAGGGAATTTTCTTCACGCACCTAATCTTGATGCAGTGAAATTTTTGAAACATGAAATTTGGCCTTTGATAAGGGCTCAGCTTCCTCAAGCTGAACTTCATATTTATGGTGCTTATGCTTCACATCATATCCAGCAAATGCATCAACCTAGCGAGGGATTCATGATTAAAGGTTGGGTAGAAAATTTGGATGAAGTTATGCAAAATGCTAGAATTTGTTTGGCTCCCATTCGATTTGGCGCCGGACTCAAAGGGAAGTTAATGGATGCCATGCGCAATGGTCTCCCTATGGTATCAACGCCCGTTGGGGTAGAGGCTATGTATGGCAAATTTCAGGTACCCGGTTTAGTTGCTGAAGATGCAGATTCAATAGCGAAGGCTGCAGTGGATTTATACACGAACCAGGTTAATTGGGAATCATGTTTAGCTGATATCAATGTAATCTTGTATCAAAGATTCAATAAAACTCATTTTAACCAAGCTTTTGAGGCACGCCTGGGGAAGCTGCGACTCAATCTCAGAGAACATCGCAAACAACATTTTTTCGGCCAGATCCTTCAGCATGAAAGCCTACGAAGCACGAAGTACTTGAGTAAATGGATTGAGGAGAAGAGTCGTTAGGGTATTACAAGGTTTTGCGCCCTTTGTAAGCAAATGCCTTTGGGATCTATCGAAAAAAACTAGGCATAATCTACGATTACCTTAACTTTTTTTATTTTTTGCTGATTGCACTTCTCAACTGCTTGTTTTGCGCACACTGATTTGACCGCAACATAGCATGCTCGGTCTTTGACTTCAATCATCCCAACAGCCGTTTTATCTAACCCTCCTTGCTGACACATAAAGCCCAATACATCACCTTTGGATACTTTATGCATTTTACCGGCACTAATATATAGGGTGGTAAATTCAGGTTCACTTATCGTTGAAGCGCTATTCTCAGGCTTAAAGCGTATGGGGCTTTCCTGCATATATTCGGGCAGCTGCTTGCCTTCTGTTAAAATTAGAAACACCTTTCCATGTTTATCCATTCTTGCCGTACGACCATTGCGATGAATAAAAGTATCTTCTTTACTAGGTATTTGAAAATGGACAATATTCTTGATTTCTGGGATATCCAAGCCTCTTGCTGCTAGATCTGTAGCTAACAATATATGGTTGCTTCCATTTCTAAATTTGAGTAAAGATTTTTCTCGTTCCTCTTGATCTAAATCACCATAGAAAACACTATGAGGCAACTGCGCTTCAAAAAGAAAGTCACTGACTTCTTCAATATCTTTTTTGAAATTACAAAATACAACAGTCGACTCTTGATTAAAATTTCGCAACAAATAATCTAGCTTGATCAATTTTTCTTGCCAAGGCATTTCTATAAAATAATAGCTCAGATTGGGTGCTAAATCTTGATCAAGAAAATTAATTTCATGTGGGGTTTTCATTCGGAAGTAACCAGGCAGCTCGCTGATTTTTGTGGCAGATGTCAGCATAGTTTGTTTGATATGGGGAAGATGATAAAGAATGCGTTGCATCTCCATACTAAAACCTAATTCTAAACATTTATCATATTCATCAATTACCAGAGAACGGATATGGTTGGTGTTAAAAGTTTCTCTTTGCAAATGGTCCAATAAACGACCGGGTGTTGCTATCAATAAAGCTGGAGGGTGCTTGAGGCTTTGTCGTTCGCGGCTAAATGGATGACCACCATAACAGGTCAATACTTTGTGCCCTGACTTTAACTGCCGAAATACTTTCTCAATTTGTAAGGCTAGCTCACGTGTGGGAGCAAGTACTAGGCTTTGCACCTCATTCCGGTCTGTTTCTAATCGACGGAGAATTGGCAATAAAAAGGCTAAAGTCTTACCACTTCCTGTTGGGGCTAGTAATAAGATCTCATTCTCTGCTTGACTCTCTTTTAAGGCGGCTTCTTGTAAGGGTTTTAGTCCCTTGAATTCAAGATTATTCAGTATCTGTCTGATATCTAATTTTGTATAACTCATAGCGCTTAATTGGCTTTTTCTTCTAGTAATAAATGTAGGGCATTTGCACAACGCATCCCATCAATAGCTGCGCTTACAATTCCACCGGCATAACCTGCACCTTCTCCGCAAGGGTATAGGTTTTTTATCTGTGGGTGTCTTAGACTTTCTTTATCACGAGGTATTCTAACAGGACTGCTCGTTCTGCTTTCTACGCCCACAAGGATGGCTTCATTGGTTCTGTAACCACGCATTTTTTTCCCAAAGTCCATTAAGCCCAATCGCAAACTTTTGGTAATAAAGTCAGGTAATATTTCTTCTAAGTCTGTGCTTGTAATTCCCGGTTGATAAGAAGTTCTTGGCAGGCTTGAAGAGGCTCTGCCTTGAATAAAGTCTTCTATGCGTTGAGCGGGAGCTTCGATGCTTCCTGTTATTTTAAATGCCTTGCGTTCAATTCGTTCTTGAAATTTTAAGGCAGCGAGGGCTCCATGTTGATTATATGCCGTCCAATTTTCTGGTTTCACTTCTACAACCATTCCACTGTTCGAGTAGGTGCCATTTCTAGCGCTTGAACTCCAACCATTGACCACAGTTTCATTAATATCAGTACTTGCAGAAGCGATAACTCCACCTGGACACATGCAAAAGGAAAACACACCTCTACCGCCAGCTTGGCTGACGATGCTATAACTTGCAGGTGGCAGATCTTTTCCACGCGCTGGTCGTCGGTATTGAATAGAGTCAATGAGTGCTTGCGTATGTTCAATTCGAACACCAAGTGCAAATGGCTTAGCCTCAATTTTGATTCCTTTTTTATCCAAGAGATAAAAGATGTCTCTAGCGGAATGTCCTGTGGCTAAGATGAGTTGCTCGCAAGTAAATTCAGAACCATCTTGACAAACCAGCTTGTTGATTTTATTGTCCGCTAGTTCTAGATCTATGAGTTTCTTCTCGAAATGAATTTCTCCACCATAATCAAGTATGGTTTTTCGCATTCGAGCAATAATACTTGGCAATTTGTTTGTCCCAATATGAGGATGTGCTTCATAGGATATTTTTTCATCCGCACCGTGTTGGATAAAAGTATCTAATACCTTTTTTACATTTCCCCTTTTTGTACTTCGAGTATAGAGTTTGCCATCACTATAGGTTCCTGCTCCACCTTCTCCGTAGCAATAATTACTTTCGGGGTTAATTACCCTTTGTTTATTTATAGCGGCAATATCTACTAGTCTGTTTTCTACTGCTTTACCCCGTTCAAGGATAATAGGTTTGATTCCATTTTCTATACATTGTAAAGCAGCATAGATACCCGCGGGGCCCAGGCCTATAATATGACAGGAGCTTGCTTTTTTCTTTGAGAGGGTAAAGTATTCTTTGTAGTTGGTGATTTCTTCATCATATAGAAATACTTCTACCTTTAAGTTGAAGACGATATTTCTGCTTCGAGCATCCATAGACTTGCGTAAAACGCGAACGTGTTGAATTTCATCGAATGAAAAATTTAGAGCTTGACAGGCCGCCACTTGAATGGCATGTGCGTCGTTGGCTTGCTCTGGTGTGAGTTTTAGTTGCGCTATTGTAGACATAGTTGGTTAGGTATTTATCCTAAGAGCCTCAAAGGTAGGAGATTTTTTAGTATTAAGCACCTGAACCTAAGGAATGAGTAATAAGATTGAAAATGAGACTTTACCTGCAAAAAAAGCCTTAAGTATTGCAACTGATGTCTAAACCTAGTATGACCAGAAGTCTTGTTGAAACTTAAACTTCATACTAAGTTCGTGAACCTGACCTACATCTTGTCGAACATTTCCTGCCCCCATATCGTAGGAGTAGCCAATACTGATGCTCTTTTTAACGGTGAAACCACCTTCAAACATTATTGAACTCATGCTTCTCCATCCAGCACCGACAAAAAACATCTCTTGTATCGCAAAACGAGTCGAGATCATAGCTTGTGGTGGCGCGTTGATTACGTAGTGGAAATTAAAAGCGGGTTCAATATAGAATGCCATTTCATTTACGTTAGTCCTTTTATTTTTGTTGAGGAATATACGTCCACCAAACATTACATAGTAGTGCTGCATTTTTTTAAATCTACTTTGTTCACCATTCTGACCTTCAATTGGGACTGTTAAATTAAGTAATTGCGGGATTGATGCGCTTGCAAATAAGGTTTTACTTTTATAATAGACTCCAAAAGAAGCATCTGGGAAAAACTGGGTGCCCTTGTTACTGAAAATGGCGTCATCCTGAGGAATATCCAGTAAAATTTTATCGCCATTAATTCTGTATTGCATTAAACTAGCAGCTAAACCGAAAGACAAGACCTTATATTCACTTGAACCTCTTCTATAATTAGAAAGTACCAAATTGTATGCAAAAGAACCTGTGATTCCTGTGAAGGAAGTGGGGCCGATAAAATCATTAAAAATGACTGCACCAACTCCAATATTTTTCTGCTCAATACTGGTATGATAGGAAGCAATAGCTGTAAAAGGAGATGATTGAATGTTTGTCCATTGTTTTCGAACTGAAAGATTAATTACTGAAGCTTGATCTGTACCGGCTACAGCGGGATTGTACAAGAAGGCATTTTCGCGATAAAGACTAAAGTCAGGAAGTTGCTGAGCACTTAGACTAAGGCCTAAGAAAATAAGGGAAAGAGTAAGTAGTTTTTTCATAGTCAGTAAGCTTTAATCTAATATTGTAATCGGGCCAGTATAATTCTGAGTCTGCTCACCGTTTTCGAATATCCTTAGTATGAAATAGTAAGTTCCTTCTGGAAGATCTTTCCCATTCCATGTGCCATACCAGTCGTTTTGATAGTTATTGGTTTTGTATACAATATCCTCCCAGCGGTTTAGTATTATGACCTCATTGTCAGGAAACCTATACAGCCATCGGATATACCAAAAATCATTAATTCCATCCCCATTTGGAGATATTCCTGTTGGAATGTAAGGTCCATCTTCCGTGACACGTTCATCTACGACTACGGTTATTGTATCTATATCCTTACAATTGTCCAAATCTTCAACCGTGACCCATAAAGTGGTAGTGCTGTCATGCCAAAACAAGGGGTCAGGGCAATCGTCGCAGGATATGGGATAAGCAGGTTCCCAATCGTAGAAACTACCACCTGATGCAGTAAGTTGTATGGTGTCCAATAAATAAATGGAAGTATCATTTCCTGCATCAGCAAAAGGAGCCTTCGAAAATGCTAAAGCAAAATTTGGGGTACTAAAGTCACTCCAATTATACACATCCAAAATGTCCCAAGGTGTCGATACTAATTGAGTATCAGCTGGAGCTTGTTGCCACTCAGGTAAATTTTGCCAATGGACAATATCATTCCATTGATTTCCATCAACTGAAGCATCGTAAAAGAATCTTAAATTTACACTATCGCTCCCCATGTCTTGCCAGATCTTGTGGTAATAGTTTTCATTAATATCACATATCAATAAGGCTTTTTCATCACGATCATAACCATCAAAGGTAGCATCGTTATCTGCAAATCTTACTCGAAATGTTTGTGGCGCGCTTGTCGTACTTAATTCTATCGGTCTATATATTGTCCCAAATAGGGAAGAGCCGACAGGGAAAAAATAATCATCTTCTTGATTGCTGACCCTTGACAAGCCTCCATTTCCTATGCTACTGACATAACCCGAGGTATTCACTACATTACTTATCGCAGGGTTGGTAACATAAACAACGTTATTGTCCATATTCATTTCCAAAAATGCTAAATCTAAAATACTATCTACATAAATATCTAAGTCTCCATACTTGATTCCATTTGTGCGAAGAAGGAGATTATGGAAATGAGTTTCATCAATACCCCGTATTCGCTGGTCATCGCCATTTAGATAGACGTACCCTTCACCAATAGAGCTAAAACCTGTATTACCCGCATTATTGACCCAGTCTTCGGTAAAAAAAATAGAATCGGAATTATCGAAAACAGCATTATTCTCAATAAATACATTTCCCTGAACTGATAGGAAAGCACCATCCTTTATAGATACTAAGCCACCGTTATTACTCAAAAAATCTTGAGCGGATAAGCTGAGCAGAAACATGCTTGAAATGAATAAAAAGGAGAATTGCTTCATAGACTATTTTTTATTGCATTAAGTTTCGTTAAAAGTAATAATTTTTTCTAATTTGGTATCTTCAAACTAGTATTTTAAATTTAAAAACATCCATGAGAAAATATTTATTATTAATTGCTTTGAGTATTGCTTTTGCTGCTGATGCGCAAGTTGGAGTGAATATTTTACAGCCTGATTCGAGCGCTATTTTGCATTTAGAATCTACAGATAGGGGGTTACTTTTACCTAGACTGACCTCACCACAAATGGATGCCATTAACAACCCGGTTAATGGACTTACAATTTATAATACGGAGGATAGCTTAATTTACTATTACAATAATGAGTGCTGGTTAAAGGCATATCAAAAAAATTGCCAAGAGTGTGAATTCACTTCCTCAGTCAATCAAGGCTTTGCTACAATTGACAGAACGTCCACAGATACGGCCTTTTTTGAAGTCGACATCGTGAAAGTCAATGGAATTGATTCAATTACCACTGTAGTGCTGTCGTCTTTGCCATCTGGAATGCAGGTGTTCGTTGAAAACCCTGTGGTCGATTCGGTAGGAACCACGCTTATTAAGGTTTATGCAAGCATTTGGGCGCCGCCAGGAAATTACCCCTTGATTATACAGTCAGTGTGTGGTCAAAATGTTTATTTCCAGGGTATAACTGTAGAAGTTGAACCTTGTCTGCAAGTGAATATTGCAGCTGCCCTTTCGGATGTCGATGTACAAAGTGATTTTTCCTTACCTGGAGTTGGTACTCCGGTTTGTGTGATTGTTCATGTATTTGACAATGTTGAAATTTCATCTACTGCTACAAGTAATTATGCACTCACATGGGGTAATATGGATCCAGTATCTCATGTTGGGTTCTTACATGAGGGATACGTATATGCTCAAGGGGGAAATGGAGCGCCACTGGGAAATCTGTTAAACTTACAATCTCCTTTTCAAGATGGTTTTCCAGGTGGGGACGCACTGGAATTGACTTGTAGAACCACATTTGATTTACAAGGCGGTGTATACGGCGGTGGCGGCGGCGGAGGTTCGGTGGGAACCAGTATAGCTATTGGACCATTCAATATTCCAATTATTGGGAATCTTGGCCCATTTATATTATTAGAAGCTGGCGTGACTGGCGGCGGAGGAGTGTCTGGAGGACAAGCGCCAACTGCTGCAGGGTCAGGTGGAGGAGTACTTTTGGGTCCATCGATTACAGATTCAGGCACGGATGCTGGCGTGGGACCGATTGCTTTGCCAGGAGTTGGGGGAGTATTGGCTTACCAAATCCCTTTATCGTTTAGTGTTACGGTGGTTACAATAACAGTTACTCCGTTTGTGAGTTTGGACGCAGGTGATGGCGGAGATTTTGGTCAGCAAGGTGGAGGTGCTTCAGGTAGCGCTGGCGCGCAGATTCTTGCAACGGTGCAGATTCCTTTCATAGGCACACAAACTTTAATCAACCAGACCATAAGTGCTACACTTGGCCTTTCTCAAGGAGGTGCAGCAGGTGATGCAATCGATGTAAACGGAAATACTACACAAAATTTAATCACGCCTAACTTCTTGATCAAAGGAGCGGTGCAACCTTAATCTTATAAGTTTAACTAATTATGAAAAAACTTTTTTTACTCGCTATATTGAGTTTGGTATTTATATTCACCTATGCGTTCGAAGGTACAATAGAACAGATTTATGTGAACCCAGAAACTCAAGTCCAAATGACATTTTTATGGTATTTAAACGATGATGATGTGCGCTTAGATATTTTAAATGGTGAGGAGTCTATGACCTTGATACCTGATTTCGAAGCAAAGAGTTTAAATATGTTTGGAGAAAAACCAGATAATGACGGGAACCATTGGTATACTAATACGCCACTCAGTGAGCTTGTTGTTAATGCGCCAAGCCTGCGCTTGTTGGAAAGTGCAGCGGGAAGTTTTCAAAGTAAACCAGCCCAAGAAGTCAAGGTGATGACTGACTCAGGCTTGATGGTAGTGCAGTATGTCGACTATATTCAAGTCAACATGGAAAATATGTTAGCTGTATTTGCTGAAAGTGTTGAATTTAAGGCGGTATCTATAGCAAGTGGTCGAGGGTTTCCAGTAAGTTCAATTTTGATGACTTCGGAAGATGCAATTTACACCCTGACAACTAAGGCTATTCAAGAGAAAGTAATAGAAGCAGCTACATTTAGGGTCCCTTCGAATTACAAATTGTTTTCAGGGATAAAATAAAGCGAATCATATTTGTCTAATTGAAAAAAAAGTTAGACATTTGCAGTCCTAAATTATTAAGTGATGTCAAGAATATGTGAATTAACGGGAAAAAGACCTATGTCGGGTAACAATGTTTCTCATTCCAAGAGAAAAACAAAACGTAAGTTTTTACCGAACCTTGTTACTAAAAAGTTTTTCATACCAGAAATGGATAGATGGGTGACTCTAAAAGTATGTACCTCGGCAATGAGAACTATGAATAAAAAAGGAATTTTCGCTTATCTAAAGGATCTAGAAAAGAAGGGCGAAATTAAATTAATATCGGAGGAATAAGCAATGGCTAAGAAATCAAAAGGAAATAGAATTCAGGTTATTCTGGAATGTACAGAGCACAAAGAAAGTGGTGTGCCAGGTACTTCAAGATACATTACGATGAAAAATCGGAAAAACTCTCCGGATAGAATGGAATTGAAAAAATTCAATCCAATTTTAAAGAAATATACTGTTCACAAGGAAATTAAGTAATTATGGCTAAGGTATCGAAAAATGCGAAAACAAACCGTCAGGCACAAGAAGGGTCAAAAGATTACGTAAAAGTAATAAAGACCATGAAATCAGAGAAAAGTGGTGCTTACAGTTTTCTTGAGAAAATTGTACATAAGGATAAGGTAAAGGAATTCTTAGCTAAAAACTAAGATGGACTTAAAATAGATATATAGAAAGCTTCTCATTTTGAGGAGCTTTTTTTGTTTAAAATCACCCCAAAACGTTATGAGTTTTTTTAACAAGTTTTTTAACAAAGACAAGAAAGAAGATTTAGATAAAGGATTGGAAAAGACCAAAGAAGGATTCTTTTCAAAAATATCTAAAGCTGTCGCGGGCAAGTCTAAAGTGGAAGATTCCGATTTGGATGATATTGAGGAGGCCCTAATCGCTTCAGATATGGGTCTAGATACAACCATAAAAATTATTGAAAGGTTGGAAGCGCGAGTAGCTAAGGATAAATTTATTAACACAACTGACCTGCATCAAATTTTAAAAAAGGAGATTGCCGAGTTATTAGCTGAAAACAATTCAGATGATATGGAGAGCTACCTTCCTCACGGCAAGAAATCTCCATATGTACTTATGGTTGTTGGGGTCAATGGTGTAGGGAAAACAACCACTATTGGCAAGTTGGCCTATAATCTTAAGAAAGAAGGTCAATCTGTAGTCTTGGGTGCTGCAGATACATTTAGAGCAGCAGCAGTCCATCAATTAGAGATTTGGGCGGAGCGAGCTGGGGTTCCTATCGTTTCTAAAGGACAAGATGCAGATCCTGCTTCAGTAGCATTTGATACGCTGAAATCGGCGCTGTCTCAAAATGCAGACGTAGTGATTATTGATACTGCAGGACGATTGCATAATAAGGTAAACTTGATGAATGAGCTAAGTAAGATCAAACGAGTAATGCAAAAGGTTATTCCAGATGCTCCTCACGACGTCATGTTAGTTTTAGATGCCAGTACTGGGCAGAATGCCATTCAACAAGCTAAGGAATTTACGAAAGCAACGGATGTAAGTTGTTTAGCCTTGACAAAACTGGATGGAACCGCTAAAGGGGGGGTAGTAATAGGGATTACAGATCAATTCAAAATACCAATTCGTTATATCGGAGTAGGGGAGGGAAAGGAGCAATTACAGCTGTTTAATAAGCAGGCGTTTGTGGATTCTCTTTTCAGTAAATAAAAGCCTTAAAATTTAAAATTATTTTATTCCAAATACTTGGTTTTAACGAAATACACCATATATTTGCAGTCCTTTAAATAGGGCGATTAGCTCAGCTGGTTCAGAGCATCTGGTTTACACCCAGAGGGTCGGGGGTTCGAATCCCTCATCGCCCACAGATAAGAAGAAAAGCCTTGCACAAGTGCAGGGCTTTGTTATTCAAAATAGCAGCTTTTCTCAAGTTTATTTTTTTCATGTATCTTGGTTGTATTAAAAAATCATTGTCCAATCAAATGAGATACTAAAAAATTTAAGGGAATAATTTTTGGGGCATAGTATCATTCCAACTCCACTTCCAACGGGAAGTTAATTATTAATAAAACATAAAATGAAATGACAGTAAATGATAAAAATCCATTAGGACTAGAAAATAAACTTTACACTATTGAAGAATTTGGCTTGACTATTAGAAATAAATTTGGAGGTGATAATAATATTTCTAATGTTATGATAGCAGAAATATTCCTTGCTAGATTCCCTTCATATCAGTGTAAAATTACTAAACCAAAAAATTACACCGCTCAAAAAAGTTGCGGTTGTTGCTAATACTCAGTGTATTTCAAAAACATTTATCAAACAGAAAATTAATGAGGTAATGTTAAAAAAAAGTTTGATTGGAGTACTAAGTTACGCGGCTAAAAAATACTAACTCATTCAAAGATATTTAGCGTCAATTTTTGAAAAAATAAATCTGAGTTTAAACAAATAGATAGGGTATCTTTGTTTAATATCAACAGACAATTTTGTTATGAAAAAATTCAACTATTTACTCATCTTATTACTGGGTGTTCAATCTATTTTTACACAAGAAGTTCGAGTGCATGAATGCGCTAAACATAAGATGCAAAATTTTCCTAGACATCAGTCTGGAGAGAAGGGATTAAGCGGTCAGGATAAATATGATGTTCATTATGTAAAGTTGGATTTAGATATAGATAATTCTAGCACCACCATTAATAGCGGACATGCTACTTTAAATGCTATAGTAACGGCATTTAGTTTGGATGTTTTTGTTTTAGAATTAGCGGGTTCCTTGAACGTTGATTCTGCAAAAATAAATGGGGTTTTGTCGCCTACGAATAGAACTGGAGATGAGCTACAGATTTTTCCATCAAGTAATCTTAGCCAAGGTGCTGATGTCGTTGTTGAGGTTTTCTACAAGGGTAATCCTCCTGGTGGTGGAGGATTTTTTGGTGGAATTTTTAATGATCAATCACCAAGTTGGGGTGCTGATGTAACTTGGACATTAAGCCAACCATTTTCGGCGTATACCTGGTGGCCGGTAAAACAAGTTCTCACAGATAAAATAGATTCTAGTGAAGTTTGGTTGACTGTACCTAATGGATTGAAAGGAGGTTCAAATGGCCTTTTACAGCAGGAAGTAAGTCTTCCAGGAAACAAGACACGTTTCGAATGGAAGCACAATCACCCAATAGCCTATTACCTTATGTCGATCGCAGTCGGTCCTTACATTGATTACAGTTTTATGGCTCCATTGCCCGGAACAACGGATAGTGTGTATGTTCAAAATTTTATATATGATAATCCAGCTACCTTAACAAATTTTGAAAGCGATATTGATTTGACAGCAGATATGTTATATGTTTTTTCAGACTTGTATGGCTTGTATCCTTTTAGAGATGAAAAATATGGGCATTGCATGGCTCCCTTAAGTGGAGGTATGGAACACCAAACTATGACAACTCAGGGGTTTTTTGAAACCGGGTTGACTGCTCATGAATTGGGGCATCAGTGGTTTGGTGATAATGTCACTTGCTCAGATTGGGGCCATATATGGGTTAATGAAGGTTTTGCTTCTTACAGTGAATACTTATTTTATCAAAGTTTGAATCAAAACAGTGCGCAACAAAGAATGGCTGGTGTTCATGCCGACGTGATGAGTCAGCCCGGGGGGAGCGTATTTGTTCCAGTGGCAAGCCAAGATAATGATGGCAGGATTTTTAATTCTCGCTTATCTTATGATAAGGGTTCAGCATTGGTTCATATGGTAAGGCATTGGGTGAATGATGACGCCTTGTTTTTTCAAGCGATGAAAAGCTATCAAAATACCTATGCCAATTCTACAGCTAGCGCTGAGGATTTTATTGGTAGAGTTGAATCGGTTTCGGGAGTTTCGATGACAGACTTTTTGTCGCATTGGTACTATGGAGAAGGTTATCCAACCTATAACGGGAGATTCAATGAAGTGGGTAATCAAATTGTCGTGGAACTAAGTCAAACGACATCCACTCCTTCTGTCACTCCGTTTTTTAAAAGTGCTCTTGAGATTGAGATAGAATTCATGGATAACACGGATACGATTATTTATGTGATGCACTCTCTGAACGGACAAGCTTATGTTTTTGATATCGACAAAGAAATCTATGCGGTCCGCGTAGATCCAGAAAACTGGGTGCTCAACCAAGAGGGTAGTTTTGTTTTTGATGCAAGTTTGGAAGTAACTGGAATAGATAACTTAAATCAGTTTAGTACAATGGCGAAGTTATACCCAAATCCAAGTGTAAATCAATTTATGCTAGATTTGACATCTGAGGGTGCTGAATTGCAGATTATTGATCAATTAGGTCGATTGGTTTTGGAGGAGAACTTGAAAGGTAAGAACCATATCATTAACCATGAACTTGCATCCGGTGTATATACCGTCTTGTTAAGAAATTCTCTTTACGAAGGCACTCAGCAACTTTTGGTTCCGTAATAGCTAATGTAATTTATTGAAGCTATTAATGAATTTCATCATAGCCATGATATTACTGATTTTTATTTCACCAGTCATAAGAGCCATTTGGGCATTTTTTCGACCGAGCTCTACATCAGCATAAACTTCGTCTGAGCAGCTGACCAAGCATTTAGGTTCTCCGTTTAAACCTTCACTTACATTGCAGGTTTCATCTTCAATTTTTACAGAGAACTTTCCTCCATTATCTCCACTTATGTCGAAATGGAAAAGGATGCTTAAATCGTCATCTACCTCTTCTGGTTTAAAGCGATCCTCTAAGGAAAAAATAATTTCTCTGGCAGTTTTCATAAATCTATCAAGCCTTTGGTTAATCCAAAAATAAGCAATAATTAAATCAACGATGATAATAAAACTTAATACGCAAGATCAAGTGTAAGACATTGCTTATGTTTGAGGAGAGAATGAAGGTTGCATTAATTCATATTCGATATATTTATAAGGGAGGACTAGAAACTAGACTTTTTAATTATATCGATTATTTTTTAAATAGAGGAGATGAGGTGCATTTGTTCACTTCAAAAATATCACCTGATATAACTCCACCAGCAAATTTACATATTCATTATCTCAATCTTAAAAGAATTCCTAAACCCATTCGCAACTTCTTTTTTGATAAAAAACTGAAGCAGACTATCCGCCTAAATGAATTTGATTTTATTCTGGCTTTAGAGAGAACTTCTCGCCAGAATCATGTAATTGCGCCAAGTACACATAAGGGATATTTAAAAGCAAAAGGTACCAAGTTTACCGATATTGTGGATATCGTTCAACTCTACTTAGATAGAAAAGCTTTTAGTAAAGCAGAGGTTATATATGCCTGCTCCAAAATGGTTAAAAATGAAATAATCAACCTTTACGGTATCGCTCCCAATAAAGTTCAGGTTTTATATCCTCCTATTAAGCTATCATTGTTTGAAACTCCGATAAGCGATGTATCTATTCGTGAGCGAAATGGATGGTCAAAAGAGGATAAGATATTTTTACTCGTATCCACAAGTCATAAACGGAAGGGCTTAGATATATTGATAGAGGTGTTCAAGGAGTTGCCAAAGAATTATAAGCTCTTAGTCGCGGGTACTTCATTTAAAAGTTCTAATTCTCAAATTGTATCACTCGGCTTTGTTAAGGACATGGGGGCCATCTATCACCAAGTTGATGTTTTACTTCACCCCGCAGTTTACGAACCTTTTGGTCAAATTATAACAGAAGCCTTTGCTGCTAAAGTGCCAGTAATCATTTCTGATCGAGTTGGCGCTAAAGAGTTTGTTAATTCAAATAGAGGACTTGTTTTAGATTCACTTGCTCCTGCGGTGTGGTGTGAAGCTATTTTGAAATTTGACAAAGAAAAAATCTCATTTGAGGATATAGAAGAAGTCTTAAAGGAACTATCTTTAGAGAGCCACATGGATAAAATGTTAAATTGGGCAATTTTCAATAAATAAATAAATAAACATTATTTTAGACGCAGAATAAACCTCAGGGATATTGAGGCTTAAAAACATCAAAAGAGATGAGTGAAAAAAAGCTATTGTTAGAAGTAAAAAATTTAGTAACGGAGTTTAATACAGATGAAGGAAGTGTTAAGGCTGTAAAAGGGATAAGTTTCACGCTTTATCGAGGTGAAACTGTCGGTATTGTTGGAGAATCAGGTTCAGGTAAATCGGTTACTTCATTATCAATTATGCGATTGATTCCATCACCACCTGGAAAAATTAGTTCAGGTGAAGTAATCTATCATACTAAAGATGGTCAGGAAATTGATTTGCTTAAACTTTCAGAAGATGAAATGAGAAAATTTAGAGGGAATGATATCTCAATGATTTTTCAAGAACCAATGACATCACTTAATCCTGTTTTTACTTGTGGTGACCAAGTGATGGAAGCGATTTTACTTCACCAAAAAGTGGATAAGAAACGGGCTAAAGAAATAACTTTAGAGATGTTTGAGAAGGTTCAGTTACCAGATCCACCTCGTATGTTTGATTCATATCCTCATCAACTATCAGGTGGCCAGAAGCAGCGGGTGATGATTGCTATGGCAATGAGTTGCAATCCTGATATATTAATTGCAGATGAGCCGACTACGGCATTGGACGTGACCGTTCAGAAAACAATACTAGAGTTAATGAATGATTTGAGCATGCAATTAGAAAGTTCAATCATTTTCATTACTCACGATTTAGGCGTAATTGGAGAAATAGCGGATCGTGTTATAGTGATGTATCAAGGTAATATTGTCGAAACAGGTTCAGTACTAGATATTTTCAAAAGTCCAAAACATCCCTACACGAGATCTTTGTTGGCATGTAGACCTCCTCTAGGGAAGCGCTTGAGCACACTTCCAACAGTTAAGGATTTTATGAAAGTGGAAGCTGATGGAAGTATTACTGAATTGAGTACTTCAGTTGAAGATGCAATTAGTAAAGTAGTCGTTTCTGAAAGCACCACTAAAGCAAGAATGGAAAGCTTAAAAGCTAAAACACCAATCTTAGAAGTTAGAAATCTTCAAACATGGTTTCCTACTACTAAAAACTTTTTTGGAAAAACTACCTCTTGGGTCAAGGCTGTGGATGACGTAAGTTTCAATGTTTATCCTGGAGAAACTATGGGTTTAGTTGGCGAATCTGGATGCGGAAAAACCACTTTGGGTAGAACGATATTAAACCTAGCACCTGCACATGGAGGGGAAGTTCTTTTTGAAGGTCGAGACATTTTAAAAATGAATAGTGCTGATTTGACCGAACTGCGCAAGGATATGCAAATTATTTTCCAAGATCCGTATTCATCTTTAAATCCAAGGATGACTATTGGTGGAGCTATTCAAGAGCCCATGACGGTTCATGGTGTGTTTAGCAACGAAAAACAACGAAAAGAGAAAGTAGAAAGTCTTTTGAGCACTGTAGGATTAGATCCTAAACATTTTAATAGATATCCTCATGAGTTTAGTGGAGGCCAACGTCAACGTATCTGTATTGCAAGAGCACTGGCCCTGAATCCTCGTTTTATTATTTGTGATGAATCGGTTTCTGCTCTTGATGTATCCGTGCAAGCGCAGGTACTGAATCTATTACTCGACCTCAGAGAAGAATTTGGTTTTACTTATATTTTCATTTCTCACGATTTATCCGTGGTAAAATTCATGAGCGATCGGATGATTGTAATGAATCAAGGTAAGATTGAAGAGATGGGCATAGCCGATGATATATACAACAACCCACAGAACGCATATACGCAAGGATTAATTGGAGCAATTCCAAAAGGTGAGTTGGCTGACATCGAAGCGCGTATTATGCGTAGCAAGAATGTCCAAGCATAGATACTTAGCTTTTAAACCACTTGTTTGCTGAGACAAGTCTTTTTAGAGGATTAAGACCTGTCGCCTATCTTACTTAATCTTATCGAATAGGTTTTTAGAAATTACCAGGAAGTTAGCTTCCGTTACCATTCCTACTAAATTATTTTTATCATCTACTACAGGAAGACATCCAAATTGATATTTTGTCATGATATCCATTGCTTCTGAAAATTTAGCTCTAGGACTTATTGTCATCGGATCTTTAATCATTACTTCACCTACACTTAAAGGCAGCTTTTCTTTTTGATGTATATGTTTCATATACGCTCTTAACATCATTCTTGAGGTTGCCAAGCCCACCAACCTTCCTTTTTTATTCTCTACAGCAACATAACGAATCTTCTGCCAATCCATCATCTCACTAACTAATTCAACAATATCCTCTTGTTTAGCTGTAAAAATCTTAGTGGTCATGAATTCCTCCACAAATACTTCACTTGGTTTCCAATCTTTATTATCGTCTAGTTCAGCTAATTTCCAATTATGCACAGGTGTATTATCTTTTTGGTTTTGAATAGTTGAAGCCGTAATGGCTGCTAATACTTCTTCTTTTGTTGCAGTTTTAACTAATTTATTAAAGGATTTTAATTGCCAATATGATCCCGTACGTACTTTTTGAACACGCTCCTCAATAATACCCAAATATTCTTCTATTTCTGCATTATTGACTTTTTGTTTTTTCAATCCAGCCTTGGCCAAAGGTAAGAGTTCGTGCAGTATTAAATCACCGGCAGCATAACTTTTATTATCTAACCAAAAGAGCTTGGTGTCCAATCCATGAACAGATGCTTTTAAGAAATTATTTTTCGCAACATCAAAATCCATTCGCTGGGTGATATCTCCGTATTTATCATGAACACCAACCATTAATCCTAACCAAAATGCAGCATTAGCCATTTCATCTTTTACGGTTGGACCAGCAGGGAGTACCCTGTTTTCTATTCTAAGATGTGCTTTGCCTTCACTAATACCATAACATGCTCTATTCCACCTATATACAGTCGAATTATGCACTTTTAGGGCCATTAAATCAGGAGCGGTCCCTGTTTCTAATTTCTCAAAAACGTTCTCGTTGATTTCTGTATTCAACAATACTCGGTATTTGACAATGTCCTCCTTATAAATTTCTAGAATTGATTTTTCCAACCAGTGATCGCCAAATGTCACTCTTGGACTCATCTCTCTTGCATGTTCCTTATGATTTCTGGTATCTACAGATTGTGAGAATAAGGCAATACGCGTTTCTTTCCATAATCGTTTACCAAACAAGATCGGAGAGTTTGTAGCGCTGGCTAATACAGGAGCCGTTATGGCTTGGGAGATATTGTACATATCTACAAATTCATCGGGTTTAATCTGTAAGTGCACTTGAAATCCTGTATTCGCTGCCTCAATTAAAGGTGAGTCGTGCTCTGAAAAGAGCTCATCAATACCACTAATGTTTAAATCATAGTTTTTACCGCGCAACTTGTTTATTGATTCGCATAATGCATAGTATCGCTCATAAGGAGTTAGATTATGCATAGAAAAATCAAATTTTCTAAGAGTAGGCAGAATTCCTGTAAGTATTACTTTTATACCGAGGCTATCTGCAGCTTGATGCGCTGCATCCAGATTATCTAGTATTTCTTTTTCCATAATGGATAAGCAGTTCTTTGAAAAGATCTGAGGGCTTGCATTGATTTCCATATTGAAACGTGCCAGCTCCGTAGTGAATAGTGGGTTACCTTTTAGCAAGTCCATCATTTCAATATTTTTCCCGGCTGGTTTATAGTGTTTGTCAACGAGGCAAAACTCTTGCTCAGCGCCAATTCGTGTTTTGTCAATTTCAAACATTCCTTCCTTTAGCATTTTATTTAATGCATGAAGGTCGTTTAGCAAGTGCTTCTCAAATGCTTGAAGTTGTTTAGCTGTTGATGTGGCTTTTACCTGAGGTGCTCCCATAATCTAATTGAATTTCTATTGACAGGAATATAGTTTATAAAATTGGTCATTATTTTCATAAATTTAATGGAATCATTCCACAAGGCACGATAATATTTGAGCATATTTTTATGAAAAGAAGTCTCTTCATCTAAACCATAAAAATTAGCCAATAAAACTTGATGCTTACCTTCCCGTACATGCCTATTTTTTTTCTTAATACCGACACACAGAAACGATTGACAGTTAGAGATATTTACGCTGTCAGCTCCGCGTAAAAGAAGATAAATTAAACAAAAAAGACTTAATTTAGTCATCAGGTCAATAATTAGTTCTAAAAATATTAAATAAAATGAAACATCAATCATTAATTATCTTTTTAATTATTGCTTATTCAGGTATTCTTGCCCAATCGCCCTATAATTTTAGCTTTGCAGTTGATATTCCAGTAATAACTGTGGGCGCTGCTACTGCATTAGGTGGATTTATTCATGAGAGAAAAAGAGATGCACTGCAATTAGAAGATATCATGGATTTGGACAGGATGGATGTGGGTAAATTTGACCGGAGTGCGACATTTAATTGGAATCCAAAAGCGGCGCATTGGAGTGATGCCGTAATGTATGCCAGTATGGGAACTCCCTTACTTTTTTTAGCTGGCCAAAGAAGTCGGAAGGATTTTGGAACTATAGCTGCAATTTCTGCAGAAGTGTTTTTATTGAATACGGGAATTACTTATTTGACTAAAGAATTAGTTCAACGAAAAAGACCATATGTTTACAATTCTGATGCACCTTTAAAAAAGAAATTGGATAAGGGGTCAAGTCAATCATTCTTTAGTGGACATACTTCATCAGTTTCCTCTATGAGTTTTTCATTTGCCATGATGCATCAGCACTATTATCCCAATTCGAAACTAAAGCCCTTGGTGTGGTTTGCAGCTAGTGTTTTACCCATGGCAACTGCAATTTTAAGGGTTCGAGGTGGGAAGCACTTTTGGACGGATGTAATTATTGGATATGGAGTAGGCGCATCAATAGGAGTGGGTGTTCCACTATTGCATCGAATCAACTTTAAGAGATAGATTCCTTCTCCTTGTTCAAGTATTTATTTAATCGATTAACACTGATATATATTAGTGGGGTATCAATAATTGCAATACAGGCTTTGAAGATATATTGACCAATTATGATTTCTAGAGCTACTCTATAGGTAATGGCTTCCGAAGTGCCAGTGAATTTAGGATAAATCACTAGCGCGATGATAACAACAAGACTGGTGTCAATGAGTTGACTAAGTATCGTTGAGCCATTGTTCCTTAACCATAAATGCTTACCATTGGTGAGTTTCCTCCAAAACTCAAATAGCTGCACGTCAATATATTGAGCAGAAAGGTATGCGATCATCGAACCAAACACAATCCCTGGTGCAAGCCCAAAGACTGTATCGTATGATTGTCCATCCACCGGAGAGTTCTCCCAGATGGGCAACTTGATACTAAGCAAGATTACGAGTACCGTAAACACACTAACGAGAAACCCTGTTAGAACTAGTGTTTTTGCTCTTTTTTCTCCAAACACTTCAGAAATAACATCCGTGACTAAAAAGGTAATTGGGTATGCAATAATTCCAGAAGAAAGCGCCCAACTTATACCTAAGAATGGAATTTCTAGTGTAAAAAATCTTCCCGCGATTAAGTTGGTCAGAACTAATGAGGCTATAAAAAAACCAGATAATATAAGCAGGGATTTTTCACTTCTACTGGACTTTTCATCTCTTAGCGCATACTTCATACAACGAAACTAGCTAAAAATCATCAAATGTAGTTGTGGGTTTAATCTCTGGCTCATTTTCTTGAAGAGGTCGCGAATACCAGGTCCATTCGGCTAAAAATCGATCTTCGATAATATTCAAATCGTTAGCTGCAGATTTTGAAATTTTTATAGCAATGTTTTTATCTGCATCTTTTGATGAAACAGGTCCTACAACCTTCAGGTAAATTACCTTATTGTTCATCAAGTTACGCACTTTGATGATTTGCTCTGTATTTACATTGTTTACCATAGCAAGATAAGCTCCACTGCTGCTTCCATCTAGATAATTTCCTATTCCTTTATCTTGGTTTATTTGATAACCCTCAGTGTCATAGCTATCAAACAATTGTTTGTACAATAAGACGTCCTCATTCAACTCTTGCTGCTTTGGCTTTTCTTTTTTAATTTCCTTTTCGGAACTTTCTCCAGTTATCGCTGTTGGTTTTGTATAGATGGCTGCATTGTTTACATCAAGCTTTTGGACTTTTAATTCTTGACCTATATCAATACTTGCATTTTCTAAATTGTTTAAGCGAATCAACTCACTTATCTCAATATTATACATCTGAGAAATAGAGAAAAGAGTCTCCTTTGTCTGGATAACATGAATTTTATATGCATTGTCATCAAGTTTAGTGGGCTCGTTTTTAACTGGAATGATTAGAACCTGTGCTGGTTTAATGATTAAATCATCTTCGATAATCGGATTTGATTTCCTTAATTCATCAATACTTAAATCGTATTTCTTTGAAATAAAATAAAGTGTTTGACCAGGCTCTACTTTATGTGATATTTCTTCTGTACCTATTTGTGCAATTGCGCTAGATGAAAAGAAAAAAACTACGAATAATAAACTCAATTTTGCTTTCATAAACTCAAGATTTACTTATTTTTGATAAATATATTCCAATATCGTACCATAATGATGAATTTGCACAAATGAAATATCCACCTTATCTAATATTAACGTATATTTTAATGAGCATGGTATTTGCTTATGCTCAAAATACAGACTCATTATTTTCTACCGATACCCTGCAGCAAGCGGAAGGTGTGAAAACGCAAAAATTAGATAATCAACGGGTATATCTTTTTGAAATTCATGATGAGATTGGTCCAGGGGCTACTCGAATAACGCAAAGTGCCATTGAAGAAGCAATCCAGCAAAATGTCGATTATTTGGTTTTAGACCTTAATACTTATGGTGGTTTGGTAACGGATGCAGACAGCATAAGAACTAAGTTGATGCAATGTCCAATTCCTTCAATAGTATTTATTCGTAATAACGCAGCTAGTGCTGGAGCGCTTATCTCCATTGCCTGCGACAGTATCTATATGCAAACTGGAAGCACTATTGGTGCGGCTGCGGTAGTGCGCGAGGACGGCTCTTATGCTGAAGAGAAGTATCAATCATACATGCGGAATAAAATGCGCGCCACAGCAGAGGCTGGTGATAGGGAGCCAGATATTGCAGAAGGTATGGTGAATCCTAATATGATTATTAAGGGTATAACTAAGGAAGGAGAAATTATAACCTTTACTGTAGATGATGCAATCAAGAATGGATATTGTGAGGGTAAAGCGGAGAGTTTGGAGGAAGTATATGATTTAATGGGCCTAGAGAATCCAACAATTATTAAACATAAGGTTTCAAGTACGGAAAAAGTCATTCAATTTTTGGTTAAACCAGCAGTGTCTGGTGTGCTACTTTTACTTTTATTGGGGGGAATATATTTTGAATTACAATCCCCCGGAATAGGGTTTCCATTGGCGGCTTCGGTACTTGCAGCAATATTGTATTTTGCCCCACTTTATCTGGAAGGTTTTGCAGCAAACTGGGAAGTTGTTTTATTCGCAGCAGGTATTGGCTTAATCATCGCAGAAGTATTTTTCATTCCAGGATTTGGAGTAGCCGGTATTGCTGGAATTACCGCAATCATAGTTAGCTTGGCCCTAGCCTTATTAAAGAATATTGATGGATTTGATTTTACATTTGTCCCTGCTTCGGAAATTGGCGCAGCTTTCTTAATGGTTTCTAGTGTTATGGTCTTTGGGGTCCTCTTATTGATATTTGCGAGCAATAATATGGCCAGTACAGGTCTATTTAAGCGGCTTATGCTTGCAACTGAGCAGCATAAAGAGGAAGGATTTGTTATCAGTGCATTTTCTGAGAAAATACTTGAAGGCAAAGAGGGCCTTGTGCTTGCAGATTTGCGTCCAGCGGGAAAAATTGAAATTGACAATGAACAATATGATGCTCAAAGTGATGGAGAGTATTTATTGCATGGTACGAGGGTTAAAGTAATCAAGCAACAAGGCGCTTACCTGGTTGTTAAAGCTGTAAGAGCTTAATGGAAATAATTGGTGTCATACCCGCTCGCATGTCTTCAACTCGGTTTCCGGGTAAGCCTTTAGTGGATATTGGAGGGAAGTCTATGATTCGTAGAGTGTTTGAGCAAGCGGAAAAATCTAAAGTTTTGGATGCTGTTTATGTCGCCACGGATAACAAAGAAATTGCAGATGAAGTGAAAAGCTTTGGGGGTTTAGTAAAAATGACTGCAGATTCTCATCAAAATGGAACTTCTCGTTGTGCTGAATTGGTGAGTAATTTAAGCACTCAACCGAAAATAGTAGTTAATATTCAAGGAGATGAACCCTTTTTCAATCCAAGTGACCTAAACACCTTAATCGCCTGTTTTAAGCAAAAGGATGTGCAAATTGCAAGCCTTGCAAAACATATTGAGCATCTTAACGAAGTGGAGAGTGCTACTGTAGTGAAGGTTGTTTTTGATGCAAATAAGAAGGCTTTATACTTTTCCAGAGCACCGATTCCCTTTCACAGGGAGGCTTCTTCTTCCTTGCATTATAAGCACATTGGTTTGTATGCCTATCGCACAGGGGTCTTAAATGAAATTGTAAAATTACCCAGCTCACCTTTAGAAAGAATTGAAAATTTGGAACAGTTGCGATGGCTAGAGAATGGATATAATATTCATTTAGGTATTACAAATCACGACAGTAATTCTGTAGATACACCAGAAGATTTAGCAGGCATCATTAAACAACATAATTTCTAAATATGGATTTAAAGGTCTGGATTTCCGCTGCTCGTTTGAGAACCTTACCCTTAGCATTATCTAGCATTTTGTTTGGGACAGCTGCAGCCATTCATCAAGGATTTTTTACTTGGCAAATTTTTACTTTGGCAGTTTTAACAACTATTTGCTTGCAAGTTTTGTCGAATTATGCCAATGATTATGGCGATGCAATTTCAGGAAAAGATAATGCAGAGCGAATAGGTCCTTCGAGAGCAGTTTCTAGTGGCGAAATATCAAAAAAGTCGATGCTAAAAGCGGTAGTACTTTTTTCCTTTTTATCACTGCTAAGTGGACTTGCTTTATTGTACTTAGCATTTCGTGAAAATTGGGTTTATCTTGTAATTTTTCTACTTATTGGCATTGCTGCAATTGTTGCAGCTATAAGCTATACGATGGGCGAAAAGCCTTATGGATATTATGGCTTAGGAGATTTTTTTGTTTTTTTATTTTTTGGTTTGGTTGGTGTTATCGGAAGTTTTTTCCTTTTCAGCAAGAGTCTTGAAATAACCGTGATTTTACCTGCTGTAAGTGCTGGTTTCTTGTCAGTAGCTGTGCTCAATTTTAACAATATGCGTGATATTGAGAATGATGCCAGAACAAATAAACGAACTTTTGCGGTGCGGATAGGATTACAAGGTGCTAAGCAATACCAATACTTGTTAGTTGTATCTGCTTTCTTGAGTTTGATTGCTTTTGCCTTTTTTGAAAAATTCCGTCTTGAGCAATATCTTTTTTTACTCTTGATGCCCTTATTTGCCCAAATGATTAAATCTATGATCAAAATCAACAAACCTGCAGAGTTTGACCCATTCTTGAAGAAAACAGCTTTAGGAACATTTGGCTTGTCTATTTTGTTTTTACTCAGTGTTTTAATTGGATAAGGTGAAGGCTCACTTTGAAAAATATCTCTTAGAATTTAAGCGGCCAAGTGGCACCTCTAGAGGAGTCTTGCGAACAAAATCAACATATTTTATTACGGTTACTGATGGTTTGCGTTCTGCTACAGGGGAGGCTGCCTTGTTTCGTGGTTTGAGCTTTGACGATAGCGCTGATTACGAGGATACCTTACAGGATGTCTGTGATCGAATAGACGATTTCGCATCAAATTATCATGAGGAATTGAAGGCATATCCTAGTATTGTATTCGGTCTAGATCAGGTCTTTCTTAAATTGCACAATCAATCGTCTTTTTGTTTTGAAAATAGCTTTACCGCAGGGGAGTTTGGAATACCGATTAATGGATTGATATGGATGGGTGATGAAGGATTTATGCACAATCAGATAGCCGCTAAACTAGCACAGGGATTTAGATGCCTGAAGTTGAAAATTGGAGCTTTAGATTTCAATAAGGAGATCGGCTTATTAGAAAGTTTAAGACAAAAATATACTAGTGATCACTTGGAGCTTCGTGTCGATGCTAATGGAGCATTCTCTCCAGCTGAAGCTATGAATAAACTTGAGCGATTATCAAGCTTAGATATACATTCTATCGAGCAACCGATTCGCGCGGGACAGTTTGACGAGATGGCAAATTTATGCAAATATTCTTCTTTGGATATTGCATTGGATGAGGAGTTGATTGGTCTAAGCCATATTGAAGATAAACGCCGATTATTGCATCAAATTCGTCCAGCTTATATCATACTAAAGCCGGCTTTACTTGGTGGATTTAAGTCTTGTGATGAATGGATTAATTTAGCCGAGCAGTTGGATATCGCTTGGTGGATTACCTCAGCCTTGGAGAGTAATATTGGTCTAGAAGCAATAGCACAATATACGGCAAGTAAACATACAAAAATGTATCAGGGACTTGGCACAGGACAACTATTTACAAATAATGTTTCTAGCCATTTGGAGATTATAAATGCAAAACTTTGGTTTACTAAAAGTAGACGTTAATTTTAACTATGAATTCAAAACCCTTAATAGAAGTTATTCAAGTATTCTTTAAATTGGGGCTTATTGCCTTTGGTGGTCCTGCTGCACATGTGGCTATGATGGATAAGGAAATTGTCCAAAAACGCAAGTGGTTAAGTCGTGAACATTTTTTAGATTTAATGGGGGCTACAAATTTAATTCCAGGTCCAAATTCTACAGAAATGACTATGCATTGCGGTTATGAAAGGGCAGGAGTTTTAGGCTTATTTGCTGCAGGGATTAGCTTTATTTTACCTGCGGTTTCTATTACTTTAGTCTTTGCTTATTTATATGTTGAGTACGGTCAATTGCCACAAGTTGAGCCATTTATTATGGGTATTAAGCCTGCTGTTTTAGCAATTATCGCAGGAGCTGTGCTCAAACTAGGTAAGAAAGCATGGAAGAATTGGCAACTAGGGATTTTGGGATTAGGGGTGCTGATTGCGAGTTTACTTGGTGCCAATGAAATACTCGCGCTTCTATGTGCAGGTATAGTGGGCGCTTTATTTTTTTATTTCCAAGAAAGAAATGGTCAAGAAAAGGCAATGTGCTTGTTTCCTTTTATAAGCCTTAATGCGGCTTCTCTTAATCTCGAGAATTGGAAGGTCTTTTTAAGTTTTCTAAAGGTAGGAGCTGTTCTATACGGGAGTGGATATGTGCTGTTTGCCTATTTGGATGCTGAACTTGTAGGCACAGGACTCCTTACTAGAGTTGAATTGATCGATGCAATTGCAGTCGGTCAGTTTACCCCAGGACCAGTCTTATCGACGGCTACCTTTATTGGATACCAGCTTGGGGGCATAGGAGGAGCAATAAGCGCAACTGTGGGTATTTTTCTTCCTTCATTTTTATTTGTTTGGCTACTGAACCCCTTGGTAAGTAAAATGAGGCAATCTCGTTTGTTAAGTCACTTTTTAGATAGCGTGAATATGTCCGCTGTTGCTATTATGTTAGCGGTTCTTCTTGTTATGGGAAAGGAAAGTGTAGTAAACTGGCAAACTATGTTGATCGCCGTATTGAGTTTTGCTTACACCTTTGCCTATAAAAAATCAAATGCGATCGCAACTGTTTTAGGTGGTGCTATTTTAGGTTTTCTACTTAGTTTGATCCAGTAAAAGAGGAGAAAAAGATCCCCCTTTTTACTGTATTATTTGTGTTTTATTTTTTCACAAGTTTAAAATAAGCCTGCTTGTTCGCTGAAGTTAGCTGAACAATATAAATTCCTGGACTTAAATCGTTTATACTCACTTGAATAAATACAGTATTTTCATAGTATTTTTCAAGCTGGCCCCTACCATTTAAATCAAAAATGGATAGTTGAATGTTCTGCTTAAGCGAGCTAAAATCTATGTTCAGTAAATCATTACATGGATTTGGATAATAAATTAGATTTGGATCAAGTGTATTATCCTTAATTCCTGGCTGAATCGTATCACAATCAAGCAAAGTAAGTATCAAGGATGCTATGGTAGAACAAGAGTTAGAGTCTACGACTGATAAAGTAATGGTATTGTCTCCAATATTTAAGGTGCTTGCGTCTAAGGTAAGGGTTTGCTCAGTAGAATTATCTGACCAAATATAAGAGGTAAATACACCAGCATCCAAGGTAATAGAAGTATCTGTGCACAGAGAAACAGCTGCTGGCCAATCTATTAAAGGTAAGTCGTTAACTTCTAGGATTACTTCATCTGATGCTTCACAGTTATCACTATTTGAGACAACAACTGAATATAGACCTTCTGTAAACGCGGTGATAGATTGCGAAGACTCATTTGAACTCCAATTGTAGCTTGAATGAATTCCTGCATCAAAAATCACGCTATCTCCATCACAAATAGAAACACGGTCGAGACCTAGATTAAGAATAGGATTTGCTGCAGCAGTTACCACAATATCGTCATTACCTTCACATCCATTAATGTCTTCTACTGTTACCGAAAATGTATCGGCAACGTCAACATTAACTATTTGACTAGACTCTCCAGTGCTCCAATCGAAAATGGAGTAATCTCCTGCATTAAGATTAAGGCTTTGTCCCGCACATAGGGTCGTATCGTTTCCAAGATCCACAATTGGCAGAGGATTGAAGTTGACATTAGTTGTATCTGATCCTTTACATCCGTTCACATCGGTAACTTCAACATAATAGGTGTTGCTCGATGAGACAATTATTGAAGGGGAATTGTTAGCGAAGAAGCTCCAGTCATAGTCAGCATATCCTGCTGCTACGGATAACACTTCACTTCCGTTAACACAGGACTCAATATCTAAACCTAAGTTAGGCGTTGGATTTGCAAAAACGTTTACCATCAATTCACTAGAATCTGAGCACGAACCATCGGTTACGACAAGCTTAATCATGTAACCACCTGGTATATCTTGGTAGTAACTAAAATCAGTGCCAGTGGATTGTATTATATCATTTACAAACCAATTCTGACCAATACTTCCTGTACTGGTATTAGTGAAATTGAAAGTATCTTGATTTGAGACACAAGCAGCTGTTAGGTTTTGAGTAAATGAGGGTGTTGCAGGACAGCAAGAAGCGACGTTCATGGTTGTACTCGAGAAGTTTTGTTGCGCACCATCTAAATAAGTTCTTACTTCCACGGTATTAACACCAGGAGGAAGAGAGGTGAAGGTGAACGGTTCTTGAACAAAGGCCAGCGCACCCAAACAGATAGGCCCAGCAGAAGCCCAATTCAAAGTTAACAGCAAGGTGTTTCCAATTATTGATTGAGTAGGAGCTTGATAAGAATAATTGATGCACAACTGAGTAGCATTGACCGTAATCGTGGCACCAGAACAACTAAGAACGGGTCCTGCTGGTATATTGATTTGGCTAATAGATTGTGCATCTAGTTGATTATTTGTCAAGGCAAAGGTTCCCCAAAAAATAAGCGCTAATAATTTTTTCATCATTGATTTAAATTTAGTCTCTGCAAATATAACCATTAAAGTAAACAAGAAGGGGCGCATAATTGCGCCCCTTCTTACGGTCAAAAAATATTTTTTTATGCTAATACCTCAGCAACAGCCTCTGCAGCTTCCTTTAGAAGTATTACTGGAGTAACTTTTAGGCCACTATCATCGATGAGTTGCTTTCCCTCTTTAGCGTTAGTTCCTTGCAATCGAACAATCAATGGCACAGGAATATCTCCGATGGATTTATAGGCGTCTACAATACCTTGCGCGACGCGGTCGCAACGTACAATTCCACCAAAAATATTGACCAAAATTGCTTTTACTTTTTTATCTTTTAGAATGATTCTAAATGCTTTTTCTACTCTTTCGGCATCGGCAGTACCCCCTACATCTAGAAAGTTGGCTGGCTCACCACCACTAAGTTTAATCATATCCATTGTGGCCATAGCTAAACCAGCGCCATTAACCATGCAGCCAACATTTCCGTCAAGTTGCACATAATTTAGACCTGCTTCAGCTGCTTCAACTTCTGTTGGATCTTCCTCCATTACATCGCGCATTTCTGCTAAATCTTTATGACGAAACAAGGCATTTTCATCTAAGGAAATTTTTCCGTCTACGGCTATAATTTGATTGTCTGAAGTTTTTAAACAGGGATTGATTTCTACCATACTGCAATCGCTTTGAAGATAAGTTTTATAGACCGCGTTAAGAAATTTTGTCATATCCTTAAATGCCGCTCCTGAGAGACCCAAGTTAAATGCCATCTTTCTTAGCTGGTATCCTTGTAATCCTTGTTGTGGATCAATAAATTCTTTATGTACAAGATGTGGCGTGCTTTCTGCAACCTCTTCAATATCCATACCTCCTTCTGTGGAGTATATAAATACGTTCTTACCCGTATTTCTATCGAGGAGTATAGAGACGTAAAATTCCTTTGTTTCACTCTCCCCAGGATAGTATACATCCTGCGCTATCAGAACTTTGCGAACAAGTTTGCCATTGGGGCCAGTTTGTCGGTTAGTTATCGTCATACCTAAAATATCTTTAGCTATTGTATTTACATCGGCTAGGTTCTTAGCTAATTTTACCCCACCAGCTTTTCCTCTTCCACCTGCGTGCACTTGAGCTTTAATTACATGCCAAGAAGTTCCGGTCTCTTCGGTTAGTTTTTTAGCAGCATCGACAGCTCCTTCAGGGCTTTCTACCATAATACCTTCTTGTATTTTGGCGCCAAATTTTTTCATTAACTCTTTCGCTTGATATTCGTGTAGATTCATGAGAATAGATCGTTTTAAAATTCGCCCAAATTTACATGCTTCACACATTAAAAACAATTAAAATCAGACTATTTATTAAAAGTATATGCACAAATCAATTAAACATTAAGCAGATGTAATTACTTTTGTAAAATGTTGAAAGCAACAGGGCTTAAAAAAAGTTATGGTGAATTAGCTGTATTGAAAGAAGTTGCAATTGAGGTTTCCAAGGGCGAAGTTGTTGCTATTGTTGGTAGTTCTGGCGCAGGTAAGAGTACTTTGCTACATATATTAGGTACTTTGGATAGTGCAGATTCTGGGTCATATCTTATTGGAGATAAGGATGTTTTTTCTCTAAATGAGAAGGAATTGGCCAAGTTTAGGAATGAAGAAATAGGATTTATTTTTCAGTTTCACCATTTACTTCCTGAGTTTACCGCTATAGAAAATGTATGTATTCCTGCTTTTTTATCTGATAAATCTAAACAAAATGCCGAATTTAGGGCTTTAGAGTTATTAGACTTCCTGGGACTGAAGGATAGAATCAATCATAAACCTGCTCAATTATCAGGTGGCGAACAACAGCGGGTTGCTGTGGCAAGGGCGCTTATGAACGAACCTTCTATCATTATGGCAGACGAACCTTCTGGAAATTTGGATACCAAAAATTCGGAGGACTTGCATGAGTTGTTTTTTAAATTAAGAGATAGCTATGGACAAACATTTATTATTGTAACACACAACGAGTCACTTGCTGATATGGCTGATCGAAAACTGACCATGAAAGACGGGAGATTTATTTAAAAGAAAAGATATGACAAAGCAAAAAGATTTTTATTGGGTTGAGGAACGTGAACCTCATTTAGACCGTAGAAAAGAGATATTAAAAAAGCATCCAGAAGTTAAAAGTCTCTTTGGGAAAAATCCCTTTTTACCATGGTCAACCTTGATTATGGTAATTCTGCAAGTTGCAGTTGCGCTGAACATTTCTAAAGTGATGGATCTGCCCTACGGTTGGATTTATTTTATTTTATTAGCTTATTTTGTTGGTGCCACGCTTTCACATGCCTTATTTTTGGCTATTCATGAAATTACACATGAACTTGCCTTTAAGAAAACAGCAGCAAATAATTGCTTATCTTTTATAGCAAATATTCCAATTCTACTTCCTTATGCAATGTCTTTTAAGGAGTATCATGCAATGCATCATTGGGATCAAGGTGTAGATGGAGTGGATGCTGATATTCCATTGGAAAGTGAAGCAAAATTCTTTGACAGCTTATTCGGAAAGATTATTTGGTTTGTACATCAAATCGTTTTTTATGCGGTGCGTCCTATGTTTGTTAAGGCCTTAAAAGTGAATAAGTGGTTCGTTTTTAATTTTATTTTTCAAATAACCGCCATGGCTATTATTTTGCCTCTAGCTGGATGGTGGGGATTGGCATATTTTGCATTATCCTTAGTTTTTGCGGGTGGACTTCATCCGACTTCTGGACATTTTATCTCGGAACATTATGTCTTTAAGAAAGGGCAAGAAACTTATTCTTATTACGGCCCATTAAATTTATTAACTTTTAATGTGGGCTATCACAATGAGCATCATGATTTTCCAACGATACCTGGCAACAAGTTGCCAGCGTTGAAGAAAATGGCGCCTGAGTTTTACGATAATCTGCATTCCTACGATTCTTGGACTGGAGTTATTTTTAAGTTCTTGTTTGACAAAAATATTTCTCTTTTCTCTAGGACGAAGAGAAAGAAAGAGTTTGCAGCAGGCAAAAAATAAGTGCTTTAGCCTACTTCGAATACTTCTAGGTAAATTTACTTGATAATGCTGAATCCCTTAGTTAGTATAATTATGCCTGTCCGAAATGCAGATCCTTATTTGCAGGACTGTTTAGATTCTATTTTCAACCAAAGCTATTCAAATCTTGAGTTAATTGTCATCAATGACCATTCAAGTGATAAATCGATGGAGATTTTGTTAGAAAACGAATCTCGTTTTAATCAGGTCAAGGTTCTAGAAAATGAGGGTGTAGGGATTATTGAAGCCTTAAATACAGGATATGAGCACATTAATGGCGAGTTTGTCACACGAATGGATGCTGACGACCTAATGCCTCCAAAAAAGCTTGAACTGCTGCTCAGGGCACTGCAAAATGCAGGAAGTAATCATGTGGCAACTGGCTTGGTTAAATATTTCAAAGAAGGTGGGTTAGGTGACGGATATCAGAAGTATGAAGTTTGGTTGAATGGCTTGACTAAGAGAGCTGCTAATTTTCAAGATAGATACAAGGAATGTGTGATTCCTTCTCCGAGTTGGATGACAAGTAAAGTGGACTTTGATCGAATAGGCGGATTCAAAACATCAAGGTATCCGGAGGATTATGATTTGGCTTTTCGAATGTTTCAAGGTAATTTGAAGGTTGTAGGGGTGAATGAACTTTGCCATTTATGGAGGGATCATGAACTAAGAGCATCGCGCAATGATAGCAACTATACCAATAATAATTTTCTGGACTTGAAGCTACATTACTTTCTTTTACTAGACTATAAGCCCTCAAACGATTTAGTCCTATGGGGGGCGGGTAAAAAAGGTAAGTACCTTGCTCAAAGTTTGGTTGAACGGGACATACCGTTTAAATGGATATGCGATAATCCCAAGAAAATAGGGAAGCATATTTACGGTAAACTGATACAAGAAATACCCACCAAAGAGCAAATATCTTTAACTAGCCAGTTTATAATTGTAGTTGCCAATTCAGATAGCCAGAAAAGTATTAATCAAAGCGTATCGAAATTCGAGCCTTATTTTTTCGTGTAAATACTAGTAAAAAGACTACTTTCCTGTTGTTGATATTCTTGCAACTCGCATAGATTGAGTCTTGTATTTTGGTATGAACATTCCCAAAATGTAAGATTTAAACAAGTATCCCCAGAAACTGGATTCGATTAAAGAATCATCAATTAAATGTTCAATTTTAGCATGTTCCTCTGGGCTTTCACTCCAATGCAAGGTAGGATGCAAGTGGTGAATAGTGTGTAGACCATTATTAAACAACATAGCATTCAATATTCCTGTAAAGTTCCTAGAACTATTATATTTAGTTTCTTCATCAGCATGTACATGCTGCACATAGTTGAATAATAAAACACTAAACAAACTGAACTGCTGAGGCAGAACAACGTAAATAACCGCTTTCTCCCATCCACCAAAATAAAATGCGCCTACAATCCAAGAAATAAGCACAATGAATTGCAAACTGTAGAGAATGAATTTCTCTTTGTTTCGTCCAAATGTTTCTTTAAAGTGAGTCATTACCACTGACTGCTGAAAGAACCCACTGATCGAAGGGTAGGTTAGAACTGTGAATAAATTGTTTCTTTCGGTAAAACGCCAAGTTTTGGTATAATCAGGCTCGGTGTTAACATATTTATGATGATTAGCATTGTGTGTGGGTATCCATGCAAAAACAGGGAAGCCATAGAACACCGTTAACCAATTATCTGTAAGCACATTCATGAATTTTTTCTTCCACATAGGTAAATGATTGTGGTTGTGTGCCATAACTGCTACTGAAACAGCCATAAACAGAAACCAAACGTATAAAGGTGCAAAAGCCCAAGTCGTCATAGCATCTCCCTTTGTCCACAGGATTATAAATAGTGCAGTCGTTGTAATCATGTACAAGATTGCTTTAATGTCTTTATTGTTCTTTAGCATAATTTCGAATTAAAGTGGTAAATATACGATTAAAGAATTGGTTTAAGGCATCAATGAATATCTATCCCCTTTAAATTAGGTCCGAATAACACAATTAAAGACTATTCATTACTCCATAACCCCCGGGATAATTCTTTTTTAGTTCAGGTAGCATGGCTTCTTTGGCTAAAAGAGTCATTTGGTCTAAGTCTTCTAAACTATATGATTTTGGATCTATAATTGTTTTCCAGTAGACTTCAATGCTACCCGGACGAAGAGAAAGCAGCTTTCTAGGCATTAACTCTGCTGCACCAATAATGGTACAAACAGCAATGGGAATTTGAAGTTGAACGCTAAGGCTAAAAGCACCCACTTTAAAATCTTTTAAAAGTCTTGGTGAAGTATTACAAGTACCTTCCGGAAAAATAACCATACTGGCTCCGTCTTTCAGATACTTAAACATCGTCTCCATACTCCATTTTCTACTTTCTTTCTGCTCTCGTTGGACTGGAACGTATAACTTTTTGAGTAAATAACCCAAAACTGGATATTTTAGAATTTCAGCTTTGCCGATATACTTTTTAAAGTTATCACTTGCTACAGCTGAAATGAGTGCATCCAAATAAGACATATGGTTCCCAACTAAAATATATTGTTTATTCGTATCAAGTAATTCTTGGCCATAGATTTTAACTTTTATACCTAAAAAGAACAAAACGATATGACTAAAATAAATAGGCGCAAAATGCATGGCTCGATAAACTCGCTTACTCGGAATGTTTAATCCTATAACAAGTATGGGAAATACAATGATTAAGGCGGTAAGAAAAACAATTGACCCCCAGATGGTCCAAATGAAAACGAATAGTTTGTCTAAAAAAGGGTTTTTAAATTTCAATGCTTTCGGGTATTTCTTTCAGTAAAGCTAACGAATTAACCGGATTTTTACTGTCTGATCAAAATTTCGACCATCCTTTCCTGAAGCTTTCAGCTTCATTAAAAAAAATTGACTTTCTAAGTCTTGGTTTCTAAAAGTTCCGTCCCAAGTCGCATTGATAGAGTTCCCCTCAAAAACTAATTCACCCCATCGACTGTAAATTTGATAATTGACAAAATTTAGATCTTTTCCGAATAGTTTATAGGTGTCATTCGTTCCATCATTATTTGGAGTAAATACATTGGGGATATTTAAACTTGAATTGAAGATTAAGTTGACCTCAATAGTTAAAAATTGAGCGCAACCCGATAACGAATCGCTTATTCTCAAGGTATATGTCCCCATGTTTTCGGGGCGTATTTCATTGATGCTGCAGGGAAAAAAACAGGTATCCCCTTGCTGACTCCAAAATTCATATTCAATGCTTGGATTGGATAACTGAAAATCAAAGGCATCGCCCGAATTTAATGTCACTTCACTTGGATTGACAGTATAATTGGCGCTTGTTATCTTATAAAAACGACGAACGATGGAATCACAAAGAAATGAATTAGGATTCGCTAGATTAACCTCTATGAGTGTATCGCTAAAAATCCAAACTCCAAATTGACGAATAGAATCACAGACTTCTATGGTATCCCTTCCAATACCCGGTGCCTCTACAACAAGCTGAAGTGTCGAATCTGCAATTCCTAGGCAACTATTGGTATCTTCTACGGTATATGTAATGGTATATAATCCGAGTTTGCCAGATGGATTGAAGGAATTATTATTTTCAACGTCACCAGTCCAAGTGCCACCTATGGTTGCATTGCCGGTTAAAAATGTATTCAAATCTAAGATGCCATAATCTTCGCATATAGCATTGGGGAATGACCAATACGGATTTAATCCGGGTATTGGCGCATTGCATCCGGTGTTATAGTATGTCGGTATACCTAAAGTATCGTAGAAAATTGCTCCACCATCACCACCTGGAAGATTCGTAGGGAGATAGCTAACGGTTTGGGCACTGATACAAACCCCATTATAAGCTACTGCCAAAGTTCTTGGTGTACTGGCTAGGTTACTAAAATGTCCACTTGTATTTCCAGCACATTGATAAATGATATAAACCGTATCAGTCAAGCCCTCAAATGAGTTTGCCGAAACTAACATATTTACAGAGCTAACTACAAGAATATTTTCACCTGCAGGGACAATGCCATTTATGGGCTCTAACAAAAACCCACAACTAGATATTATCGTTTGATTGAGCTGATTAGTTTTAGCTGGCGCTGGACACCAACCTAAAAAATTATTGCTTGGCCAATCAAAGACAAGGTTATTAATGTCAAGATTTTCATTAACTCGTAAGGTGACCATTTCATTTTCACCTTCAGGATCACCACAGGCATCTGCCAGGACAGATTCGATGGTAAAACACTGACCGAAAGTCATTGCATTTATTGAAATCAGTAAAAAGAGAAAACCCCAATATTTCATAGTCATATACTCCTAACAAAAAAGGAAACATAAAGTTAACTAGAATTTAGGGCAATTCAACATTTCTCTGTAACGCGACTTAGAATTGGCAATTGTGTATATTACATAAAGCTCTGGCCCGCCCATGAATGTCTGGGAATTACGTAGATCAGAAGTATTAACATCATAACTGAATCCTACATCAAGAGATTGGACCTCCCCTCGAACACCTAATATAAATGAATCAGCGCCAAGCTTATTTTCCTGGTAAGCAGCCAATCGATATTGAGCGCCCACGTATAGGGCTGTATTGTTTTTATCATCAATTAAGAACCGGATATAGGAGCCAAAATCTAACTCACTATGAGGTCCTTGTTTTTGAAACAAGAAGATAGGGATAATGGAGAAAACTTCATTATTTAACTCAATTCGTGCGCTTAAGTTTGCAGAAAATTTTCTGTATAACACATCTTCATCATTACTGCCAAAGCTTACATTAGGATTTGCAATATGTGATACTGCAAAACCTCCACCAATAGAATGTTTATCTTTAATATTTACAAAATAATTTATTCCACTGCCAAAATCTAGAAATGACTTACTGTTATATCCTGCAAAATCGATTGGGTCACTGTTATTGTTAAATTCGAATAAGCTCCCATAAATTAAATCCTTAAGATTGATTTGCTTTGTCAAGTAGGCTGCTTGAAATCCTAAGCCAAGATAATGCTTAGCGTTTCTCCCACTAAATTGCTGATTATAACTCAAGCTTAAATTTACACCGGTATTTTTAAATTCACCTTCTCCTTCCAAGTCTTGATAAAAGCCAAGACCTACTCCGAGAAAGTTGCCCTTCAATTTGTTTCTAAACAGATTGGCATCCATGGATACGGCATACGTGGTGAAGGTGGTATACTTATACCACTGATTGCGGTAGTTTGCCGCAAAACGAACATTGTCTTCCATCACTCCTGTTAACGCGGGGTTTAAGTTTAGTGGAGATGCCCAGTATTGTGATAAGTGAAAATCTTGGGCAAAACTTGTAAACCCAAAGAACAATACACCGACGATAACAGCTAGTTTTTTCATCTATCTAACTAATTTAATATTTTGAGTAATCGTATATTTTTGACCATCCAAACCCGTAGCCTGAATAATAGCGATATATATTCCATTTTCTATAGCTTGCCCAAGGAATAATCCATCCCATCCTTCATCTAAAAGATTGGTTTCAAACATTTTTCCACCCCATCTATCAAAAATACTAAGTTGATACTGATCAATGTTTTTACCAAAGCACCTGAAAGTTTCATTAGATCCATCTCCATTAGGTGTAAATATATTAGGTACATTCAATTCAGAATATAAATTAATTTCAATGGTTAAAATATCAGAATATGTGCATTCAGTCACAGTATCTATTAAGCTAAAGTAATAGTTGTTTACAGCTGCTGTTGGGTACAATAAATAATCATTACAAGGACTTTCGCAATTTACGCCATTATCGCTTGTATAGCTCACTAAAACATCTGTACTTGGATTATTTACTGCAAATGAAACTGAGTCTCCCAAGCTAGCCAAAATCATATCTGGGCTTATATAATAATCCTGAGCATATGTGATATCATAGGTGATTAGGCTATCACAACCAAACGTATTAAAAAGGGAGTCTACAATTATACTTTGACTTCCATCAATAAGCTCTCCATTATCAAGAAGATATGGCAATTCATCTGGACAAAGCAATATTTGAATAGGGATGGCCGAACTCTGTGCAATACTAATTTGTATTGTAGCAACGCTATCACATCCATTAGCCGCGATTAAGGTATCAACAAGGTTGGTATTCGAAGTATAAGTATTTCCATCAATCCAGGTTATTGAATCGCAAGCATTAAGTTGGGTCAAGGAACTCGAACTTGACAATAAACTTGTGGCAATGATATGGGTAGAGTCACATCCAAATTGATTGAGATTGGTCACGCTGACAATTCCTGTATCTGCAGGATTACAAGAATTTAAGCTAACAAAAGTTGAGTTTGATGGCAGCAGT
>CAZZMB010000007.1:15350-66185 GCA_964655225.1 uncultured Chitinophagales bacterium | reverse complement strand
ACTGAACCAGGCACCTACACTATAGTTTATTCTTATTTAGGTACAACGGAGGTAGAAAAAATAATAACCTTAGATCAGGACTTCAGCTTAAATGTAGAACTTTTTGAAAATGAGGTAATTACGGCAGAAGTTCTGGTTACGGGGCGCAAAGCAGATAGAAATATAGAAGATGCTCAGACGAGTGTTATTGAGTTGGAAATGAAAACGGTCAAGGAGCTGCCTGCCTTGTTAGGTGAAGCAGATATTTTTCGAACGCTTCAGCTTAAACCTGGTGTTGCTAGTGCAGGCGAAGGTAATTCAGGTTTGTACGTTAGAGGTGGAGGTCCTTCCCAAAACTTAGTCCTTCTGGATAATGCCACGGTTTATAATCCTGGACATTTGCTCGGATTCTTTTCTGTTTTTAATGCGGATGCAATTAAAAGTTCCACATTGATCAAAGGCGGAATTCCTGCCGAATATGGTGGACGAATTTCATCAGTACTGGACATGACCATGCGAGAAGGGAATACGAAAGAGTATGAGTTTGAAGGTGGAATTGGTGCTATTTCTTCCAGAATAACGGCCCAGGGACCTATCATAAAAGATAAGGCCGCATTTATTATATCGGGTAGATTTACCTACTTGAGTTTTTTATTAAATCCACTTTTAGAAAGACAAAAAAACCCAGTAAGTATACCTTGGTTCTTTGATGTGAATGCTAAAATGAATTTTAAAATGGGCGAAAAGGATAGACTGTTCATCAGTTCATACTTTGGTAGAGACCGCTTTTCCTTTAGCTCTGGGGGTGATGGAGGTTTGTCTTTTGAATTGCCCTACGGAAATGCGACAACAAGCGTTCGCTGGAATCATCAATTTAATGGTAAGCTTTTTATGAATAATACCTTTGTATTTAATGATTACGTATCGAAAATTAGTGCCGGTTTCCAAGAAAATAGTTTTGAATTGAACTCAGGGATACGGGATTTTGGTTTGAAGGGTTCTTTAGAGTTTTTCCCTAGAATTACCAATAAGTTTAAGGCTGGATATGAATACGTGTTTCATCAGTTTACTCCTTACATTTTTGAAGCAAACATCCAAGATGAAGCGTTTACCTCTGAAATTGATGTTAAATATGGCCATGAGTTTGCGCTGTTTATTCAAGATGAGATAGATATCACTACTTGGTTAAAAATCAATGCAGGTTTAAGAGGGTCTTTATATGCAAGTACAGGTCCAAATGAAAGGGTTTACTTTAATGGGGCTGTACCCGTTGATACTGTCCAGAAGGGTGCATTTGATTCATATGCTACGTATTTTGGAGCAGAACCACGCTTAAATGCGCGCTTCAAGATAGATGATCAAACCTCGGTTAAGGTTGGTGCAAATCTAAATTATCAATACATCCATTCGGTTTCTCAATCAACAACTACATTGCCAACCGATTTGTGGGTGACTAGTACCGATATTGTAAAACCTGAAATAGGGGCTCAGGTTTCCTTGGGTTTGTTCAGGAATTTTAAGAATAATATGTTCGAAATGTCTATTGAAGGCTACTACAAAAAATTATGGAACCAAATTGAGTACGGTGACCAGCCAGTTGTAACGGCTAATGAGGAAATCGAAGATCAATTTGTATTTGGCGAGGGTCAGGCCTATGGCGCTGAATTTTATGCGGCAAAAGTGTTAGGGAAAATTACTGGTTGGGTAGGCTATACTCTGGCATGGACTACTCGCTCATTTCCGGATATAGATAATGGCAAAACATTTTTTAATCGCTATGATAGACGGCATGACTTATCAGTGGTCTTCCAATATGACATTAATGATCGGTGGAATTTGAATGCTACGTTTGTTTATGGCTCAGGACAAACTACAACACCTGTCGTTAATCGATATTTAATATCTGGAGAAATAGTCAATGAGTACGGGGAGAGAAATAGTTTTAGGCTGCCGGCGTACCATCGTATGGATATAGGAGCATCTTATATTTTAAAAGATAATAGTAAGCGATATTCTGACGTCAATTTTTCTGTTTACAATTTATACAGTCGTCAAAATCCTTATTTTATTTTTGATGATGTTAATTTTTCAGATAATGGGGATATTGCTATTCAAGCTAGACAAGTCTCTTTATTCCCTATCTTACCTACAATAACCTGGAATTTTAAATATTAGTTATGAGAAATCTTTTGTTTGCCATATCCATTCTAATTAGCTCAGTACTGGTTTTTTCTTGTGAAAAAGAGATTATCTTGGATATTAGTCCAGGAGAAATTGATTTTGTGGTGGAAGCATGGATATATGATGGTTCAGGTCCTCTAGTAACACTTTCAAAACAATTTTCTGGTTACGGGACATTTAATCAGGCCACTTTAGCTGATTCATTAACGGTACGAGACGCCACAATAAGGGTTAATGCTGTCGGGGGTAATGTGGTTCAATTAGTTGAACAAAGCTTGTTCGATTTGCCTAGTGATTTGCTGGATCAGTTTCTTGATGCTAATCAAATTCCTCGCTTTTTCGGTCAGTTTGCGGGCCAGTTGGCAGGGTTTACTTTAGAACAGCAATTGGCATTTGCTGAAAACGTTCAGGATAGTACTTTCATTCAGTATGTTAATAGTTTAAATTTCTATATAGATACCACAAATACCCTAATCGGCATGGGTGGAATAGGCTATGAACTAAATATTGAAGTTGACGGAAAACAGTTAAATGCTTACACCACGATACCTATCAAACAGGATATAAACTTTCTCAGCTATACCATGAGCGCCGATTACCCCAATTATGCAGAGGTTAATGTCAACCTTACGGTCCCAAATAATTTTGATGCATTTGTTTTACTCTCCAATCGAAGAAGCGATACCGCGGCATTTTATATCCCCGATTATTTTGCTGGAGGTTTATCTGACAACGGGATATATGCAGGTAGCGGAACCATCGATTTACCTCTATTACGTGGATATGCTGACAATGAAGACCCCGAGATAGGTGTTTTAGGCTTATTTGAGGTAGGTGATGAGCTTACCTTGAAATGGCAAAATATAGATGAGGCGACTTATAATTTTTGGTTCTCTGTCTTTAATGATGGTGGAGATACACCTTTTTCTTCCGCTACGAAAATACAGAGTAATCTAAATGGCGGTATTGGAATATGGGCAGGATACAATACCAGCTATACAACATTAACAATACAATAACCCAAATACAATATAAGAATGGAAAAACACAATGTAATAATCGTAGGTTCAGGACCAGCAGGTTATACCGCTGCGATATACGCGGCAAGAGCAAATATGAAACCTATTATGTACATGGGCTTGGAGCCTGGCGGTCAGTTAATGCAAACAACAGATGTGGAGAATTATCCCGGTTATGCTGATGGAGTAATGGGGCCTCAAATGATGAATGACTTTAAAGCTCAAGCAGAACGCTTTGGTACGGATATCCGATACGGAATGATTACTAAGGTAGATTTTTCAAAGCGACCTTTCATTTTGACTATTGATGATGAAAAGCAAGTCCAAGCAGAAACTGTTATTTTAGCGACAGGTGCCTCAGCGAAGTGGCTAGGTATTGAATCTGAAAAGCGACTTAACGGAAGAGGAGTTTCAGCATGCGCTGTGTGTGATGGCTTTTTTTATAAGAACACTGAAGTAGGAATTGTAGGTGCAGGCGATACTGCTGCAGAAGAGGCTTTATACCTTTCAAAACTTTGTACTAAGGTACACATGTTAGTGAGAAGGGATGAAATGAGAGCTTCTAAAATTATGCAAGATCGTGTACTGAAGACTAAGAATATTGAGGTATATTGGAATACAGAAACAGATGAAATTTTAGGTGCTGAAGAGGTTGAAGGCGTTCGAATTTTGAATAATAAAACGGGGGATAAAAAAGAAATTCCTATAGCTGGCTTTTTCGTAGCTATTGGACACAAACCAAATTCTGATGTATTTAAGGATTTCCTAGATACCGATGACGTAGGTTATGTGTTGACCAAAGCAGATTCTTCTCAAACCAACGTGGAGGGGGTATATGCTTGCGGTGATCTGCAAGATAGCGTCTTCAGACAAGCAGTTACTGCTGCAGGTACAGGATGCATGGCAGCTTTAGAAGCTGAACGATTTTTAGCAGAAAAGGAAATTATTTAGATTTTGGCATAATATTGGATCTTAAAAGTTTATAAATAGAAATTATGAAAAAAATAATTGCAAGTATTTTCAGTTTAATGATAATCTTCGGAATTCAAGCACAAGAATGGAATCTCAAGAAAGAGAAAAATGGTATTCAGGTATATACTAAAAGTTCGGCGGAATATGGTATGCCTGCATCAAAAGTAACTGCGACATTCAAAGCCTCTTTCGATGAAGTGGTTAAAGCAGTTTTTGAGGTAGAAAATTATGTGAGCTATGTGCCCGATTGTGCAAAAATAGAAGTGCTTCAGCGGAATGGAAGTAATGAATTGATTTATTACGGACTTTTTGATTCTCCATGGCCTGCAGCTGACAGAGATTTAGTAATTAAAATCAAAAAAGTAGCTATTTCAAATGGTGTGCGTATCGATATGTCCAATGCGGCGAGCTTTATCGAACTTAGAGATAACGCAACTCGAATTCCGATTTACTTTGGAGCGTGGGAAATACTAAAAACTAGCGAAGGGGTAAAGGTTGTTCTAGAATACCAAACAGATCCTGGAGGAAGTGTTCCCGATTGGATGGTGCAAGGTGCTGCCACAAAAACACCATTTAATATGGTTGAAAATTTAATAGAATTTGTAAATTAAGCATATGCAAACAATACACGATATAGCGGTTAGAGAAATCAATGGTCATTCAAAGGATTTAGGGGATTACAAGGGAAAAGTATTGCTTATAGTGAATACGGCATCTAAATGTGGTTTTACTCCTCAGTTCAAAGACTTAGAGGCATTGTATCAAGATTATAAGGATAAGGATTTTGAAATTCTTGGATTTCCAAGTAATCAGTTTCAAAATCAAGAACCATTAGAAGGTGAGGAGTTGAGTCAATTCTGTGAAATTAATTATGGAGTGACCTTCAAAATTTTTGATAAAGTAGAGGTTAAAGGGGATAACGCGTCACCTTTATTTCAATATTTATCCAATAAGGATTTAAATGGAGAAATAAACTCTACACCAAAATGGAACTTCCATAAATTTTTAGTGAATAAGGAAGGAAAAGTTATCGATTATTTCTATACCATTACCAATCCTAATTCGGGTAAAGTGAGAAGAGCCATTGATAGCCTTCTAGAGGAGTAGATGAGTTCGATGAAACTAGACATATTAGCAATAGCTGCGCACCCAGATGATGCTGAGTTATCCTGTGGAGCGACCTTGTATCAGCATGCCCTTGCTGGAAAGAAGACAGGGATTATAGATTTGACTACCGGGCAATTAGGTACACGAGGTACACCAGCATTGCGAATCAAAGAGTCGCATGAAGCAGCTAAGATTTTAAAATTAGCAGTTCGAGAAAATCTAGAGATGGAAGACGGATTTTTCTTAAATGACAAAGCACATCAACTGAGATTAATTTCAGCTATTCGTAAGTATCAACCTGACATTTTACTCATTAATGCTCCGCATGATCGACATCCTGATCATGGGAAAGGAGCTCAATTAGCATCAGATGCAGCATTTCTATCTGGATTAGCAAAAATTGAAACCAAACATAATGGTAAAGTTCAAAATGCATGGCGTCCGAAGAACGTGTATCACTATATTCAATCTGTGTTCATAAAACCTGACTTTGTAGTTGACATATCAGACAGCTATGCTGTTAAAATGCAAGCAGTTTTAGCGTTTAAGTCGCAATTCTTTGATCCCGAGTCAAAAGAAAAAAATACATTTATTAGCTCGCCTGAGTTTCTTGATTTTTTGAAAGCCCGTCACCAAGAATTTGGGCAAATAGCCGGAGTGAAATATGCTGAAGGTTTCATTGCTCAAAGGCACATTGGTGTAAAGGATTTGACCAGTCTTTTCTAAAATAAAATTACTGTATTTCAAGTCCTATTTGATAACAAGGCATTACTTTAGTGAAGCATGGAAAAAACACAGCGACCAAAACGAGCAAGTAAGAAACAACTACAATCTGCACAAGATTTATTTAAATACATAAAGCCTTACAAGGGCTATTTCGTTTTAGGCTTGATTTTTTTGGCTTTTAGCAGCTTGATTTTTATGGTAGTTCCTGCCGCCGTTGGACAAATGTTGAAGGCTGCCAAAGGAGATACATTAATTCCTTATCTAAATATTCACATGAATATTTTCCAGTACGGCTGGTTGTTTCTTGGAATTCTCTTGTCTCAAGGAATTCTCTCTTATCTTCGAGTTAATGTATTTGCCGTTGTAACTGAGAATAGTTTAGCACAGATCCGAATGGATTTATATAATAAACTACTGGCTCAAAATATGGCTTTTTTCGAGAAAAATAGAGTGGGAGATGTCGTCAGTAGGTTGTCAACTGACGTCGAAAAACTTCAACAAGCTTTTTCGATTACCTTGCCCGAATTTCTTCGCCAAATTATTATATTCGTCGTTGGCGTTATATTGCTGTTGCTATACTCGGTTAAGCTGACTTTAGTTATGCTAGCAGTTTTTCCTTTAGTCATTATCCTTGCAATAATATTTGGTAAATACATTAAACGCCTATCTAAAGATAGACAAGAGTATTTAGCACAAACCAATGTGATTGTCGACGAAACGTTTCAATCCTTTCAGTCAGTTAAAGCCTATGTAAACGAAAGTTTCGAGTTGAATAGATATAGTGCTAAAATGAATGAGCTAGTGCAGATTGCGTTAAAATATGCGCGAGCTAAAGGTGTGTTTTTCACCTTCATCATTACAGGCTTATTCGGTGCACTGTTTTTTATTTTATGGATGGGTGGGATTCAAGTTTACCAGGGGAGTATTGAAGTGGAGGAGTTAACTGCCTTTATATTTTATGCAATGGTTATTGGAGGCTCTATCGCTGGACTAGGCAATCAATATACAGAGCTGTTAGGCGTTTTAGGCGCTACGGAAAGGGTTAAAGAAATATTGGATGAAGATCAAGAACTAAACATTGAAGAAGGTGCTGTAAAAGGTATTCAATTCGAGCAAGAGATTCGATATGAAAATGTAGTTTTTTCTTACCCTACAAGACCCGATATTGAAGTTTTACACAAAATAAGTCTTACCGTGAAGAAAGGACAAAAGATAGCCTTGGTTGGTAGTAGTGGTTCGGGTAAATCAACTATTGTAAAATTGCTCAGTAGATTTTATGATTTAGAACAAGGGAATATTTTTGTTGACAATAAAAATATTAAAGATTTAGAGATAAAATCTATTCGAAAAATCATCGGCATTGTTCCCCAAGAGGTAATCTTATTTGGGGGAAGTATACTAGAAAATATTCGTTATGGTAAATTGGATGCGCGTATGGAGGAAGTTAGAGAGGCGGCCAGACAAGCTAATGCCTTGGAGTTTATAGAGGGCTTCCCTGAGCAGTTCGACACTTTGGTAGGAGAACGTGGAGTGCAGCTTTCTGGCGGACAAAAACAACGTGTTGCAATTGCTAGAGCGATACTCAAAAACCCAGCAATTCTAGTTTTAGATGAAGCAACGAGCTCATTAGATGCAGAATCTGAAAAACAAGTGCAGGATGCACTAGAAAACTTAATGCAAAACAGAACAACCTTCATTATTGCCCACAGACTAAGCACTGTGAGAAGTGCAGATGAGATATTGGTATTGCATCAAGGAGATATTGTCGAAAGAGGCACGCACAGCCGTTTACTGAAGGATGAGGAAGGTTTTTATGCAAAGTTGCTCAAACTTCAAATAGAAGAGCGTTAACAACCTAGGTGTAATACTTCTCCTTTCTAGGTTTTTTATTGATGGATTGCAAAAATACCCCACTTAATGAACTCATCATACCAATAACTCCTCCCAAAAAAGCTGTACTAAGGATTAGTAATAGTTCATTGTGTATTGACAACAATTCAGCCATTCTAGTCAACAAGATAAAATCGTTTTGATAGCTTTTGAATAGGGCTACAAAACCCCAGAGAATAAAAACGGAAAAAAAGCCCGCAAGTGCAGCATCGCGGGTATTGTCTAAGCAAGACATTGCAACAGCAAAACATACCAAAGCAATCGACCACCAGGGCAGGAATAATGATACTATTATTCCTAGAATGAGCATAAGGATTAAGCTGAAAATTGTTTTCATTTTATTGTTTTTTTAGTCGTACAGTTTTATAATTACCATGCTGATAAATGGATTGGTCATTCGAATTTATTAATTCATGATATTCTCCATTTGCCCATTCTCTTACCATGTTATCGTAATACTTGCTTCCAGGATTACCACTTTGCCCGCCTGGATAAACTCCATAACCTTTTATCTTACCGCCATCAAAATCTAAAATCATTCGCCAGCTAGGTCCATGAAATTTCCCCGAAGCATTAACAATTTTATAGTTACCTCCAATATCTAAATTGGTAGAGAAAGCGGGTATCATTCCTAAATGCTCAATCAAGGTGTTTTTGTACTTTCCCCATTCCGTAATTTCTAAATCATCCAATTGATTCACAACATCATCAAAAGCTTGTTCAATTAGCTCGCCACTTGTTTCTAAGGCATCAGTTCCTTCCATGTCAATGAATCTGTGCTTTACGCTATCCGCAAGCAATCGATAGGTCTGATACTCATTAGGAGCTTTCCAGCCGTCTTTCCATTTGTAAGGATCCCAACCTCCCGGAACTTCTGTCTCAACGAATTCATCCCATAGCGAGGTGTAATATCCATCATTAAACAATTGAAAGTAAGTCGCTTCTTTAGAATCTAGATCATTTACATAATCCCATTTCCTCAATGCATCGAATATTTTTCGCCCTTTTTCATCTAAGGAATCCCTGTCGAGATAACTCAATAAAAGAGGCAGAGCTTCTTCGGCCATTAAATTGTATTCATTGAATTGCAGCGCTTTAAAATCTTCTTTTGTGACTTGATGCATCGCTTTCAACTCCCTATTGATTACTCTGTTTCTGTAATATTCAAAAACACCGTTGGTGAAGTAAGGATATGTGCTGTCGGCTACATGTTGATTGGCGCTGTAGACATATTCTCGATCTGGATTATGCATCATTGGAATTTTATCGTGTGGAATGAAGTCACTCCATGCCTCTTTTTGTGATCCATCCATGAAGAACACCCCTTGATTATCATCAAGCACGGGAAACTTTCCCTGTTGACGCAAGGCAATATCTCCATCAACGCAAGCAAAAACGAAGTTCTGAGCAGGACATTCATAATATTGCAAGGCTTCTAGATAGTCTTCAAAGTTCTTTGCTCTATTTAATAAGTAAAACGTCATGTATTCTTGACCATCTTGATGAGCCATCCATTGCAGCGCAAAATTCTTGGATCCATCCTGAGTCTCAAAGTCTTCATAAACCACTGGGCCCAAATGAGTCATGATGATTGTATCGTAGACAGGATTTCCGTCTTTTACTATAAACTCTTCATAAATCTTAGTAGTTGCTCTCCAAGTATCCTGCCATTTATAAAAGTCTTTTGAAGCATCTTTATATTCTATGCTATACCAATCTTTAACATCTCTTCCAGCGTTGGTAACTCCCCATCCTATATGGTCATTAAACCCAATAATGATTCCAGGCGCTCCCGGGAAAACTACTCCGTAAGTATTTAAGTTTGGAGCATTTAAATGCATTTCTAACCATACTGAGGGGAATGATAATTTTAAGTGAGGGTCATTGGCCAATAGCGGATATCCCGAAGCTGTTTTTGCGCCAGATACAGCCCAATTATTACTGCCAATTTGCACATCACTCTTTTCATAGAGTGCACCTAAATCTTCCAAATTTGCTGCATTCACGGGGAGATTCATAATCTCCAAGGCAGTATCTTTTTCGAAAGAGGCTTCCCAACCTTTTTCGGGTGTAGGGAAAATTGGCTCTAATTGATCGGAATAATCATTGAATAAGGAGTCAAACAAAGACTTCCCATATTTATTGGCGAAGTTGCTATTCTCAATGTCATATTCTGTTGACGTCAGCACATTACTCATGTTCATCAATAATAGAGCGGTTTTATACGAACTCCAAGGTTCAGGCGCATAACCCATCAATTGATATTCAATAGGTAAGTCTTTTTTCTTTACGCTATTCATGTAGGCATTAACACCTGCAGTAAACTGATTCATTAAGTTTTTAGAGAAGGGGTCTGCTTCTATAACGAGCAGTTTGTTTTGGGCACCAAGTTTTAGACCTAATCGTCGTTGCTTCTTATCAAATTTTACAAATTTATCATTCTCGCCAGGGCCAAGTAATTCAGCTATTCTCCCTTCAGCAGCTAGTACCTGAAATTCCATTTGCCACAGGCGAAGACTAGCCACTACATAGCCTTGCGCAAAATAGAGGTCTTGCTCATTTTGCGCAAAAATGTGCGGAATTCGTCGTTCATCAAAATAGATATCTACATCTCCTTCAAGCTCTTCAATCAGCACTTGACTTGGTAAATGCAAGTCTTTGCTATCTTCACCTAAATTATAAAAGCCCGAGAATGGATTGAGTAGCTTTCCAAACGCTGGATTTCCGTTTATTCTAAGATTTAAAGCAATTATTAGACAAATTGTCAGCAAAAATGTAAGGATAAAGCGAAATTTATTCAAGGGTAAGGTTTTTGTATATAATTAGAAGTAATGGCTAATATAAGTGCTAATATCAAGAATTTAAAGGAACGGCAATCATTTTATTTCAAACTAAAATTGTCTGTTTTGATTGTGTTTATCTGGTTTGTTGTAGAGTTGCTTGATAATATGTTTAAACTTGGATTAGAGAATTATGGATTAAAACCAAAATCAGCAGAGGGCTTAATCGGTATACTTACTTTTCCTTTTTTACATGGAGACTGGAATCACCTGCTCTCCAATGCTTCTAGCGCTATAATTCTATTTACCGGCTTGTTTGTTTTTCACACGCGAAAAAGCTTATTGTATTTATTAATCATGTACCTAGCTTCGGGAATCATACTATGGTTTATAGGACAAAGTGGGTCGAATCATATCGGGGCAAGTGGCCTGATCTATGCTGTGGCATTTTTCTTATTTGTAGGAAGCGTTAGAGAAGGCAATAGAAATTCTATGGCCTTATCTTTTTTTATTATTCTTATGTATGGCAGCATGATTTGGGGACTTACTCCATTTACTGTTCAAGCTAATGTGAGTTGGGAAGGTCACTTGTCAGGTGCAATTATTGGTGTTGTTTTAGCTTTATATGTTTATAAGGACTTCGTGAAGCCTCAAGAGCTTTATACGGAAGATGAACGCCCATTCTTTCAGCGACATCCTATCGATATCTAGCGTTTTAGATTCTTTTTCCAGTTAAAGAACCTCAAATAAAGCAGGGATAAAAGGGCTAGAGAACCCCAATAGAATAATTCTGTGGTCCAAGCAACAGTAAGATTTACATCAAGTATATAAAATATGATATAAACAAAAAATAGGTAGACAATAATGGTTATCGTTTCAACGATTAAGCTGTGTAAACTAGCCCCTATACTCGCTATGCAATTAAACAAAATAGTGGAGAAACCATACATCCACAAGGCAACTAAAGCAACATACAAAGGACCGATAGAGTCTTTTACTAATCCTTTTTCAGAAATTAAGGTTAAGAGAATTTTAGGGAAAATGAAAGTTGGTAAAGTAAAGAGGAAAATTAATATACTGCTGATTAGAATAATTCGCTTAAGCGTAGGAATAATTTCATCAATCTTTTTCTGACCGACTAAATTACCTATGACAGTATTTGTGCTTGAGGCAAGAGCATAGGTTGGAATCCCTAGAAGGGTATAGATCTGTTTAACGTTATTGGAAATGGCTAATTCTGCTTTGCCCATTTTCTCTATTAAAGTAAAGAAGACGACCCAAGCAGCAAGTCCTATCAAGGTCTGAACCACTAAGGGGAAAGATAAATTTGTGATTTTAGAAATGATGTCTTTTGTGATTTTCTGAAAATAAAAGAGATGATTTTTCTCTCTCAAATTGAGTACGGCTAAGCCTGCAATCATGATGCCCGTTGAAAGAAATTCAGCTAAATTACTAGCATAAGCAGCCCCCTTTATTCCAAAAGCGGGAAATCCAAAGTGGCCAAAAATCAAAACCCAATTCATGAAAATATTACTGACAGACATCGTGATGATAGCAACTGCTAAAATTTTAGTTCGACCGATGCCAGAATAATAGGCAATCATCGCACTCCCTAAAAAACTAGCAAAGAATCCCCATTTTCTAATGTTTAAAAAAGCATAAGAAGCTTCAATAACGTCAGGATCCTGAAGAATTGCTTCTAGTATTGCTCTTCCCCAAATGAATAGAATGACCCAAAGTAAAGTTGCAACAAACATCAATACCACCAACATGTTATCCAATATTAAGCCAATAGCTTTGTGTTTGTTTTGACCATCTTTTTGGGCGATAAGTATTTGGGCACCACGAGTATAGCTGAAGCCAGCCATGAAAAAGAATAAGTATAGCAGGGAGATGTAGCCGATTGCGGCTTGTTCAGTAACCCCAATTTCTCGCATGAAGCCAATGTCCGTGACCGCAATAAGGGTGAAGAAGAAATTGCTGACCATTAGCGGAAATGCAATTTTCAATATACTCTTGTAACTATAGCTTAAGTTCTTCATCATTTATACCGCGCACAAAGAAACTAAAAGTATTTTGCTCTTCAGCTAAATCCTTGGTCCAAATTTAGACTGTCATCCTTATTCATGAAGTTTTAACCATTGTAAGTATCTTAAAATAGGCTAAACACAAAAAATGAATGTACTTTGACCTAAATATTCTTAAAATGTTTTTATTTTGTGGTTGAATATAGAATTAATTTAAGACTAGAATATATGAAATTAGGGAAAGTTGCTATTACAGGAGTTCTTTGGATTATTGTTGCTGGCTTAGGATTTTGGCTTTACAAAATCATTCAGGATCCGGTACAATTTGAAGAAGATTATGACGCAAGATTTAAAATGACCACTGAGCGTATGGAAGATGTTCGCATTGCTCAAGGTTTTTATTTCAAATCGAAAGGGGAATATGCAGGTAATTTTGATGACTTAATCGCCAGTATTAAAAATGATCTAATTACGGAGATAGTTATAAATGGTAATGCAGATGATACTTCTATAGTTACCACTTATGATACCTTAAAATATTATATCAACGATAAAATTGAGCTTTCAACCACTTCAAATGTAGATTCATTGCGAAAAATCCCATTGACCGGTGAAGATTTTGAGATGCAGGCAGGAATTTTAAAACTTCAAAGAGTGAAAGTCCCGGTATACGAAGTACGTGCTCCTAAAGTTAAATACCTCAAAAATTTAAAAAGCGAATATTGGTCATTGAAAGATGATTTAGTAATGGGTTCAGTAGTTGAAGCCACAGATAAAGGAAATTGGGAATAAACTAGATAAATTGATTTTTACAAATCCATCCCAAAGTAGGGAAAGTACTCTAATAATTGAATGGGGCAAACGCAGTTTGTCCTTTTCTGTTTTTCATGAGCAAGGCAATCGGGTCTTACATACCGATATTCTTGAATTTGAGAAGGAGCTTTATGATTTTACAAACCAAGATTTTGATCGTTTTTTTAAAGCACATTCGATTTTCGGCTATTCCTTTGAAAAAACGGTTTGTTTAGTAGATACCAAATATGCTACTCTGGTGCCTAATGAGCTATTTATAACAGGTAAAAATGAAGAGTTTCTCAGATTTGTACATGATTTACCTTCTGGGAATTTCACCTTTCCCAATGAAGCAATTTTGTCAACTGATTACCAATTCATATATGCTCTGCCTAAATTACTGCAGGAATCATTGACAAAACATTTCATCAATGTACACTATTCTATCAGCCAAGTTTCACTGCTTAATTATTTTGCTAAATTCACACAACTGGAAGAATTTTTTGGTGTACATTTTAATGGGGATGAGTTATTCGTTTTTTACTATAAAGAAAGTTGTCTTCAATTTTATAATTCATTTCCATATATCAGTTCAGAAGATATCGTTTACAATCTGTTAAATGTTTTAAATGAACTGGGGTTAAGTAATGAAAGGTGTGTGATCTATTACTCAGGTATGATGCCTGAGGATTCTGCACACATCGAAATATTAAGTCAATATGTTAAATTCTTAAACCCTCTTGAGCGAACCAATAAACTGAACTATTCGACAAGTGTAGCTGCGATACCTAGTCATTATTTTATTCACCATTATGCTAGTATTTTATGAGAATTATTGCTGGAAAATATGGGGGACGAGTGTTAAAAGTTCCAGAATTTTCTCCCACCCGACCTACAACTAATATTGCTAAGGAAGCGCTTTTTAATACCTTAGAGAATTACTACAATTTTGAAAATATTCGCTTTTTAGATTTGTTTGGAGGGACTGGGCAGTTATCTTATGAAATTGCATCTAGAGGTTGCACGGATATTACAATTGTAGAGCAATATCCAAAGTGTGTTAAGTTTATTGAAAAAACAAGAGATCTTCTCGATATTGAAGGAATGAAAGTAATGCCAATGGATATCTTCAAATTCATGAAGCACAGTAGAGAAAAATTTGACCTCATATTCGCAGGTCCTCCTTATCCATTGCCTACTTTACCAGATATTCCGGATTTGATTTTTGAGCACGACTTGGTGGAGGGAGAAGGTTGGTTTATTATGGAGCATAATCCTCAACACAATTTCAAGAAACACCCCCATTACGTGAAGCAGAAAAAATATGGACAAACTATATTTAGTATCTTTACCAATGCAGGAAAAAACTAGTTGTTATGTCTAAAATTGCCGTTTTCCCCGGATCTTTCGATCCTATAACCGTAGGACATGTGGATATTGTAAATCGCGCTTTACCACTTTTTGATACAATCATCATTGCTATTGGCGTCAATACCCAGAAGAAATATTTGTATTCATTAGAGCAAAGGATGAATTGGTTGTTAGATACTTTTGGTAGTGAAAAGAAGATTGAAATTTCTAGCTACGAAGGGCTAACTATTAATTTTTGTAAAGCAAAAAATGCAGATTATATCCTAAGAGGGATCCGCTCGGCTGCTGATTTTGAATATGAGAAGACTATTGCGCATTTAAATAATGCAATGTATGAAACCATAGAAACTATTTTAATTCTTTCTAAACCTGAGCTTAGCTCGATTTCGTCTACTATTGTTCGGGAGATAATCAAAGGAAACGGAGATGTAAGTAAGTTTGTTCCAAAGGTTGTAATTCAAAGTTTAGAGTCATAAAAATTTTAAATATTATTCTATTAAAATAGAAGATTACCTTAGGTATAGGTTCAATATTTAATATATTGCGTGTTATCGCATTGTTCTTGATAAATCGGTCTGTGAGAAGCTTATTTTTTAATAGCTCATTGGAAATTTTATTTATTAAATTTAATGTATCCAGGTTACCAGGATTATTGTTCAAAAAAAATCAGTATTTTTGCAGCATGCAAGACGGAAAAAAGATTTCTGGATTTTCAAAATTAAGCAAGACTGAAAAGATTCAGTGGTTAGCTCAAAATTTCTTGTATTCTAATCCTATTGAGGTTGTCAAGGATTTTGCAAGTTTCTGGCATGACAATATCGAGGATCAAAAAGTGTTTGAGGGATTTAGTGAAAATACGGTATCAAACTTCCATATGCCTTTCGGTATTGCACCGAATTTTTTTATCAATGGTAATGATTACGCCATTCCTATGGTTACAGAGGAAAGCTCTGTAGTTGCAGCTTGCGCTAACGCGGCAAAGTTTTGGTACGAGAAAGGTGGCTTTAAGGCGGAGGTTTTGAATTCAGTTAAGTTGGGTCACGTTCATTTCACGTTTAAAGGTGATACAGCTAAGTTAAAAACTTTCTTTCCTGAGCTCAAGTCAAAATTAATTAACGGAGTTAAGGATATTACTCAAAATATGGTAAATAGGGGTGGAGGTATCTCTAATATTGAACTTCTAGACCTAAGCCATAAAGAAGAATGCCTGTTTCAACTAAAATGTAGTTTCGAGACGGTAGATTCAATGGGCGCTAATTTCATTAACTCATGCTTAGAAGCGTTTGCTGAAATATTAGTTGAAGAAATACAACTTTCTCCTCTTTTCTCGCTGAAAGAGAAAGACGTGAGCGTCATTATGTCTATTCTTTCAAATTTTACGCCAGATTGCGTCGTGAGAGCAGAAGTGAGTTGTCCTATTGATCAGCTGGGTTATTTTAATGATGGTGCTATGAAACCTGAAGAGTTTGCGGAGAAGTTTGCAACTGCAGTGCGGATTGCTGAAATAGATCCTTATCGGGCTACAACGCACAATAAAGGGATTATGAATGGAATTGATTCTGTAGTAATTGCAACAGGAAATGATTTTAGAGCAGTTGAAGCTTGCGCGCATACTTATGCGGCCAAGGATGGTCAGTATAAAAGTTTAACACATTGCTCAATTGAGAACAATATTTTTAGGTTCTATATAGAAGTCCCTCTTGCTCTGGGAACTGTTGGTGGTCTGACAGGTCTGCATCCTCTAGCCAAAAAATCAATGGAGCTAATGGGGAATCCAAAAGCTCATGAATTGATGAAAATTGTTGCTGTTGTCGGATTAGCTCAAAATTTTGCAGCGCTCAAATCCTTAACGACTACGGGAATACAAGCGGGACATATGAAAATGCATTTAAATAATATTTTAAGTCATTTTCATGCTACTGAAGGTGAAGTGGAAGTTGCACTAGTGCACTTCAAGGATAGGGTGGTTTCTTTTAGCGCAGTAAGAGAGTATTTACAATTACTAAGAACGGTTTAAGTCATGGATTCAAAACGCTTTTATGCGCACGGTAAACTTATGTTAACTGGCGAGTATGCCGTTTTGGATGGGGCCAAAGCTCTAGCGATACCAACACGTTTTGGTCAAAGGCTCGAAGTAAACTATTTGAACAAGACCAGTTCTCAAATAGATTGGCAAAGTTACAACAGTGAAAATGAGTTATGGTTGCGGGCGAAGTTGCCAAATTCAGACATAGAAAGTCAAGATCTTGATCGACTTCAGCAAATATTGAAAGCTGTAGATGATTTAAATTCATCGGTTTTCTTTCAGAAGAATATTAGTTTTAAAACTTTTCTAGAATTTCCACAAAAATGGGGGCTGGGCTCGAGCAGTACATTAATAAGTCTACTTGCACAATGGGCAAACATTGATCCTTATAAATTACTTGATAAGACCTTTGGGGGAAGTGGCTACGATATTGCCTGCGCAACTGCACATGAACCAATTATTTATCAAAATTTGAATGATCAAATTCGAATAGAAAACTGTAAGTTATCTGGCCAATGGACAGATCATACTTATTTTGTTTACTTGAATCAAAAGAAAAATTCAAGGGAGGCGATAGCGTATTATCAATCTTTGTCAAATACCAAAGAAATTGTTGAAGCAATAAATCGTTTGACTTTGGCTTTGGCAGTTTCATCAGATGTGGACTCTTCCATTGATATTTTAGTTGAACATGAAGCTTTAATGAGTAATAAGCTCAACCTAGCTAGTGTTAATGTCGGCTTATTTGATGATTTTAAGGGAGCCTGCAAATCACTGGGTGCCTGGGGAGGGGATTATATAATGGCATTGAGTAAGGAAGAGCCTGGGTACGTAAAGGATTATTTCACGAAGAAAGGTTTAGACACCATTTTTGCATTTGAAGAATTGATATGGAAGTAAAGGAGATTTATCACGCTATTGAATTGAGCTTGGCGATAAATGAGTTGAGTGGTAAAACAGCTTGGAGAAGCCCTTCAAATATTGCTCTAGTCAAATATTGGGGCAAGCATGGCAGACAGTTGCCAAGTAACCCATCAGTAAGTTTCACCTTGAAAAATGCGCATACCAATATGCGTATGAATTATAAGCCAGGAAATGGTCAAGTGGTTTTATTTTTTGAAAAGGAACGCAATTCTGCGTTTGAGTCGCGCATTACTAATTTCATCAAATCAATAGAAGATATTTATCCATTTCTACAAGGATTAGATTTAGAGATTCATTCGGATAATTCATTCCCTCACTCGGCTGGAATTGCTTCATCTGCTTCAGCTATGTCTGCTTTAGCCTTGTGTTTATGTTCTATTGAACGTCAAGTTTTCGGCAGTTTGAGCATTGAGGACGAATTCTTACAGAAAGCCTCTTATCTGTCTCGATTAGCAAGTGGTTCTGCTTGTCGGTCAGTTTATCCTAAGCTTGGGCAGTGGGGAGTTCATGAAGAGATTCAAGGCAGTACCAGCGCTTTTGCGATTGATTTAAGTGCTGCGGTAGATCCAATCTTCCACACTTTTAAAAATTCAATTCTAATTGCTTCAGCCAAGGAAAAGTCGGTAAGCAGTTCCGCAGGGCATCAGTTGATGGAAAACAACCCATACGCTGCCGTTCGCTTTAAGCAAGCCAATGATAACTTAGCGAAGCTCATGAAAGCCATGAAAGAAGGTGATATTAATGTATTCATGCAAATAGTAGAGGAAGAAGCTTTAACACTTCATGCCCTGATGATGACCTCTACTCCAAGTTATGTTTTGATGAAGCCAAATAGTTTGGTTCTGATAGAAAAGATTAGAGCTTTTAGAGAAAAAACGGGTTTGCCTGTTTGCTTTACTCTAGATGCCGGTCCTAATTTACACGTCTTATACCCAGAATATATTGCCTCTCAAGTACAAGCATTCATTAAGGAAGAATGTCAACGGTATTGTGAAAATGGCTTGATCATCGAAGATCAGGTTGGTGATGGGGCACACAAGCTTTAACTTTCAAAAGAAATAAAAAAAGCGCTGAGCTGCATACTGCATTCCAACGCTTTGTCTTGAAGTACCGAGAGGCGGAATTGAACCGCCGACCTCAGGGTTATGAATCCTGCGCTCTAACCACCTGAGCTACCTCGGCATGAGGCTGATATTTTGATTCTTCTCAGAATATTTATTTTGTGGCCATATCAATCCACCGTCCGCTATGAATCCAGCGCTCTAGTCACCAGAGCTAACTCCGGGTTCTAAAGGATTGCAAAAGTAAAACATTAAATTCAATCATTCAAGAATTTATTTTACTAATTTTTAAGTAAAAGTATAAAGTATAAACAATCTCTTAACTAATATGTTTCCATTTCTATGACGCCAAAAGTTTGTCCAAGGTGTAAAGATGAGCTCTCCTGCTCCTCGCAGAATATTTTAGCTTGCGAATGTACTTCTATCAAGCTGTCTGAAAATACGAACGAGTTTCTTCGAAAAACTAATTATGACTGTCTTTGTAATTCATGTCTGGTTGATCTGAATAATAAAACAGCCTATATTTCAGCGTTAGGACTTTCTGAGGAGCTAATAGAGAATCGAGACTTCTATTATGAAAATGGATTTGTTGTCTTCACTGAATTGTACCATATGATAAAAGGTAAGTGCTGCAAAAGTAATTGCAGGCACTGTGCTTACGGATTTAAACTGCGATGAATTCTCTTAGAAGATGTTATCCTTCTTTAATTTGTCAATGACTACTAATGTTCCTCCTGCTCGCAGATTTACATATTCAAAAGCCGTACTACAAGCATTTTGATAACAATTAGTATTCTCATAAGTCAATAAGGTATTTTTGAAATCTTCAGCGTTGTTTATAGATATTGCAGCCCCTTTTTGAATCAGTTCAACAGCTTCCTTAGATTTAGAATATCTAGGTCCGTAGATCAAGGCTTTACCATAAACGGCAGCTTCTAGAACATTATGTACACTAACTCCAAACCCTCCACCTATATAGCAAATATCAGCGTACCTATACAATAAGGCTAATTTCCCAATACTATCCACAATCAATACATTATGTTTATCATCCAGGATCGGATTAGAAAGTAAAATGGCAGTTGGGAAGAGTTTTAACAACTGCTTCACTCGTTGAGGATTTACTTCATGTGGAGCAATGATAAAACGATAATTAGGAAAACTATCCGCTATCTTTTTAATAATCAATTCATCTTTTAGCCAACTACTTCCAATAATTATAACCTTTCCTTTCTTGATAAAATTTTCAATAATATCATCTGTAAAATTGCATTGACTTATTTGCTTAACAGTATCAAAGCGAGTATCTAACGCAATAGAGGCTTTCTTAAAATCATGTTTATTCAATAGTTGAAGTGAGTTTTCCCCTTGAACAAACAAATGGTTGAAGCTCGCTAACATGGTTCTATGTAAGATGCCGTAGGGCTTGAAAAAGATCTGATTTTTACGAAAAATTCCCGCAACAAGGAAGTGAGGGATGTCATGATTCTTTAATTCGTTTAAATAAAAAAACCAAAATTCGTACTTTATGAAAAAGGCCGCCTTGGGATTTATTTTATCTATAAACGCGTGTGCATTGCTCGGGCTGTCTTTTGGTAAGTAATATACAGCTTTCGCTAAGGGATAATTATTTTTATAGGTATATCCTGAGGATGAAAAAAAAGTAAGAATAATGGGCTCAGCGTGGTTGTCATAAAACCATTTCATCAATGGTTTGGCTTGTTCAAACTCACCAAGAGAAGCACAGTGAAACCAAATCGTTGGAGCGGTTTGTCTTTCAACTTGTTGATTGATTCGTCCTTTGCTAAACTGGTAAGCTTTTTCATTAAATAAACTGCATATACCAATAAAAAAATGGTAGAAATGCACAGCCAGTCTATATACTATTTTAGAAATAAACATACCCATGTTTAATAGGTGTAGTATTGATTGCTAGAACTTTGACCGAGGTAAACTGGAATCATCCAGGAAATTTTCACTCCATACATAAGGTCAACTCTAGATTCCTTTAATACACGCTGAAGATGGAAATCAAAAGGTCTTCGATTGTTGGTGAAACCTTCAGTTATCTCTACGCCAAAGCTTAGATTTACAAATTTGCCTTTTTCCAGGCGTATTAATCCGATGTATTGGCTTAGTAACAAACCGCTGGATAATCGGTCATATCCCTTTGCATAATCGCCACTGAGCTGCGGCGTAATTCTTTTATTAACATCGATAAGAATTTTATGTTGCAGATATCCAACGCCTAATTTCAGCAAGAGTCCGTTACTAGGTTTTTCAGGCGAGAAAAAAAAAGATTTTCCAATATTTACTTTGATAACAGCTCCTCTTAAATTCAAATCAACATTGTCTAAAGAACCTTCTTCTGTTATAACTAGGCCATTAAGCGCAAGCGCTTCTTGAATGTGATCGGTTTCCTTAACCTTGGTTCCAAAGAGGAAGCCACCTTCGCCACCAAAGGACCAATTTTTGGCAAACTTATATTCAATTGCAAGACCAAATTGATAAGCCAATCCAAATCGTTCTGCCAAATCAACTCCTGGTATTTGAAATGAAATTATAGGAGAAAGTAATAATGTTTTTTCATAATCAACCACATCATCTTCAACTTGGGCAAAGAGCACTCCCGAGAACATTAGGTATGTAAAAGCTAGAAAGATTTTTCTCATCAAACAAATTTACTGATTTTCATTTCTTATACTCGAATTATTTTATCTTTTAACAAATTTAACCTGTTTAAACAATATCTTTACATGCAAACATGAAAGCAATGAGACCGATTCAAATGGTGGATTTAAAAACTCAGCATAGCCATTTACAGCCTGAGTTAAATAATAAAATCTTGGAAGTCGTAGAGAGTGCAGCTTATATAAAGGGTGCGGAAGTTCAAAAGTTTGAAAGAGAGCTTGAAAAATACTTAAATGTAAAGCATGTCATTGCTTGTGCTAACGGTACAGATGCATTGCAATTAGCTATGATGTCCCTGGGGCTCGAGCCAGGAGATGAGGTTATTACTACAAATTTCACTTATGTAGCAACTGCTGAAATTATTGCTTTGCTGCAATTGAAGCCTGTTTTGGTAGATGTCCATCCCGATACTTTTGATATTCTTATTGATGAGCTGGAAGCAGCTATTACTGCAAAAACAAAGGCGATTGTTCCTGTTCATTTGTTTGGACAATGCAGTCAAATGGAGGAGCTTCTTCAATTGGCGAAAAAACATAAACTTTTTGTAGTTGAAGATACAGCCCAAGCGATTGGTGCAGATTATACTTTTAGAGATGGTCGAGTAGCAAAAGCAGGAACAATTGGTGATATAGGAACTACCTCATTTTTCCCCTCAAAAAACTTGGGATGTATGGGCGATGGTGGAGCGATTTTTACTAATAATGATGATTTAGCTAAACAACTAAGAATTATTGCTAATCATGGACAATCTAAGCAATATTACCACGATTTTGTTGGAGTTAATTCTCGATTAGATAGCATTCAAGCGGCTGTTTTAAGGATTAAATTAAGGCATTTGGACGAGTATTGTCAAGCACGTAATGCGGCAGCCAATAACTATGATCATCTATTGGTCGGAGTTAATGAGATTGTCGTTCCAGCGCGTGTAAAAAATTCTACACATGTGTTTCATCAATATGTACTTAAAACTAGGGGTGTTAATCGGGATGATTTAAAAACCTATCTCAACGAATTTGGAATTCCTTGTAATATTTATTACCCGGTTCCCTTAAGTGAGCAATTACCTTATAAAGATGATTCTCGAAAGTTTGCCAATACTGATTATCTTTGCCAATCGGTTCTCGCACTTCCTATGCATACAGAATTAGGCGAAGACCAACAAGAATATATAATTAATAAAATAAAAGAATTTATAGCGTTATGAAAATTAGTGTGATTGGAACAGGTTATGTAGGGCTCGTTTCGGGTACCTGTTTTGCTGAGACAGGAAATTCAGTTATCTGTGTAGATATTGATAAAAATAAAGTGGAGAGACTTACTAGGAAAGAATGTACTATTTATGAGCCAGGACTCGAACTTTTATTGGAACGTAATGTAGATCAAGGTCGTCTAAGTTTTACAACCGATTTGGAATATGCCATTGATAATACCGATATTGTTTTTTTAGCACTACCAACACCTCCAGGTGGGGATGGCGCTGCAGATTTATCTTATGTGCTAGGCATGGCAGAAAAGCTAGGTACAATGATTAAGGAGTATAAAGTTATCGTGGATAAGAGCACGGTGCCTGTAGGAACTGCAGATTTGGTTTATGCAGCGATTTCGAAAAATGCTACTGTTGATTTCGATGTAGTTTCAAATCCAGAGTTTTTAAGAGAGGGAGTTGCTGTCGATGACTTTATGAAACCTGATCGAGTGGTTATTGGAACTTCCTCTGAAAAGGCGAAGAAAATAATGGAACGACTCTATAAGCCTTATGTGATGTCAGGTAATCCTTTGGTCTTTATGGACGAGCGATCTGCTGAGTTAACAAAATATGCGGCTAATTCATTTTTAGCAACGAAAATTTCGTTCATGAACGAAATAGCAAATCTGTGCGAAAGAACAGGTGCTAATGTTGACATGATAAGAAAGGGAATGGGCTCAGATGAAAGAATTGGTAAAAGATTCTTGTTCGCGGGCATTGGTTATGGAGGAAGTTGCTTCCCTAAAGACGTGCAAGCTTTAGAAAGAACTGCAAAAGACTATGACTATGACTTTAAGATTTTAAATGCGGTTATGGATGTGAATGCCAACCAGAAGCAATTGTTTTTTAATCGAGTTAAAGCAGCTTATCAAGGAGGAATTAAGGGTAAAAAAGTTGCAATTTGGGGGCTGGCATTTAAACCAAATACTGATGATATAAGAGAAGCTCCAGCCTTAGAAATAATTACCAATTTGTTGGCGGAAGGTTGTGAAGTTATGGCTTATGATCCAGAGGCAATGGATAATGTAGAAGCGGTTTTTGGAGATAAAGTTACTTTTTGTAAATCGATGTATGAGGCAACCGAAAATGCTGATTTTTTGATTGTAGCTACAGAGTGGTCAGTGTTTCGAACACCTGATTTTGAAAAGCTTGCAAAAAATTTAAAAGACAAAACTATCTTTGATGGTAGAAATATTTATGAAAAAAATCAAGTGAAAGAATTAGGGTTTAGTTATTTTAGTATTGGACGACCATAGCGCATGAAAAAAATATTAGTTACAGGAGCAGCGGGGTTTTTAGGATCACATTTGTGTGATCGATTTATCAAAGAAGGTTATTATGTAATTGGAATGGATAATTTGATTACGGGAAGAATGGAAAATATTCAACACCTTTTTAAACTACCAAATTTTGAGTTTTACCGCCATGATGTAACTAACTTTATTCATATTTCCGGAGATTTGGATTATGTTTTACATTTTGCATCTCCAGCAAGTCCTATAGATTATTTAAAAATACCCATTCAAACATTAAAAGTGAGTTCATTAGGAACACATAATTGTCTGGGTTTAGCAAAAGCAAAAAATGCTAGAATTCTGGTGGCCTCCACTTCTGAGATTTATGGAGATCCTCAGGTTCATCCTCAAAACGAAGAGTATTGGGGCAATGTAAATCCGATTGGTCCAAGAGGTGTTTATGATGAAGCGAAAAGATTTCAAGAGGCTTTAACAATGGCTTATCATACCTATCATAAAGTGGAAACTAGGATAGTTAGAATCTTTAATACCTATGGCCCAAGAATGAGGTTGAATGATGGCCGTGCTTTGCCGGCATTCATTGGGCAAGCGTTGCGTGGGGAAGATATAACGGTCTTTGGTGATGGCTCACAAACAAGGTCTTTTTGCTATGTGGACGATCTAGTTGAAGGAATTTATCGTTTATTATTGAGTGATCATGTTCAACCTGTAAACATTGGTAATCCGGATGAAATTAGCATCAAAGAGTTCGCTGAAGAGATCATAATGCTTACAAATACAAAACAGCAGGTCGTTTTGAAAGACTTACCTATCGATGATCCAAAACAAAGGCAACCGGATATAAGTCGAGCTAAAGAGTTCTTAAATTGGAGCCCAAAGGTGTCTAGAAGAGAAGGATTAGCGATGACATATGAGTATTTCAAGCAACTTAGTCAGGAGGAATTGCACAAGAAAGATCATAATGATTTTAGTAATTATAAACGGTAATAAATATGAGCACGTATTATGCACATCCAACTGCAGTAATCGATGAAGATTGTGAAATAGGGCATGGCACAAAAATTTGGCATTTTACCCATATAATGCCTAAGGCTAAGCTCGGTAAAAACTGTAATTTAGGTCAAAATGTAGTCGTTTCCTCAGATGTGGTCTTAGGGAATAATGTGAAAGTTCAAAATAACGTTTCCATCTACACTGGAGTTGTCTGTGAAGATGATGTATTTTTGGGTCCTTCTATGGTTTTCACTAATGTTATAAATCCTAGAAGTGCGGTGGATAGAAAAAATCAATTCATGCGCACAAATGTAGGGAGGGGAGCAAGTATAGGTGCGAATGCAACAATTATTTGTGGGAATGATATCGGTGAATTTGCTTTTATAGGTGCTGGAACAGTGATTATCGAAGATGTGCCATCCTACTCGTTATGGGTGGGAAATCCGGGAAAAATGATAGGTTGGATGAGCGAGTTTGGTCACCGGCTAAAATTTAATGAAGACGGCATTGCTACTTGTCCTGAAAGCGGCGAAGAATATAAATTAGAAACAGATAGAGTTACAAAAATATAGCATATGTACAAGGAATTACTTAACAAAGAGAAAAAAATAGCAATTATTGGCCTAGGTTATGTGGGCTTACCAATTGCACTTGAGTTTGCTAAGAGTGTTTCGGTTATTGGCTTTGATATTCATCCTGGTCGAATAGAAATGATGAAAAATGGAGTGGATCCTAGCCAAGAGCTTGAACAAGAAGCCTTTAAAGGAGCTGATATTCATTTCACCGCTAATCCTGATGATTTGAAAGATGCAAGTTTCTTTATTATCGCTGTTCCAACCCCAGTAGACTTGCACAAGGTTCCCGATTTAACACCAGTCTTAAAAGCTTCTGAAACGGTGGGCAAAGCATTAACTGAGGGGGATTATGTAGTTTATGAGTCTACAGTATATCCTGGTTGTACCGAGGAAGATTGTATTCCTGTATTGGAAAAAATGTCAGGATTAAAGTTTGTAAATGATTTCAAGGTAGGTTATTCCCCTGAGCGAATCAATCCAGGTGACAAGAAACATACTATTACTAAAATTATAAAGGTAGTTTCTGGATGCGATGAGGAATCACTTGATAATATTGCGAAGGTATATGAGCTAGTGGTCGAAGCTGGTGTGCATCGTGCAACAACCATTAAGGTTGCTGAAGCTGCAAAAATTATTGAAAATACCCAAAGAGATCTAAATATCGCTCTGATGAATGAGCTTTCTAAGATATTTGACAAAATGAATATTAATACCTTTGATGTTCTAGAAGCAGCAGGAACAAAATGGAACTTCTTAAAGTTTTTTCCCGGCCTGGTCGGGGGGCATTGTATTGGTGTAGATCCTTACTATTTAACGTATAAGGCAATAGGTCTAGGATATAAGCCTGAAGTGATTTTGTCTGGTAGAAGAATTAACGACAGCATGGGTGCTTACGTTGCTCAACGTTTAGTTCAAAAGCTTATCAAGAATGGTAAACAAATTGCTAGCGCTAAAGTCTTGGTTATGGGATCAACTTTTAAAGAGGACGTAGCGGATATAAGGAATTCAAAAGTTATTGATGTTATTAAAGAGCTTAAAGGCTTTTCGGTTAATGTGGATGTAACAGATGCTTATGCTGAAAAAACAGAGATGAAAGAAGAATATGGAATTGAGCTAATTGACGAGGTGAAGACTAAGTATGATGCAATAATTGTTGCGGTTAATCACGACAAGTATTTAGCATACGATGATGCGTATTTTGATAATATCACAACAGAAAACTCAATTCTGGTAGATATTAAAGGTATTTTTAGGGGAAAAATTAAGAGTTTAGAATATTGGTCGTTATAAAAAACGTATGAAAAAGATACTAATAACAGGAGGAGCTGGTTTTATTGGCTCTCATGTGGTTCGATTGTTTTTGAAGAAATATCCTGAATATCAGATATATAATTTGGATAAGTTGACTTATGCAGGCAATCTTGAAAATCTCAAAGATATTGAGGATAATCCAAATTACAATTTTGTAAAAGGAGACATTGTAGATGCGGACTTTATTCATAAGTTGTTTGAGAAGGAATTATTCGATGGAGTTATTCATCTCGCGGCGGAATCGCATGTTGACCGCTCGATATCGAATCCATTGGAATTTGTCATGACTAATGTAATCGGAACAGTAAACTTATTAAACGCTGCTAAATTTCATTGGAAATCTTTTGAGGGTAAATTATTTTATCACATCAGCACGGATGAAGTTTATGGTAGTTTGGGCGACACAGGATTTTTTACCGAAGAGACGTCCTATGACCCTCATAGTCCGTATTCATCGTCAAAAGCAAGCAGTGATCATTTCGTCAGAGCTTATCATGACACCTACGGATTACCTGTGGTAATTTCTAATTGCAGTAACAACTATGGTTCTCATCAGTTTCCGGAAAAATTAATTCCACTATGTATTAATAATATTAAAAATAATCAGCCTTTACCTATATATGGAAATGGCAAATATACAAGGGACTGGTTGTGGGTTTTTGACCATGCTAGAGCAATTGATTTGGTTTTTCATCAAGGTAAAAAAGGAGAAACCTATAACATTGGTGGTTTTAACGAATGGCAAAATATTGAATTAGTAAAGACCTTATGCAGGTTAATGGATAAGAAACTTCAAAGAGATCCGGGCACAAATGAGCAACTGATAACCTTTGTAAAAGATAGGCCTGGTCACGATTTGCGATATGCTATAGATGCAAGTAAGATCCAAAAAGAGTTAGGCTTTGAGCCTTCAGTTCAGTTTGTGGAGGGTTTAGAAAAAACAATAGACTGGTATTTGGAAAATGAGGAATGGTTGGGTAATGTTACCTCCGGAACATATAAAAACTATTACATTAAACAATATAATTCTTAATATGGAGATGTACCAAAATAAATATCATGAAGGTAGTATTGAAGACAAGACGTTTTTGGTTACTGGTGGAGCAGGATTTATTGGTTCGCACATCGTGGCCTACTTACTTAAAAACAAGGCCGGTCTTGTTCGCGTATTGGACAATTTGATTACAGGAAATTATTCCAACATTCAAGAATGGGAAGGCCATCCAAATTTTGAATTTATTGAAGGAGATATCACGGATACTGCAACCTGCTTGCACGCCTGTGAAGGCATAGATTATCTATCTCATCAGGCTGCATTGGGTTCTGTTCCTCGATCTATCAAAGACCCCGCTCGTACAAATTCAATCAATGTAGATGGATTTTTAAACATGATGATAGCAGCAAAAGACTGCCAAGTGAGTAAAATTGTATTTGCTAGTTCCTCTTCGGTTTATGGCACAGAAAAGTCATTGCCAAAATTTGAAGATAAAATTGGTGATCCACTTTCTCCTTATGCAGTCTCCAAGTATACGAATGAACTTTATGCAAAGGTATTTGGGCTGACTTATGGAATGAAAATTATTGGTTTGCGTTACTTTAATGTTTTTGGACCAAGGCAAGATCCTTCTGGACCTTATGCCGCCGTAATTCCAATTTTTATTGATAAGTTAAAAAGTAGAAGTCCTGTTTACATAGATGGAGATGGCGAGCAAACTCGAGATTTTACTTTTGTAGAAAATGCGGTCCAAGCAAATATTCGGGCTATGTTATGTGAAAATGAGCAAGCTTTCGGACAAATCTACAACATAGCCTATGGAGAGAATTATTCAGTCAATTACTTATATAATTCTATTAGAGAATCCTTAGAAAGCAAGCAAGAAGCAATTCACAGAGAAAGTCGGAAAGGTGATGTAAAGAATTCCTTAGCAGATATTTTAAAAGCTAAGGAACTATTAGGATATCGACCTTTGTTTAGTTTCAAAGATGGACTACCAATAACCATCGAATCCTATAAATAAAGATGTGTTTAGTATTTTAAAAGACTTATTTAAATCAAAACCTAAACAGATCCTGAGCGATCTATCCGACATTGGTGTAGATATGCATTCGCATTTGATACCCGGTATTGATGATGGTTCAAAATCCAATGAACAGTCTTTGGAAATGATTTCAAGCTTAAAAGATATTGGTTTTTCAAAATTGATTACCACGCCTCACATCATGAGTGGAGGATATGACAATACCACCAGTATCATCCAAAAGGGTGCGGATAGCCTCAATAATTATTTAGAAAAAAACAAGGTAGACATTGAGCTAAAATGCTCTTCCGAATATTATTTGGATGGACATTTTGAAGATTTAATTAATCAAAAGGATTTAATGCCATTTGGGGACAATTATATATTGTTTGAATTTTCTTATATGTTCCGACCAACAAATGGGGAAACGGTGATCTTTAACTTAGGAGTGGATGGATTTAAGCCTATCTTAGCTCATCCTGAGCGTTATAATTATATGGCTGACAAGAATTTATCTAAGTTAAAAGCACTCAAAGATTCGGGAGTTTTGTTTCAGCTTAACTTATTTTCTTTGGTGGGAGGTTATGGTCCTGTAGCTCAAAAGGTAGGGGAGCATTTAATTCGTGAAAAAATGATTGATTTCGTTGGAACTGATTTACATAATCCAACGCAACTCATGTATTTAGATAAGCTATTGGAAAGTGAATCCTTAATGGATTTGATTCAGCAAGATCAATTGAAGAATAAAGTATTATAAAATGAAGTTTACATCGCTAGGAATGAAGGATTTATGGTTAATTGAACCAATTATTTTCCAAGATCATAGAGGGTATTTTTATGAAGGCTTTAATAAAAAAATATTTGAGGCTAGTACAAATTTAGACATTGATTTTATTCAAGATAATGAATCTAAATCAACTAAAGGAGTGCTGCGTGGATTGCATTTTCAGCAGGGTAGGTATGCTCAAGCAAAATTAGTGCGCGTTTTACAAGGCGTAGTTCAGGATGTAGTGGTTGATTTAAGAGAAGGGTCAACAAGCTATGGCAAACACTATTCAGTTATCCTTTCAGGTGAGAATCGTAAACAGTTATTTATTCCACGGGGATTTGCACATGGTTTCTTAGTGCTAAGTGATACGGCAATATTTAGTTATAAATGTGATAACTATTACAATAAAGAGAGTGAAGGTGGATTATTGTATAACTGTCCAAAACTGGCAATATCCTGGGAGCTAACTGAGCAAGAATTGAAGCTTTCTGAAAAAGATCTCGTTCTTTCCTGCTTCGAAGGGTAATCCAGTCCTATTCCTCTGCTCGAATTATTTCATAATTAATGGAATCAGTTGGCTGTATAGCGTAATCGTAATAGTGCTTCACTTGTGTCTTATCAATGTGATGCGTGCAAAAAGTAAAGTTGAAATTTTGACTAAGCAGATAGTTTTGATTAACAAGTGGTCCATTTTTTAGGTAATAATCTTCCAAAATCTTCCTATTTCGTCTAAGACAATTATTAATCAGTCGTATGGTTTGATTGCTTGTTCTGTTTTGCCGACTGTGATAACTTGCACGACAATAGTCATTGCAAAATTTTTTGTCTATTCTACCTATAAGTGGTGATTCGCATTCTTTACAAAATGATTTCATTGCTGAAAAGTATGAAAATTAGTTTGTACATATATTTCTATTGCGTGATGACTACCCGGTTTTGAGTAGAATTATCTAAGCATAAATTATTCAAAACGATATCAGCGGCTTTTTGTAAATTTGAGCTGCATAAGGAGAGGTTTAAAAAACCAATGCACCAAAAAAATAATTTTACTTTCTAAGAAGGCTAACCGATGAATAAATTTTTATATACAGGGGTTTTGATAACCATTGGTCTTTTAATGAGCTGCTCAAATAAAAAGAGTATTCAAAAAGATTGTACGGGAGTAATCAAGGATGATTGTATCTGCACGCAACAATATGACCCTGTTTGTGGCTGCGATTTTAAAACGTATAGCAATAGTTGTGCTGCAAGTTGTGCCGGAGTAATACGCTATACATTAGGAAGATGTAAATAAGACTACTCAGGAATACTGGGTCGGTTTCTCAAGGGCTTTTGTCCAAGTTGTTTCATTAAAATTTCGTTTCTTTGTAGCATGCTGAAAATAGACATGCATAGTCATATCTTACCTAAGAATATACCAAGATGGGCGGATAAGTTTGGATATGGAGATTTTATTTATTTGGATTTCCATAAAAAAAATTATGCCCGAATGATGAAGGGTAATGAGTTTTTTAGGGAGATCTTTGTTAATTGTTGGGATCCAGAATATCGTATTAAAGAATATGAACGATTTGAGACACAGGTTCAGGTAGTATGTACGATTCCAGTACTTTTTTCTTATTGGGCAAAGCCAAAGGATGGTTTAGAAGTAGCACAATTTTTAAATGATGATATTGCAAATCTACAGCAGAAATATCCTAAAAATTATATTGCTTTGGGTACTTTACCCATGCAGGATACAGCGTATGCTATTCAAGAATTAGAGCGATGTAAGACAGTACTTAATTTGCCCGGTATTCAAATCGGGTCAAATATCAATGATATTAATTTAAGCGATGAACGGTTCTTCCCGATATATGAAGCTGCAGAGCGCTTAGGGATGGCGATTATGGTTCATCCATGGAATATGATGGGCTTTAATAGTATGGAGAAGTATTGGTTGCCTTGGTTGGTGGGAATGCCTGCAGAAACGAGTAGAGCGATTTGTTCCCTTATTTTTTCAGGAGTTTTGGAGAAATTTCCGAAACTACGTTTTTGTTTTTCTCATGCTAGTGGTTCTTTCTTATCTACAATAGGTCGGGTGGAGCATGGTTTTAATTGTCGACCTGATCTTGTGGCTATTGATAATCCGGTCAACCCCAAAGAATATTTAGGTAAATTTTGGGTAGACAGTATCACTCATGATGATAAGATGTTAAACTATGTACTCGATTTACAGGGAAGCAATCGAGTGTGTTTAGGAACAGATTACCCCTTTCCTCTTGGAGATTTGGAAATTGGAAAGTTTATAAGTGAAATGGGATTATCGGAAGAAACAGTAGATGACATTTTCTGTAATTCTACTTTGAGCTGGTTGAATCTTGATAAGGCTCAATTTTTATAGCAGTTAAATCCCTGCGCTAAATATCAAATCCAAATTGGTAAATTTAATATCAAAAATTTGAGATAAATTTCGCTGAGTTAAATGGCCATTGTAAGTGTATAAGCCCAGACATGTCCCTCTATCCATTCGCACCCAACTTTCCATTCCGCCATGCTCATGTGCTTTAAACAATATAGGCGTGAGTAGATGGCTAAATGCATAACTTGCGGTTTGAGAAACTCTTGAAGGTATGTTTGGTACACAATAATGAATCACTTCATGCTTGACAAATGTAGGTTTCTTAAGCGTTGTCATTTCACTTGTTTCAAAACAACCACCTTGATCAATGCTTACATCAATAACCACAGAGCCTGCTTTCATGCTTGAAATCATTTCTTCTGAAACAATTACGGGAGTTCTTCCCGTTTTGCTGTGGATTGCTCCAATCAGCAAGTCCGCTTGTTCTAATTCCCTTTTAAGTACTTCTGGGGTAATTACTGAGTTAAATACTCTTTGGCCAATATTATTCTGTAAATCACTTAATCGGTGCACATCATTGTCAAAAATTGATACTTGCGCTCCAAGACCAATAGCAGCGCGGGAAGCAAAAGTTCCAACCACTCCTGCACCAATAATTACTACTTTTGATGGAGGCACTCCCGAGATACCTCCTAGAATTAATCCCTTGCCGTTGTGGGCATTGCTCAAGAGCTCTGCGCCTATTAAAACAGCATTAGAACCTGCTATTTCACTCATTGCGCTTACAAAAGGATAATTGCCTGACTCATCTCTGAGGAATTCATAAGCAATAGCATTAATTTTTTTCTTCATTAGGGCATACAGATACTCTTTTGTAATGCTCGGCATATGTATCGGAGATATAAGATGATGTCCAGGCTGCATCAACTCAATTTCAAAAAGAGTAGGTGGAGCAACTTTAATAACAATATTTGCTTTGAAAACTTCTTCAGTATTTTTGGTGATTTCTGCTCCTGCTTCAGAATACATGTAATCGAAAAAACCGCAAGCTTTTCCTGCATCATGCTCGACAATTACTTGATGCCCATTAGCGATAAGAACCTCTACGGCATCTGGCGTTAATCCAATTCTTTTTTCTTCATAGGTTCGTTCTTTGGGCAGGCCAATAAACAATTTACCGTCCTTTGTTTCAGCTAAAGCAATTTGTTCTTGCGGCAATAAACCAAGTTTCTTGGTAATTCCTTCAAATTTTTTTTCCTGGGTAGACATAAATAAATAGAACTTAGCTAAAACTTAAAAGTACTAATTTTTCTGCTATTTACATCTATTTTCTTGATTTGAATCTTCATGCCATGGGCTATTAGGTCCATTGCTTTGCTGGGCCATTCCACTAAACAGATTGCCGTACTGTCTAAATATTCTTCAAATCCAATATCCAATACCTCTTCTAAGTTTTGTAAGCGGAATAAGTCAAAGTGATAGATTAGAATATTGTTATTAGAGTATTCATTAACAATAGAGTATGTAGGGCTAGTTACATCTTTAGTATAGCCAATTTCTTTGCAAATGGCTTTAATTAAGCTGGTTTTTCCTGCTCCCATTTCACCCTCAAACAGGATAACTCTTTCTTGTTTAATTTGAATAATTAACTGCTTTGCAAGTAGGTTTAAATCATCTAAACTGTGAATAGTGTATTCCATGACTATTTGCTTTTTAAAACAACAAATGGAATGATCATTTCTTCTAGAGAAAGTCCGCCATGTTGAAAGGTGTCTTTAAAGTATGTGGCAAACTTGTTATAGTTGTTTTGATAAATTAGGTAATTGTCATCTTTTGCAAAGATATAACTTGAACTTAATCGAGAAGAGGGGAGTTGAGCATCTTTAGGGTTCTTAATTTCGAATACATCCCGCGCATCAAATGCTAAGCTTTTACCAGTTTTATATCGGATGTTAGATGTTGTATCTCTGTCTCCAATACATTTTGAAGGATGGGAAACTAACTTTGTTCCGTGATCAGTTGTAATCACAATATTTACGTCTTTATTGGCTAGTTTCTGAATGGCATTTTGTAGAGGGGAGTGTTCAAACCAGCTCAAGGTCAAAGAACGGTAGGCACTGTCATCACTTGCTAATTCTTTAATCATATCCATCTCTGTTTTTGCATGTGAAATGGTATCGACAAAGTTATATACTATGACATTCAAGCGATTATTCATCCCATTTAAAATTTTATCTTCTAAATCTTTTCCTTTTTCAAAGTTGGTTACTTTAGTATATGAAACTTTTAAATCATCTTTGAAGTTTCTTTTAATAAGCGCTTTAACTAGTTCTGCCTCGTATAAGTTTTTACCTCCATCCTCTTCATCATTTTTCCAATAATTGGGGTAGTGCTCTTGAATTTGAAGCGGCGTTAGTCCACTAAAAATTGCATTTCTTGCATACTGAGTAGCTGTTGGTAAGATGCTGTAAAACATTTCCTCATTTTGCACTTTAAAATTGTCCAATAAGGAAGGTTCGAGTATTTTCCATTGGTCATATCGTAAATTGTCGATAAGGATAAAGTATGTAGGTTTATCTTCTTTTAATAAATCAAAGACTCGCTCTTTAAACAGATTGTGGGAAAGAAGGGGCTTGTCTTCATCTTCACTGAACCAGTCTAAATAGTTTTTACTTACATACTTACAAAATTCTCGATTGGCTTCTGTTTTCTGCGATGCCAAAATTTCTGCCATTTCGTAGGTGTTAGATTTTTCTAATTCCAATTCCCAAAATACCAATTTCTTATATAAATCTGCCCATTCGTTATAATCTAAATGGTCTTGCATTCGCATGAAAAGTCGTTGAAATTCTTGCTGATAATTCGATTGAGTCTTTTCTTTCACTAATCGTTTATTGTCTACTATTTTTTTTAAGGTAAGTAGTATTTGCTGAGATTTTACAGGCTTAATTAGATAGTCTGTAATTTGAGAGCCAATAGCTTCCTCCATCAAGTCCTCTTCTTCATTTTTGGTTATCATGACCACGGGAAGGTGTTGCTGGATTTCTTTTATTTTAGGGAGGGTCTCAAGTCCGGTTAAACCAGGCATTGATTCATCGAGAAATACTACATCCACTTCTTCCTCTTTCACCTTATCAATGGCATCTTGACCATTAGTCACTGGTATAATTTCATAACCTTTATTTTCAAGGAACATAATTTGTGGCTTCAGCAAATCAATTTCATCATCAGCCCAAAGGATTCTAATTTTTGACATATTTTTTATTTTTTAACAGACATTTTAGACCGCCAATTAGTAAGCTAGAATCTTCTAGTTTACAGATATTAAACTTCTTAAACACCTATTTATTTTAGAGAGTGAGACTTAAATTGAGTTAAAATTGAAAACTGCTTATTCTGCAGAAAAATCTAACTTAATTTTTGCAATTTTTTGTATGAGCTCTTCCTTTAAAGTTTTATTGATAATGCCAATACCGGGTTGAAATGTTTCCTCAAAGCTAGGAAGGGAGAAGGTAGCTAAAACTTTCCCTCCATTCCATGGAAAACGACTCTTTGCCATTTCAAGAACACCTGCACCACCTCTTGCTCCAGTTGATGTCGCCATGATGAAAACACCTTTATCTTGGAAAACGGATTGCTTTGGTATTCGAGAAATCCAATCGAATATATTTTTAAATGCAGCAGAATATGCGCCATTGTGTTCAGCTAGTGAGATGAGTATGATATCCGTATGAGTAATTTTATCAGCAAAGGTATAAGCTAAATCAGGTATTCCCTGCTCAGTTTCCTTGTCTATCCCAAATATGGTCATTTCAAAGTCATTGATATCTAAGAGCTCGACCTTTTCAACCTCGAAGAGGGAAGCGGCATACTCGACTAACTGTTTATTTATTGAGGCTTTACTATTGCTTCCTGCGAATGCTAAGACTTTCATCATTTTTTATTTTTTTATTTCATTACACTTAGTTTCGAAACACTAAGCAGTGAAGAATTATTTCTAATCTGTATAAAGTAGACACCGTTGGGAAGCTCGGTAATATCAAACTGAACATTTTCATCTGTAATTGGCTCATTGATGATTAACTTACCCACTTGATTATACAAGCTCATAAAAAGCTGATTGCCTGCGAATTGATGTTGAATATTGAAAACATCCTTGCTTGGATTAGGGAAAATAGAAAAGTGCGCGCTGACAAGATCTTTGTTGCTTGTCGGGCTAGAAGAGAAGCTAATCGTTCCACTCTCAGTAGCACTTGCTGTTGCTGAGGCCACAATAGAAGCACTTGCGTCCGTTACGGTATAGCTAAACCCATTATTCTCATTAAGAAACATGACTTCATCTCCAGCCTGTAGGTCGATCGTAACACCTGCTACGATTTGAAAGGTATCTGTTCCATTCACCACTATCCAATCCCCTGTATCTAAGTTGAACTGTTCGTCTTGAATAATGTGAACTACGTTAGGGCGACCAATTACAGCCATACTTCTCATTAAGCCCGCTTGTTGTTGGGTGAACATATTTTGGCAGGACTCAGTAGAATAATCCATATAATTTTCTACCATATCTGGTTCATCTGGTGTTTCTCCATTGGTGCAAGAGTTCTTATTGAAGCTACATCCTGCTTGCTGTGAATTGTTACCCATATGAGGAGTATCCAAAAATCCATCATCCTGTGTTATGTTACAATCAGGTGTTCCTAAAAATGGATTTCCACTATCTCCCCAAATATGCCGTAAGCCCCAATAATGACCAACTTCATGCACTGCCGTTCTACCTCGATCAGCTATAGAGAGTTGACCTGAAGCTAACGGGTTGTTTCTTCCGATAATCTCATAATGCAAGACTACGCCTTCTTCACTTGCGTTGCCTGCACTTTGACCTGCAGGCCAATTTGGAGCATTTGATGGTGGATAAGCAAAACCTAAGATTGCTCCACCTAAATCACAAACCCAAATATTTAAATATTTGTCTGTATTCCAGGCATCTTTACCTCCCGAAGAAGAGGATTTCATCGCATCTAGATTGAAAAAACTAAAGGTCGTGGACGTTGAAGTCCTTGTCACTCCATTGCTTGGGTTGCCTTCAGGATCGATAGTCGCAAAAAAGAACTCGAAGCCAACATCACTCGCTCTATTCTTAAAAATGGCTCTTGTATTGCTAGTGTCTCCATTTAATCGGCGAAAATCTTCATTTAAAACATCAAGCTGACTTTGTAACAATGCGTAGTTTGTATTTTGATTACTTCCATTAAAAACTACATGAAAAACAACAGGAATTCGAAAAACAGTATCGGGTGCCGCATTTATTGATTTGTGCTCATGAAATTTTTCACTATGAACTTTTGCTGCGTTAAATAATGTATGAACATTATTCTTGAAGTCGGGAGTTTTTTGCTCCAATATTTGAATATACTCAGTCGTATAGCATTTATGTATTTGCTGCTGTGCATACATATTATTAGCCGATAAGATTAAAAAAAATAGAAGCTTTTTCATGACTTAAGTTTGTGTGAAAATACAACAAATAATGAAAACTAAGGTATCAGTTATTACATGTAAAAGTGTCATTGTTTTTGTTGTAAAAACTTATATTTGCATATATGATGAAGCAAAAAGTAATCAATGACCCTGTTCATGGTTTTATTGCCGTTAATGATCCTTTGATTTATCAAATCATTGAGCATCCTTTCTTCCAGCGCCTAAAGCGAATTAAGCAATTGGGCTTAACTGATTTTGTGTATCCTGGAGCAAATCATACTCGATTTCACCATGCCTTGGGTGCGTATCACCTGATGCGAAAAGCTTTATTTACCTTAAAACAAAAAGGGGTAAAAATTACGGAAGAAGAGGAGCGTGGAGCTCAAATTGCTATACTTTTGCATGATATAGGACATGGCCCATTTTCTCACACTCTTGAGAACACCTTAATTCAAGACCTCGCTCATGAGAAAATTTCCCTGATGTTTATGGCGAAACTTAATGCAATTTTCAATGGACAATTGGATGTTGCTATCCGGATTTTTAAGAATGAGTATCCGAAGCGTTTTTTATACCAATTGATTAGTGGGCAGTTAGATGTTGATCGTTTAGATTACCTCACAAGAGATAGCTTTTTTACCGGAGTAAGTGAAGGGGTTATTAATTACAATCGTTTGATAGATATGATGGATGTTGTGGATAATGAAATGGTGGTCGAAGCAAAAGGCATATACTCTGTAGAAAAATTTCTTATTTCAAGAAGAATCATGTATTGGCAGGTTTATTTACATAAAACAGTTATCTGTGCAGAAGAAATGTTGGTTAAACTTATTCTCAGGGCAAAATACTTGGTCAATCAAGGGATAGCATTAGAATGCTCAAAAGCACTACTGTTTTTTATTCAAAATGACGTGAATCAATCCAATTTTGAAGCCGATGAACGTACCTTAATAAGGTATTCAGATTTAGATGATATTGATATTCTTGCAGCTATTAAAGTATGGATGAATCATGAGGATAAAATCCTGGCACATTTGGCCAAGTGTTTGGTTAATCGAAATTTATTCAAGATTAAACTTCAGGATAATCAGTTTAAGGAGGAGGAAATTTCAGCGATTAGAAATGATATAATTAAGCGTTTTGGGGTCTCTGAGAAAGATGCCGAATATCTTTTGATTAATCAGGAAATAACCAGCTATCTCTACAACCCTAAGCATGCTAAAATTAAAATTCTAATGAAGGGCGGCAAGGTGAAGGATTTTGCTGACGCATCAGACCAGTGGAGTTCTCTTGCCATGCAGAAAGCTGTAAGTAAGTATTATTGCTGCTATCCCAAGAAGAACTAGTTCAATTGAAATTCACGTAATAATGAATTAATTGTTATTTTTGTGAAATGCACGTAACTGCTCAAGAACTTGCCATATTGTTAGATGCCAAAATAGAAGGCAATTCTAAAGCTGTAGTTGACAAACTAGCTAAAATAGAAGAAGCAGATAAGAATTCTCTTTGTTTTATTGCCAATCCGAAATATGAGCATTATGCAGAAACAACTCATGCTGGTGTTTTGGTAGTTTCGGAAAGTTTACTTCTTAAAAACAAAAATGGCACAACTTTTTTGAGGGTTAAAGATCCGTACAACAGCTTTGCCATTCTTCTAGAAAAATTTTCTAACGAAACTAATGATGATAAAAGGGGAATAGAGCAGCCTTCTTTCATTCATGAATCCGCAAATATCCATCCTAGCGCATACATTGGCGCATTTTCATACATTGGCTCGAATGTCACAGTCGGTGAGGGAGTGAAAGTTTATCCTAATTGCTATTTAGGAGATTCAGTAGTGATAGAAAAGAATTCCACCATTTCTGCAGGTGTCATGATTCATCGTGATAGTCTACTTGGCGAACGATGTATTATTCACTCAGGAGCGGTCATTGGTAGTGATGGTTTCGGCTTTGCACCTCAAAAGGATGGTTCCTTTATAAAAGTACCCCAAACGGGTAATGTTAAAATTGGAAATGATGTAGAAATTGGAGCTAATACGGTCATTGATAGGGCTACTCTTGGTAGCACTTGGATAAAGGATGGCGCTAAGCTTGATAATCTTGTTCAAATAGCTCATAATGTAGAGGTCGGATCACACAGTGTTATAGCAGCTCAGGCAGGAGTTTCAGGAAGCACCAAGCTTGGTAAGCATGTAATGGTAGGCGGTCAAGCTGGATTTGTTGGTCACATACAAATAGCAGATGGGGTCAAAATCAATGCACAAAGTGGGGTGAGTAAATCAATTGAAAATCCAGGGGCATCTATTAGTGGATCACCAGCAGAGCCCTTTCGTCAACATTATAAAAACATTGCCTACACTCGAAAAATTGGGGAGTTAATGGATAGAATAGAAAAACTAGAAAAGATCTTGTCTAAAAATAAAGAATGAATTTATATCAACAAACTATAAAAAAATCAACTCAGTTAAGTGGAGTTGGTTTGCATACAGGTGAGGCAGTTACGCTTACCTTTCATCCTGCAGCACCTAATTTTGGAATAAAATTCAAACGCGTAGATTGCCCTGAACAGCCGGTTATACCTGCGGATTGTGACTTGGTAGTCTCTGTTGATCGTGGAACTACTCTTGAGAAGAATGGGGTTAAAGTAGCTACGGTTGAACATTTAATGGCAGGAATATTTGGTCTTCAAATCGATAATTTATTAATCGAATTGGATGGGATTGAAATACCTATTATGGATGGTAGTTCAGCGCCATTTATTGAAGTATTGTTAGTCGCTGGTTTGGAAGAACAAGCCGAAGAAAGAGAAATATACGAGCTAAGAGAAACCATTAAATACTTGGATGAAGAAAAAGGCGCAGAGATGCTTGCAATGCCAAGTTCAAACTATAAAATTACAGCATTAATTGATTATCAATCCAAGGTTCTGGGCCAGCAGCATTCTTCCATTGATAATATTGCTGATTTTGAACAAGAGTTTTCGAAGGCAAGGACCTTCTGCTTTTTACATGAATTGGAGTATTTGGTTGAAGCGAATTTGATAAAAGGAGGTGATTTAAATAATGCAATCGTGGTTGTCGATCGGGCTGTTAGTGAGAAAGAACTTGAAAAACTGCGCGTAATTTTTGACAAACCCGATGTTGCGGTAGAAAAAGAGGGTATTTTAAACAATGTCACATTGCGTTACCCTAATGAGCCGGCTAGGCATAAGTTATTAGATGTAATTGGAGATTTAGCCTTAATTGGAACGCCTATAAGAGCAAATATTATTGCAAGTAAGCCAGGTCACAAGACCAACATTGAATTTGCAAAGAAATTAAAGGCTTTGGTAAAAAAGGCTAGGCATAATCCCCAAGTTCCAGCTTATGACCCCAATAAAGAACCTGTATTCGATTTGATAGCCATTGAGAAAATGTTGCCACATCGTGCTCCATTTTTGTTAGTTGACAAGATTATTAGCTTGTCAGAAAAGGAAGTAGTAGGTATCAAAAATGTCTCTTTTAATGAACCATATTTTCAAGGGCATTTCCCTGGCAACCCCGTTATGCCTGGGGTATTGCAAGTCGAAGCAATGGCTCAAACCGGAGGTATTCTAGCATTGAATACTATGGATGATCCGGGTAATTATGATACGTACTTCTTAAAAATTAGTAATTGCCGATTTAAAAGTATGGTAAAACCAGGAGATACTCTGATTCTTAAGTTGGAACTTTTAGGTCCAATGCGAAGAGGAATTATGGAAATGAAAGGAACTGCCTTCGTCGGTGACAAAGTTGTAACTGAGGCAGAATTAATGGCTAAAATTCAGAAAAGAAACTAATGCATCAACCCTTATCATATGTTCATCCTCAGGCGGAATTAGCTGACAATGTTGTTGTTGAACCCTTTGTAACCATCCATAAGGATGTTATCATAGATGAGGGTACATGGATTGGACCACATGTTACTATCATGGAAGGAGCACGAATTGGTAAAAATTGTAAAATTTTTCCAGGCTCTGTTATCTCTGCTGTTCCTCAAGATTTAAAATATAAAGGAGAAAAGACTACTACCGAAATCGGTGATAACGTGATTATTCGTGAATATGTTACCATAAATAAAGGCACAGAATTTAGTGGTACCACCAAAATTGGCGATAATAGTATGTTAATGGCTTATGTTCATATTGCACATGACTGCGTAATTGGAAAACACGTTATTTTAGCAAACAATGTGAATTTAGCTGGACATGTGGAGGTTGATAATTGGGCTATTTTGGGTGGGTCGGTCAATGTACAACAGTTTACCAAAATTGGTAAGCATGCTTTTATTTCAGGGGGCGGAGGAGTTAATAAAGATGTTCCACCATATGTAAAAGCAGCTCGATTTCCCTTATCCTACATTGGAGTTAATTCTGTCGGTATGCGGAGAAGAGGCTTTGATTCGAAGACTATTAATTCTATTTTAGAAATATACAGAATATTGTTTGTGCGAGGTTATAATACCCGAAATGCGCTAAAACTCATAGAAGCAGAAATTGAAGATTCAAGGGAAAAAGACGAGATAACAACTTTTGTAAGAGAATCTGTGCGCGGAATTATGAAAGGATTTGCTGCTTCAGATAATCGTTAGTCTATATGCGTATAACCTTAGAACATATTGGAAAAAAATATGGGAAAAGCTGGATTTTTAAAGATATAAGTCTAAGTTTTGAGCCTGGTCAGACTTATGCTATATTGGGAGATAATGGTTCTGGTAAATCTACATTACTTAAATTACTTTCTGGACAAACAGCTCCGAATCAAGGTGAAATTGAATTCGAAAACACAGCTATTGAACAAGTTCACCAAAAAATAAGCTATTGTGCTCCATATATTGATTTAATTGAAGAGTTGACATTGGATGAGTTCTTAGATTTTGTCGAAAAGCACAAACCATTTTTACCGGATTACCCTAAAAAGCGAATAGTTGAACTTTTTGCTTTTGATAGCAAAAAGTGGATTAAGGATTATTCTTCAGGGATGAAGCAGCGAGTTAAACTTGCTTTAGCCTTGTTTGCTGATGTAGAGTTGTGTTTATTGGATGAGCCCACCAGTAATTTAGATGAGCAAGGAGTTGAATGGTATTTGAATACTCTAGAAAAAATGCCAAAGAATCGAACCTTAATTATTGCTTCCAATTTGGAACGCGAATATGGATTCTGCGCACATAAAATAAATATGAATCAATATAAAAAGTAGCTATGAAGAAAGCATTTGTTTTTCCAGGTCAAGGGAGTCAGTTCATTGGAATGGGTAAAGAGTTAATACAAGAACGATCATCCTTTAAGGACTACCTGCATCAAGCTAAGGATATTTTAGGCTTTGACTTAGCTAAGATAATGCTAGAAGGACCTGAGGAAAAACTACTCCAAACCAGTGTAACTCAGCCGGCTATATTTTTGCATGCAGTAGCAGATGCGCTTACTCGAGAAGAGTTTAATCCAGATGCTGTCGCAGGACATTCTTTAGGGGAGTTTTCTGCATTAGTAGCGGCAAAGGTCTTGAGTTTTGAAGATGGCTTACAATTGGTTAAAGCAAGAGCAAACGCGATGCAAAAAGCTTGTGATGTTCAGAAAAGTGGCATGGCTGCGATTATTGGTCTAGAAAATGAACAGGTTGAAGAAATTTGCTCGAGTATTGATGAGCTTGTTGTACCTGCTAATTATAATACGATAGGTCAGGTGGTCATCTCCGGTACTGAGAAGGGTATAGATATAGCAGTTGACAAGTTTAAGGAAGCAGGAGCTAGAATGGCGATCAAGCTAAAAGTAAATGGAGCTTTTCATTCGCCTTTAATGAAAAGTGCTGAGGAAGAGCTAGCTGCTCAGATAGAAGCGATTACATTTAATGCGCCTTTTTGCCCAATTTATCAAAATGTTGTCGCTGCCGCCGTAGTTGATGTTGAAGAGATAAAAACGAATTTAATCAAACAGCTTACAGCGCCTGTGCTATGGACGCAATCTGTAATTCGAATGAAAGCAGATGGATTTGACTCGTTTGAAGAAGTAGGGCCGGGGAAAGTTTTAAGCGGTCTTATTCGAAAAATTCGTTAAAGAGATTCATTTTTTATTAAGTGATATCTGTAGTATTAGCTTTTATTTAAGGCCTAAAGTAATGGATATATTCTTTGATATTTAATTTAATTCTGCAAGAAGTACCCGTCTATAAAAAATTAAAATAGCGCCCGGATAATAGTTTTCATATTAAGTAAGTTTGTAATTTTACTCGGAGTGATTAAAGTTGCCAAAATAAAATAAAATATTTAACTCGAAATTAACCTCAGGATGTGGATATTATTTAAAAAAAGATTGCCTTATTTTTTATTGTTAGTTGTTGCCTTTAGTTCTTTTGCTTGCAACAGTAACATCACTGAAAATCATCCTAATGAGCCTAAGGTTGAGGATGCAAATGATATCGTTGATTCAAATGTTTCATCAATTCAGGATCAGCAAAGCAGTAATGCAGAAAAACTAGTTCATGCAATGGATGTATCCAAGTTAAACGAGTGCCAAAAAAATGTGCAACAGTTATTAGGAAGTTGTTTAGATGAAAACTATTCTGCTGCTGCCAAAGTAATTATGTATCGCGGATCAGATGAAAAAAGAAATGGACAAGATTCATTTAATCTTTCCAATGCTCGTGAAGCTAATACCGTCAAAGTTACTTGCGATGTCATCTCAGCTTGGTTGGGTGAGTCGAAATCGTACGAGTTCATCACTTACCAAGAGGAGGAAACTGAATTTGGTATGCAATACGTAGTCGAGGTCTTATTTACTCAAGAAAAGTTGGGTGTAAAGCGGCATTTATTTTACTTTATGGACACGCCAAAAGGTAAACTACTCGTTAATATGATCTAGTACAACATTCCAGCAATTGTTGCTGTCATAAAGCAAGCAATGGTTCCACCAATTAAAGCCCTTACACCTAATTTAGCAAGCGTTGATTGTTGATTTTGAGCTAAAGCACTTATTCCTCCAATTTGAATCCCAATAGAAGCAAAGTTGGCAAAGCCACATAATGCATAGGTTGCAATTATAATTGACTTTTTATGATGGAATAATTCAGCTGCTTTTAGCTTTCCTAGACTTGCATAAGCAAAGAATTCATTAAGTATAGTCTTTTCACCGAGAAGTTGCCCAACCATTACTGCATCAGACCAGTCAACGCCAAGCATCCAAGCTACAGGAGAAAAAATCATTCCTAAGATATACTGTAAAGTAAGTCCTTCAAATCGACCAGCAGTATTCGCATAAATTTTAGCATTAAGGTTTGTCCACTCACCAAGCTGAAAACTCATTGCATTAAACATGTACATGAAGGCAGTAAATACTAATAGCATTACGCCAACATTTACGGCGAGTTTTAAGCCATCTCTTGTTCCAGTAGAGATTGCATCCAGAATATTTGCACCAATTTTTTCCTTGGAAATACTTAGCTTACTATCTATATCCTCGGGATTTGATTCAGGGACCAGCATTTTTGCAGCAACTATAGCTGCAGGAGCAGACATTATAGATGCTGCGAGTAGGTGAGACGCAAATACTTGTTGCTCTTGGACACTATCTCCACCAAGATATCCAACATAAGCGCCAAGCACACCTCCAGCGATTGTAGCCATCCCTCCTGTCATTAAACACATGATTTCTGATTTGGTCATTTTTTCTAAATAAGGCCTTACCAACAAGGGTGATTCTGTTTGACCTAAAAATATATTTCCAGCTGCGGCTAAGCTTTCAGCGCCTGAAAGCTTCATAGTTTTACTCATGATCCAAGCGAAGGCATAAATAATCCATTGGATAACCCCCATATAATATAAAGCCGAAGTAAGGGCGGCAAAGAATACAATGGTCGGTAAAATCTGAAAGGCGAATATGAAGCCCATAGTGTCAATATCTGTTACTAGGTTTCCAAACAAAAAGCTAGAACCTTCCTTAGTGAAATTTAATACGGTAACAAATCCTTTCGAGACTACGTCAAAAATACTTTTTACAAACGGTACTTTCAACACAAGAAGTGCTAAGACCAACTGTAAGCCAACACCAATACTGACTAGACGCCAGTTAATATTTTTTCTATCTGTACTTAACGCAAATGCTATCAACAAAAGAAAGACTATGCCCATCATTCCCCTTAGAATAGAAATGAATGATATGCCAATTTCTGCAATAGCTTCTTCTTTTTGGGCCGTAAAATTGAGTGTTTCATTGGTGCTGGTAAGTATACTAAGTTCATCCTCATTAACAACTAAAATAGTAAATGTATTCACGGCTAATGTGCTAGAAACATTGCCATTCTCTTCTGTCGCTATCAATTTCCCCTCGTGGTAATAGGAAAGGGAAGGAGCCCCTTCTGAATCAAAGTAGCTTGCTGTCGAATCAATTGTCATAGATTGATTCTGTGAGGGAATATTAATCCTTAGTATGGAATCGCCTTCGAGTTCATAAAGACCGAAAAATTCATTTCCAAAAATATTGCTACTAACTGTATTATTTGCCAAGATACTAAGATAGAAACTCTCTTGATTTTCACTAACCCAATTATTTATAATTGGTTGATTTTTAACATCTTGCTCACAGCTAACTAATCCAAATGAAGAAAATAAGAATAAAAAGATTAGTGTAAGAATACTTGAATATTGTTTAATCATAAGTCTTTATTTAGGTATTAATTGCAATGGTTCAGCTTACTTTCTGCGGCTAATTTCGTCTCTTAACTTCGCGGCTAATTCGTAGTCTTCGTTTTTCAATGCCTTATTAAGCATTGAATTTAATTCGGTAATTGTTTTTTTTGAAAAGTCTTTTTTTTCTCTTTGGATTTGGTCAATACTGGGATTTTTTAGGTCCTGTAATTCTTCTTCCAGTTCCTTCTCAAATTCTTGGATAGTTTGATTCGAATCCTTATTTTCCTCGATACTTACTTTATCGAGTAAATCTTTATTGATAAAAATTGGACAATCAAAACGCAATGCTAGGGCCAGAGCATCTGAGCTTCGGCTATCCATATCAATTATTAAATCTCCCTTTTTACAAACTAAGTTAGCAAAATAGACTCCTTCCTTTAAATCAGTGATTGCAACCTCTAGCAATTCAATGTTGTATGATTGGCATACTTGATGAAATAGGTCATGTGTCAAAGGCCTGTTAGGCTTAACATTCCCATCCAGAGAAATTGCTATTGCTTGTGCTTCTGTATAGCCAATAACAATCACAAAACGCCTACTACCATGCTTTTCTTGCAATAAAACAGTATAAGAGTTTGATTGTGAAACTCCTTCAGCTAAAGTAACTACTTCTAATTGTACTCTTTCCATGACTTTGTAAAAATACTGAAAAATGGGAATTAATCTAGTATTCTATTTTTGGTTTCAATTAATCTCCTTGTAGTTCAAAAAAAAGACGAGCAATGCTCGTCTTTTTTTTTGTTGAATTATACTTAATTTGCTTGCTTAAAAGCGTTTACTTCTTCTAACAACTTAGGGATGACTTCGAATGCATCACCAACAATACCATAATCTGCAGCCTTAAAAAATGGCGCTTCTGGATCATTATTAATTACAACCATAACTTTACTTTGGTTGACTCCCGCTAAATGTTGAATAGCTCCTGAAATTCCAACAGCAATATATAAGTTTGGTTTCACTGTTACACCTGTTTGACCTACGTGCTCGTGGTGAGGTCTCCATCCTATATCAGAAACAGGACGAGAACAAGCTGTAGCCGCAGTAAGAGCTTTGGCTAAGTCCTCTATCATTCCCCAGTTTTCTGGTCCTTTTAGTCCTCTTCCAGCAGAAACAACTTTTTCTGCTTCAGTTAGAGGAATTTCACCCTCTAAAACTTCTTTTTTCAAAATCTTTGTTGCAAAATCTTCAGCAACGACTCCACTTGAGAAAGCTTCGACAGCTGCAATTTGATCAGTCTTTTCTGCTTGGATTGAATTTGCGGATAGACCGATAATCGTCTTGGCAGTAGAAACTGCATAGTCTGCAAAAGATTTACCAGAAAAAACTGCTTTTGACAGCTGTCCGTTATCATTTGGAAGTGAGGAAGCACCGGGCACATAGCCAGCATTTAACTTCACAGATAAACGAGGACCTAACTGTTTTCCATTTTGATTAAAAGGTACAACTACATCACTCGCATCAACTTGCTCTGCAGCCGCAGCTACGGCTTTTGTAAATGCTTTTGAATCAAAATCATTAAAAAGGCTATCGCTGGCATGCAAAACTTTGCTAAGTCCGTAATTTCCTAGTGACCCTACTATATCCTCATTCGCTTCACCAAGATAAACGCCTATAGCCTCAGTGCCTTTTGCTGTAGCTAAAGTTTTCCCATAAAATGAGGCTTCTAAGCTGGCTTTTTTTGCCACTCCATTTGATTGATCTAAATATACTAAAATTGACATTTTTTCTTTTTTTTAAGTTAAATTACTTTGGCTTCTTCATGTAATAATCGAACCAATTCACCAATATTTTCGGCATCTACATAGGTACACCCACTTTTAGCAGGCGGTAAGTGATAGGATGCAATATTTACTATTGAGTTCGTTCCATTAGCAGGTATAACGTTCAACGGCTTTGTTCTTGCTTGCATAATACCCCGCATGTTAGGAATTCTTTGCTCAGCCATTCCCTTTTGGGCACTTACTACAAGTGGAAGATTAGCTTCCACAACTTCTTCACCGCCTTCTATTTCCCTGTTTAAGCTTACTTTACCATCTTCAATGTCCAATCTTGTAACGAGGCCTACATAGCCAACGTCCATGAATTCAGCAATCATACCGCCGATTTGAGAACCATTGTAATCGATGGTTTCTTTACCCGTAATCACAAGATCATAAGCGTTTGCCTTGGCATAATCAGCAATCTGAGAAGCAGTAAAAAAAGCATCCTTTGCCTGAGCATCAACACGAACTGCATCATTTGCACCTATAGCCAGTGCTTTTCTAATGAATTGATCATTTTCTGCGGAACCAACGTTGATAACAGTAACGGATCCACCATTTTTTTCTACTAATTCAATTGCTCTAACCAATGCAAACCATTCATCTGTAGGATTGATAATGAATTGTACATTGTTTGTATCGAACTCAGTATTATTATTTGTAAAAGCAATTTTTGCCGTAGTATCCGGCACTTTGCTTATTGGAACTAAAATTTTCATAACAATTAATTTTTATTGTATCACAAAAGTAATAAAAAAGTGCTTATTTTAATAGATAAAACAAACGTTTGGTAAATAAAGTTTATGCTGATAGACTATCTCGTTAAAATCCTTGTTTTTCCTACATTATTATCCTAAAGTTAAATGGAGTTTACATGAGAAATTCTATATTTGTATGATGCTGGAGCAAGTTCAAAACTTCATTAAACAAGAAGCTTTATTTAATACAGGGGACAGATTAATCCTAGCCTGCAGTGGAGGTAAAGATTCTATGGTTTTAATTGATGTATTACGGCAGCTGAATTACGCATTCGTTGTTGCCCATTGTAACTATAATTTAAGGGGTGCTGAAAGTGAAGCAGACCTTGTTTTCTTAAAAAAATATTGTGAATACCGTCAACTTGATTTTCGAAGTGTTTCATTCGAAACATCTCGCATTAGTCAGGAGCAGAAACGTTCTATTCAAGATCTAGCACGATCGCTTCGATATAATTGGTTGGAAGATATAAGAAAGGAGGAGAATGCGCAAACGATCTTAACAGCCCATCACCTGCAGGACAATATTGAAACATTGCTTTTTAAGTTGGCTAAGGGGACGGGTATTAAAGGAATAAGAGGAATGTTACCCAAACAAGGGAATATTGTAAGGCCTTTACTTCAAGTTTCATTGGAAGATATTCAACAGTATATCAAGGTTAATGAGATTGAATACCGAGAAGATAGTTCAAATTTAACGCTTAAATATGATCGCAATAAAATAAGACACCAAGTTTTAGGACCTTTAAGAGAAATTAATCAAGGCTTGGATGCAACTATGAAAGATCATTTCACACGATGGAATGATATTGAGAAGATGCATGATATAATTGTGGCAGAGTGGAAACAAAAACTTTTAAAGCCCCGGAAAGGCAGTTTTTTTATTAGTATAAAAAAACTCCTTAATTATGGGGTCAATTATAGTTTATTGTTTGAGTTATTTAGACCTTATGGTTTTAATGCTAGTGATGTGACTGATTTGGTTCAGGGCATGCAGCAAAGCGATGTTAAAGTGTATTTGAGCAAAGAATATCGAATACTAAAAGATCGCAAGTTTTTAATAGTTACCCCATTGAAGCAAATATTTAAAGCTGAACGCTATCCAATATCGAAGGGAAGTAAAAACCTAAAGATAGAAAATGATTTTACTTTATCGTTTAGTGTAAAAACGATTAATAAGTTGAGAAAGATAAACAAAAAGCCATCACATGCTTACCTTGATGTTAGCAAGCTGTCTTATCCATTAATTCTAAGAAAATGGAAAACGGGCGATTATTTTTATCCTATTGGACTCCAAAAACCTTCAGGAAAACCAAGTAAAAAGAATATCGGTAAATTTTTGCGTGATCAAAAGATCTCAGCCTTCGATAAGGAAAATACTTGGGTTTTAATCTCGGGCGAAAGGATTGCTTGGGTGTTAGCTCATCGCATTGATGATCGATTCAAGATAACTCCAAAGACTATTGAGGTGTTGGCTATAAGTCAAAAATAAAAAGCCTTATATAATATACCCAAGGCTTTAAGAAGATGGTTGATTTTCCTATCGTATCACTAGTTTCGTACTCTGAGCTGCGGCAGAAGATTGTGCATGCACAATATAAACTCCCTTGCTAAGCATACTTAAATCCATTTGAAAAGTGTTTAGGCCTTGTTTTGTCTGTAGGTTTTGAATATTTAATACTTTGCCACTGATGTCCATTATTGATATCTCTAGACTCTCAGCAGTTTTCATTGGAACTACAAGCTTAACCAGACCGCTCTGGCTTGGATTTGGCGCTAGGATAATATTACCGATTAGATTTTGGTCTATAATTCCTGTGGCTTGATTATTAAAACTACCAAAATCAGATTTTTGACACCCAAATTGATCAACAACGATAAAAGTATAATTACCACTTTCAATATTCGCTAGCGTCAAGCTTTCGCTTCCATTATCCCATATGTATGAATATGGAGGTGTTCCTCCTGAAATACTTGCAACAAGTTCGTTTCCTACTTGACTAATATCTACGATAAGTTCGTCTGGCGCATCCACATTAATTTGACTGAATAAAGTGTCACCCGCATTACTAACCACAGTAACCG
>CAZZMB010000007.1:0-15250 GCA_964655225.1 uncultured Chitinophagales bacterium | reverse complement strand
GTTCGGTTCCAGGAAATGATTACTTCATTAGAATTTAGATTGAGTGTATTCTGCTCGGGCAACAAGCCTCCCATAGAAGCAACAGTATCAATCGATGGAATGGGATCATTCAATAGGTATGATCGATAACTGGCAGGAGCCGCATTTACCTCTGCTAATTGATCATCCTTTAAATAAGAAGAACAACCATCATTACTATAGGACATAAAGTTCTTTTCATCGATTGTAAAGAGAATTCCGTTTGGATCTCTGTATTCTCTTGCAAAATTACAAGTCCATCTATCACTTAAATAATCTGGAGGAGTATCACAAAAACCATCACCAGAGCTAAGGCAATTCGATTGGTCAGCTCTTTCAACTGCTCTTCCACCAATCGAGTTTGGCGCATTTGTGCCAATTCCAGGAGGGTTTTCACCTTCCCATCCATAAAAGGTGTGTGGTAAGTTTAGATAATGACCCATTTCATGACGATAGGTTGTATTTCCTGGCTCCATACAATTCATAGCAAGCATAATACCACCGCGATTGGGACCTGGCCCTGAGGTAGATGGGACAAAACTGTATCCACAAACACCACTCATTTGGCTTACTAGAAATACATTACACGCATCTCGGTCATTGTAATTTGTAAATAACGGGTAAGTTGAGCCCCCACTGTAATAGTTTGAATTGTCTACATATTGAATATCTTTTATGTAGAAAACGATATCCGCGTTGTTAAATAAATCCTGTAGCTCGCAATGCGCTCTGAACAATTCACTTAACTCATAATATCCGGTACCGTTATCTTCACCGACTAAATGATATACGATGGGAATATAAACGGTAGGATAGTTTCCTGTCTTAAGGTTCAGATGGCTTTTATCTCGTTGATAAAAAGCTTGCATTCCCTCATCACTTATTTCTGTACCACACCAGCTAACATTTCGAGTATGCTCGTGTTGCGCGTGAGTGAATATTGGAAAGGTGGTAAAAATCGCAAGTAAAATGTAAAAATATTTCATAGAAATTTTAAAATTGAACTACTAAGGTAAATCATTACTTAGACTATTACTAAAAAGATTTCTCTTATTAGATAAACGCATTTTTTTCTACCTTTGTTTGAATTATTTCAAAACACTCAAATTATAACATAAAAAATATGAAAGTATCCGTAATTGGAGCAGGAAATGTAGGGGCTAGTTGTGCCGAATATATTGCCATTAAGAACTTTTGCTCAGAAGTAGTTTTATTAGACATTAAAGAAAATTTTGCTGAAGGAAAAGCAATGGATTTAATGCAAACTGCCAATTTGAATGGTTTCGATACCAGGATAGTTGGATCAACCAATGATTATTCAGAAACTGCTGGTAGCCAGGTTGTAGTTATTACTTCTGGAATTCCTCGAAAGCCAGGAATGACAAGAGAAGAATTAATAGGTATTAATGCAGGAATTGTTAAATCTGTAACGGAAAATATTTTAAAGCACTCTCCAGAAGCAATTATTGTTGTGGTTAGTAATCCGATGGATACAATGACATATTTGGCATTGAAGAGCACAGGACTACCTAAAAATAGAGTTATAGGTATGGGAGGGGCATTAGATAGTGCTCGATTTCAATATAGAATATCGGAAGCCTTAGCTTGTCCTGGAAGTGATGTGGATGGCATGGTTATCGGTGGTCACAGTGATAAGGGAATGGTTCCTTTAACTCGATTAGCTCGTTATAGAGGTGTCCCAATCAGTGAATTCTTAAGTGAAGAAAGAATTAGTGAATTGATGGAAGCCACAAAAGTGGGTGGAGCAACTTTGACGGGTATGCTAGGAACAAGTGCATGGTATGCGCCAGGTGCAGCGGTTTCAACTTTAGTGCAATCGATTGTTTGTGATCAGAAAAAAATGATTCCTTGTTCAGTTTTTTTAGAAGGTGAATATGGATTACATGACTTATGTATTGGAGTACCGGTTATTTTAGGTAAAAATGGGGTAGAAAAAATTGTAGAACTCGAACTAAGTGAAGCTGAGCATGCCAAGATGAGCTCAAGTGCTGAGGCAGTTAAGAAAACAAATAGTGTCCTCTAGATATAGAAATATAATTCTCAAATCATAAAATTAAATAACACCTAAAACTCCATGTTGCCGAAAGGTAGTCTGGGGTTTTTTTATGTCTTTGTTTTCCCCTTATATTTGTAGCATGCAAATAGAGCAATTTTTAAAGAATTATATCAATGGAGAATTAGTTGAGCCTCTGAGTGGCCAATATATTGACAATGTTGAGCCCGCAACTGGTAAGGTCTATGCTCATATTCCATCATCGGATGCCAAAGACGTAGAGTCTGCTGTTCAAGCAGCAGAGCAAGCATTCCCTTTATGGTCGAATGCTGGAGTAAAGGCTCGAAGCGAGGTGATGCTGAAAATCGCCGCTGGAATTATAAAATACCAGAAAGAGTTAGCTGCTGCGGAATCGATGGATAATGGCAAGCCAGTCGCTTTGGCTGAGTTGATTGATATTCCAAGAGCGTATGATAACATTCACTTCTTCGCAACGGCTATAGAGCACTTTGCTAGCGAGTCACATCATATGGAAAATTTAGCTATTAATTATACGCTGCGGAGGCCGATTGGTATTGTGGGTTGTATTTCTCCTTGGAATCTACCTTTGTATCTTTTTACTTGGAAAATAGCTCCGGCTTTAGCCGCGGGAAATTGTGTGATAGCCAAGCCAAGTGAAGTAACTCCGTTAACTGCTTACCTATTTTCAAAGATTTGTATTGAGGCAGGACTTCCTAAAGGAGTTTTAAATATTGTTCATGGCCTTGGTCCAAGTGCTGGTCAAGCGATTGCAGAACACGAAAAAATTAAGGCGATTTCATTTACGGGTGGGACCAAAACTGGCGAGCATATAGCAAGAACAGCAGCTCCGATGTTTAAGAAGTTGAGTTTAGAACTAGGAGGCAAGAATCCTAATATTATATTTGATGATGCTGACTTAGATAATGCAGTTGCAACGAGTTTGAAAGCCTCCTTTAGTAATCAAGGACAGATTTGCTTGTGTGGATCGCGTATTTACATCCAAGAAAAGTTATACCAGAAGTTTAGAGACAAATTTGTTGCTGCTGTAGCAGAATTGAAAGTTGGTGATCCCAATGAAAATAACACAAATATTGGTGCAGTAGTATCAAAAGCGCACTTCCGGAAAGTATTAAATCATATTGATATAGCTAAAGATGAAGGTGGACAGGTTTTGATTGGTGGTCAAGCTGTGAAGGGGGAAGGGAGATGTAAGGATGGTTATTTTATTGCTCCTACAGTTATTGAAGGCTTGCAGCCAAATTGTGTGACGAATCAAGATGAAATTTTTGGCCCCGTGGTAACATTAAATAAGTTTAAAACAGAAGAAGAGGTTTTGGCTTTGGCTAATAATACCAAGTTTGGCTTAAGTGCTACTATATTTACCAATGATCTAAAACGAGCGCATCGAGTAGCTGAAAATATACATGCAGGAATTGTTTGGGTAAATACCTGGCTGCTGCGAGATTTGCGTACTCCTTTCGGTGGAGTAAAAAATAGTGGAGTAGGCCGGGAAGGTGGGGTTGAAGCTTTACGTTTCTTTACAGAGCCTAAAAATATTTGCATCAAATATTAGATGTAAGACAATAGATGTTATTAGTATAGTATTAGGTTGTTAATATCTGAAACCCTTACTTTGTTAGCAATTGAAAAAAAATGAAAAAGAGTTTATCTGAAAGAAGTCAAGCCAGTGTATGGCATCCATTTACTCAAATGCAAGTTGGCCCAAAGCCTATTGGTTTGAAGAAAGGAGAGGGTGTCTATTTATTCGATGAGGACGGCAAGAAATATATCGATGCGATATCGAGTTGGTGGACATGCTTACATGGGCATAGCCACCCTTATATCGCAGATAAGATAGCTGAACAAGCAAGATGTCTAGAGCATGTAATTTTTGCAGGATTTACGCATGAGCCAGCGGTAAGATTAGCAGAACGTCTACTAGAAAATTTACCAGATAATCAAGCGCGAATCTTTTATTCAGACAATGGTTCAACAGCAGTGGAAGTTGGTTTAAAAATGGCTTTTCAATATTGGCAAAATATACAACAAGAAAAGACTAAAGTAATAGCTTTTAAGGAAGGTTACCATGGCGATACTTTTGGGGCAATGTCAGTAGGCAGTCGAAGTGCATTTACAGAACCATTCTTTCCATTTTTATTTGATGTAGAATTTGTGGAAAGTCCAGCAAAAAATGCGGATCAATGCATCGCAGAAATTAGGCAACTTGTGGAAGCTCAGGATGTGGCTGCTATTGTATACGAACCCTTAGTTCAAGGCGCTGGTGGCATGTTGATGTATAGTAAGGAGACTTTGGATGAAATTTTAGCTTTGTGCAAGCAGCATAAGGTACTTTGTATTGCCGATGAGGTGATGACAGGCTTTTGCAGGACAGGTACTTTTTTTGCTAGTGAAGTAGGCGAGGAGAAGCCTGATATTATGTGTTTATCGAAAGGCCTTACTGGTGGTGTGATGGCAATGGGCGTGACTACATGTACAGCAAAAATATACGATGCTTTCTTATCGGATCATTTTATGAATAAAACGTTTTTTCATGGACATTCGTTTACCGCTAATCCAATAGCTTGTGCTTCTGCGAATGCCAGTTTAGACTTATTACTTGAAGTAGAGTGTCAAAATAGAATTAAAGGTATTCAAGCCAAAAATATATCCTTTATGGAGCGTTTAAAAGGCAATACTAAAGTGGAAAATATTCGTGTGATGGGTACTATTCTTGCTTTGGATGTGAAGAGTGAGGTTATCACAGGTTATGGGAATGCTGTGCGAGATGAAATCAACTATTTCTTCTTGGAAAAAGGTGTGCTGTTGCGCCCTCTTGGAAATACCTTATACATTCTTCCACCATATTGCATATCTGATAATGAGCTAGACTTCATTTATGAGAAAATAGTGGAATATGTCGCATAGATTTTAAGCGAATCAATTTCATTGTTAGCGATTAATGGTCTTATTTATTTTAATCGATTATTGTTCTAAACGTTAAGTTGACTCGGGGTTTAAGTATTTTTTTACTTGTTGGAAGCATATGCAGCCAGTGGCGTTGTGTTTCACCTTTCATGACCAATAAGCTACCGTGCTCTAGATCGATACCCACTTTTTCTTTACTTTTTTTGTGCTTGAAAGAAAATTTTCGCGCTGCTCCAAAGCTCAATGAGGCAATGGATCCATTACTTTTTAAATTTTTTTCGTTATCACTATGCCACCCCATGCCTTCATTTCCACTGTGGTATAGATTGAGTAAACAGGAGTTAAAAGATTCTCCCGTTCTTTCTTCAACTGTGGTCTTCAACTCTAATAATTCAGTTGTCCAAATTAGGGCTTGTTTTGTAATTTTGGAATAGGTGTATTTAAACTGTTTATCGCCATACCAAGCTGCTTTTCGTTTGGTAATTATTTTCTTCCCAAAAATTATTGCTTCATCATTTCTCCACTCAATACTGGTTAATAGTTTTTTTATAAAATGATCAGCTTCGGTTTGGTTAAATATCTTATCAAAATAGTTTACTACTCCGTCTTTAGGTAGCAAATTTCTTTCGGATTCGTTTTCAAATAGCTTCATTTGTTTTACTAAATATATTTATGATTTGGCAAGTTTTATTGCAAGACAAAGTTTATAATACTAGCACTTATCAGTTAAAATATGCGTCTAGTTTTAAGTAATTAGGCTAGAAGGATATGGCTGCTATGTTGAAGTAAGAGTGAATTTTTTTAACCATTTTTTCAATTTCTCTATTCCCATCGTTATTGATGATGAAATCAGCATGTTCCATTTTATCTAAGTCAGTAAACTGATTCTTAATGCGGGCAAGTACTTTTTCTTTACTCACTTTGTCTCGCCTCATTACCCGAAGAATTCGTTCATCTTCTTTGGCGTGTACTAGGATTGTTTTGTCTAATTCTTTATAACTAGCAGTCTCGAATAACAATGCCGCTTCCTTTATGGTATAAGGCTTGTCATTGTGTTGGTGCTGCCAGGCTTGCGCGTCTTGAGCAACAGCAGGATGGACAATATCATTTAACTGCTTGAGTTTAGCCTTATTTTTAAAGACGGTTTGTGCTAAAAAATCTCGGTTTAATCCATCTTTATTAAAAACCTCAGGACCAAATGCTTTAATAAGATCTTGCCTTACAATCGGATCATTATTCATTAGGTTTTTGGCTCTTTCATCAGCATTGTAGATAGGAACCCCGAGTTGTTCAAACATCTGGCAGATGTGGGTTTTACCACTTCCTATTCCTCCTGTAATACCTACTTTTAACATAAATCAATATGAATAATGAATACCTTTTTTTACTTCATTGCGTTTTAAAGGATCTCCAATATTAAAAACTAATCTTGGCATATTCAAATATTTTGTGGAAAAAATGTGGATAACCATAAAAAAAGCCCTCCGAGTTAATCGGAGGGCTTTAAAATTTTCACTATACTAGTTGTTATTTCTTTTCTGCAGGCTTATTTAAAGCGGTACTCATTTCAATGGATATAGCATTTCTTTCCACTTTAATAATAGTGTTTTTTGCTATTTCCATATCTATAGTCCCCTCATTGATACGATTCACTTTACCGTGAATACCAGATGCGGTTACCACTTTGGTCCCTTTTTCCAATTCTTCCATAAAAGCTTCGGCTTGTTTAGCTTTCTTTTGGTTGGGCCTAAGCATAAAAAAATAGAGCACGAACATAGCAGCTGATATCAGTACCATATTCATTGGGTCAGCGAAAAATCCTCCGCCTTCACTAGCAAGTGTAATATAATTCATTACTCAGCTGTTTTTTGAACATCACTCTTAATGTTGATGATCGTTGTAGCTGGCTCAGTATTCGCCGTAATAGTAACTGTTTTATTATTTACGCCTTCCTTACCAGATGGGTTGAAAGAGACTTTCATGTCTCTACTTTCTCCTGGAGCAATTGGGTCTTTTGGATATTCGGGTACTGTACACCCACAAGATCCTTGAGCACTTGTAATTAGTAAGGGTTTATCACCGTTATTTGTTAACACAAATGAAGTTTCTACAGGCGCAACATCAGGAATCTGACCAAAATCATGCTGCATTCTGTCAATTGACAAAACAGTTGTTGCCATTGCAACTGCAGGTTCAATAGCGGGTGCCAAAGTTTCTGCTGCAGGCTCTACTTCGGTAGTCTCAGTGCTTACTTCTTCAGCATCATTCACAGCAGAAGCGTCTGGGTTACAAGAAAACATAAATGTAGCCAAGGCTACTGTTGATACAAATAAATACTTTTTCATAATTTTAATTTGATTTTTTTAATTTGATTGTAAATTTATTAATTGTTTATTAAACCTCTTCCTAATTTTTGAATTTTTCCTTCATCTGTTAACAATTTCATTACCTTATCTAGAATTCCATTGATGAAATCTTTGCTCTTTGAAGTGCTGTATTCTTTGGAAATATCGATGTATTCATTAAGGCTAACTTTTAAGGGAATGTTCGGTAAAAATAGAAATTCAGTTACCGCTAATTGTATCAAGATGATATCCATTACAGCGACCCGATCCATGTCCCAGTTTTTCAACCTTGGTTCAATGATTTTGTTTAGTTCATCACGATGATTTAAATTGTTACTTAACAGGTGTTTAGAGAACTCTATCTCTTCTATATCTTCAACTTCAAGTAGGAAAGATTTTAGGAACAATTGTTCGTCCATTTCTGCATAGTCTTTTAACTTTTTTTGTAAGCTATGCAAAGTGATAAAATGGTCGTCTTCCAATCCCATGAAATACTCGGCTAAATGCTCATCAAGGGGCTGACTAGCGCCAATTATTTTTTTAGATATATAGCGTAAAATCTCTACTTCATCAGCCTTGGCATGTTTCTTTATTTCACAAAATTTAACATACTTATCACTTGCTTGCAACTTTTTAAAAAGCTCCTTTACCAATTTTTGATCAATAAAAGATGATATCGTTTGTGTATTTAAAAGTCGCTTATAGTGCTCACTTGCCTGAATACCTTTAATGATGGAGTTGTGCGCAATCGTTGTGTTAATATTGACGTCACTTTCTTCTTGAATATGCTTATTTGCACGTTTTGCCTCATCCACCAATGCATAATGACAAACTTCAATAAGATACTGAAGATATACATAATACAATTGTTTGGTCTTATCAATGCGCGTTAACAGCATTTTTTCCAAACTATCTGTCCGCTCTTCTCCACTTATTTCGTGAGAAAATAGAACTTGCATTACCTTTACTCGAAGTATTCTTCTTGAAATCATTTATCTGCGCTGTCTGGTTTTTCCAATATTTTCAATTCGTTCTATAGCAATTTCAAGTGCCACCTCTTGTGCGTTTTTATTCTCTTTGGTCGCATGATTAAGTACAGCTAATGTCTGGTCGTATATCTTTTCTGTCGCCGCCAATGCTCTTGGTCTATTGTATCCAACAGTCTCAATATAACAATTAATGACTCCTCCAGCATTGATTAAAAAATCAGGCGCATAAATTATTCCTTTATCACGCAATAAATTGCCATGCACAAGTTCATCAGCTAATTGATTATTTGCTGCTCCCGCGATAACCCCACACTTTAACTGAGGGATGGTTGTATCATTGATACTTGCACCTAATGCACAAGGAGCATAAATGTCTGTATCGGCCCGATAAACATCGTTCGGTGCTACAACCTTAACCTTATATTTGTCACAAACCATCTTTAAATTGACTTTATTAATATCAGCAATTGAAATTATTGCTTTTTCTTTTGCTAAATGCTCAATTAAGTATTGTCCAACATGTCCAGCTCCTTGGACAAGAACTTTTTTTCCTTCAAGTGATTCACTACCGCTTAATTGCTTTTGTGCTGCTTTCATCCCCAAATAAACACCATAGGCCGTCACTGGAGATGGATCTCCGCCGCCTCCCAAATAGTCAGGTTTACCTGCTACATGATCTGTTTCTAAGGAAATGTATTCAATAAACTGTGTATTGGTGCCAACGTCTTCAGCAGTGATATATTTACCTCCCAAGTTATCGACAAATTTCCCATAACTTCTCCAATAAGCTTCGTCTTTCTTTGCATTAGGATTGTCGATTATGACTGCTTTTCCGCCACCTAAATGGATTCCACTAATAGATGATTTAAAACTCATGCCTCTAGAGAGACGCAGGACATCGTTTATCGCTTCTTGCTCGCTAGCATAATGCCAGAGTCGAGTTCCTCCCAAAGCTGGCCCCAAAACACTATTATGGATGCCAATAATGCCTTTTAATCCTGTTTTATTATCATTGAAAAACATGAGCTGCTCATGCTCCATGCTTTCCATTTTTTCAAATACATTCATCTTGTTGGTTTGGATTTTTAGAAATCAATTTTTGAATGTTACCTTTACCACCCCAATGGGATATTAGCTATGCAAAGGTAAGACAATACTTTAAAGTTGAAGATAAAATTTAAGTACATTTCTTAATAAAATAAGATACACTGATGTCAACTTTGGAAAGTGGGAAACCCTTTGAACCTAAACAATAATTTTGAAAGAATTAAAATATTTAAACAAGTATTTATATAAGTATAAGCGTCAGCTTTTACTAGGTATTGCATTCGTTGCCCTCTCCAATGTCTTCAAGGTTTTATCTCCGCGTGTCTTGAGCCTAGCGATTGATATGGTCAGTCAAAATATTAGTCTTTTTGCTTCTTTTGAAAATTTCAATTTGCAAGAAGCACTCCAATCATCCTTAAAGATTTCATTACTCATTTTCACTTTGATATACTTTGCAGCTGCCTTGATCGGTGGGGTGTTTACATTTTTGATGCGTCAATCCATTATTGTGATGTCTCGTTTGGTAGAATTTGACTTAAAAAATGAGATTTACGAACATTACCAGCGACTTGATACGGCTTTTTATAAGAAAAATAATACTGGTGACCTAATGAATCGAGCTACTGAAGATGTCTCCAAAATTCGAATGTACTTGGGCCCGGCATTGATGTACTTGATTAATGTATTTTTCTTATTTACTTTTGTTATTTACACTATGTTGAGTATTAATGCTTCGCTCACTTTATGGGTCTTGCTTCCGATGCCAATATTGACCCTTTCGATTTTTTATGTTAATAATTTGATTCACAAACGAAGTGAAGCTATCCAAAGACAACTATCTGTTTTAACAAGTAACGCACAAGAGTATTATTCAGGTATTCGTGTGCTTAAAAGTTATGTTCAGGAAAGGCTTGCATTAAAGTTTTATGAAGATGCAAGTGAAGTATACAAGGAAAAAGCATTGAGTTTAGCTCATATTCAAGCTTTCTTTTTTCCGCTCATGGTCTTACTTGTTGGTTTAAGCACGATTATAGTGGTAATCGTTGGTGGATTTTATGTGAAAAGCGGTTTGATTTCTCCAGGAAATATCGTGGAGTTTATTATGTATGTTAATCTACTTACTTGGCCGGTTACATCGATTGGTTGGGCGGCCTCACTCATTCAAAGTGCCGCGGCCTCTCAAAAAAGAATCAATGAATTCCTGAAAACCGAAACTACCATTGATACTACAAAAGGCGAGGAAATTCTCTTGAAAGGGAATATTAAATTTGACAAAATGGATTTTACGTATCCTGATACTGGAATCAAAGCCCTTCAAAATATTAATTTGGAGATTAAAGCGGGCGAAAAATGGGCGATCATGGGGCGTACAGGAAGTGGTAAAACTACATTTGCTGAGTTAATTTTAGGCATGTATTATCCAAGCGCAGGAAGTCTTGGTGTTGAAGGTGTGAAAATTCAAGATATGAAGCTGAGTGGTTTGCGCAAACAAATAGGGTACATTCCTCAAGATGTTTTTCTTTTCTCCGATACTATCTACAATAATATTCGTTTTGGAAATAGTGAGATTAGTGATAAAGATGCAGAAGTAGCGGCTAAGCAAGCTTCTATCTACGATGAGATTATGGATTTCCCTCAGGGGTTTAACACCTTTGTTGGTGAGCGTGGGGTAACTTTGTCTGGAGGGCAGAAGCAAAGAATATCAATTGCTCGGGCCTTAGCCATGAATCCGAAAATCTTAGTGTTTGATGATGCGCTTTCCGCTGTAGATGTGCACACGGAGAAGAAAATTATTGAAAATTTGAACGAGCATATTGAAGATAAAACCGTAATCATAATCAGTCATCGGATTTTTAGCAGCTTAAAATTTGATCAAATAATTATTCTAAATGATGGCCAAGTACTTGAACAAGGAACTCATGAAGAGCTGCTAAAGGCAGGGAAAACCTATAATGAGTTTTATGAGAAACAAAACTTTGAACAGGTGGAGTGATTTCAATCTGAGATTTGTTCTGCAAGTTCAGTGATAATCTCAAAAAAACCTTATTTTTGGGAGGTGATAAATTAATTGTTCATTAAAAAATACATGCAGTGGAGAATCAACAAGGTTTTTTTTCAAGAAAACTAAGAGCGGGAAAAAGAAGAACATATTTTTTTGATGTACGTTCAACGAAACAAGGAGACTATTTTATAACTATAACAGAAAGCAAAAGACGATTTGATCGTCCAGGATACGATAGTCACAAAATATTTTTATACAAAGAAGATTTTACCAAATTTGGTGAAGCATTTAACGAAACCATAACGCATATCAAAACTGAATTAAATCCAGATTTTGATTATGATGCTTATGATAGAGAGACTTATCAGGCGCAGCTTGACGAGAATGTTAGTGAAGATGGTAATGAAAGAGATGATCGTCAAAGAGGTGACCAAGACAAACGAGAATCTCGAAAAGATACTCCCAAAGAGCAAAAAAAGCCAACTCGACCAAATAAAGATTTGATGAGTTCCAATCCTATTCTGGAAAAGAAACCAAACAAATCAATTTTGGGAGATGATGCTAAAGATGAGCCAGCTTCTGATGAAGCCATGGAATGGTAAACGCTTAAAATGAAACAAGCAAAATAGGGTGCTGCTTGAGTACCCTTTTTATTTTTCAAAACAAAAAAATAATTCATTGAGTTTAAAATGCGGAATAGTTGGTTTACCCAATGTAGGAAAATCGACCTTATTTAACACTCTTACTAAGGCAATAAACGCACAAGCGGCCAATTTCCCGTTTTGTACTATTGAGCCTAACGTAGGAGTCATTACAGTACCCGATTATCGATTAAATAAATTAGAAGATTTAGTTCAACCTCAAAAGGTTTTACCTACGACGGTTGAGTTGGTAGATATTGCTGGTTTAGTAAAAGGAGCTAGTAAAGGAGAGGGGCTGGGCAATCAATTTTTAGGTAACATTAGAGGTGTTGATGCTATAGTGCACGTGGTGAGGTGCTTTGAGGATGATAACGTGGTGCACGTAGATGGTTCTATCAACCCGGTTAGAGACAAAGAGGTCATTGACACCGAATTGCAATTGAAAGATTTAGAATCCATAGAAAAGAAACTAGAAAAGAGCAGAAAAGCAGCAAAAAGTAACGACAAAGATGCAAAGAAGGCCATGGAGGTTTTGGCTAAATTTAAAGCGCATATCGAGCAAGGTTTATCTGCTCGATCTTTGAAAATTGATGATGATGATTTAGTTTGGGTTGAGGACTTGAGTCTTCTGACCTTAAAGCCAATCTTATATGCTTGCAATGTGAGTGAAGATGATGCCAAAGCGGGCAATGCTTTCGTAGAGAAAATTAGAAAGATAGCGGATGATGAAGGCGCGGAGGTACTAGTTATTTCTGCTAAGATTGAATCTGAAATTGTGCAATTAGATCCCGAAGAGCAGGAAATGTTTTTGGAGGATATAGGTTTGACTGAATCTGGGATGGATCGATTAATTACAGCTTCATACAAATTACTAGCCTTAGACACCTACTTTACAGCTGGGGAGAAGGAAGTGCGAGCTTGGACAATTCACAAAGGAACAAAAGCCCCGCAAGCAGCTGGAGTGATTCATTCAGATTTTGAAAAAGGATTTATTCGAGCTGAAGTAATAGCCTACGATGATTTTGTAGAGTTGGGTAGCGAAGCTGCATGCAGAGAAAAAGGCAAGCTACGCGTTGAAGGGAAAGAATATATCGTAAAAGATGGTGATATTCTTCATTTTAGATTTAATGTTTAAAAGTTCGAACGTTTTTGGATTTGCATTGTTCTAATTAATATGGAGACTAAGGTAATGACAACAATAAAAGAACAATTTCCCATTTTAGATCAAGAAGTCCATGGTAAAGCATTGGTCTACTTCGATAATGCGGCTACAGTGCAGAAGCCACAGCGGGTTATAGACGCTATTACGCAATATTATTCAGCATACAACAGTAATATTCACAGAGGAGCTCATTTCTTAGCGAATAAGGCTACAGAACATTATGAACAAGCGCGTGAACGAATCGCTGCATATATTGGAGCAGCTAGTCAAGAAGTCAATTTTGTAAGAGGAACGACAGAAGCTGTAAATCTAGTTGCCAATGCTTGGGGAGATTTAAATGTACATCAAGGTGATGAAATTCTTATTAGTGGACTCGAGCATCATAGCAATATGGTTCCCTGGCAAATGCTTGCAGAACGAAGTGGAGCAAAGGTTCAGATTGTCCCTGTTTTGGAAGATGGATCTCTAGATCAAGTGGTTTTTAAAAAATTATTGAGTGCCAAAACGAAATTACTAGCTGTCAATCACGTTTCGAATGCTTTAGGAACAATTAATCCAATAAAGGAAATGATAACTGCAGCTCATGCAGAAGGGGCAAAAGTTTTTATTGATGGAGCGCAAGCTATTCCTCATTTAGCTATTGATGTAAAAGATTTAGATGCTGACTTTTATGCCTTTTCTGGACACAAGGCTTATGGCCCTACAGGAATTGGGGTTTTATATGGCAAGGAAGAATTATTGTTAGCCATGAAGCCCTTCCAAGGTGGCGGAGAAATGATTAAAGAAGTTAGCTATGATGGATTTTCTGTCAATGCCTTACCATACAAGTTTGAAGCGGGTACGCCAAATATTTGCGGAGCGATAGCTTTAGGCGAAGCCATTGCTTTTATGGAAGATTTAGGTATTGAAAAGATTGCCCAAATTGAAGCAGATTTATTGGCTTATGCTACAGAAAAAATCAGCGCTATCGAAGGCGTTAAAATCTATGGTACAGCTGCGAACAAAGCTAGTGTTTTATCCTTCTTGATAGATGGAGTTCATCCCTTTGATCTTGGTATTTTATTAGATAAACAAGGAGTAGCTATTCGCACTGGACATCATTGTTGCCAACCCTTAATGGGACACTATAATATTGAAGGTACTTGCAGAGCTTCCTTTGCAGTATACAATACTACTGAAGAGATAGACCTCTTCATTAAAGCTTTGGAAAGAGCCTTGAGGATGTTGTAGAATTTTATCGTTTTGATATTATGCCGACTAAACACATAATTTTTTTTGGGTAGTTAAAATTTCTTGTATCGGAACGCTTATCTCAATCCGTTAATGTCGTATTGAGACAGAAAATTCCAAACCAATTCAGATGCGTTTTTACCTTGAAATGTTGAGTTAAACCAGACATGGTCTCCACCAATATATTTATAATGCTCAACAGCAATTGAGTTATCCCCTTGGCCATATTCATAATGCTCAATGGTTGTTCCTCCATTATCATCACTGCTAACAGTAGGATTTGTTGATGTATTATTGAAATTTATCCAATGATTCAAGGTACTTTGAACGGAGTTCCAGTCATTGCTTCCACTATATGGTAGCACGCCATCAGCGGTTCCGTGAAGATGTATTACTGGCATAGGATGACTGATAGATCCTGTGCAGTCAAGCATTGCTCCTGATACAGATGCTACCGCTGCAATTAAATCACTTTTAAAATTGGCAAGTCCATATGCCATCATGCCTCCGTTTGAGTATCCTGCAGCATAAATTCTTTCTATATCTACGTTGTATTGCGATGAAATACCGTTGATCATGGCTTCAACAAAACCAAAATCATCAGTATCACTTTTGTTGTCACCTCCTAATGGACAGGCGTTCCAATGAGATAAACCATCTAAACAACTGCCTTGTGGATAGACCAAAATAAAGGTATCGGATTCTGCCAACGACCGCATGTCAGCATCACTCATAAATTCACTTGCACTACCCCCGAAACCGTGAAAATTAAACAACATAGGTACTGCGGATACACCATCATAAGAGTTGGGTATATACAAAACATATTCTCTATTTACACCATCATGTTGAATGA
>CAZZMB010000006.1:61599-66416 GCA_964655225.1 uncultured Chitinophagales bacterium | reverse complement strand
GACTTAAACATTGTACTCTCTAAATTAGAATATTTCTATTGAAACTGGCATACGTGCTTGTACTTTGCCATTCATGTTGTATAGCTCATGAATATCTTGCACAAAAGGCGCCAATGGGCCTAAGTTCTCATGCATAACTTGTTGCTTTGCAGACATTCCCATTTCTTCAAAAATTTGTTCAAATGGGGATTGAACCTCAGGGTATTCCTTTAATCTATACTCCTCCAATTCAGCCAACTCAGCGGCATAAGCAATGGCATCATCCAAGCTTCCAATTTCATCTACCAAGCCTCTCTCCAAAGCTTGCTCGCCAGTCCAGACTCTTCCACTAGCTACGGCCAATACATCTTCTAAAGGTAAACCTCTGCCTTCAGCCACTCTTGAAGTAAATGTTGCATAAATTTTATTTACATTCTTCTGAATTACGGTCGCCTCATAATCAGTAAATTTTTCGGTTATTCCATCAGATGTTGCATGATCATTTAAAACCACATCATCAAAAGTAATTCCCAATTTATTATTGAGCATTTTCTCTAAATTTGGAACCAAACCAAAAACACCTATTGAACCGGTTACGGTGTTTTCTTCAGCAAATATTTTCGCTGCATTACAAGAAATGTAGTACCCGCCTGAAGCTGCTAATTCCCCCATTGATACAACCACTGGCTTAACAGCTTTAGCCAACTCCAATTCTCTCCAAATGACTTCAGAGGCCAATGCAGATCCACCTGGGGAATTTACGCGAAGGACAATGGCTTCAATATCTTCATCTATTCTAAGTGCCCTAATTTGTTTAGCAAATTTTTCACCTCCAATACTCCCTTCATCTCCCTTACCATCAACGATAGTTCCTTCTGCATATACAAGAGCAATTTTATGACTTGATTTATTAACAGATGCAGTTGCAATTGCATAGTCATTTAAACTTATCGATTCGATATCGTCGTTTGGGCTTATTCCTAAATTTTCTTTTAGCTCTACTAAAACTTCATCGAAATACCGCGTGCCATCTATAATGTCTAATTTTGCGGCATCTTTGGGATCAAGCGCCAATAAAGAATCTAAAATTGAGTCAAATTCTTCTGGAGCAATGTTTCGTTCATTAGCGATGTTGTTCACAAAATCCTCTTTAATCCCTTGCAGTAAATAAGTCATCTGTTCACGATTAGCCTCACTCATGCCCTCTTGAATAAATGGTTCTACTGCACTTTTGTAATCTCCTACTTTAAAAACTTGTACTTCCGCATCAAGCTTTTCTTCGAGCAGTTTTTTATAAAAGGTAAGACGCGCACCTATTCCGCGCAATTCAATATATCCCTCAGGATTAGCATATAATCGATCTGCAACAGATGCTAGATAGTAGGATTTTTGGTCAATCATTTCCCCGTAGGCGATAATAAACTTTCCGCTTGTTTTAAATTCAATCAAAGCTTGTCTCAATACATCTAGACTAGCATATGCATTTGGTGTAAAAGAAAGATCCATATAGATTCCTTTTATCTTATCATTATTTTGAGCGTGCTCAATCGCTTCTAACATACTTTGAAGTCCTGCTCTTTCTTGAGATATGTTTTCCAAATTATTCAAATCAAATGGCGAGTAGCCGTCTCTTTCTTGAATGTCATAATCTAGTTTTAAAACCACTAATGAGTTATCTTTAATAGTCTTAAGCCCTACAGAAGAACCACCGCCATCGCCAAACGAGCTAGCGATTACACCGATAAAAATCATTAGCATTAGAAAACTGGTGACTTGAAAAATTGTTAGGCCGACTATTGTTGCCAAAACTTGCTTAAAAAAATTCATTATTGCTTATGTTTACATGAGAAAACAAAAGTACAAATTAATTCATTTAAATGATGGCCATACTTCTACTTGGAGGGAATTTAGGAAACAGAGATGCATACCTGCGTTTTGCTTTGTTTCATCTAAAAAAAAATGTAGGAAAAGTCTTACAAATGAGTAAAGTTTATGAAAGTGGAGCTTGGGGAAAAGTTGCAAACAAGCCTTTCCTCAATCAGGTAGTTAAAATTAGCACCCGTTTATCTCCTCAAGAATTACTCGAAGCGATATTATTCATTGAAAAATTGGCAGGAAGAAAAAGGACATTGAAATGGGGTAATCGAACCTTAGATATCGATATTTTGTATCTTGAGGATAAAATAATTAATGAACCTAGCTTAAAGGTTCCTCATCCAGAGATACAAAATAGAGCATTTACCCTTGTACCTTTAGCTGAAATTCAACCAAATTTTGTTCACCCAATACTTAAACAAACCACTAGGGACCTTTTGATTAATTGCGCTGATAATGTGTGCCCAAAAGAATACAAAAAAAAAGGTGTATAATTTCATAACCATAGAAGGATGTATAGGAGCGGGTAAAACCACCTTGAGTAAAATGTTAAGTGCACACTACTCGTGTAAAGGGATATTTGAAAATTTTGAGGATAACCCTTATCTACAAAATTTTTATTCGGATCCAGAAAAGCATGCCTTCTCCCTTGAGTTATTCTTTATGGCCGAACGCTATCAGCAACAAAAACAATTATTGGAGGAAATGAATCTATTTGGTGAAAAAGTGATAACAGATTATGCATTTTTTAAATCATTAGTTTTTGCCAACATCACACTTAAAGAGGATGAGTTACAGCTTTACAAAATGCTCTTTCACATTATTTATCCCAATATTAAGTCGCCCGAGATAATATTGTATTTACATAAACCAATTGATCTTCTCATTCGAAACATAAAAAAACGAGGAAGAAGCTATGAAGCTGAAATCAGCCCAGATTATCTCGAAAAACTAAATACTACCTATTTAGATTTTTTCAAGCAACAAGACAAGTCGAAAGTGCTGATTGTGGATACTTCACAACTCGATTTTGTTGAAAGCGAGAACGACTTCAAAGAACTTTTGAGTATACTCGATAAAAAATACGATAAAAAAATAACGTATTTATAAGTCTGTCATCAAAAGAATAAAGGCTCTCTTTCAAACTAATATCGTAAGCAAATATTACTAGATAAGCTATTCTTTTTTATCTTTAATGTCTAAATGAAAAAATATTTATCTCTTCTCTTTGGAGTTCTTGGACTATGCACTTTAGCCCAAAATCCTTGTAGCTCTGGTAGATACTATTCTGAAGTTTTCCCAAACACCCAAAGCACCTCAGGTATCAAGTTTGGCGAAGCTGACCCCTATGGATTATTTAGTACCCAAGATTTATATTTAGATATCATCGAGCCGGTTGGAGATACCTTAAGTAAACGTCCATTGATTTTGCATCAGTTTGGTGGTGGTTTTTTAATTGGTTGGCGAACAGAACCCGTAATACCGCAAATGGCAACAATGTACGCTAAGCGAGGGTTTGTATTTGCCACTATTGATTATAGACTGGGATTTAACCCTTTAAGTGGTCAAAGCGCCGAAAGAGCCGTTTACCGTGCCACTCAAGATTTACGTGCTTCACTAAGATTCCTTGTAGATAATGCCGATCTATATGGGATTGATACTTCTGCAATTTTCATAACCGGAACCAGTGCTGGATGTCTAGCCTCATTCGTTTCTACTTTTATGAATGAAAGTGACCGCGCGGATATTCCATCAACCTACGGCTATACTTTAGAGCCCGCAGATTTGGGTTGTATAGACTGTTCAGGCAACAATAATTTCAATAATCAGGAAGTACGAGTCCACGGAATCATTAACAACTGGGGGGCTATGCTCGACACTTCATATATCAACATTGCTTCAGATCCTGCAGATAATGTGCCTGTGATATCATTTCACGGCACTGATGACATTATCGTCCCTTATGCGCAAGGTAGTCCTTTTTCATTGCCTATTTTTCCAAGCGTTCAAGGCAGCTTACTAATCCATCAGCGATTGGATAATCAAGGGATAAAGAATCGTTTATTCCCATTACAAGGACTAGGTCACGAACCGCAACTCCTTCAGCTACAAACATGGGTAACGGATACTATTATTAGACAAGGAAGTCAATTTCTTTATGAAATTATGTACGGAGACTCCATTCAAATAGCAGGAGATAATACCGTATGCCTCGATGATACGCTCAACTATTTTTTACCAGCTAATGAAGGAAGTCAATATTGTTGGGATTTTTCTGGTGGAACAATGGTTCAGCTAGATTCCAGTTATATTAGTATTGTTTGGAACACATTGGGTAGCCACGTGCTTCGTGGTTATGAGTTAGACAAAAGAGAAATTTCTAAAGAGGCCATACTGTCTATTCAAGTTAATGCCCCTCCCATTCCGTTTATAGAATTCTCTAGTCTTGATGGATTATTCACATTTTCATCCACCAGCGCAGCCAATACATTCTCCTGGAATTTTGGCAATGGGAATCAAGGAATCGGCAATCCAATTAACGAGCAGTATACTGATACAGGCTTATTTTTACTCAGTTTAATGATAGAGGATGATTTTTGCTCAAACTCTAAAGACAGCTTGATATCATCTACAATATGTCCTGTAGCAGCAATGCAAGTCATTGAGGATGATAGTAGTTTGGTATTTTTAAATACTTCAGCTTTTGGTGATTCCAGCACCTGGATACTTGAAGATGGAAGCTTAGCTTATGGCGACACCCTATCCTTATCTTTCAGTCAAGAAGGCAGCTACAACATTGGCTTAATCTCAGTAAACAAATACTGCAAGGATACACTCACCCAAATTGTGCCAATCAACTTTTGTAGTTTAGCAGATTATTCCTTCCAAAGCAATCAGTTATTTGTTGACTTTATTGAGCAAGCATTTAATGCATTCTTTTATGCATGGGATTTTGGTGATGG
>CAZZMB010000006.1:60230-61499 GCA_964655225.1 uncultured Chitinophagales bacterium | reverse complement strand
ATAAAGCTGGGTGGTCATGCACAAATTGATATCAGTAAAATTATAATCAAGCACTAGCAAAACCATTTATATGAAACCTGAGGAGGAATATAAAAATACATTAAGCGAAGCTCAGTACAAGGTTTTAAGAGAAAAAGCGACAGAAGCACCCTTTTCTGGAAAATACAATCTGCATTTTGAAAAAGGCAATTATCAGTGTGGAGCTTGTGGAATATCCCTTTTTAGTTCTGAAGGAAAATATGACGCGGGTTGCGGTTGGCCAAGTTTTCATAGTCCAATCGACAATGACAGAATCAAGACTCAAAAAGATTTAAGCAATAATAAAGAACGAACTGAAATATTATGCAAAAATTGTGGAAGCCACTTGGGACATGTATTTAATGATGGGCCCACAGGCTCGAGATATTGCGTGAATTCTTTAAGTTTGGATTTTAAAAAAAAGATTTAATCTAACTCCCTCACAATAAAGAAACCATCACTCCCCTTCTTTTGATACAGAGGCATAAGAATCAAACCATCAGAAGGCGATAATATCTTTCCATTTCTATCATCAGCCAAATATTCTCCTTTTTTTACTTCTTGAAAATTAATGTAACCAGGGTGCATCACGAACTCATCTTCCTCTGTTATCTTGTGTAGATGAACCACTTCAACATTTTGTGGCAAATGATTGAAATCCTGAGTCATTTTATCCAAAATATATTGATAGGGTTCTAAATCCCTCTCATTCAAACAAGATGTTTTTGTGAAAATAGATACCAAACCTGCCTTCATCCGATCGACGGCCTCAATTTCTGCATGTTGCCCCGCCTCATAAGCTACTGCCGGCAAACCTAGTTCATCAAAATATTCCAAGGTTGTTCCTTTAATTTTTCCGACCATTCCATTAATCAATGGTACCGGAATATCTAGAGCCAATTCACTACTTCTAGGATGAGAATTGGTAATACAAAAACATCCTCCGGTGGCAGAGGTAGTATGTAAGTCTATTAACATTAACTCTTTGCCCTTATCATAAACTACATCTAGGATCAACTCCAATATATGCTTTTGTTCAATATCTTCCGAAGTATTAAGCATACCATAGGGCAAGGCGGCCAACTTGCGAATTTTTGAAAGATACCATTGCCTATTCAAATCCTTATGAATGTATCGAATATCTTGCTTTAATGCTGCCAAGTTGCAAGCAATTCCTATGATTGTGCCATCAAAATCAACTTGTTTCTTTTCAAACTCCTCAAACAACTCTTCGAGAGCCTGAATACCGAG
>CAZZMB010000006.1:26470-60130 GCA_964655225.1 uncultured Chitinophagales bacterium | reverse complement strand
CAACTTGTTTCTTTTCAAACTCCTCAAACAACTCTTCGAGAGCCTGAATACCGAGCTTTTCATTGCCATGAACCCCCGCAAAAATCAAAAAGGTCTTTGCCGCTCCGAACTTCCCATATCTTCCTATCAATCTTTCCATCCGGCCGCAAAAATACATTTTTATTAAAAGATGTACTAATCTCGTGTAGAAATCCCTTTAGTTTTTAAGACAGAATGAGATGCATTGGAAGATTCTTTTTGTTTGATATGTTAAGCAAAAAAAGTCAACTCTTTACATAAAAAAAGGCGGAGGAAAGATTACTAGCTATTGAAGATGTAGGAAATTTAATACTGTTCATTTTCATTAGGAAAGTCTATTGAACGGACATCTTGAATGTATGATTCAACAGCTCCTTTAATGTCATCATAAAGATTGGCATAACGACGTAAGAATCTTGGGCTAAATTCCGAAGTAATTCCTAACATATCATGCAAGACCAATACTTGTCCATCGACATCATGGCCTGCACCAATTCCTATCACCGGTATTGAAATCGACTCAGCTACTTGCTTAGCCAATTTAGAGGGTATTTTTTCAAGCACTATAGCAAAACAGCCGATTGCTTCAAGCATTTTAGCATCCTCCACCAATTTGGCAGCTTCCTGTTCCTCTTTGGCACGAACCGTATAGGTTCCAAATTTATAAATACTTTGGGGAGTAAGTCCTAAATGTCCCATTACTGGTATTCCTGCCGTTAGTATTCGAGTTACTGATTCTCTAATTTCTGCACCACCTTCTAACTTCACCGCATGTGCACCTGTCTCCTTCATAATTCTTATACTTGCATCTAATGCCGCTCTGCTGTTCCCTTGGTAAGACCCAAAAGGTAAATCGACGACAACTAGACATCTATCAACAGCTCGAACAACCGAAGATCCGTGATAAATCATTTGATCTAAAGTAATTGGCAAGGTCGTTTCATGTCCTGCCATAACATTACTGGCACTATCTCCTACTAGAATAATATCAATACCTGCCGCATCAACAATTTTAGCTAAGGAAAAATCATAGCTTGTCAACATAGAAATTTTCTCATTAGTATTCTTCATGGCTTGCAAGGTATGCGTAGTTACTCTTTTCACGTTCTTATGTACTGACATGGGAAATGGTTTAGTGGTTTATCTATCTACAGCAAATATAGCGTTTCCTTTTTGTCAAAACAATATGCCTAAATGACACTTTTTCTCTTATTTCCTGCATGATATATGACAAAATTTCACGCAATACCAACAATACAGCTATTGGAACAGATATTGAAAAGGGTTTTGTGTAAATAATAATTAAACAACCAAAAAATAAATAGTAATGGGTAAAATTATAGGAATTGACTTAGGTACCACTAACTCGTGCGTAGCGGTTATGGAAGGTAGCGACCCAGTAGTAATTCAGAATGATGAAGGAAGAAGAACTACACCGTCGGTAGTAGCTTTTATGGATAACGGTGAGCGTAAGATTGGTGATCCTGCTAAAAGACAGGCAGTAACTAATCCAACACGTACCGTGGCCTCAGTAAAAAGATTTATGGGTAAACGTTTTAGCGAAAGCCCATCAACAGATAGAGTAGCGTATAAAGTTGCAAAAGGGGATAATGACACGGTTCGTGTAAAGATTGACGATAGGATGTATACACCTCAAGAAATCTCAGCAATGATTCTTCAAAAAATGAAGAAAACAGCTGAGGATTATTTGGGTTCTGATATAACGGAAGCAGTTATTACTGTCCCTGCATACTTCAATGATTCTGAGCGTCAGGCAACAAAGGAAGCCGGAGAGATTGCAGGTTTAACGGTAAGAAGAATTATAAACGAACCAACAGCTGCGGCATTAGCTTATGGCTTAGATAAGAAAAACCAAGATTTAAAAATTGCTGTATACGATTTAGGTGGAGGAACTTTTGATGTTTCTATTCTTGAATTAGGTGATGGTGTTTTTGAAGTGAAATCTACCAATGGAGATGTAAATCTAGGTGGTGATGATTTTGACAACATGATTATCGACTGGTTAGCAGATGAATTCAAAAAAGAAGAGAACGTAGACTTGAAGAAAGACCCTATGGCACTTCAACGTTTGAAGGAATCAGCGGAGAAGGCAAAAATTGAGTTGTCAAGTTCTTCTGAAACAGAAATCAATTTGCCATATGTTACGGCTATTGATGGTGTTCCTAAGCACTTAGTAAAAAAATTAACTCGTGCGAAGTTCGAGCAACTAAGTGATAAGTTGGTATCAAGAACTTTAAAGCCAATGGAAGCTGCATTGAAAGATGCTGGATATGCAAAAGGTGATATTGATGAAGTAATCTTAGTAGGTGGTTCAACAAGAATCCCTAAAATTCAAGAAACTGTAGAAAAGTTCTTCGGCAAGAAACCTTCTAAAGGAGTAAATCCAGATGAGGTTGTTGCTTTAGGAGCAGCTATACAAGGTGGAATCTTGAGTGGAGATGTTACTGACGATATCGTTTTAGTAGACGTAACTCCTCTTTCTCTGGGATTAGAAACAATGGGCGGAGTAACAACTAAGTTAATCGAATCTAATGCAACAATTCCGACTAAAAAATCACAAGTTTTTACGACTGCAGTAGACAATCAGCCAACAGTAGAGATTCACGTTCTTCAGGGTGAACGTTCAATGGCTAAGGATAACCGAACAATTGGTCGTTTTCATTTAGGTGATATCCCTCCAGCAATGAGAGGTATCCCTCAAATTGAGGTTACTTTTGATATTGATAGCAACGGTATCTTAAGCGTAAGCGCAAAAGATAAAGGAACTGGTAAAGAGCAAAGTATCCGAATAGAAGCTTCAACAGGTTTAAGTCAAGAAGAAATCGATAAGATGAAAGCGGAAGCTAAAGCCAATGAAGATGCTGATAAATCAGCTAAAGAGGAAATTGAAAAAATGAATCAAGCAGATAGCTTAATTTTTCAAACGGAGAAACAAATCAAAGAGTATGGTGATAAAATACCTGCTGACAAAAAAGCTCCGATTGAAGAAGCTTTAGCTGAATTGAAAGCCGCACATGAAGCGAAGGATATCGCCGCTATTGATACTTCCATGGAGAAATTGAATACGGTATTCCAAGCAGCTAGTCAGGATATCTATGCAGCTCAACAAGCTGAAGGTGGAGCTGAAGGCGCAGCTCCAGGTGGTGAAGCTCCAGAAGGTGCTGAAACTTCAGAAGAAGGTGTTGATGATGCTGAAGATGTTGAATTCGAAGAAGTTGAAGAAGAAAAAGATTAATTTGTTCAGATTGCTAAATAGTCAGTTACAATAATAGGACTATTCAATAAAAACCCCTCCGCTAGCTGCGAAGGGGTTTTTGTTTTCACTGAGAATAGCACTAAAATAGTGATATAAAGCTTTGGGTAGTTTAACTATATCTCTTAGGTTTAAAGACCTGCTAAATCTTTACGAGTACATTTCGTAAAGGATTGTAACTATGCGACCAGAGTAATGTTTTGATGCCAGAGATAACAATTGTGTTTTTTCTTTCACCTTTAAATTGAATGGAGGAAGCAACAAATTTAATCCACTTTGCTTTTTCAGCCGTGTTCCTTGCCCAGAAATGATCTCTTTGTTTGCTTCGAAATCTCGCTCTGGCAGATGTTCTGTTAGTATGATATATTTGTATTCCATTAACTTCCCCACCACCGCCAGGACTTCAGTATTTGAGAGGTGTTGCAATACTTGTCTTATAATAGCCACATCCCCTTTGGGCAATTTATCTAAGGCAATATCCATACAATGAAATTCTAATTGTTCATCTTTAAATTTTTTCTTGTTAAAAGCAATGAGATCGGCGACAATATCAATAGCGATATAACGCTGCGTATATTGCACTAAATCTTTCCCGACATTAAAATCACCACAACCTAAATCACAAACTACAGGAGGAACATTGAACGAGGTTAAAAACGAAACAAGCGAGGTAATGTATGGGCTTTTTAGCTCAGAATTGTGAGAACCAATCCCAGAATAGAAATCTGTTTTGTTGTCACCCCAAAGTTTCATTGAGTAAATCTGCTCCATCACAGCCTCAGTTGGCCAAGGCTTTTTAACTGTCTTAATTTCAATTTCTTTTTTTTTCATAGGAATCGATGGAAGTGGTTTTAAGCGATTAGCGCAAAAAAACAGCAGTAAAAGAAGATTCACTTAAAATAATTAAACAACGAAAATTAAATTTAATAAGTAAACTTCTAATTATCATTAAATCTATAAAATGTTCTAAGATTTCGACCTATAAAAACAATTATTCGAACTTCGATTTTACATGTTTCGTTTGTTTAAAATGAAGGAATATCTTGGGATATTATCAAGTAGATTGTTTAAGCGCTTAATTAGAAAAGAAATGACAGGTAAGGTTTCATGGATAGTTACAGCCATATTAGCACTTTGCATACACCAAAGTAGCCCTTAGTTTCTCGAACGATTCTCGTATTGCTGATTCGATTATTCTGTATTTTTTTCAAAGTCTTCTATCGATTTTTACTTATATTCACGGGATGCACAAGACCTCTTCCCTAGTACTATTATTTATCATGAAGTTAAGCTTAGTTCCTGCTCAATATATAGATCATTGGGAAACCGCAATATTTGATGATGATAACTGGAAGTACTTGACCCCGAACTTTGAACCAAACGCTAATTGGAGAAAAATAAACTTTGATGATTCTTCCTGGAATACAGGCCAAGGAGGAATAGGTTATGGTGATGGCGACGATAATACCGTCATTTCAAGTTCAGTTTCTTTATATTTAAGAAAGACCTTCAATATTACAGATACCTCTAAGTTAAGTATGGCCGTTTTAAATATGGATTATGATGATGCATTTGTAGCCTACTTGAATAACGTTGAAATAGCAAGAGCAAACGTAGGAGCAATTGGGGATCATCCTACATACAACCAAACTTCAAATGGCTTGCATGAAGCCCAAATGTATCAGGGTGGAAATCCAAGTCAGTTCATAATTGACGTAACAACATTTAAAAATAATATTTTACCGGGAAATAATGTGCTATCGATACAAGTGCATAACGAAAGTGCTTTCTCCTCAGACTTAACAGCTAGAGCATTTTTATCCTTTGGTGTTATAGACTCATCTACCTATTACTTCCCCAACCCAAGTTGGTTTTCAATCTTCGTATTCAACTCCTCTAACCTTCCAATTGTAAACATCAACACCAATGGACAAAATATTCCTGATAACAATAGAATTGTAGCTGATATGGGTATAATTTATAATGGTGTGGCTTTAAGAAATTACATTACTGATCCGTTTAATGAATATAATGGTAAAATTAGCATTGAACGAAGAGGGTCATCATCTCAAAGCTTTCCAAAAAAATCATATAGCCTTGAAACTCAAAATGTATTAGGAGAAAACAATAACGTTTCTTTGATAGACTTACCTGTTGAAAATGATTGGGTTTTATATGCCCCCTATTCGGACAAAACACTCATAAGAAATGTGCTAACATATAGCTTGGGAAACTCATTAGATAGATATGCCCCAAGAACGCAATTATGTGAAGTGATGATCAACAATGAATATCAGGGGGTTTATGTTTTAACAGAAAAAATTAAACGAGATAATGATAGAGTAGATATCGCCAAGCTTACCGTCAACGACACCATTGGTGATGATTTAACTGGAGGTTATATTCTCAAAATAGATAAAACGACCAATGGGACAGGATACAATTGGGATTCACCCATATTACCCCCATTTATCTCTAATGAAGTCATCAATTACAAGCTTCACTATCCAAAAGAGAATCAAGAACTCCCTGTTCAAGCTGCTTACATCCAAAACTATGTCACGGCTTTCGAAAATGCACTTAATGGAGTAAATTATTTGGATACGCTTACTGGATATCGCAACTATATCGATGTGAGCTCTTTTATTGATTTCTTTATCATGAATGAGGTTAGCAAAAATGTAGATGGATTCAGATTGAGCACTTATATGTACAAGGATAAAGACAGTAAAGGAGGTAAATTAACCTTAGGTCCACTTTGGGATTTCAACCTAGCCTTTGGCAATGCAGATTATTGTCAAGGAGGTTCTTCTACGGGTTGGGGATCCGATTTTAATACCTATTGTGAAGATCTATACAATATTCCATTTTGGTGGAATAAACTGCTTACAGACACTACCTATACTAATGAGTTAAAATGCAGATGGGATTCCCTAAGAGTGCATCAATTTCATACGGATTCAATTTTTGAAAACATTGATGATTTAACACTTACCTTGGATGAGTCACAGCAAAGAAATTTTACAAAGTGGCCTGTTTTAGATACTTATGTTTGGCCAAATAACTATGTAGGTTCAAGCTACGCTAATGAGATGAGTTATCTAAAAACATGGATTGGCGAACGGATGATTTGGTTGGATGATAATGTGCCCGGAAACTGCATTTATGTTGCACCTGAACCCGTAGATACATTTAATATTGAACCCATCGATTCGACAGTATCCATCCAAGATTTAGTCAATGGATTTGAAGTCAATATTTATCCTAACCCAACAGAAAATTTAATAAATCTAGTATTTCAAGATCCATCGATAAATGAGAGGACCATTAGTCTTATCGATTTTAAAGGAGTTTTAGTCAATAAATACAGCTCGAGAGATAAAGAAGTTGCTATTGATTTATCTACTTACTCTGAGGGCGTCTATCTTCTGAGCATTGTTGAGGGTAGTGTTTGTGTGAAACGGAAGATTATGAAATTATAGATTAATTCAAGCTCGCTAAACTGAGTTTGCATTTAACTTGGAAATATTTCGGGTTTGGCGGTTGATTTCAACTTGAATTTAAACTTAATAACCAAACAAGCACAAGTACTATCCAATAATTCAATTGAAAACACCTCGTTTATATTTACTAAATTTAAAAGTAAACTACTACAATGCTTAAAAATCTAAATCTTGAAAAACTACTTTTCTTCGACATAGAGACGGTCAGCAATAAAGCAAGCTATTCTGAGCTAAGTCCAGCCATGCAGGAACTTTGGCAACATAAACATCAATATATAGCCAAGCAAGAAGAAGAGTTTGCTAGCAGTTATTCAAACAGAGCCGCAATCTATTCAGAGTATGGAAAAATTGTCTGTATATCTTGTGGATTCTTAGTCAACAATGAGTTGCGAATAAAATCTTTTGCCAATGAAAATGAAGTCAAAATCCTTCAAGATTTTTCCGACCTACTTTTAGATAACAGCTTTATATTATGTGGTCATAACATTAAAGAATTTGATGTTCCTTATGTTTGTAGACGATTACTAATCAACGGATTGCCACTTCCCCCAGTTTTAGATATCGCAGGAAAGAAACCTTGGGAGGTAGATTATATCGACACGCTCCAGTTATGGAAATTTGGCGACTTTAAACACTATACCAGTCTTAATTTATTAGCTAATATCTTCGATATCCCGAGTCCCAAAGATGATATTTCCGGAAGCCAAGTTGGCAAGGTTTTTTGGGAAGATAAAAACTTGATACGTATAATTAAGTACTGTCAAAAAGACGTATTAACCTTGACTAGACTAGTTCAAAAATGGAAAGGAGATTCCTTATTAAAAGATGAGCATGTAACGGTAATTGCGTAAATTTGACTCATGGCAGCAAAAGACATCATGATTGTTCAGCAAAAACATATTCAAGCAGGTATAGAAAAATATCAAGGAAAAGTTGATGAACACCTGCAAAGTATGCTAGATAATGCGGGGTATAACTATAAGGTTTATCGATTTAAAGATCAGCGAATTTTGCTAGTACTACCCATGGATATATCTGGAGTGCTTTATGCAAATGAGCAAACTTTGTTCAGTAAATTATCACTTGATTAGCTTTTAGCAAGCTTCTTTGATGCTCTATTTTGGCCTTGAGTTAATCGATGGACCATGAGCTTAGCCACCTTTTCCTTCAAAAGGTCTATATCTTTCAAGCTTAACCCTTCAGTGGGGATAGCTTCTTCCCAATGCGCTTCCATTCTTCCTGGTCGGTAGGTAAAAAAGCCAGTGGGCGGATTTATTGCCTTAATTCCCACCAGTGTATTGACAACTATTGGTTTTTGAGTCTCAATTGCCAATCTAAATGCTCCATCGTAAAAATCTTTAAGATGCTCATTGGTTCGATTCCTTGTACCTTCCGCATAAATAAGAATAGAAAAACCTTTTTTCATTTCCGCCTTCATTTTTTGAAAGGATTTTTTTCGTGAAGCTTCACTTTTACGATCAACTAAGATGAATAAACGTTTAATTAAATAGCCGAAGAAAGGAACTCTATCTGCTTCTTGCTTACCTAAAAATTTAAATACAATGCTTTCAGGTGAACCGAGCACATTTGCGGGAATATCCATCATAGTTTGATGGTTGCTTACCACAACATAACTTTCTTTGGGATCATATTTTGCATGTATTTTTCTTTCAACTCTGAAGAATGTGGAAAAAGCAATTACTTTTCCTATTACTCGGTATAAAAATATAATGAATTGCCGATCCTTGTCTTTTCCAAAAAATAGACGGGTTAGGACTAAAGCAAAAAAGGCAATAATAATCCAAAACATAAAAAAAAATGCTGCCCAAGTACTAAAGAAAATGCGGACTAATTTGCTCATTACAAGAGCCGTTTATACATATTGATTGTATTCTCCAATCCAAAGTAAAGACAATCTCTTACCAAGGCTTGCCCAATAGAGACTTCCAATAAATTCGGAATATTAGCTTTTAAAAAAGCTAAGTTTTCTAGATTTAAATCATGCCCAGCATTAATTCCAATCTCAAGATCATTCAATAAAGGAAGTACCGATTTAAAGCTTTTCACCAGCCTTTCCCGCTCATCCCTTGTATTAGCATGGCTATAGTCATGTGCATAAGGTCCAGTGTATAACTCTATCCGGTCAGCTCCCACTTTTTTAGCCATTTCTAATTGTTTAGGAATTGGGTCAATGAATAAGGAAGTTCTTATCCCCTCTCTTTGAAATTCTACCAGAACATCCTTCAATAAATTAAAATTAGCACATACATCCCACCCATGGTCAGAGGTGAGTTGACCCGGTAAATCAGGGACAAGCGTAACTTGACTAGGATGAGACTTAATAACCATTTGGACGAAATCTTCACTGGGATAGCCTTCAATATTATATTCACATTGCGGAACTGGGAAATGAGCCGCTAACTCTTGAACGTCTTTTCGGGTAATATGTCTTTCATCCGGTCGAGGATGAACGGTTATGCCATCAGCCCCATAGCGCATGCAATCCTTCGCAAATTGAAGGACATTTGGAGTTTGCATTCCACGAGCATTCCGAAGCAATGCTATTTTATTTATATTAACGGATAATTTAGTCTTCATTTGCAATCTTGTACTTATCCCCTGGTTAATTAACAACGGTCCATTTTGGACGCTACTCATATTTTTTTAGCGCTTAATTACATAATTTAAGCCTATACTATACAAATTTGCGACCAATCCATCACTTCGTCTGTAATGAGAATACCGCAAATCAATACTTTTCAAAACATTTGTTCTTTTATTCGCTTTACTTTTGAAATTAAAGACACCAAACAGCGGTGCAATTTTTAAGCCCACTCCAAAACGATGACTATCAAATCCAGATAAATCGAAATCAGAAGTAAAATAATTAGCGCTTGGTTGGTGAGTAGCAAAAGGGGCAAAATATTTAGCTGAACTTTGATGATGGTAGCGATAAAAAGGATAAACACGAAGGAATTTAGTCAAAATAAAAGGCAATTCTATTTGGGCCGTATTCCCAATTACATTCCAAGTATCGTAATAAAATCGATAATATGCTTTGACCAATAAAAAATCAGCTAAATAGAAGTTATAGCGAAATCCTACAGGCACTTTAAATCTAAAATCAGGAAGCTGCTCCACACGAGAGTTTAACAGACTAGCCGTTGGATCTGCTTGATTGCCAAATTGATCCATATCGTAATCTGAAAAATACACTCGGTGAAAAGGAGTAGACAAAAGCCCTTGTTGGAAAACTAAGTCAACATTAACAGATGCAGTCATTTTCTTATTCATGACCCATGATTCCACCATAGATAAATTAAATGAATGTCGTTTATCTGTTGCAAGATAATCCAAGCCTCCATTCCGATGTTCGATAGGATATATTAACTTCCAATTATCAAAGAAATAGGCACCTTTGAGACTAAACTCCTTATTTTCATCTTTAGAAATCTTGGAAAACCCTCCTCCGATCGATACTGATGCTACGTCAAACTCAAAAGACATTCCTAGATCACCAGTATAAGTCGTTTTTTTCTTTTTATTTTTTTGCTTGAATCCAAGTTTGGAATAGACCCTAAAATCACTAGCCGAAGCTGATGATATGTGATCAGCCTGTAAATAAGGATTATTAATATTATCTGATGAAGCAGAGGAATAATAATCTACACCCCCACTGTAAGATATTGATCGCAGCGTGTCGATCGGAATATTAACTATAACCGAGGGTGCAATATTATTTAACTTTTCAGTACCCAAACCTCCAGTTACAGGAGAATGTATCCCATCCTGTTCATAGTAATTAAATAAAAAATCGATGCTTACATCTTCTAAATGCACCTTACTCGTATCCGATAAAATTTGAGCTGATGGAACCAAACCAAGAAAAATACATATTACAAAAAGAATTAGTTTTAGTTGCATCCGCATCCTCCTCCGGTTTTACCTCCACTTGCACCAGATACCCCCTCTCTGTAACTTTGAAAACCATTTTCAAAATTTTCTAGTGGACTAAGAGACAGTTGCATATCGGGGTCATTAATGTACATCTTTTGATATCCTTTAACGCTTGTACAGGCATTAAACATCAATAGCAAAAGACCAAAAAAAATAAACCTAATATGTTGTTTCATAGACCTCATTCAGTGTAATATTCTTCGAATATAATATTTTATTTTTGTCCGTAACAACAATACCTTCCACCCCATTCAAATGATTGATTAAGTCCATACCCTCTTTCTCTCCCAAAACAAAAACTGCTGTGGCTAAAGCATCAGCCAATTCTGCAGTTTCGGCCATAATACTTACGCTAACAAGTCCTATTACTGGAATACCTGTCTTTGGATTTATAATGTGTCCATACCGCTCGCCGTTAATATTCAGAAATTTTTCATAATCCCCAGAAGTCACAAGTGCTTGATTATTGACAAATATTGTTGTAAATATTTGATTTTTATCCATTGGATTGGCAATTCCAACATTCCATGGACTCCCATCAATCTTACCTCCCCAAGCTAATAAGTCCCCACCAGCATTAACCACACCATCAATCACTCCATAGTCTAACATAATATCTTTCGCTTTATCCGCCGCATACCCCTTCCCTATAGCCCCAAATCCAATTTTCATTTTTTCTTGCTTCAAAAAGACTGAAGTATCACTATGCCTTAAAGCAATATCTAGATAATTGATTAAGGCTACAGAGGCATCAAGTTCTTTTTGAGGGGGCATACTTGCATCTTGCCCATTAAATTGCCATATCTTATCAATTGAAGCAAAAGAGAGATCAAAATATCCATTGGTAATTTGTGAAATTTTCAGACTTCGCTCTATTAACTGAAATAATTCATAGTCGACCTTTACAGCTTGCTTACCTGCCTGATTATTGATTAGAGAAGTTTGGGAATCTTCCATCCAAGACGAAATCAGGCCTTCAATTCTACTGACTTCTTTAACAGCAGAAAAAACAGCCTGCTTGCAGATTTCTTCATCTTCATGCACTGCGGTAAAGCTGAAGGCAGATCCCATCAAAAGAGTATCCAAGGATACGATATTTAGCATTTGTGAAAAGCTAAATAAAGGGCAGCATAAGACAAGTAATAAAATACGCATTGATAAACTTAATCGATAATCCCAGATATATTGTTAAGATACGCTTGAATAGAACTACAGGGGTATTTAACTTTACCCATCAACTCCCCTTCTGCATCCACGATGATTGTCAGCGGAAAGACCCCTTGTTTATTATAAATTTCTGCGAATTTATCATTCTGCACACTCAACTCCTCACTAAGTTTGTTTGCTTTTTTTGCAGGAAAATCAAGATTTAACAGAACTAAATTTTCCTTGGCATATTCTAAAAAATCTTCCGTTTCAAAAAGCTCTTTACCCAAACGCATACAGTTTCCGCACCAATCAGAACCTGAAAATGATATCAAGATAGGTTGCCCTTGATCAGTGGCAAGCGTTTTTGCTTCATCCATCTTTACCAACCAATTCACCTCAGTTTGAGCTTGCAAAACAATTCCAAGACAAAAGGCTAGGATTAAGGAGGTTAATTTCTTCATAAATAATTAATTACTGCTTTAAAAAAATTCGATAACTTCTTCAAATTGTCCATCATGGCATAAATTACACTGACCATTCGTCACAATGGTGGACATGACCTTTACTACCTGACCTGATGAGTTTATAATATCAACTGTTATGCCATTTTTAAAATCAACAGGCGCTGTCGTAAAAAGATTACCCAATTGATCTATCTCCACTGAAGCTAATGTGTCTTGCGTAAGCGCATCAACCACTCTTACTGTATAATCATCATTCTGATAATTCCCAAACACACTACCAGCAATAGAATACAAGCCCTTTCCTGGACCAGCTTGATAGTGGCAGTTCATACAATTATCTCCAGTGTAATGGCTTTCATCCTCGCTATGACGGCTAATATTAGTTTCGTAATCTTGTTTATCACAAGAAGCCATCCAAATACCTAAAATGAAAAACATCAGAAGGCTTACCGTAAGTCTCTTACCCATACATCAAATTTCAATTTAAAGATAGTAAAGTTTGGAAACTCAACGCTTAATTAAAACAGAAAGCCTCTCGATAAATCGAGAGGCTTTCCAAAATAGAATTATTAATTTTAGTATCTATAGTAATCAGGCTTAAATGGACCTTGTGGTTTAACACCGATATAATCCGCTTGATCATTACTTAAGGACTCTAACTCAACACCAATTTTAGATAAGTGCAAGGCAGCTACCTTTTCATCCAAGTGCTTAGGCAAAACATATACTTTATTCTCGTAGTTTTCCGGACGTTCCCAAAGCTCTAACTGAGCTAAAACTTGATTGGTAAATGAATTACTCATTACAAAACTAGGGTGGCCTGTTCCGCAACCTAAATTCACTAAACGACCTTCAGCTAAAACAATGATATCATTACCATTAATATTATACATATCCACCTGAGGCTTAATTTCATCCTTTGATGCTCCGTATTTGTTATTTAACCAAGCCATATCGATTTCATTATCAAAATGTCCAATATTACAAACGATAGCTTTATCTTTCATTGCTTCGAAATGTTTTCCAGTAATAATATCTTTATTTCCTGTAGCAGTAACCACAATATCAACCTCATTGACTACAGTTTCCATTTTCTTAACAGCAAAACCATCCATTGCGGCTTGTAAAGCACAAATTGGATCGCATTCAGTTACCGTAACTCTTACGCCAGCGTTTCTTAGTGAAGCTGCAGAACCTTTCCCAACATCACCATAACCTGCCACTACAGCAGTCTTACCAGCTAACATAATATCTGTTGCTCTTCTGATAGCATCGACTAAAGACTCTTGACAACCATACTTGTTATCAAATTTTGATTTTGTAACTGAATCATTAATATTGATAGCAGGTAAGGCTAGCGTACCATTTTTTTCTCTTTCATACAAGCGATGAACGCCTGTGGTAGTCTCTTCTGAAATCCCTTGAATTGCATCCACCAATTCAGGATATCTATCTAGAACCATATTGGTTAAATCTCCACCATCATCTAGAATCATATTCAAAGGCTCTCCACCTTTAAAAGCGCGCAAAGTCTGTTCAATACACCAATCAAACTCTTCTTCATTCATTCCCTTCCATGCAAATACTGGAACACCCGCTGCAGCAATTGCAGCAGCCGCATGATCTTGCGTTGAAAAAATATTGCATGAAGACCAAGTTACATCAGCTCCCAATTCAACTAATGTCTCAATCAATACAGCGGTTTGTATAGTCATGTGAAGACAACCAGCAACTCTAGCCCCTTTTAAGGGTTTAGATTCGCCAAACTCTTTTCTCAACGACATTAAACCTGGCATCTCTGCTTCAGCTAGCGTCATTTCTTTTCTTCCCCAGTCTGCTAAGGAAATATCTTTTACTTTATAGTTCATAGTATTTGTTTGCATAAATGCTTTTTCTAATTAAGGTGCAAAGATAAATAACTATTGATAAAAGAACTATTATTTCACTATTAATCCTTGACACCTAATATTGTAAAAATCTTGAAAAGCCTCTCCTACGGTAAGACCGTTTGCTTTAAGATAAATAGGATCTGTTAGGGTTTGAAATAAGATAAAATCTATTTGCGATAACATCTTTGCATTTAAAACATTAAAAACACCTCTTTTCATTCCCTCTTCATAATATGCAGCCAATTCTCTAACCGCTAAATCAATCAATAGCTCAATATTTTTATAAATCAGTGGATAAACTGCTTTTAAATCATCCATAAAATCAATAGTGATGTCGCTTATATGCTTATGCAACAAAGAAAAACTTTGCTCGTACCTATCAAAAAACGGAATTTCATCATCGATAAGTATGGGAACAAAACCCACTATTTTCTCAATCTTATGATTAATAAGCGCATCAACCATTTCCTCTTTGGACTTGAAATATTTATATAAGGTTGCCTTGCTCTTATTCAGCCCTTCGGCGATTTCATCCATATTACTTTGAGCAAGACTATGGGATTTAAAAAACACAATAAGACCCTCGATAATCTCCATTCTCTTTTTTGGATTTTGCTTTCTTTCTTTTAAAATAGAATGACGTCCCATTTAACAAAAGTAAACTATTTTTACATTTTTAGTTTACTTTTTAAAATAAATTATTTATATTTGTTAGAGTAAATCAGAACTTATGCAAATTAAATCTTTAAAATACCTAGGAGTTTTTATCAGCCCAATAGTCATTTTTATTTGTTTAAACCTTGGTGGATGGTATACTTGGGGTGGATTAATCTATGCATTCGCTTTGGTTCCACTGCTTGATGTTATCATTCCATCCTCTTCCGAGAATATGACAAAAATTGAAGAGGATATTGCCAAAAAAAATAGAATTTATGATTACTTGATCTACTCAATTGTTCCGGTTCAGTATTTCTTAGTTTTCTTCACCATGTATCGAATTAGCCAAGGTGGACATACATGGGTAGAATACGTAGGGTATATTTCTGCTTTGGGACTGGCTTGTGGCGTGTTTGGGATTAATGTAGCGCATGAGTTAGGCCATAGAAGCAAAAAATATGAACATTTTTTTTCCAAGGCATTATTACTTACCTCCCTGTACCTGCATTTCTTTATAGAACATAACCAAGGTCATCACAAAAATGTAAGCACCACGGAGGACCCAGCGTCCTCAAAAGAAGGGGAAATTATCTATTTTTTCTTTTTTAGATCGATTATTGGTGGATTTATAAGTGCTTGGAAACTAGAGGGAAATAGGCTCAAAAAGCAAGAGAAGTCTCCCTTATCCTTTTCTAATCAAATGATTTGGTACCAAATTATACAACTTGGATTTCTTGGTATGATTTACCTTGTTTTTGGTTTAATACCCATGTTGTGTTTTATCGCTTCAGCTATTTTCGGATTCCTAACTTTGGAAACAGTGAACTACATTGAACATTACGGTTTAAGTCGAAAGAAAAATGAATATGGCGCTTGGGAGAAAACTCTACCCGTGCACTCTTGGAACTCCAACCATCCCTTTGGTCGAATATTATTGTTTGAGTTAACCAGACACTCCGATCACCACTACATCGCCAATAGACCTTATCAAGTGTTGCGACATTTTGACGAGAGCCCTCAGATGCCGACAGGGTATCCGGGTATGATGGTCATTTCCCTTATCCCTCCTTTATGGTTTTGGATGATGGGGAAAGAACTTAAAAAATTAAAAGAAAAGAATGTGGGCTTAGCCTAGCGTTTTACGAATTGCTGGCTGAATTTGTTTTTTCCCTGTTTCACAAAAACATGATACGTTCCAACAGGTAAATCAATCACATTAAGCATAACGAGTGTTGATGCAATTATATCCCGTTGACTTTTCCAAACTTTACCTGTTTTATCAGCAATCACTAAATCATATGTCCCTGTTGTTTCTTCGATAAATGTAAGAGACAAATAATGGTTTGTGGGGTTAGGGTACAGAATTAATCCATTCTCCTGATTAAATGTTCTTAGCTCAAGAATATCATATGCAACTTTGAAATTTGGAACTCCAAATCCCAATTGCTCATCTGGAGCAAAATAGAAATGAGCACTTTGCTCAACAGCTTGAATAATCTCCATATTGGTTCTGTCTGGAAATGCCTGCCAAAGACATGCGACCAAACCGGCTGCAATAGGGCATGAAAATGATGTGCCATTTATTAATTGGAGTGTACCGTCATATTTTGCCGCAACAACTCTTAAACCTAATGCGCTCACGTTAGGTTTTACACGCCCATCAGCGCTTGGCCCAAAAGATGTAAACTCAGCAGCTTCCAAGGCCACATCGACTGCTCCAACCGCAAGAACACTATCTCCATCTGCTGGAGCAGTAATATGTTTCCATGAACTTCTCCCTTCATTACCGGCACTATTGACAACAAGTAAGCCTTTTTGAGCTGCTAAATCCGCTGCTTTGGTTATTAAAGTTGTATTTCCATCCATATCCGAATAGGTATGATTAGTAGATGCATCATTGAATCCTTGCGAATAACCAAGTGATGTTGTCAGCACAACCCACGTACCTAGTGCTGAATCTGCCCATTCAGCCGCAAGTGACCAATTAATTTCTTCAGCAAGGCCTTCTGCGTTATTGTCTTCTGTAGAAAAAAGGTAATAATTACCCATTGGGGCAGTCCCCACCAAAGTATCCTTAATATTTGCTGCTAGTGTAGACATCACGTAAGCTCCATGATCGCCATTCGAAAATACATTCGTTGTATTTTCTACAAAATTGTAAACACCATGAATTCGGTTTAACAAATTTAGTGTGTCAAAAAATCGATTAGTATTTACCAGTTGAAAGCCATTATCCATAACACCTATATCAATGGTCTGCCCTTTAAATCCAATCTTGTGTAAAAATTCTCCATTCAACATTTGTATGTTGGGCCTTGCAAAGCCATATCCTGGGTCTGGAAGATCATCCACGGAAGATTCCATCAAACTAAACTTATTCAATGATTGACTTTTTCCACTCGGTAAAAAAACAACCCGCTTGACGAAAGGCAATGCTAAGGTGAGATTCTTGAAATTTGAGTTGGATGTTTCTACCACTATACCATTGAGCCATTTTGATTGGTGCTGAAGCTGAGCCTCTAATGCTTGTATTGCGGCAATATAGTTATAATCAATAGGTAAATCACTATTTGTAATCGGTAAATTAAAGAATAAACGTCTGTTTAATGCATTGGGAGAAAGGAACTGCTCTTTAGCAACACTTGAAGATGCATGCAAACCTTTATCTACAAACTCAACCCAATAGTTACCTTGACTCCAAGTGAGGTTAACCCAAGAAAAAAATGATATGAGGAGGAAGAGTTGTTTCAATTTTTAAATCCAATTAAGCGCCAGTTTATAACAAAACCGCTTTCGGCCCTGTCGATAAAGCTTGCGCCAGAGGGAGGGGCTTGCGTGTTTAACACGAGCAGCTGTTTACTCACCATACCTATATTTCGGACATATTTCTCTTGACTAAACTTCTTTTCAAATAAATTTTCTTCATCAATTTGAGTAACTACCAAACTAGAATCAAATACGAATGAATCAAGTAATAGTGTTTGATCAACATTCGAATAGACATAATTCCACTCATATCTTGTATCATCTAAATAATCTAATGTAGGCTCGTTTTCCACATCCAAAAAACTATGCCCTTGCCATTCTCTGCTTTCTCTTACAGGAAAGATTAAATTAATAAATCTCAAATCATTGAAATATCGCTGATAATTATTCTCGGTAATTTTAAAACTGCCCACTTGATATAAATCCCAAGGAGCGCCTGAAGTATTCTTACGGAACTGCTCAACGACTAGATTAACATCCCCCGAAGCATCAATAAATGAAGTATCTATTTCCTCTCGAATAAAATAAAAACTGGATGTAATGATGGGAGGAATAGTGATGTCGTTATAATTTGTTGAGTCCACCGCATATTCCACCCAATGACCGTTAGTTTTCGGTTGATAATTAAAACCAAAATCGCTATCGGGTAAAAAGGAATCCTCCTTGCAAGAGCTAAATAGAATTAATCCGAGTAATGTGATGAAACAATTACGCACAATTTATTAGGCTTTAACATCCGCTCTAACATCTGCCTGATCTTTTCCAAAAGTTGGGCAAGTACTTCGGTGACATGCACTTAATAAAGTAATCGCAAAGAACACTGCAGCAAGAGCTATTATTAATTTTCTTGATTTCATAACACTTCGTTTAATTTATCTATTTTTGAAACGCTAAAATACTTAATTTAATTATTCTATAGGCCTATGAATGTACATTTTATTGCAATAGGAGGAGCAATAATGCATAACCTCGCCATTTGTCTGCAAAATATAGGGCATACGGTAAGCGGTTCAGACGATATCATATTCGATCCTGCTAGGGGTAATTTAAGTCGAGAAGGACTATTGCCAAAGAAAATCGGCTTTTTTGAGCAAAATATTCATTCAGAGTTAGATGCAGTTATTCTAGGGATGCATGCCAAAAAAAATAATGTAGAACTCTTAAAATCTCAAGCACTAGGAATAAGAATTTATTCTTTCCCAGAGTTCATATTTGATCAAACAAAAAACAAAAAAAGGATTGTTGTAGCGGGCAGTCATGGAAAGACGACGACTACTGCTATGATTATGCACGTCATGAAAGCGCTAGATTATTCATTTGATTATTTAGTGGGCTCTTCATTAGACGGCTTTGATTTAAGTGTCCAGCTGAGTGATGCCGAATATATTATCCTCGAAGGGGACGAGTATTTATCCTCTCCTATTGATAAGCGCTCAAAATTCCACCATTACGATCCTGATATCTCCATTATAACAGGTATTGCTTGGGATCACGTAAATGTTTTTCCCACCTGGGAAAGCTATGTTAAAACCTTCGAAGAGTTTTTAACAAATATGCGTAAATCGAGTAAAGCAATTGTATTTCAAGCGGATAAAACCATTCAAGAAATTATCCCGTTTGTAGATTGTGTAATAGAAGCGTATACCTGTCCAGAGTATGTTATCGAAAATGAACGCACCATCATAACCTATGATAATCGGGACTATCCACTTGCTTTCTTTGGTAAGCACAATCTAGAAAACATGGAAGCCGCAAAATTAGCTTGTGAATCTATTGGAATATCCAAGCATGATTTTTATCAAGCAATTAGTAGCTTCTCAGGCACCGCCAAACGACTGGAAAAAGTTCTCACTTCAAATAATGTAATAGCATACAGAGATTTTGCGCACTCTCCTTCTAAACTAGAAGCTACCTTAAAAAGCGTTCATCAGCAATATCTTGGAAAAGCATTAATTGCGTGCATGGAACTACACACTTTTAGCAGCACAGATCCTACCTTCCTATCTGAATATAAAAATAGTATGCAAGACGCAGAACATGCTATAGTATACATGAGTGAGGAGGCTTTCACTATCAAGAATAAAGCATCTATTAGCGATAATGCCATCTTTGAAGCATTTAATCAATATGACATACATGTATGCCGGACACCACAGCAATTGCTGCATCTGTTGGATAAAATGTACGAAGCACAAGCTATTTTCTTACTCATGAGTTCTGGAAATTTTGATGGCATCGACTGGACAGCGTATTTTAATTCGAAACTATAAGCCCCAGCAGCTATTCGCAATTTATATAAAAATGAATAGTCCTTTTTCCTATTAGCATTCTTTTTAGATAATGTTTTAAAAAAAGCCTAACAATGCATCAAAAACTTAAACAAGTATAACTACCACCTTTACCTAGAATATTTCTATTTTTGTAAGATGCAATTAAATCTTATAAAACCTTTAGCATTTTTTGATTTGGAAACTACTGGTGTGAATATCGCTTCAGACAGGATTGTTGAAATAGGTATTGTTATAATGAACATAGATGGCAGTAAAACTCAACATAGGTACTTAGTTAACCCAACAATCCCTATACCGATCGAAACGAGCATGATTCATGGCATCTATGACAAAGATGTTACAGATAGCCCCACATTCAAAGAATTGGCAGACGAGCTTTTCGAGTTATTAAATCCATGTGATTTAGGAGGATTTAATTCCAATAGATTTGATGTTCCCTTGTTGATTGAAGAGTTCCTGCGTGTAAATAAAAACTTTACGTTTAATGATCGAAATTTAATTGATGTAAGGAATATTTTCGTTATGATGGAAAAGCGTAATCTTACTTCCGCTTATAAATTTTTCTGTGGTAAAGATTTAGAAAATGCGCACTCCGCTCTAGCAGATGTCATAGCCACTCAAGAAGTTTTTGAAGCACAATTAGATAAATATGATGCCTTGCCAAAAGATATTGATGAACTTAATATATCCACCAGAAATGATTTAAACCAAATTGATACTGCCAACCGGTTAAGCTTAATCGATGGCAAACCTGCTATTAATTTTGGTAAATATAAGGGTCACCTGGTGGAGGATGTATTAAAAAAAGATCCGGGTTATTACAACTGGATAATGCGAAGTGATTTCAACCTCCACACCAAGCAAAAATTAAAAGAAATTAAATTAAGTTTACAATTGTGAGTCCAAATCTTGTAATCATACCCACATATAATGAGATTGAGAACATTGAGAGGATGATTCACACAGTTTTTGATTTAAGCTTGGATTTTGATATTCTTGTGGTTGATGATAATTCACCAGATAAAACTGCTGAAAAAGTAAACGAACTTCAAGCTAAATTCCCTGGTAAACTACATCTGCTCGAGCGAAAAGGCAAACTAGGCTTAGGAACTGCATATATAAAAGGTTTTAAATATGCACTTGAAAGAGATTATCAGTATATTTTTGAAATGGACTGCGACTTTTCTCATAATCCAAGTGATTTAATTAAACTGCATGCTGCTTGCGCAAAAGACGGTTATGACGTAGCAGTAGGTAGTAGATATGTTAGTAATGGTGGCTTCCAAAATTGGCCTTTATTTCGAGTTTTTCTATCTAAGTTCGCCTCTTTCTACGTAGAGTTTATTCTTGGTACTGGAGTAAAAGATAGCACGGCAGGATTTGTTTGCTATAAGGCTAAGGTGTTAAGCGTCATTGATTTAGACCAAATTAAGTTTATTGGATATGCTTTTCAAATTGAAATGAAATACAAGGCAAAACTCAAAGGATTTACTCTAAAAGAAGTTCCTATAATATTTACAGATAGGGTTTTAGGAGAAAGTAAGATGAGCAAAAATATAATTAAAGAAGCCGTGCTAGGCGTCTGGCGTCTAAGAAAAGAGAGTTAAGTGAAAGCAGCCTTTAATTTATTATTTGCGACAAGAAAGTTATTGGTGAAATCCGTAGCAACATTAAATATAACTCAGCTCAATATAATTCCTGATGGCTTTAACAATTCGATCGCTTGGAACATTGCCCATATTCTTGTCACACAGCAATTGTTGCACTATAAATTAAGTGGTAAAGATTTACTTTTAGATGATGCATTTGTAGATCGTTTTCGAAAAGGAACGAAAGCGTCAAGTAGTTTGACAAAAGAAGAATGGGAGACTTGTTTAAAACTTCTTCCGAGTCTAGCAGAGGAATTAAAACGTGATTACTTTGAAAATAAATTCCTTACATACACTTCCTACCCTACTTCATATGGCTATGAGATCACCTCTATAGAAGATGCTATTCAGTTTAATAATTTACACGAAGCGCTTCATTTAGGATATATCATGAGTATGAAAAGAAGCTTGACTTAAGTACCAAATAAATTGGAAATTTTCAATGATTTTACAAGCATAGTTCGCTAATAATCAGCAAAGGGGACCTCTATATCAATAATTTCATTCCAAGGCAAACCGTATCCCCCGACTTGCGCCATAAACGGGTCAGGATTCATTTCCTCCACGTTATAAACGCCCGCTTTCATCCATTCTCCTGTCATCATTAATTTCGCTCCCAACATAGCCGGAATACCTGTCGTATAGCTAACCCCTTGACTTAAAGTATCTGCATATGCTTTTTGATGTTGGCAATTATTCCAGACAAAACAAGTACGCTCTTTTCCATCTTTTATTCCTTTCATGTAACATCCAATAGATGTCTCACCCACATAGTTTTCACCTAATGATTCCGGAGCAGGTAATATCTCTTTGAGAAACTCTAATGGTACGATGTCCACTCCTTTGAATTTAACAGGCTTTATACCTGTTATACCAATATTCTCCATAACCCTAAGATGCGTTAAATACTCCTGTCCAAAAGTCATCCAAAATCTTGCTCTTTTGATGGTTGGGAAATTTTTTACTAGACTCTCCAACTCTTCATGATACAATAAATAACTCTCTCTTTCTCCAATATTATGATAAGTAATGGGCTGATGGATACTCATAGCATCGATTTCATGCCAAGCCCCTTCTTCCCAGTACTTCCCTTTTGCAGTTATTTCCCGAATATTTATTTCTGGGTTGAAATTCGTGGCAAAAGCTTTACCGTGATCACCTCCATTACAATCCACAATATCCAAATAATGAATCTCATCGAAATGATGTTTCGCTGCATGCGCTGTATAAATTTGTGTCTGACCAGGATCAAAACCACAGCCCAGCAAAGCCATTAAACCAGCTTCTTTAAACTTATCTTGATAGGCCCATTGCCACTTGTATTCAAATTTAGCCACATCTTTTGGCTCATAATTCGCAGTATCGACATAATGCACACCCGTTTCTAAGCAAGCGTCCATAATGTTTAAGTCCTGATAAGGTAAGGCAACATTGATTAAAACCATCGGTTGAAATGAACGAATTAACTCAACTAATTCAGGAACATTATCTGCATCCACTTGAGCGGTTTGTATTTTCGTTCTGTTCGGATATTTAGTGGCTATATCCGCAGCGATTCTATCACATTTAGATTTGGTTCGGCTGGCAAGCATTATATCCGAAAAAACTACCTTAACCTCAGCACATTTAAATGCCGTAACAGTACCCACTCCACCTGCCCCTACAATCAAAACTCTAGACATTATAAATTTTATTTATTGGATGACAAATTTACTTGAATAATCGAGATATTTCAGCGACTCTCTGGCTGTTTTTTCTAGAATTGGAAAATTATATGCGCATCCTTATTATAAGGTATTGGGACACCGTATTGCTTGGCTGATTCAAAAGGAACCATATTTAAAATATGGGCTTGAGCAAGCATATCTAAGAACTCATCTCCCGTGGATTTTAGCACTTCAGCAGTCTCAACAATACCTTTCTCGCTGATGGTATACATAAGTATGCATTCAAACCTTTTACCGCTGTATAACGGGTCTTTTTTCAATGCTTCGGGAGTTGGTGAATTTGACAAATAATCTGCAATCGCTTGATCACTACAAGAATACTTTTGACTTTCAATTTTCACTTGAATACAATCTGTGGTATATATGGGGAGCTCCTCTCTTGTATGACTAAAAGCCATACCTTCACCATCGGATGTTGGATCTTGAAAGTAATCTCTCACGAGCTGGCTCTGCTCATTAAATGTTCTATGAAGAACTAGTTCTCCCTTTTCATCGTATTCTTTCCAATCGCTGATGGGCAAACCATCTGCATATGAGGCTTCCAACTTTATTTGACCATTTTCAAAGTATTCTTTTACTGCTCCATGAAGAATATCATTAACAAAAGAATACTCTTTAACCAAAACCTCTAACTTTAAATTATAGCAACGAAAATTACCAAAAAACTTATCCGCTTCATTGACCAAACAGTTACATGAATACAATGTGTTATCCGGAGAGCTAGCTACTCGCCATTCCTCATCAAAAGCCATATATTTCTTTTGCTGAGAAAAAAGTGAAAAGGTAATCAGAGTTGTTAGTGAAAACAAAAAAATCGTCTTCATGGTAATCTATTTCTCCGATTCCTGATCGACACAAAATGCTGAAACCAAATTATTGGCAGCTTCATAACCAAATTTAACAGCTATTCGAGCATCAGTGCAGGCCTTAGCATCCTCACCTAAAGCACTATTTATTGCAGACCGCACGTAATACAACTCAGGCTCTGATGAAACCAAAGCAATAGCTTTTTGAATTATTATTTTGGCAGCCATGGGCTCTCCTATTTGCAAAAGGCACTTGCTTTTTACCGCTAATCCATGAACATCGTTGGGATGATTTTCATTGAAGTAAATTATGTTTTCTAATGCAGATGAGTATTGATTTAAATCATAATAAATCTCAGCTATGTATAGATAAGATTGTGTTAAATTTCTATTAAATGTAATGGCATGTTTAAAATCAACTATGGCATCATCAAAAATTTCAAAATTAAATTTGGCAATACCTCTGTATAGGTAAACATCACCTGCATGATCTTCATAGCCCTCTTTAACTCCTTCTCCAATCAACTTATCACCAAGAGACATCGCAGATCTATAATCTTCAGCTTCAACGAAGGCTTTTAGTTTTAAAATATCTTCTTCAATAGTGTTTTGTGCAAAAAGAGCAAGTGTTCCAAACAAGAATAATAGGGTATAAACAAGTTTCATGGGGTCTAGGGTTGGTTTTGCTAAAGATAAACAAAAAATTTACTTATTCTTAAAACATGAATTGAAGGAACTTACTTCTTCCTTCTAAAATCACCTCGTTTCCAAGCTTCAATAAACTGAGCCCAAGCAAAAACATTAAAGATGTTTTGAGGAGGTGCCTGCCCAGCATAATAATACTTCTGTGCTTCCGAGCGCAAGTAGTAATTGGCATTTTCACTAGCATCCATAGCCATATTTTCTCCCAGCTCCTTCAGATACTCTCTCTCCAAATTTTTAAGTGCACGATCAACATCGTTCTCTTCCATTTCTAATGACAAGAAAGCTTGCTTAAACATTTCCTTGGAGGGCCAAGGATACACAGTGACAGTGTCAATATAATAGGTGTCTGTTGATAACAGTTTGACGATCGAGTATTTATTAGTTTGTAAACTCGTAGGAATATGATAATAGCTGTTCTCGAAACCTATACTACGAAAATTGACTGTATCCCCAACGCTGGCCGCGAAAGAGAAAAACCCCTCTCGATTGGTGATCGTTCCTCGTGAACTATTATTAATTTGTATCGTAACAAAGGGAATACCCATTAAGGTATCCGGTGTTAATACATATCCGGAAAACTGAATAACTTTTTTCTGATTTTCTTGAGCGAAAGAATGAGAGATAATTCCTACGACTAAGAAGAGTAAAATTTTTAAATTTTTAAACATAATTATTGGGGTAAATTTAAAACAAAATAAACAACATTTATGTTCTATTAACAGTTATTCACATCTACCAAAACTTCGTGGAAAAATTATAAGTTTATCCAAAAAAAAAATAGCAGGGAAGCTTAACTTTATGCAAAATTTAAAAAATGAGTCAATTTAAACTTAACTCCTTTCAGTACCGTCATATAGGAATTGATCAAACGAGCAAGGAAGAGATGCTGGAGGTCATTGGGGAAGAAAGTTTAGACAGCTTGATAGACAAAACAATTCCGGAAAATATAAGAACAAAAAGCCTTCGACTAGCTGCTCCCTTGAGTGAGTATGAATTTCTGAAGGAAGTCAAAGGAATTGCTCAAAAAAACAAGGTTCATTCATCTTATATTGGTATGGGTTATTACAATACCATAACTCCTGCCGTGATACGAAGAAATATTTTTGAAAATCCAGGATGGTATACCCAGTATACACCCTATCAAGCTGAAATTGCTCAAGGAAGATTAGAGTCCTTGCTTAATTTTCAAACTATGGTTGCTGACCTGACTGGCCTACCAATAGCCAACGCATCCTTATTGGATGACGCGACTGCAGCAGCCGAAGCTATGTCCATGTTTTACAACACCTTCAACAAACGAACGATAACCGCTCGTAAATTTTTTGTAGACAAACATTGTTTCCCCCAAATCATTGATGTTCTCAAAACGCGAGCTACTCCCCTTAATATAGAATTGATCCTAGATGACTATAGACTTGTAAAATTAGATGAGAACTATTTTGGCGCACTTGTTCAGTATCCAAACGCAGAAGGAAGTATTGAAGATTACCGCGCTTTTGCAGAAAAAGTGCACGAGCTAAAGGCTTATGTTGGCGTCGTAGCCGACCTAATGAGTTTAGCAGTAATCAAAGAGCCTGGCGCATGGGGTGCGGACTGCGTCGTAGGAAATACGCAGCGTTTTGGAGTTCCTATGGGTTTTGGAGGACCTCATGCAGCTTATTTTTCTACACGAGAAGAATTTAAACGGATAATCCCAGGACGGATAATTGGTGTTTCTAAAGATCGCCTCGGTCATGAAGCCTTGAGAATGGCTCTTCAAACTAGAGAGCAACATATCCGAAGGGAAAAAGCTACTTCAAATATCTGCACAGCTCAAGCCCTGTTGGCTAATATAGCAGGAATGTATGCTGTCTATCATGGTTATGAAGGAATTAAAGAAATCGCAACTACCATACATGGAATGGCAAATACCTTGGCCAAAAACTTAGAAATTCTAGGTTTTGAAATCAAGCATTCTGCCTTTTTTGATACCTTGTTCGTTTCATTAGAAGATACAGAAAAGCTCAAGACTTTGGCAGAGAATGCCTCAATGAACTTTTACTACAATGGGAATGGCGTACAAATTTCAATTGATGAGACAAGCAGCCTAAAAGATCTAGATCTCATTGTTTCTGTATTCAAAGAATATGGCACAAAATTAAAAGCTGCAGAAAACCAAAAGTTTGTTATTCCTTCAGAATTACATCGAAGCAGTAAATTTCTTCAACATGATGTTTTCAACTTATATAGAAGTGAAACTGAGTTGATGCGATACATTAAAAAACTAGAGAACAAGGATCTTTCACTTATGCACGCAATGATCCCTCTTGGGTCCTGCACCATGAAGTTAAATGCAGCTGTAGAACTAGAACCACTATCTTGGAATGAATTTGCAAATATTCATCCATTTGCACCCTCCAATCAAGTGAAAGGTTATATGCAACTCATCCAAGAATTAGAATCTCAACTTAATGAGATAACCGGTTTTCACGCTACTTCCTTGCAACCCAACAGTGGAGCTCAAGGTGAATTTTCTGGATTAATGGTCATTCAAGCCTATCATCATGACCGAGGAGATAATCATCGAGATATCGTTTTAATTCCTTCATCCGCTCATGGAACCAATCCTGCATCAGCAGTGATGGCAGGATGTAAAGTAGTCGTTGTAAAATGCGATGATTATGGTAATATTGATAAAACTGACCTTCAGGAAAAAGCCATATTTCACAAAGACAATCTTTCCTCCCTGATGATAACCTACCCAAGCACGCATGGGGTATTTGAACATCATATCAAAGAAATTATCGAGATAGTTCATGAAAACGGTGGTTTGGTATACATGGATGGGGCAAATATGAACGCACAGGTAGGACTTACTAGTCCGGGGGCGATTGGTGCCGATGTATGCCATTTAAATCTTCATAAAACTTTTGCTATTCCTCATGGTGGTGGTGGGCCTGGAATGGGACCAATTTGTGTAAGCAAAGACTTAGCTCCATTTTTACCGAATAATGCGCAAGTAAATATGGGAGGAAAAAAAGGAATTACTGGAATTTCTGCTGCTCCTTGGGGAAGTGCTTCCATCTTGTTAATTTCTTATGCCTACATTAAAATGTTAGGTGCAGAAGGTTTGACACAATCTACCAAATATGCTATTTTAAGCGCCAATTATATCAAATCGCGCTTAGAGTCAGCCTATGATATCTTATACACAGGAAAGGAACATGGGAAGGTTGCTCATGAGTTAATTTTAGATTTTAGACCCTTTAAACATGCATTAAAAATTGAAGTCGAAGATGTTGCTAAACGACTTATTGATTTCGGATTTCATGCACCAACAGTCTCATTCCCAGTTGCAGGAACCTTGATGATAGAACCTACAGAAAGTGAAAGTAAGTTAGAGCTGGATCGATTTTGTGATGCTATGCTTGCTATTAAAGAAGAAATCGATCAGATTGCTAAAGGAGATCTACAAACTGAAGATAACCCATTAAAAAATGCACCGCACACCATGCTTGAGGTTTGTGCCTCTGAATGGAATCACTCCTATACTAGAGAATTAGCTGCATTTCCTTCCAATTTTAGCAAAACCAATAAATTTTGGCCTAGCGTTGCAAGGGTTAATAACTCCCATGGAGACCGAAACCTAATTTGCACCTGTGCTCCAATTGCTGCCTACCAAGAATAAGTCTATGGCTATCTTGTAAAAAAGTATTACTCTAAATCTCTACTGTAGGGGTTTCTATCGTATTAGTAATCATCTAAATATAGAGAAATGGCAAGGTTTATATCTTTGTGAGTTTCGGAATAATGCATCATCTCCAACTTTAGTTGCCTTCATATATTCATGGTGCTTTTAAAGCTTGTCTAGGCATTTTGTTCATTGATTTTTGCAATAGTTTGGTCTTGCTATTTTGACAATTCCATGACACTATAATTCACCTATAAATTGCTTACAAAGTACTTTTGAAAGACCTTTGAATCAGAGAGTTAAACCTTTAGATTAAAAAATACGAAATGAAACAATTATTTACTTTCTTACTTCTTTTTACTTTAAGTATTTCTTCCGCTCAACTATTAGAGGACAGTGTGGTTATGGGAGCTAGTTACAGCAATGATATCTTTTACAGTTTTGAAAATGGAGAGGTAAGCTCATACAGCGGAGAATCCTGGACAGTTGCTTTTTACAACAAGTCACAATCTGGAGCGATAATGCTAAACGGTGGTCGTGGAGTGGAGCTATGGAATGCGAGTGATGACATATCTCAGTTTATCAATATTACCGATACTTTAGGAATAGCTTCTTGGACGCAGCTATACGATACGGATACGATATGGAATGCGCACTCGGCTTTTGAAGGAGATGCATTAAATACCAGTTGGAATTATGGTTGGGGCGATTACGATATAAGTACCCATATTATACAAGGTTCAAGAATTTTTGTTTTAAAATCAATAGAACAAAATTATTTTAAAGTTATAGTTGAAAAAAAGGATTATGGTGTTTTCCACTACCGTTATGCTAGCCTAGATAATAGCTTCGATACGACCATAGTGGTTAATTCTCAAGACTACTTGAATAAATCCTATGCCTACCTAAATATGGATAATCACACTTTACAAGATAGAGAGCCTGTGCACAGCGAATGGGATTTACTTTTTACAAAATATTCAGCAAATTTAGGCTTTGCATATTACCCAGTAACTGGAGTAGTATCCAATGAGGGTATAGAAATAGCGGAAATAAAAAAACTACCAAACAATGCAAGTTATACAGCGCAAGATTTGAACCCTTCAAAAACTTTTATAGGTAGTGACTGGAAAACTTTTGACACAATTGCAAACACATACAACCTTCAAGATTCATTAACTTATTTCGTTCAGATAGAAAACGGAGAGGTATATAAACTTCATTTCAATGCATTTGAAGGTAGCTCTACTGGAAAAATCAAGTTTAATAAAGAGCTAGTATCAACAGGGCCTACAGGTATTCAGTCATCAAATGAAGCACTAAGTTTGCATTCAATTTACCCCAACCCAAGCAGTGGCAGCGCAGACATTGTTTTCTCAAACACAATAAAGGGGAATATTACCATTCGAGTATATAACCTAGTTGGCAATTTGGTTTACCAGAATAATGCAGATTCTAACAACGGCTTGAACAGCTTTCGAATCAATTTAGATTTTGTTGAAAATGGAGTGTACCTTGTTCAAATAGGTAATGGATTTTTTGTCAAAACCCAAAAGTTAGTTATTAATAGCTAAGGTAAGCGCATGAAGCGGATTCTTCCAATGATACTTTGTTTAGTTTTGTGCCTCGCCAATAATGTCGAGGCACAAAACTTTGTACAAGTATTTGATGCAGAATCATTAGAACCCCTTCCCAATGCACATATAACTTTAACAGAGTTAAGTTCTAAGCAATTTATTAAAACCATTAGTGACAATGATGGTAGACTTGAATTACCCTTCGCAGGTGAAACAAACTTTGAACTTAGTCATATTGGGTATGAACCCATTTCAAAACTTATTACGCCAAGGAGGAATATTATTATTTATGCCTTTTCTTTTGAAACTGCAATTGATGAAGTGGCGATAACAGGCAGTCCGAAAGAAAGTAGTACCGATGAAAGCATGTATGATATACATATAATTGCTCGAGAAGAACTCGAACAACGAGCGGCGGTCAACTTAGCAGATGCCTTAATCAACCAACTTAATTTTCAAATTAGTAGAGATGGGGTTCTTGGATCTCAAGTTAATCTGCAAGGTTTAGGCGGAAACAATGTTAAAATCATGATAGATGGAGTACCTATCATTGGACGCCTTGATGGTAATATTGATTTAAGCCAAATCAATATGAATAATATAGAGCGTATCGAGGTTGTCGAAGGGCCATTGTCCGCTATCTATGGCTCAAATGCAATTGCTGGAGTGATCAATCTGATTACCAAACGGAGTCAACAAAATAATGTAGAAGGTTTTGTAAACACTTATTATGAAAGTATCGGTACATACAATATTAATGCTTTAATAGGATTTAAAAAAGATAAACATTTCGTTCAGCTAAGCGGAGGAAGATATTTTTTTGATGGTTGGAATCCCACGTCTTTTGATAGGGATGTGCAGTGGAACCCGAAAGAACAATACTTTGGGGCAATCAATTATGTATATCGTTCAAAAAACGATTGGTTCCATAAATTTAAAGGCAACTTTTTTCAAGACAAAATACTAAATAGATATGACCCAGCGGGTTCTATTCCCTCAGCATTTGATGATTGGTATATGACCCAAAGAATCGATGGAAACTATGCTGTAATGGGCGAAATTAATGAGCACCTCACTTTTAACAATACCAGTTCTTACAATCACTATAATAGAGTGAAAAACCGTTATCAAAAAGACCTTAGTACTTTGGAAAGTAACTTAATACAAGATACTGATAGTGAGGATAATCAGGATACCACTCAAGCTAATCAGTGGATGACTCGAGCATATATCTCATGGGATAATCCAGCAAAAAGAGCAAGCACACAAGCGGGAATTGACATTAACATTGAAAATGGTATGGGCGGTAGATTTCAGGGAGAGGACGGGTCTTCAGCACTAATTGCGGATCTTGCTCCTTTTATTAGCATGAAGATTAGAATCAATAAAAAGATGAGTATCCAGCCCGCATTGCGATATGCTTACAATTCACAATTTAAAGTTTTACCCACGCCATCATTACAATATAAATATGATATAAACGATCAGTTCACTTTTCGTTTTAATTATGGGATGGGATTCCGAGCGCCTAGCTTAAAAGAAATGTATCTCGTTTTCAACGATGCTAACCACAACATATTTGGAAACAAGAATTTGATCCCAGAGCAGTCTCAAAACTTAAGTTCTTCCATTCTTTATAAGGCAAGTAAAAAACTACATAAGTATCAGATAAATGGAAAAGTATTCTATACTTACAAGTACAATGCCATAGCACTGATACCTGATGAAAACAATGTATTTCAATACATAAACATTGCAGATTATACCTCAATGGGTGCACAGATAAGCGGGAAATACACCTTCAAAAACTTTACCACCAAGCTTGGCTTTTCCTATACCGGGTTATCCAATAATGTATTTGCAAGCGTATCAAAGGGCAATTCTTTTTTCTTTTATCCACAGCTCCAAAATAACCTAAACTATATTTTTAGAAAAGCCAATTTAAGTTTATCTCTGTTTAATAAATGGAATGGTAGTCGGAAAGATTTTATTTTAACGGGTATAAATGATGCCGTTGAAGAAGTTTTGATTGAGTCATATAACTTAATGGATTTTACCATTCAGAAAGGATTTGTGGGAAATCGAATTCGAGTTAATGCAGGAATCAAGAATTTATTAAATGTATCCAATGTGAACGGTTCTAGTTCTACCGGCCCACACAATGGAGGTGAGGGTGCAACTCAAATTGCAGCAGGCAGGACATACTTCATAGGACTCAAAATCGGAAGTAACTGATGCGAAATTTAGTGTATATATTTTTAAGTTTGTTTCTCTTAAGTGCATGTTTTAAGGAAGAAGACCCAAGGCTTGCCTTTGTGAATTATGAAACTATTGTGTTAGAAGATAACTACGACCGACAAATCTTCTATAGTTTATATGACACCAGTGAAGTATCAAACAATAGCTATACGGAATGGAACCTAGCTTTCTATAGTGGAACTGACCTAAGCTATATCCGATTAAATGCAGCTGCCAATATGTGGGCAATTAAACCTAATTCAAGCAACTTTGATGATTCATATGGATCGGTTTATAACCAAGATGAAAAGCGTTTTGATGGTTCGTTTGGTCGAACCAACAATCTAGCTATCGATATGACGGCACAAGGCTTCTCCGCCGATACTTTGTTTACTCAGGGTGAGGTATATTTAATTCATCCTGGAATTGATGCAAACGGCAATGAATTGGGAAATTACAAAAAGTTTGTTTTCGAAGGGATATACTTGGACTCATATTTAATACGTTATGCCAACTTAGATGGGAGTAATGAACAAAGACGAGCTATCCCAAAGAATGAAAATATTAACTTTGTTAGCTTCTCATTCAGTGAAAATAATATTGTAAACATTGAGCCACCAAAAGTGCAATGGGATATACTTTTTTCTAGATATACTGACACCGTTTATACGATAGATGGCTCAGAATTTCTTCATGGTTATGCAGTTACAGGAGCCTACTTAAGTGAGAATGGTGTAGAGGCCTATTTGGAAGAAAGTATTGGCTACAATGACTTTAAAGCTAGTGATATTCGATTAGACCTATTCAGTAGTAAAAAAAATACAATTGGTCATACATGGAAGCAATTTAATGAACAGTATTTTATACTGGATAACAAGAGCTATATTATAAAAGACAGAGATGGTAGATATTTTAAACTTCGTTTTCTAAGCTTCTATGATTCCATAACAGGAAACAAAGGATATCCATCCTTTGAATTTGAACTTCTCTAATCAGACTCCAAATCCTGCTAGAAAGCTGCGTTTATTGCGTCATGAACCACAATGAAAATGTAAAGCACCAAAAATAAGCTTCTCATTACTTGCTAAGTACCCGTATACTATTCTTAGAAAATTTGCAATTCAAGATAACAAAAAGAGAAGATTTAGAATCATTCCTATCACTAAAGAGGGAAATTAACACAGGGTAAATGATACTTACCTTTTAGTACTTAAATGGGCGTTTTACATAAAGAAGCCATTCCGAATTTTCGAAATGGCTTCTTTATTTTTTTTAGATAAAACGTTTATTTCTTAATGAATAACTTACTTCCTAATACTT
>CAZZMB010000006.1:15860-26370 GCA_964655225.1 uncultured Chitinophagales bacterium | reverse complement strand
ATTTTTTTTAGATAAAACGTTTATTTCTTAATGAATAACTTACTTCCTAATACTTTTCCGTTAGCACTCAACACTGCATAATAAGTGTTCGATGTAAGATCATTGGTATTCATTTCAATGGTATGCTCTCCAGAAGCCGCAGTACCAAAGTTGTTGCTTATTACCACTCTTCCGGTAAGATCGATAACCTTTAACTCAATATTACTTGTTTGATTTAAATCAAAAGATATATTCGCTATTGAACTCACTGGATTTGGGTATAAAGTAATATTGGATGCAACAGTAGATACCTCTTTGATTCCAGAAACACCATCAATCTTTTCCCATTGGAAAGGTACAATATCGCAACCACCTGAAGTTAAGGTAGCACATCTAAACATTCCACCTCCATGAGTACCCGCATAAAGAATCATACAATCTTCCTCGTACATCCACTCTTGACGTAATCTGTATACTGGCATTCTACCAAACATTCCATCATTGTCTTCTGACCAAGTTGCACCAGCATCATCAGATGTCCAGATACCCAATTCAGAAGCCACTACATAACGACTAGGATTATCAAAGTCAATTATACAATCATAAATAGGCATTCTTGGCAATGTAGCATCTGTTTGATGCAGGTTAACTACATTTGGAGAATTCGTTGTAGCATTCTCAATACGATATACTTTACCATTTTGACTGAATCCTGAAGATGTCACCAGGACATTGTCAGCATTAGACTTATCAACCCCAATACCCTGGATACTTCCAGCTCCAGAAATAGTAGCAACTAGCGTTACATTTAAATTCGGAGCACATGATGTATTGAAACATCCATTTGGATCTAAGGTTTGGTGAATCAGGTTTAATCCAGAAATTCTATATACTCGATTGGCAACACTAAAGAAAAGAATATCGCCATCATATGAGTTGTCGAAAGCTCTTGCATTTGAAAAATTAGAAATTCTGTAGAAAACTGGCTCTTGGCTAGCTTGTAAAGGATTTAAACACATCCACAAACCACAACTTGTTGAGGGCACAAAGTACTTCGCATCGTAAGGGTCATTTACATATAAGGTCTGCCCTGGAAAAACAACTGAATTTATTGCTTGTTCAAATGTGATTTTATCAGAAACTCTACTAGAAAAAGTGTACGTAGTTCTTGGAGTTTCTTCTCTTTCTATTGTTGTTTCAGATTCTCCCACAGTTGTTCTGACCGTAACAGAGTATGTTGGAAACAAGGTATCTATTATAAATTGTGTAGCACCTGAGGCCAATAATAAAGTATCGTTTCTTGCTGTTAAGGAAGCCGTGGTATCTTGCTGTCCTGCATTAGATGTTTCCATCAAATAGAAAGGATAGATAAAGGAAGCATAATTGGTTTGACATGCACTTCCACCTGTAGTACACGTTATTTTACCACAAGACTCTCTATCTATATTACCATCCAAAAACACATTGGCAGAAGCTCCTCTATTTACAGAACGACGGAGATCACCATAATAAACACCTGAGAATAAGAAATCAGGATCCAAATTTGAAACCTCTGCGTAAACACCATCACCGCCAGTAACTTCCTGAGCAGCTTGAGGTGAACTACCTAGTCCGTCTATATACTGTGATCCGTTATCTTGGTTGCCAGAAAGAACTTCTCCTGCTGATCCAGCGCCCATTCCATAAACCTGTAATGTAGCGTAACCTTTATTTTTTTGAATAAAGTTTAAATTATCAGGAAAACCTGATGTAGCATTGTTACACAAGGTCACTCCACCATCACTACCCACCAACATGGTGTTTCCTGAAGGATCCAATGGATTAAAAATAATTTCGTGTTTGTCCGCGTGAATGTATTGACTATTAAAAGGATCCCCACCTTCAGTATCGATAACATCTGCTCTTTTGAAACCTACCCCTTCACCCCAAGTGTAAAAAGTAATACCACCAACATAAACTTTAGTTTCGTCGGCTGGATTAACTGCAATAGTATGATCATACCACCCTTGGCCTTCACAAGTCCCGAAATCTGAAGTTGGTTGATTGAAAGGATCCAAAACAAATGGTGCACCACCATCTTGTACTTTTGACCAGGTATCACCGCCATCCTGAGATTGCCAGATACCACTCAAACAGTTGTTATTTGCAGAAACGGAGGCATAAACATAGTTTTCATTAGAAGGAGCTATAGCAACATCTGCACGCTGACCACCAGTGACTGGCATAAGCGCCCATCCAGAAGTAAAGTTACTTGAGACGTCTATGCTTCTATAAACTCTACCATTGAAAGCGGCGAACGCTGTTTGGCCATCAGAAGTGATTTCAATCGCCTGACCTTCGCCACTTAAGCCGTTTGCCTGCGTCCATGAAGCTTCAGTGCCTGCTTGCGTTGAAACAAAAAGACCATTTTGTGTAGCTGCAAGAATCACGTTATCATTTATTGGACTTACCGTAATATCATTCACACCACACCATACACATCCACCTGTGGTTATATTAGGACTGTTTCCTGCATCTGTACCAGGCAATAAAGTCCAAGTTATTCCATCATCAGAAGATTTGTAAACCCCATTTCCTGGAGACTGCGAGTTAAAACTATTCCCAGCTCCACTTAAGGAATTACCTAATCCTTCACCAGTTCCTACATACAGCGATCCATCACTAGCTTGAGTAATAGAACCAATCGGGAAAAAACCATCATAAGTTACTACCCTTGTCCAGTTATTTCCGCCATCTAAAGATTTGAATAATCCACCACCTACACTACCTGCCCATAGCTTATTGGGTACTATTCTGTCGAAAATAAGAGCTCTTGTTCTTCCACCTTGATTATCTGGACCAACTAATTCCCAATTTAGACCCAAAACCCCACTTTTATTTGCTTGAGTTTTTAGCTCATCTGCTTTCGCTAAGGCCGTGTACAAGAGATTCACATCAAATTCACCAGTTGCGGGATCAGCCAATAATTCCTTTCGCCACTCCAAGGCTTTATCGATACGCTGGGCTTTCGGTAACTTTTTATTTACTGGCTCCTCTACCGATTGACTTTCTTCTTGAGAAAAAAAGAATCCAATTGAAACAACAAGCGCAGTGCAAACAGATAATAATACATTTCTTTTCATAAAGTAACTTTTAAAATTTCTTAAACATTTCAAATATACAACAAGGCCGTCTTTAAACAAGAATTATTTTTGTCAAAATAATATCAATAAAATTACATTTTTCTATCACCACCGCTTACCGATTTGAAATCCCAAATATAAGTTGAGAATAAAGGGTCGATTGCGCGAAGAAATCATAGTTGGTAATTTCTTGTAATAAATATCTACTTGTGTTCCTAATTCTATGCTTTTAACCACATTTTCCTTTCCAGCCCAATCGAAATTAAACCCAAACTTAGCATGAACACCCGGTATTGGCTGTAGCTTATTCCAACCGTAACGCATTCCTGCTGGACCAAAAATCCTTGTGCTATTATTTAATGGCTCCAAAAACATAGCGGGATTGTTTTCATCATACAATTCAACAGTAGTTTCAGGAGGTGCATCACTAAAATTCTCTTGCCCTACAATATCCAATGCATATGGTTTTAAAATTCCTAATGATACCCCACCTAAGTAGAGCATTGAAATCCTTACCCCATTTTTTTCCGCTTTGTCTGCAAGAACCTTCTTGTTTCCATATAGAACATTAACATTCCAAAAATTGTTTTGCTTTCCATAGAAATATCCTTTCGTATTGTAAACTTCCGCGTATGGGGATTTCACTTTTTTTTGTTTAAAATCATTGTAGTAAAAGAAATTGGTTTGAATCACTTTCTTTTTCCAAATACTTTTTATCCACACCCTTTCAAAATTTGCACTGAAGCCATTGGTGTGCAATCGGGCACCAAGACTCCATTCATTTTTATAAATCGCATTTTCCTGGTCTAGTACAGTTAGACCCTTAGACCTTTTTTGCGCTTGCAGTCCTAAACCTGAAACTAGGACAATTAATAAAACAAAGAATACCTTTTTCATATTTCTCTTTAAAAATAACGAAGTCTTTTCAATTCTAGTTCACAATCAACTACAATTTTACAACGATGCCGATAGAAGGAACCAATGTGCCCGAAGCAGATGTGAAAGTATATCCATCATAAACTCCGTTATTATTTAGAATTGGGACACCGGCATCATCTCTTGTGACCGTAAATTCTGGTGCACCTTCACCTTGGAAATTATAAATATTTTGAACATCTAAATATAAGTTCAAACTCCATTTTTCAAAAAACCATTTCTTGTCTACACGGACATTAAGTTGATGAAACCACTTTGTCCGCAGCGCATTCAATTGGTCAAAATCCTTGAGTCCAAGTCCACTATTGTCAAAATTTTCAGGTCTTGACGATTCTAGTAAATCGTATGGCGTATAAGGACTTCCCCCTTGTATTCCCCACCTAGCTCCTATCTCCCAATTCTTGTTAAACTTCTTTCCTCCTGTCAAACTTATTATGTGTCTAGAATCCCATGCCGAAGGAACAAAGTCTCCATTTTTATCTTTAAACTCACTCCAGTATAAAGTATATGCCATAATCCCATACCAACCCTTAAATAATTTCTGTTGAAACAAAAATTCAACACCATAAGACCTACCTTCTGAGCTAGCATCTGCAATATCATTACCTATAACACCAAAATCACCTCCAAGATTAGCAAAGGATATTGAATCATTTAATAAGAAAGGATAGTTATCGTATAATTTCAAAAACCCTTCTAAACTCAACTTGGAGTTTTTCTGCGTACCGTATTGCAAACCAAGCACAACTTGCTTGTTGTTAATATATTTCAGTGCATTTTTATTTAACAAATCACCGGTAGTATTTTGGTATCCCATTAATGTGTAGGCAGGCAACTGATAATAAATTCCGGTATTAAAATTTAAGCTCAACTGCTCAGTTATTCCAAGATTTAAGGAAAGCCTTGGCGAAAATTGTTTAAACGGATTCGACATATTGGCATTGTAACTTGATCCATCAATTCGCATCCCTATAGAAACATCAAGTCGATTATTAAAAATACTTCTACTTACTTGACCAAATGCGCTGTATTTGGCAAAAATTAATTTCGCATTAAAATCGATAGTTTGCTCTCCTATATTCGGAATAAACACTTTATTAAATGTGCTATTCGTAAACTTTGAAATTTCTGAACCCAAGCCAAAAGTATACTTCCAGCCCTTTATTCTTGCCGTATTCTCCAGCCTAAACTTATTATCAATTTCTTGTGAAATCAATTTTAAAGTCAGGTTATCCTCCGAACTATCATCATTGTTTTGATATTTAACTACACGATTATTGAGCATACTTCGACTTGCGACAAATGTCCAATATGAATTTTCTAAGTAGAGTTTATGCCTTACTCCAATCGTATAATTCCATTGATCATTATCGGGCAATGAACCCAAAAGAAACTGTTGTTCTTCAGAGGTATTAGCCGCTAGGTTTAACTCAAAATTGTCAATCGCTCCAAGTCCCAAGATAGTTAACTCGTTACGTGCATTCAATTTCAACTTGGTCTTAAACTGAAAGTCATTATATGTGGGTAAAAATGGAAGTTGAAGCGCTTTAAAAAGCAACTGTAAATAAGATGTTCTTACTGCAAAAATTAGATTGCCCTTATCCTTTAAGGGCGTTTCAAACGCAGCTGCTATCTCACTAGCTCCCACTGTAAAAGTCGCTCCTGGCCTATCGTCTCTGCCGTCGATTAATTTAATGTTCATTACCGAGCTTAAGGAGTTGCCCCTGTTGGCAGGGAAAGCTCCACTGACAAAATCCACTTCTCGAATGAAGTCTACATTTATCATTCCTACAGGACCTCCTGTGGCACCTTGGGTACTGAAGTGATTAATCGTAGGAATTTCTATATCCTCTAGATAAAACCTATTTTCCGCAGGGGAACCTCCCCTTATGATAATGTCATTTCTAAAGGAAACTGAAGATGCTACCCCAGGTAAGGACTGAATTACTTTTGAAATATCTCTATTACCTCCCGGATAACGTTGAATCTCATTTACTCCAATAGTTCGGATTGATAGCGGAGTTTCTTCTACTTTCCGAAATGGGTTTGCCTTAACAACGACTTCATTAAGCTGGGCTGTATTTTCATTTAATTCAAATTTAATGGTCGTCGGTCGATTTATAAAAACTTCCACTTCAAAAATAGTTGAAGACCGGTATCCGATAAATGAGGCTTCCAGATTATATAAGCCTGGTTCGAGATTATTGAGCGCAAAATTTCCATCTAAATCTGTAGTTGTTCCTATGGTCGTGTTTTGAATAAAAACATTGACAAAGGAGATACCCTCATTATTCTTAGCATCAACAACACTACCCTTGATAATGGCTGTTTGTCCTTTCAATGAAAAACTCCCTAAAACTAACAAAAGTAAAAGAAGGACCGATTTTTGAATTATTTTGTTCTCAACCATCATATTTACATGCTAAAATGCGTTTAAATTCTAAACACAAACCTAAAGCTTAAAACAAAAATACATTGAAAAAGTTTTATACTTATTTTACCTACTTATTAACGAAATCAAACTTAACTCTTAGCGCTAGCATCAGAATACTAAAAATTTAGTTAATTAGTTTGAAGATTTTCTTTAAAGAAACTTAAGAGTCTATTTTAATAGTTAAATTTACACTCAGTTAAAAAACAGCCGTTATTCATGTCGAAATACGATAAATATGAAATCGTTGTAGGATTGGAGGTTCACGCCCAACTTTCTACAACCAGTAAAATGTATACTTCGGACAGTGCCGCTTTCGGCGCAAGCCCTAATTCAAACATTAGCCCCTTAACTTTAGGTCATCCGGGTACTTTACCATACGTTAACTTTGAGGCGATCGACTCTGCAATAAAGATGGGATTGGCTACAGATTGCGCCATAACTGAGAATAATAGATTTGCAAGAAAAAATTACTTCTATGCTGATTTACCAAAAGGTTATCAAATAACACAGGACAAAACACCGATTTGCACCAATGGGCACATAGACATTGAAGATGATAATAAGGTAAAACGAATTGGAATTACCAGGATACACTTAGAAGAGGATGCAGGGAAAAGTACGCACGATTTAGATCCATACAATTCATTAATCGATTTAAATCGCGCAGGTGTTCCTTTGATTGAAATCGTTTCTGAACCTGATCTCAGAAGTGCTGAAGAAGCTTATGCTTACTTAATAGAAGTGCGTAAATTATTAAGATATCTAGAGATTTGTGATGGAAATATGGAAGAAGGGAGTATGCGCTGCGATGCGAATATTTCTGTTCGTATAAAGGGAGTTAAGGAATTAGGGGAGCGATGTGAAGTGAAAAACATGAACTCTATGAAGAATGTAATGCGCGCTATTGAGTTTGAAGCAAGAAGGCAAATTGATCTTATTGAAGATGAGCAAAGGATAGAGCAGCAGACAAGAAGTTTTAATGCAGCTGATGGTAGCACTTTTACCTTAAGAAGTAAAGAGAATGCTCATGATTATCGATTTTTTCCCGAACCAGATCTTCCTCCATTTATTGTAAATAAAGAAAAAGTTAATTCTATTCTAGAAGAAATGCCTAAACTGTCTAAGGAGTTGTTTAGCCTGTTTACAAAAGAGCTTGGTCTTTCAGTCTATGATGCAAACATCATTTCTGAGGATAAATACTTTGCCAAATACTTTCAAGACATCCTGAAAAACACCCGTGATGCAAAAGCGGCGGCTAATTGGTTGATTGGTCCTGTAAAGTCATTTTTAAACGAGCAAGCTATAGATATTAAAGCTTTTCCAATAAAATCCACTCAAATTGCTGAAATTATCAAGTTGATAGAAGAAGGTAAACTGAATTTTGCCAGCGCTTCAGGTAAATTGTTTCCTGCATTATTGGAAGATCCTGCAGCAAATGTTTTAGATTTAGCTACCAGACTTAATATCATTCAGAATTCAGACCTTGGAGAAATTGAAAAAATTGTTGACGAGGTTTTAGCTGAAAACATTACCAAGGTTCAAGAATATAAAGATGGGAAAAAAGGACTTATGGGTATGTTTATGGGGCAGATAATGAAAAAATCAGGCGGAAAAGCAGATCCTAAAATTGCCAGTCAATTACTAACAGAAAAATTAAAATAAATAAAAATAATAATCATGAAAAAATATTTGTTTGTACTATTTATTATAGGTCTCAGCCTTAACGCTTGTAACGAAGAGAAAGACATGTATCAATTGTCAGGTCAAATTGAAGGGCTTAATAATGAAGAGTTAATCCTGCAATTTATTACATTCAATCAAATTACAGATCTTGACACCACAAGCTCTGATGAAAATGGTGCCTACTTCTTTAAGGGAAAAGTAAAAGAGCCAGGATTCTATCGTATCTCAGGAAACGGAAAATATTGGATGATTCGGATGGATAATGAAAAGTTAGAAATGAATGCAAAGTTTGACGATGACCTCCTGGAGGAAATGGAAATCATAGGAAGTGAAAAAGCAATTTATTTTCAAGAAGTCATTCGCTTTTTTATTGATAAGCAAAATGAGCTTGCTTTGTATGGTCAAGAATTTCAAAATAAGCAAATGGCTGGAGCAAGCATGGAAGAATTAAAGGGAATAGAAAATAGTTATCTTGCTGCTGAGGCTGCTATGAAGGAAGAGATTAAAGCTAAAGCGAAGCGAACAGATGACCCAATCGCTGGAATCTATTTGTTAAGTGGCGTTAATTCTGCTGAAGATATTGAGTTTGTCAAAGGCAAGTTGAATGATTACAGTACAATAATGCCTAACTCCACCTACATCACTGAGATGCGCGAAAAAATCAAAGCAGATGAAGATGCGATTGCACAGCAAGCTGCGATGGAAGCAGCTAGTAAGAAAATTGATGTTGGCACCATTGCACCTGATTTTACGCAAAAAACACCGCAAGGAGTTGATTTAAGCTTATCCTCTTTGCAAGGACAAGTAGTGTTGCTTGATTTTTGGGCAAGCTGGTGTAAACCTTGCAGAATAGAAAACCCTGCAATTGTAGCTGCTTACAACAAGTACAAATCTAAAGGCTTTACCGTCTTAAGTGTTTCTTTGGATAAACAAAGAAATGCGTGGATGAATGCCATTGCCCAAGATGGATTAATATGGCCTAATCACGTAAGCGACTTGCAGTTTTGGAATAATGCGGCTGCAAGAGAATATGGAGTGAGCAGTATTCCTGCAGCTTTCTTAATCGATGAAAACGGTGTTATTATTGGCAGAGATCTGAGAGGAAATGCCTTGGAAGAGAAATTAGCTGAGGTATTGGGATAAACTATGAAATTTGGCCTATTAAATTATTCAGAAAGCTATAACGTAGGAGACCAAGTTCAAAGTCTTGCGGCTAAACAATTTCTCCCACGAGTAGATTACTACATCGATAGAGACAACCTACAAGAAGCGGCTAAAATTGATGAAGAAGTAAAACTCATTATGAATGGTTGGTTTATGTCAAAGCCTGAAAATTGGCCGCCACCAGAAAATATTAAGCCCTTATTCATTTCTTTTCATATCACAACAAGAAATAAAAGTGTAGATTTCTTAACCTCACCTGAATCTATCACATATCTTAAAAAACACGAGCCAATTGGCTGTCGAGACTACTATACGCGGGATTTATTGATTGAAAAAGGTGTAGATGCCTATTTCTCCGGTTGTCTTACGCTTACCTTAGGTGAGACCTATAAACGTGCAGACAAGCCAAGTGATGATGTATATTTGGTAGATGTACTCTATAGATTGAGAAGTTATGGGCCCCTGAGGCGGTTCAACCCACTGAATAAAAGACGAGAATTAGGTACTATTCAGCGTATAGTACCTCCTAATTTATACGAAGATTCAAAGTATGTCATACAAGATCAAAAGAAGCTTAATGAAGAGGAGAAATTTAAAATGGCAGATGAGCTTTTGAAAGCATACGCCCAAGCCAAAATGGTTGTAACCTCAAGAATTCATTGCGCTTTACCTAGTGTAGGAATAGGCACACCAGTAGTGTTCATTGAGGGAGGATTAAAGGCAAGTTATGACGCGAATAGATTGAACGGAATCTCTAGTTTCTTTAATCATTATTATTTTGACTACTCCAATTTAAAATCTCCCCTAAGCAGTGTGCAGTATAAAAATGAATTAGCTATTCCTTGGAAGAATCTACCTAAAAACCCATCTGAATCAAAAGAAATTATCGAAAAACTTAAAGCTAAAGTAAAGGCATTTATCGAAACTTAAACTTCGATAGATTTCTCATTTAAAACTTTGAGAAAATGAATGAGTAAGAGTAAAGCTACTGCTAATGTGAATCCTCCTAACAGTGAGCTAAGTAATACCATTAATGCACCTGTCCTTATTGCTATTACTCCATATCCTCCATAAACATGTAACAGCTTAAAAAAGGTCAAATCAGTTTCATAACTACTCTTTTTATTTAAGAGATTCACCAGGTCCTGCTCATTATTGTCAATATAGATTCCGTCGAAATTTTGGATACTCC
>CAZZMB010000006.1:0-15760 GCA_964655225.1 uncultured Chitinophagales bacterium | reverse complement strand
TTTTCCATAGTCATATAAACTCACACAAAATTAAGTTAATTTTACTAATAAATTAGAATATTCGCCTTGAGTCTCAAAAACTTCACCAAATACATCAAGAACAAATATGCCTCGAACACTTTGTGGATGCTGGTGGGGAAAGCATTTGAAATGATGCTCACTTTGGTGATCGGTATACTTGTAGCCCGATATATGACTGAAGCGGATTATGGAATCTATAACTACGCCTTAAGTATCGCTACTATTTTCGCTGTACTTTCTAATCTTGGACTGGCCAATATTGTGACCAAAGATTTGGTTAATAAAGCTTCAGATGATGGACTTATTTTAGGTTCGGCAGTTTTCTTAAAATTAATTGGTGCAGCAGTGGCTGTGATTAGTGCACTACTTTTTGCCTATTTACTTGGTAATTCAAAAACTAATCTGCTGTTTATATTGATAGCGACCATACCTATTCTGATAAAATCGGTAGATGTTGTATCCTTCTATTTTGACGCTAAGGTCCTCTCGAAATATAATGTCTTCGCCAAAACAGCGAGTATAGTTGCTAGTAACATGTTGAAGTTAGCTGTTGTGATTTTTCATCTCGATATCATTTGGATTTATTTTTCATTGATTATTGATGCCAGCGTTTTTGTAACACTCCTTTACTTTAGCTATGAGCGATTTGGCAAGACCACGTTCAAACATTGGAAAAGAAGTACGGAAATCGCTCAATCTCTTTTCAAGCAATCATGGCCTTTACTGTTTACCAGTATCATTTATGTTTTTTATCTGAAGATTGACCAAGTCATGATAAAGGACTTGTTAAATGCTAGTGAGCTTGGACACTATTCTGCAGCAGTAAAGTTATCCTCTGCATGGTATACCGTCCCTTGGTTAATCACGGGTTCTATATTTCCTGCCCTGCTGAATGCACTCAAAAAGAACCACAAGTTGTTTAATGAGCGATTTTCATTACTTTGCCAAGGACTCTATCTTATGGCATTGGCGGCGGTACTACCCATCACACTAATGGCAGATTGGCTGATCGATTTCTTATACGGAGGAAAATACAGTCAAGCGGGCTTAATACTTCAGATTCATATTTGGTCAAGTATTTTTGTTTTCATAGGTTATGCCGGTTCGAAATGGTTAATTGCTAAGAATCTCCAAACGATTGCCCTAATCAACATGAGTGCAGGAGCCGTTGTAAATATTCTCTTAAATTGGCTTTTGATTCCAAAAATGGGAATAGCTGGGGCAGCTTATGTAACACTTATTTCTCAGGCACTTACCTTCCTTATTATGCCCTTCTTCTTTTCCGCATCTCGCGAATTATTTTACCTTCAAATTAGTGCATTTTGTAAAGCGATAACAGTGATCTATCCTATTCGAGCCCTTCGCACATTATTAAAGAACAGCGCCTAAGACATCCTGCTAAAATAGCCTTTGAAAAATTTCACAATAAAAGATACTAATCCTAATTCTTTCTTGTAAAGCCTATATTTTTTCAAAGCAAACAATACGCCAAGAGGAATACCTAATGCGCTAAAAGCTCTGCGATAGACTTGCCCCCTGTATATGGGGTAATCTTTATTAAAAGTTTTACCAGAAGATTCCAATGGATGGATAACAATAGGTTTAGAAACAAAGTAGCAGCTAACTCCAGCCTTATATGTATCGATTGCAAATATGGTATCTTCTCCTGAAGGGCAAGCAGCCCCTAATCCAAATCGCTCATCAAAAGGTTTGGTTTGTTGGATTTTATTTAATTGAATGGAAGTTTCAATAGAATTCACCCGAAGTATGCTTCTAAAGCTATGTTTATGGCCACTGGTAGGATAGTCCTTATACGAATTGCCACATGCATCTTTAATACGAAAACTGATAAGTGCAGCCTCCGGGTGACTTTCATAGGCTGCCAAAATAATTTGCTCAAAGCCTTTAACAAATTGGACATCATCATCACATATTAGAGCAATGGAGCATGTAGCAAGAGATAAAGCCAAATTTCTGCTCTTCGCTAAACCTCTTTCTTTTACTGAGATAATCTTTGCATCGAAATCTAATTTTAAACGTTCATCACACTGAATCATTTGTTGAACAACAATTACTTCACAGATTGAAAAATCTATATTTTTGGCAAAATCTGTATTTTTATTAAAATTAGAATCAACCGTTGAAACTAAGAGACTTATCTTTTTCATCCGTTCATTTTACTGTTAAAAGAATAGATTCCTTGAGATAAAAACTGGCTAGCCATTAATATAGCCATTAGGCTTAACGGTAATCGATGCCTTACTGCACCACCAATATTAAACTCATAAATTCCAAACAAAGCAAGATAAATAAGCATCAATAAAAACCAAACCCGATAATTTAAAACCCATTTTTTAACATTAATTAAAATCAAGAACCAAATCACTGACATAAAAAGAGCATCCAAGAATATAAGTTTCATATCCAAGGCATTCTGATTGTGTAGAATAGGTAGAGGAGAAAATAAAAACTGCCCAACAAGCTGAGGACTACTTTTTACAATATCAATATAAGAGCTCCACTCAACCACACCATATGACCCACTATATTTTGCAACGCGATAATTTCTTACAGAAGATAACTGCTCTGGACTTATTTTATAATGGGTAAGACTTAGAACACCAGCAAACAAAAAGAGACCAAAAAGAAGCCCTGAAACTTTTCTAAGTATACTTTTATCCAAACTAAACTTAAGTCCCATCAAGCCCACAATAAAATAAAATGCCATTTGGATTCTAGTCATTATGATGATAAATAATCCACTAACAAAACCTAAATTGAAATTTGCCCTATTTTTAAAAACTTTCAATAAAAAATACAAGGCTATACTAAAACCAAATGTAGTAAAGCATTCACGAAGAGGTACTAAATGATAAAGAAAAGCAGATGGCAGCGACAATGCTAGTAGGAAATATAATTGTTCAAATGCTTTTGGCCGAGTGGCTTGATAAAGCACGAACCATGAGCGATAAAAAATAATTACAGAGATAAAATAAAGGAATATTTGAAAGGAAATATAAACTAATATATTCTTAAAAAAAAGCAAGCGTAACCCTTTAATGATATATAGAAATCCATTTAAACTAGTACTCATATCCACAAATGGTCTTCCAGTTTTAAACAGGATGTTATATTGACCTGAATCAGGTAAATATGGAATGAAGTTTAACTTGAAATCTAAGTATATTAGGGCATTATACAATGCGAAAAAACCCAATATTATAAACTTTGATTTTTTATCCTGAAGCTTAAATAACTGCATGAAAAAAATCAATAGGAAGATGAAAACAAGAAAGTAAAACCCTAGAATTAAGAAGTCGCTTGTTAAGATACAGCTGTAATATAGTTTCTTCAAATTCACTTAAATATTAGATATTAAAGTAAAATTAGCATATTATCGTGTTTTCTAGCTATAACAAACATATTTATTATTTTTGTTTCGAATAGGGTTAACTTTTTCTATGAGTCCATTTGTTTTTGCTTACTCTGTATTGTTGGCTATTGCTTTTTTTAAGGCAATAGATAGCTTTCTGTTCAAAAGTCACTTCACTCATCTTTTATTTAACCGGGTGAATGAGCAATCAAAAGTGCTCATTCAAGAAAAGTGGATACTAATTCCAATCGCCCTGCTTGCTTTTGTGATTCCCTATTTTCGAGTTTCTACAAGTATTCCTAGTGTTTTACTTGTGCTAAGCCTGCTCATCTATTTATGGTATGCCGGCAATTGGAAACGAGTGAAAGCCTTTATTCAAGTGGACTCCTCTCCCTACTTCAAGATCCTTTCCATTTATCTGGTTTTTATTGTATTGCATAGCTTACTTTTTGAAGGTGATTTCAGTAAAATTCAGCTTAATTTTCTTTTACTCATTTATTTCTTTGCATTAATTGTGGCGAAAGAACAAAACAAAGAAAATCTCATTCATATTGCTTATTTTTATTTACTTGGAGCTTTACTTTTCATTCCACTTATTCTTATACTTGCTACAGTGAATTCAGATGATTTATCATGGAATAGCTTTTATTATACCAATCTTCTTGGTCATGTTAAAGGCAATCCAATCACCCATTCATTATATTACAATATTGCCATCATACTTTGTGCAAAATTTTTGAGTACCTGTAAAAATAAAAAAGAAGGCAGCATTTATATTTTGATGATGTTAAGCTTCTTTGGTATGATTTTTCTCTTTGGTTCGAAGACCGGTTACATCACAGCATTCTTCAGCATGATTTTCATTGGATTTAGCTTAGTAACGTCGAAAGCTTTAAAAGCTGTTTTTATCCTTGGAGTTCCCATTTTATTTTATACTTTTTACCTTAATGTCCCATATATCCATAAAAAAATTGAAGGATTTAAATGGCAGATAAGTCGTCATGAAAAAATCTCTTTAGAAAACAGACTACCACGAACAGTGATTTGGTCTGAAGCATTGCACCTGATTAAGAAAGAACCTATACTTGGATATGGATATGGGAAAAGTTTTGAAGCGCTCCAGCAAAGATATAAAGCCATAAATTATACCAAAGGAATTACGAATCGGTTCAACGCACACAACCAATTTATAGAATCCTCTCTTCAATTGGGAATAACAGGCTTTCTATGGTGGATATGTCTAATCGCATATTGCATCTATATCAGCGTAATAAACCGCGATCAATGGTTGGGAAACTTTTTATTTGTTTTGATAGCCTATTTACTCGTAGAATCTTTACTTGAATCTCAAATGGGTGTTGTAGCTATCGGTTTTTTCTTGAGCTATTTTATCTTGAGTTCAAAAAAAAGACCTTATTTAAAATAGGATTTAATAATCCCATGCAAGGTATAACTCACCATATTTTTAATAGATGAAAGGAGCGATAACTCCTCTATTTCGCGATAAATTTTCCATTGATATTTTGCGGCAATAAATTTATTACTCGAAATTGAATTGTTTCTCACCCGGTAAATAGCCAATACCTCTTGGAGACCGTAAGCATAGCTCAACTTCTTAAGCAAGCTTAACCAGAGACCGTAGTCTTGTCTTTTATCAATAATGGGCATATAGACTTTACCCAAAACTGCAGTATCGTAAATAGCTGTAAGACAGCCAATAGAACAAGTTTTGAGCAATTCATCGTAGCTTACTTTACTGGGAACTTGAATTTGGCCTATTTGGTCACCCGATTCATTAATTTTATCATACGCTGAATAAGTGAACCCAAAATTATTTTCAAGCATGAAATTAACTTGCATAGACAACTTGTTCGGCAACCATAAATCATCGCTATCCAAGAAAGCAATAAATCTTCCTTTTGATCGCTGGATAGCCAAATTTCTGGAAATTGCAGCACCGGCATTTTCCTTATTTTCAATTAGAATTATTCTAGCATCTTTAGCCGTATAAGGCTTTATAATTTCAGAACTTCCATCGCTAGATTTATCATCAACAATGATCATCTCCCAGGATTCAAAATCCTGATCAAGTACAGATTTAATAGTTGCCTCAATAAACTTGGACGTATTGTAACTCGGTGTAATAATCGATACGTCTATTTCCCTATTCACCTCGTTCATGATTTCTCTAGTTGATTATGTAAGGCGCGTAAATCTTTTGGCAATTCACTTTCTACTTCCAACTTTTTACCGTCGATGGTTTTAAATTGAATCGACTTTGCATGAAGGGTTAAACGAGTTATCAAGGGTCTCTCCTCCTCAAATTTAGCATAGCGATAATTTCGCTTTATGGCGCTTAAGTAAAATGCATCTTTTTGATGATACAAAGCATCCACCAACAGCGGACAGCCTAAATAATAACAATGTACCCGAATTTGATGGGTACGACCAGTTTTTGGAAAACATTCAAGCAAAGCAATATTGCCAAATGTTGCTAAGGTTCGGAAATAAGTCAGCGCTTCTTTTCCTTCTTTGTGAATAAGCATACGACCACTATTCTTCATATCATTCAGAATGGGCATATCCACCTGTCCTTCATCTACAGCCGGTCGACCTTGTACAAAAGCCCAATATATTTTCTTAACTAAGCCATTGGCAAATTGAGTGTTTAGGTGTTTATGTGCATCCGTATTTCTTGCAAAACAAATCACTCCACTAGTATCTTTATCTAATCGATGTACAGTTAAAACTTCGCCATATACATCAGTAAGCATATGCTTTAGGTTGGGTACTTCTGCTTTATACCTATCCTGAATAGTAAGTAATCCGCTCGGCTTAGAAACAACAATATAATTTTCGTCGATATGCAGGGCTTTCACCCCCGCTCTTTTCAATTTAAAATCCACTATAAGCCCAGTTTTCTATAAAATTCTTGTTGGTGATATTCTTGTATGTCCCCTGGTGAAATCTGATTTAAATCCAAATCTTCAATACGCATTCTAATGAGTCTTAACACCGGAAAACCAACAGCAGCCAACATTTTCCTTACTTGTCTATTCTTGCCCTCTACAAGCTTAATTTCTACCCAAGAAATAGGAATATCCTTCCTGACACGAATGGATGGGATTCGATTCCATAAATATTTAGGCCTTTCAATAAATTTTGCATTTGCGGGTAATGTCTCATAGACTTTTTTGTCTACTGTTATATTTACACCTTCCTTAAGCTTTTTAGCCGCTTCTTTAGAAAACTTACCTTCCACCTGTGCAAGATATGTCTTAGTTTTTTTTTGTTTTGGACCTAAAAGCAGCGCATTTAACCTTTTATCATTGGTTAAAATCAGTAGGCCTTCACTATCCTTATCTAATCTCCCGATAGGATAAACATCTTTAATATCTAGATAAAAGTAATCCGCGATAGATTCGTGATTAGCCTCACGGGTAAACTGGCTTAGCACATTAAATGGTTTGTTAAAAACGTAATACTTAAACTTAGACTTCATAATGAATCCTTATTGAAGTGCAAAAATAAGCGAAATTAACGAATCACTGCATTTAATAATGTCTATCTAACACATACCAACTAAATGCTCGAAGGTTCAATTTCACCATAGAGTCTCTTACAAGCGGATCTAGTATTTTCCATGCATCATTGAGTATATCTTTTGCTTCTTGCACGCATTCATCTAGAGCACTCACTTTATCTAATAGATTAACAGCTTCTTTTATCAAGACAAGATCATCGGTTTTTGACGCAACTATCTCCCATAATCTAGCCCTATCCAACTTATCCAATCGAGTCATCGCTTTTGCTATGGGATAGGTTATTTTACCTGAAGTGATATCTTCTCCTTTAGTTTTTAAGCCATCTTTAAATCCTCTTAAATTAAGTGTATCATCAATAATTTGAAAAGATATTCCTAGTGCTTCATAGTAGTCGCCCAGGCCTTTGACCTGAATTTCTGACCCCCCACCAAGTATCACACCAATCTGAGCGAGGTAAGATGCAGGAGCTGCTGACTTTAGTTTATGGATGGCTAAAATTCGTTCCTCTAACAACCTTCCAGCTCCCTCTTCAACCACCTCATCCATCATATAATCTAAACCGTGAATATCCAAAGCTTGCCCAGAATGTGCTGCACGTAAAGCTTCAAAATACAAATTATAAATTCTCAGTTTTTTGGAATCCGCTAATTCATCTGCCTGATAGATAACAATCTGACCTAAGAAATAGCAAGCAGAACCAGCATTTATAGCAAGCGCTTCAGAATACAACTTATGGCAACTTGGTCCACCTCTTCGCACATCCGATTGATCTTCCACATCATCCACTATTAATGAACCTACGTGCATCATTTCTGGTAAGGCCAACCAATCTTTTGCCTTTTGGGAATTTCCTCCTACAATATCACAACAAGCTAAAGCAGCATAACTCCTCCAGGACTTACCACCCCGATCAATTATACTGCGAATTGGTTCAATCAGTGCCTTTGAAAACTGGACATTATCAATACCCTTTGTATAATTCGTTTGATCTTTTTTAGAAACCAATTCAGCTAGTTTTTCAGCCCTTGGATTCTTAGGTAAAATTTTCTTAACCGATCGGATAGTTTCTCGACTAACCACCTTAAAGAATTCTTCCAAGTTAGTTGCAGAATCAAATCCACTTCTTTCGACAAAACCAGGCCCCTCGATTTCTTCCTTTCCTAATCGTCCCTTTACCTCTACTCTCCCTTCCCAAAATGCTGGTTTTGAAATGACCGTAGCAAATTCTTGATGAGGGAAACATGCCTTTGCCTCTATATAAAGACCTATGCTAGGCGCCTCTAACACCCACTCCAATGGGTAATCTCTAAACGTTCTTGTACTTGTCCAATCACTGCCTTTGGATCTTAAACTAAATTCATCAACTTGAATTCTATTTCCCTGAGGATCAATTAATATTAAATATGATCCAACTCCTTTCTCGGTATCATTGTCAATCAAATCATAAGCGGTAAATTCATACCCGTTACTTAATTGTGATGAAATCCAATTCCAAGCAACATCTTGACTTACCACGTCCTCATCATTGACCTCCTTGCGATGCCTTCCAAACTCATGATCATACCAAGCTGTAGAATTTTCAAACAGTATCCGTTCACCCTCTATTTCGATAAATCCGTTGGCTTTGTTTCTTGGAATAAAATAATAAAACATATCCTCAGCCGACACACCAAATACCTCTCCATTATCGCCATGCCGAGTGACAGGTTTTTGCGGCTCTAAAACCATCGTGCAAGCAACTTTATGCTCGGTATCTTCAAGAATTAACTCATAATTACCATTATCCAATTTACGATATGAATTTCGATCAAATTTTAAATCTAATTTATCTCTAGAAACTCGCACTTCCTTTTCGAATAATCTATCTGGATAGGGAACATTGCCCTTTTCCAGCATTTCGATAGCTGATTTACGAATACGCTCATCTTTTACAATTTCGCCCTTTCTTAATCTTTCCAATCCAATTTCCGGTGTTCGTTGATCAATCAGTGAATTATTATAATATTTTTGATTTTCAACGTCAATGATTGCCCATGTTATAGAATGTGCGTATTCGAGCTTTTGAGTTTCTTCATTAAACTTTATGAGTCTTCTAAAAAAAGAGGCAAAAACTGAATATTTCTTACCTGTATTTGATGTAATATGTGAATTAATATACCACCATTCTGTGGTAGAACTATCGTGGGGCAAGTCATGAATATCTAGATCAATGATATCTCCTGTAGGCCAATCGGATGGACGTTTAAAATCATTGTGTAAAGGCCGCATAAAAGGGTTATTTTGGCGCAAGATAGTTTAATCATAACTCTCAAAGAAATGTATTCACTATATTTTTCAATTGATAAAATATACGCTATATTTACTCGGAACAACAATACTTCTATTGAGAGTTTTTTTATTATTTTTTGCAGTTTTTTTTAGTTGTTTAAGCCTTGATGCACAGGCTGTTAATTTTCCATTGGATAATGATTCGACTGAAAGTCGTTTTGAAGATCAGCAATTACTTAGTCTAAAATTTGAAAATGAAGCAGGTCCGTCCTTGCAATATGATAAAGAGAATCAAGAACTTATTTATCATAAAAATGGTTTAAGTAAGCGCTTTTCAGCCTGGATTTCTATAGTTCCACCGCTTATTGCTATTCTAATGGCCTTGTTGTTTAAAGAGGTCCATGTAGCTCTTATTTTGGGTATATTTTTTGGCGTTTTCAGTCTCAACGGATTTCAGTTATCCCAACTTTTTTCAAGTTTTTTACAAATTGCTGACACTTATATTATCCAAGCTATTGCCTGGTCAGATGGCGGAGAATTACAAACTGGACATTTATCAATCATTTTATTCTCCTTGCTGATTGGAGGAATGGTGCATATTATTTCATCCAATGGAGGAATGAATGGTGTAGTTTCAAAGGTCTCTAAACTTGCCACATCTGCTAGAAGAACTCAATTGGCAACCATGCTCATGGGTTGCATGATATTTTTTGACGATTACGCAAACTCTTTAGTCGTGGGTAATACGATGCGTCCGCTAACGGATAAATTTAAAATATCAAGGGAGAAATTAGCCTATATTGTTGACAGCACAGCTGCACCAATTGCGTCAGTAGCATTCGTAACAACTTGGATTGGCTATCAGCTTTCAGAAATTGAGAAAGGGCTTGCTCTTCAAAATTTTGTGGTCATTGAAGAAGGTGCCTATTCCATTTTTCTAGGTTCTTTAAAGTATGCCTATTACCCTGTTTTCACTTTATTCTTTATGTCACTTCTCATACTCTTTAAAAGAGATTTTGGCCCTATGCGTAAAGCAGAAATAAAAGCACGAGAAGCGAAGGAAACAAACACGATGGATGCGCAAAAGCAAAAGACAAGCCATTGGATCAATGCAGCTTTTCCGGTTTTAACTTTAATCGTAATGGTAATGGTAGGTCTGATTTTAACTGGTTATTCAACAGACGTATGGAATAGCTCAGAGACTTTAATGTTTAAGTTAAGGTCAACACTATCAAATGCAGATTCATATATCGCCTTGATTTGGGCATCTTTTTTAGCTTGTACAGTAGCCGTAATTGTATCTAAACTTAGTAACTCCTTAGGTGTTAAAGAAAGTATAGAGAGCCTTATTGAAGGGGTTAAGTCTATGGTTCCTGCTATAGCGATATTAGTCTTAGCTTGGGCGTTAGCAGGAGTGATTGAAAACCTACACACGGCTTCCTTTCTCGCTTCCTTAGTACCTGAAAATTTCAACCCTTATTGGCTTCCTGGAATATTCTTTGTGCTTTCAGCTTTAATCTCCTTTGCTACTGGCTCTAGTTGGAATACGATGGCTGTTATGTATCCAATTTGCATACCCATTGTAATAGGTGTAAGTGTGAATAATGGATCGGATGTAGATTTAAATTATTTAATGCCCGTGCTGCTCAATACCATTTCGGTCATATTAGCTGCATCAGTTTTTGGTGACCATTGCTCACCTATTTCTGACACGACTATTTTAAGTTCATTAGCGACAGATTGCAATCACATCGACCATGTGAAAACGCAGATGCCTTATGCCTTCATTGTAGGCTTAGTTAGCTTATTTTGTGGCGGGGTACTTTTTGCCATAGGTATACCGTGGTATTTTTTATACATAATAGGATTTGCTTGTATTATTGGTCTTGTATTCCTGCTTGGAACAAAAGAAAAAAATTATGAAAATTAAAATAGGTTTAAGTGTTTTACTTGTCTTCATTCTAATGCAATTTATACCGATTAAGAAGAATCAGACCGATGAAACAAATACATTTCCTGTATTTGAAATGAAAGAAACCATGAATGCCCAGGTATTGGAAATCAACTCAATATTAAAATCAAGCTGTTATGATTGCCATTCAAATCAAACCAATTATCCCTGGTATAACAAAATAGCTCCTATTTCATGGTACTTAGCCAATCATATTGGGGGAGGTAAAAAGAAACTTAATTTTTCCGAATGGAATTCGTTTACTACAAAAGAAAAAGAGTTTGCTAGTTTTGAAATAATAGAAGTTCTAGAGGAAAATCGAATGCCGCTATCGACCTATACTCTGATGCACCAAGAAGCAAAACTTAGTGCGGAGGAGAAAGATATAATCCTTCAATATTTCAAAATGTAATAAAACAAAAATCCCGACACAAAGCCGGGATTAAAGTGATTCAGCTGGGGCTCGAACCCAGGACCCCAACATTAAAAGTGTTGTGCTCTACCAGCTGAGCTACTGAATCTTAATTTTTTTAAGGACTGCAAAGATAAATGCTATCTAATTGAAATACAACAAATTTGATATTAATTTTCTGTTTTTTTTCTAGCCAAATAAAATGCGGAAATAAAACATAGGATTCCTTAACCTTTTTCGCATATCAACACTTTCGAACATACAGGATATTGTATCTCGAAGCTCCTTATTTTTTCATGCTTTGTTAACAACCATATTAAACAACCAAGGATATTTAGTTAAACTTTGCATGTGTTGACAGAAGGATCTCTTCACCTCCCCGCCAACTTCGCTTTTTCATCATAAAACATAAAAGTGTTTTTTTACTAATAAAGCATTCTCTAGTACTTTTCCGCAAATCTCAAAAATCTAAACAAACTTTGGCGGTATACTACGACCTATAAAAAAGCACTCGCATAACTTTACGATAGTCAGAAACCATCAAATAAATACTTTATTAATTTACAAGCGAATTCTTAAAGAATTCCATAAAGCAAATGCGTATTGTAGCTATGAAAACAGCTGTAGTATATTTTTCGTGATGATGTTTGTGCAATCATTCCAAAAATAAGTTATTAAATCTAAATTTTAAACAAATAAATCAATTTACTTGTCAACTAATGAGCGTAAAATTGTTATTTTGCGGTCTCAAAAAATGAATTTATCCATGCGCTTAAAGTCTAAAATTTTAGAAGTTTGGGAAAATCGAGATTTACTATCTAAAGAGGACTCTCATGCTGCCATTAATGAAGTTGTTGAACTATTGGATAAAGGCGAGCTACGGGCATGTGAAAAAATAGATGGTCAATGGATTGTTCATGAATGGATTAAAAAAGCAGTTGTTTTGTATTTTCCAATAAGGAAAATGACGACTATAGAACTTGGTCCGTTTGAGTTTCACGATAAAATACCGTTAAAGAAGGATTATGCAAAGAAAGGTGTCCGAGTAGTTCCTCATGCCATTGCAAGATATGGCTCCTTTATAGAGAAAGGGACAATCTTAATGCCTAGTTATGTAAATATTGGTGCCTATGTAGGTACTGGGACCATGGTAGACACGTGGGCAACTGTTGGCTCATGTGCTCAAATTGGAGAAAATGTGCACCTCAGCGGCGGCGTTGGAATAGGTGGCGTTCTAGAACCTATTCAAGCAAGTCCAGTAATTATTGAAGATAACTGCTTTATTGGCTCTAGATGTATTGTTGTTGAAGGCGTATTAGTAGAAGAAGAAGCCGTTTTAGGCGCAAACGTTGTCCTCACTGCTTCCACAAAAATAATTGATGTGACTCAAGCAAATCCAATAGAATACAAAGGAAGGGTGCCTGCTCGATCCGTAGTGATACCAGGTACCTATACTAAAAAGTTTGCTGCAGGTGAATATCAAGTGCCCTGTGCTTTAATCATTGGTAAAAGAAAAGAATCCACCAATAAAAAAACCTCACTTAATGAAGCATTACGCGAGCATCAAGTGGCTGTATAAGAAATAATTTATGAGAAATTTAATTTTAGTCTTCCTTGTTTCATTGTGCCTAACGATAAATGCCCAAGAAGACATAGCTCACAAGCAAATTATCACGGTTTTAGAATATATTGATCAATTCTATGTAGAAGATGTAGACAAAGATGAGCTTGCTGAGCTAGCAATAAAAAGTGTCTTAAAAGATTTAGACCCCCACTCCGTATACATCTCGAAGGAAGAAGTAGCAGAAATGAATGAGCCATTAGTGGGTAATTTTGAAGGAGTAGGAATTCAGTTTAATATCCTTAATGATTCCATATTAGTCGTTGCAACAATTGCAGGAGGTCCAAGCGAAAAAGTGGGTGTACTAGCAGGTGATCGTATCGTTATGATTGATGGAGAAATAGTTGCTGGAATTGGGATCACAAACAAAGGTGTAGTTGACCGATTAAGGGGTGCAAAGGGTACAGAAGTAGAAGTGGAAATTAAGCGAATTGATGTTAAAAAAACATTAGATTTTAAAATAGTAAGAGATAAAATTCCGATTTTTTCAATAGATGCTGCTTATATGGTAAACGATTACATTGGCTATATTAAAGTCAATCGTTTCGCTGCAAAAACTCCTCAAGAATTCGTTGAGGCCTTAGATAAATTGAGCGAGCAAGGAATGACTAATTTGGTTCTAGATTTACAAGGTAATTCTGGAGGATACCTAAATGCAGCCTTTAAAATGACGGATGAAATTTTAGGGGATAACAAATTGATTGTATATACAGAAGGTAAAAGCAGTCCTAGAAATGAAATGAAAGCGACTACTTATGGCCATTATGAAAATGATAATATAGTGGTCTTAATAGACCAATATTCTGCATCCGCAAGCGAAATCATGTCAGGAGCCATTCAAGATTGGGATAGAGGTTTAATAATAGGTAGAAGAAGTTTTGGCAAAGGTCTTGTCCAACGGCCGCTGCCATTGCCTGATGGAGGACAAATAAGACTAACAATAGCCAACTACTACACCCCCAGTGGACGGTTTATCCAAAAACCATATACTGATGGAGTGGATAGCTATCGAAAGGATTTAGCAAATAGATTTTCTTCAGGTGAACTAACAGATAGTTTAATTCAAGAATTACCTGACTCACTTAAATTTGAAACAAAAAACGGAAGGACTGTATACGGTGGTGGCGGAATAACACCTGATATTTATGTTCCGCTAGACACTTCTTTTAATACTGAATTTTATGCGCAGGCCTTGCGAAAAGGATTGATTAATAAATTTACCTTAAGCTATGCCAATAAAAATAGAAAGGCTTTAACAGAATATTATCCTGATATGGCAACCTTTGATCAAACATTCATGGCTGATGAGGAATTTTTAGCTGAATTTTTAGAATACTGCACTAAAGAAGAAATAGATGTTGACAAAAATCAGGTTGCTAAATCCGCTAAAGTCTTAGGGCTTCAATTAAAAGGATTAATTGCAAGGAACTTATATGGTGGTGAGGCATATTATTACATAGTTAATAAGGAAATGAACCAATCCTTTATTACTGCGGTTGAAGCAATTGAAAATAATTGGTTTAAAAAATACAATGTTATATGGACAAAAGAATAGGCCTCTTCTATGGAACAGATACAGGCAATACTGAAATGGTTGCCAAAATGGCTATTGAAAAAATAGAAGCTGTTCTAGGTGAAAACAGTATTGATTTACACGAGATTTATCAAAAGAAATCCATAGATATGGCTGCCTATGACTTAATAATAATGGGACAACCGACATGGTACGATGGTGAACTTCAAGGAGATTGGGAAGAGTTTATTCCTGAAATGAACGCTGTTGATTTTACGAATAAAAAAGTAGCTTTCTTTGGTTTAGGTGATCAATACGGTTATGCTTCCTATTTTTGCGATTCCTTGGGAGTATTTGCAGAAATGGTTGAAAAATTAGGTGGCAAAGTCATTGGATATACCAAATCTGAGGGTTATGAACACGACTATTCCAAAGCAGAAAAGGATGGTCAATTCTGTGGATTGTGCATAGACGTAGATAATCAAGATGAACTTACAGAGGAACGATTAGATGTCTGGATCCCTGATGTTTTAAAAGATTTTGGTCTCACTTAATTAATAGTTTCAAAATTTATTTAGATAGGATTTGAATTTAAAAAAAGGGGAAGTTAACTTCCCTTTTTTTAATTCAATAAAAACCCCAATTCTATCTTTAACAAAGAAAAGGATTTGGTGTGTGGTATAAGAATATCTGCCTTCGAGTATATAATTTTACGTTGCTCAAGCGTTTTTTCAACATAAGCTGTCAAATCCTCATCGCTTAACTTTCTAACAAGCGGTCTTTCCTCTTTATTTTGTCTTAGTCGGCCAATGATAATTTCAGCAGGAACGACCATATATGCCACAGCTCCTTTCTCTTTCATGAAGGCCATGTTATAATGAAAGATAGGAGTTCCACCACCTGTAGCAACGACCTTGTTCTCCAACTTCATGCTTCTCAAAACCTTAGATTCAAGCTCTCTAAAGTAGTCTTCATCATGGTCTTCAAAAAGCTCATTGATGGACTTCGATTCGGCTTGCTCTATCTCCTTATCTAAGTCGATAAAATCCATCGCAA
>CAZZMB010000005.1:0-68587 GCA_964655225.1 uncultured Chitinophagales bacterium | reverse complement strand
CGAGGAACTCCCTCAATTGAAGGAAATCATTCCTCAAGAAGAAAACACCATTGGAGAGCTGGAGTGATTGTTTTAATCAAAACTCAACTACCCTCTTCTTCGTTCAAGAAGAACCATCATCATCAAGCCCAGTAAGCTTCGAAGTTCCTCCCCGTGCTCATATTCCATTAGCTTTTGATAAGTAAAGCGTCGACCAAAAAATGATTTCTCCTTTGAAAATCGACCAACCAGCGCACCATCCGGCCGTTTAATGGTGTAAGTGGGATTAAAAAAATAACCCGTAAAAAAGTTAACTATAGGAACTTGAGTCAGTAAACCATCCCAAAATTTTATCCACGGATTCTCCTCTTCAATTAACAAATCTTGCTTACCATTTTCATCAAAAAGCTCATACCTAGACTTCCATAAAGACGCCCAGCCCTTTCGACCAACTTTCCCTAAATTTACGCCCTCTTGAGCAGAAGTAAAGCTATATACCGTGTTAAAATCCAACCATTTATCAGCCTTTATATGAAACATTTCACTGGACCTGGATTCATCAGAAAAGACAACGACCTTTTCCTTTAACTTGAACATTTGTTGCCTTACATATGCCAGAGTCTGACCATCGTTGTCTTTAGCAACAAAATCATTACTAAAAGTGCCAATCTTAAATTCAAAATGGAGTGGATAATTAAACATATTTGATAGTTTAGGTATTAAAAAAGGCCTAGATATTGTCTAGACCTTTAAAATGGGTGGAAGACGGGATTCGAACCCGCGACCCCTGGAACCACAAACCAGTGCTCTAACCTACTGAGCTACAACCACCATAATTTTGGGACTGCAAATATAAAGCTAAATTTATTATATTAAATACTTTCCGGAGTGTATTTTACACTTATTGTTCGCTCTACCGGATTGTAAGGGCTTGGCACTAATTCTCCCTCAGAATCAAGTAATTCTAAAGTGATTGTATTTTCCCCTTCCTGCAATCCTTCGATAAAGAATGGCTGCCAAGTATCCAAATCAAAACTTACTCCATTGATGCTCGCACGAACAAGGTATCCACGATCTTTTAAATCGGTATTGATTAAATAGAAATCCAACATGACCTTTTTTGCATTATCTCCAACATACGCTCCTTTCGGGCGACTGTAAAACATATGCGGAGCAGATTGATCAAATTCATCCATATTATCTCCTGCATTAAACTCAGCTAGCACGTATGCATCTTTAGATTTCACACTCATATGATATGACCTTGAAAGAAATGCCAACAACACATTGTTACCAGCAGGTAATTGCTTTTTAAATTCAGCATTATAATGAGCTGAATAAGGCTCGTTGTTTAAAATAAAATGAATGTGCTGCCCTTTACCTGAATTTGCACATTGACCGCTTAGGGGATCAGAAGTATTCACAGCTAAATTATAATTATCTACTCCAAAACGGAACAAGGTGCTGTCAGAAAAAGACGCATCATTTTCAGCAGGCGCAATTAATGCTAATCGAGCATCGTCAAAAGTGGTAGCTAAAGTATTTGTGCTTAAGGTAATACCCTCTTTTTCTAGGACTAAACCTGCTATTTCCTCAAGTGTTTCTTCTACTTGTTTAGGAGCTGAATCTTCTTTACAACTAAAAAGAATTAAACTTACTAAGGCTAGTGTACCAATATATTTTCTCATTATCTTATTTTTGTGAACGAATCAAGCACAAAAATGCTTAAACAAATTAACAAAGCCAAGTTATTAAGGCTTGATTTATAAAATATGCCAACAAATAGCCCCATAAAAACAGAGTCTTTGAAAATTGATGGCATGACATGCATCAATTGCGCGCTCAATTTAGAACGGACTATCAAAAAAGCCGGAGTTACGCAAGTGCACGTTAACTTCCCAAGTAAAGAGCTCTTGTTTGAACGACCTGCTGGTATGGATGACAAAACAATAAATGATGCCATAAGAAATGCAGGATTTTCTCTAGCCAAAACCGGTAATCAAAAGTTATGGGTAAATAAATTGCTGATTGTATTCAGCTTCGTTGTGGCCGCTTATTTTATTTTAATCATGTTCATCCCTATTCAGGTGCCCCCGCTTTTCGACGCATTGCTTGCAGGAATATCTTTATTTATAGGGTTTTATAAATTTGGTAAAGGCGCTTATTATTCTCTGAAATCTGGCTCAGCCAATATGTATGTGCTCATTCTTCTAGGTGGAACTACTGCCTTTATTTTTAGCATGTATTTGATGCTGTACAAAATTGGTGCACACTTATATTTCGAGACCAGCGCTGTCTTGGTTGCCTTGGTGTTAATCGGTGATATCTTAGAAACTAACGCCGTCAGTAAAACCATGGGTTCAATAGCTGGCCTGGCCAAAGACAAGCTCGAGTTAGCCAAAAAAATAGTAGAAGGTGAAATTCAAATGATAGGCATAAACTCCCTAAAAATAGGAGACTTGGTGCAAGGCAACCTAGGCGATGAGATCCATACTGATTCGATATTAACAAGTGGAAAAGCATTGATTGATGAATCCTTAATAACAGGTGAATCCATCCCGATTAGTAAATCAGTGGGCGACACGCTATTGGGAGGATCACATATTATTGATGGCAATATTCAGTATGAGGTACTTAAGAATGCACATTTATCTACAAAAGCTAAAATCGACGATCTTGTTCAAAAAGCGAGTAGTCAAAAAGCAAAAGCACAAAAATTAGCCGATCGTATTTCTTCTATTTTCGTTCCTATGGTTTTGCTGATTGCGGGCATAGCATTTTGCCTTAATTTTTTTGCATTAAACCTCACTTTAGAAACAGCGATACTCAGAAGCGTGGCAATACTAGTCATATCTTGTCCCTGCGCCATGGGATTGGCTACACCAATTGCTATCATTGTGGGTCTTGGTAAAATGAGTAAAGAAGGTATTCTCGTGAAAAATCCAGATGTTTTTGAGAATCTTGCAAGCCTAGACCAAATAATTTTTGATAAAACAGGTACCCTGAGTACGGGGAATTTTGAGGTTAGTCAACTTCAAACTTGGACCATTGAACAAGAAGAAGCCATTGCAATCATCAAAAGTTTGGAAGCAAAGTCCTCACACCCTATTGCAAAGTCTTTACTGCGTTATTATGCAGATTATGCAGACTCAGAAAATCTTACTAATATCAAAGAATCTAAAGGGGAAGGAATGACCGCAATTTCATTGCAAGGCGATAACTATTTTCTAGGAAGTGCGAAATTCACCAAGCAGCAAAGCGCCACGGGTGATTTATTCTTGGTAAAGAACGAGCAATTGATAGCTGCCTTATTCATCGAAGATGAGTTAAAAGAAAACATATCCGATACGCTGGCTTATTTTAAGCAAGCTAAGGTTGAAAGCTTGGTCTTAAGTGGAGATAAAAAACAAAAATGTGAAAGCTTAAGTAAAACACTAAACACGCAGGTTATTGGAGAGTTAAAGCCAAACGATAAGTTAGAATTAATTGCCGCTCTGGGCAATCAAAAAATTGCCATGCTTGGAGACGGAGTGAATGATGCGCCATCTTTAGCCAAAGTTAATGTGGGAATTAGTTTTGCTGATGCAACCCACATGGCCATGCAAACGGCTGATGTTATATTAATGCGAGATGATATGAATGCACTCGTAAAGGCACATAAGATTGCTCTGCTGACTTACCAAACCATAAAGCAAAATTTATTTTGGGCTTTTGCGTACAATTTAGTTGCAATTCCACTCGCTGCTTTTGGAATAATCAATCCGATGTGGGCTGCCTTTTTTATGATTTTTTCTGACTTAATTGTCATTGGCAATGCATTTGTTTTGAAAAATCGGAAAGTTTAAAAGTTTAAAAGGAATGTTGTAGTTTTGCATCGATTATGGAAAAATCTTCACATTCTATTGAAAGCCAAAACGAAGTAGCAGTCAAAAAGTGTCCACTACCCTGGTGGAAACGCATTGGTTTTTTGGGCTTTATGTTTTTCTTTATTAAAGGCTTAGGTTGGATAGGCATATTCAGTATATCCTACATTTGGGGGCCAGAAGCCTTAGAAAGTATTCAAACTTTTTTTACGAATTTATTCTAAAAGATTGTCTCTACTAAAAGGCTCTTTGGTCTAGACGCTTCGTTTTAGCGAGAGCTGTTTTTACTTCGAACTTGTTTTGAATAAATTAGAAAGACATCGACAAGGCGTACGATATAAATTTCGGTATATGCTTGACGATTAAAATATTCCTTATACTTAAGTAACAATTTCAGGTATTACAACGTAAAACCTTTTAACTACATATGTTATTTTTTTGTTAAACATTTTACCCAAAATATTTGTTAAATTTATTGTCATTAAATCTCAAAATATATCTCATCTTATGAAAAAATTCGTTCTGACAGGTTTAACCTGCTTTTTTGCTTTTTTGTCCTTCTCTCAAAACGTATATGAATGGTACCAAGACGGTGTGCTAATATTTCAATTAAACACTACAGGTAAATATAATATCCAAGCAGTAAAGCACGAGGTAAATCTCGATGATGTTGCCTTCCTCCAAGATATGAGAAACGTTTATGGAGTTACAGAGGTCTCTCGAATATTGTATGACCACCCAGACCCAAAACTAAACCATACCTTTCAAATAAATTTTGACAAAGGAGACCTCGTCGATGCCTTTATTCAGGATATCGAGAAGTATTCTTTCATAACGTATGCAGAAAAAAAAGAGCTTCACGTCAAGTTTTTGACGCCTAATGATCTTGGTGCAAATTCTACCAACGGAACAGGTATGTGGCACCTTTATAAAATGCAAGCTCAACAAGCTTGGGATTTGAGCACGGGTCTTTCATCTGTTGTTGTAGCGGTAACTGATGATGCGATTAACACGACTCACCCTGATTTAACCGGTAAATTCGTCGCTGGAAATGATGCGAGTGATCAAAACAGTACAGACCCCAACCCTTGTGGGGGAAACGATGGAAACCATGGAACGCATGTTGCAGGAACTGTGGGTGCCAATACGAATAACGGTACAGGAGTTGCCTCTATAGGTTTCGATGTTAGTATTATGCCAGTAAAAATAGGACGTTGTTCAGATGGGTCCTTAACCGCAGGTTACGAAGGTTTGGCATGGGCTGCTAACAATGGAGCAGATGTTATAAATATGTCTTGGGGAGGCGGTGGCTCTTCAAATTTCGGTCAAAATACTGTTGATGCGGCTCACAACCAGGGCGCCATTTTAGTAGCGGCTGCAGGCAATAATAACAGTACCAATCAATTTTATCCAGCAGCATACAATAATGTGGTCTCTGTAGCTTCAACCACAACCGATGATTCTCGATCTTCTTTCTCTCAATATGGTACTTGGATAGATATTTCCGCTCCAGGTTCTGCAATCAGAAGTACTGTTGCCAATAACGGTTATGACCGCTACCAAGGTACATCAATGGCCTCTCCTAACGTTTCAGGATTATTGGGTCTAATGAAGAGTTATGCGCCCAATGCAAGTCGTACAGATTTAGTCAATTGCCTATATTCAAGTGCAGACCCGGTGACATCCAATCAAGGTCAAATGGGGGCAGGAAGAATCAATGCTTTTGCTGCCTTACAATGTGTAAGTGCATTTACCTTGCAAACTGATGCAGGAATAACAGCTATTTCATCTCCAGAAAATGCCATTTGTGGAAGTTCGTTTACGCCAGAGTTAACGCTAAGAAACTATGGAAGTAATACGATTACCAATCTTACCATCAACTATACTTGGGGTACCGTTAATAACAATTTTAACTGGACGGGTAGCCTAGCCTCCGGACAAAGTGCCCAAGTCAGTTTACCGGTACAAAGCACTGTAGGAAGTGGAAGCTTCACCTTTACCGCTACTGCCAATTTAGTCGGTGATCAACTGCCCTCAAATGATAGTCAAAGTAAAGCATTCACCTTAGATCCTACTGGTCAAGTAGCAAGTTTAAGTATTACCACAGATTGTTACGGCTCTGAAATTACTTGGGAAATCCTAGATGATCAAAATAACACCGTAGTGAGTGGTGGGCCTTACACAGACATAACAGGCGGTGAAACAATTACGGATTCGTATTGCTTGCCTATTGGTTGCTATACTTTTAACATATACGACTCATATGGTGACGGCATGTATGGTTCACAATGGAACTGTAATGTTGACGGCGATTACTTTATGACGGATGAAAATGGAGCGAATCTTTTTCAAATGACGGCAGCCAATGGGGATTTTGGTAACAGTACCAGTCATGATTTTTGTATCATCAATCCCAATATTAATGATGATGCGGGAATAAGTGAAATCATTTTCCCACAAAGCAGGATTTGCAGCGGTACTTTTGCTCCACAAGTCAGAATAAGGAATTTCGGAAACAATCCCCTTGTATCAGCTACAATAATCTATAATACCGGTGGACCTAACCAAAGTTTCAATTGGATTGGAAATTTAACTATCGGTCAAACCGAGATTGTTACACTTCCCAACATTAGCGCTAATGCGGGATTTATTACGCTAACAGCCAATACATCTAGTCCCAATGGCAATGCAGATCAGAATGCCTCTAACGACCAAAGTCAAGCAAACTTTACTGTGCTATCCAATAGCCAGACTCTGCCGTTTACAGAAAGTTTTAGTTCAAACTCAATAAGCAGTGGAACCTGGTCTTTAAGTAACCCTGACAATGCAGAGACCTGGGAAATGGTTAACGTTGTAGGAACGAGTCCTGGAAGCATCGGAGCAAAAATGGATTTCTTTAATTATGCGCAATCATCTCAAAGAGACGGTCTCATTAGTCCTAAATTGAATTTTAATGGGTACACCTCAATTAACATGACTTTTGAGCATGCTTACAGAAGATTTGATCAAACGACAACAGATTCACTTATTGTTTACGTTTCCACTGATTGTGGAGGAAGCTGGCAAAGAATATTTGGAACGGGAGAAAATTCAACGGGATCTTTTGCTACAGCAACAACAAATGAAAATGGCTTTACACCTGCCAATTCGGGTGAATGGTGCATGGGTACAATCGGTTCAGATTGCTTCAGTTTGGATTTAACCGCTTTTTCGGGCAATGAAGTCTTAGTTAAATTTGAAGGATTCAACAGTGGTACCATCGGGAATAACCTATATTTGGACAACATCAACATCACCGGAGTTGCCTCATCTCTGGTTGCTGACTTCAATGCTTCATCTACTTCAATTTGTGTAGGTGAAAGTATTAGTTTTTCAGATAACAGTGTGGGAGTCGTTAATTCTCGATCTTGGTCTTTCCAAGGAGGAAGCCCAAGTACCTCTTCAGCTGCTTCTCCTGCAGTAGCCTATAATACTCCAGGTGTATACAACGTGAGTTACACAGTCAATGGACCAAGCGGATCGAATACAGAAACAAAAACATCTTATATCGTCGTAAATGCTTTACCTCAAGAGAATGCAACAGTAAGCAATACTAGTTGCAACGAAGTATCTAACGGCTCTATCGATTTGAATATAAGCGCGGGTAGTGGTAATTATAATATTCAATGGAGTAATGGGTCATCTACTGAACTAATCACAGGACTGGCAGCTGGCAATTATTCAGTAACCATAAGCGATGCCACAAGCTCTTGCTCAAGTAATGCAAGTTTCACCATAGGAAGCGATTATAGCATAAATAGTAATCTAACGGTAATTGATAATTCAGCTACCCAAGGAAATAGCAGTATAACAGCAGTTGCAAGCGGTGGAACAGCTCCGTATACCTTCTCTTGGAATAATGGTGCGCTATCAGGAGACTTTATAGATAACCTGTCAGGCGGTCAATACCTCCTAACCATTTCAGATGGAGTTGGTTGTTTATCATTCGATACGGCGAGCATAGGTTTTGTAGGTCTGAATGATCTAGATGTTATTAGTGAAGTCAACTTATATCCAAATCCAAGTAAGGCAAATACAAACTTATATTTAGCCTTAAAGGAATCATCGAATTTGGGGCTTAGTATTTTTGATGCTATCGGTCAATTGGTTTGGAACGCGCAGTTTGAAAATTTTAATAAGGGACTCATCAGTTTACCCACAATAAATTTATCTGAAGGTACTTACTTCCTTAAAATCAGCTCGGCTAGAAAGCATCGTATTTTGCCGCTAATCCTGATCGACTAATAAATTTGACAAACCAGATAGACTATGAAGTGGATAACAAAACCCTTCCTTTTATTATTGGTCGTTATTGTAAGTTTTTCAGCATGTAATAAAGATCTTTCTGGTTCTGCCCTAAGTCAAAAACAAGAAGCGGAAGAACTTATAAATTTGCTCAGCGAAATTGAAGATTTGGTCAAAGGACAAACGTGTATTGATGCACAATCATGGACTTATACACCGATTGGAAGTAAGCCATGCGGAGGGCCTTGGTCCTACCTGGCATATCCTTCCACTATTGACACCAGTCTTTTTCTTGAAAAGGTCAATCAATTAAGAATAGTTGAATTAGCGTACAACACCAAGTGGAATATAAGAAGCGATTGTTCATCAGCAATCATACCAGCTGGAATCAATTGTGTGAATGAAACCGCCGTGTTAGTGTATTAGTTAGCGTAACATTTTTAATTGATCTTTCCATTCAGCGATCTTATCCTCTCCCTCTACTACCCTTTTCTCAACAATTTCTTTAAGTTTTTGAGCTCCTTTAGACGGTCCAAAAAAGGACATGTTCTCTTCAAATCGAATTAACTCTTCTTGTACTTTTTCAATTTGTGTTTGGATAAAATGACGTTCAGTTTTCATTTTAACTTCAGAATTTTCACCTGATTTTATAGCAGAAATTTTAGCTTCAAAACGAAGTTTCGTCAACGAATCTTCGTCAATTTTCAAGGTTTTTGCCGCTTTTTTTATGGAATCATTAAAGCTTGAATCTGCCTTAGCAACTTTATCCTTGGGCACATAGTCGATTGTTTGCCAGTCAATTATCAAGCCTCTAAGTTCTTCTTCTGTCTTGCTTTTTGCAATTTTAACGGAAATGCCTTGCTTCTGCTTAAAGTGGTCTGCTTGTCGCTCGTCCAGCGTGTCGAAATACTCTTTTTTAGAATTAAAGAAATCATCACAAGAACTCCGAAACTCGTTCCACAACTTTTGATCGAGTTTGTACTGAACATGTCCAAGATTCTTCCAATCCTTTTGCAATTTAATTAAGGCTTCTGAAGTATTCTTCCATTCCTTTGAAACTTTGAGCTCCTTAGCTTTTTCTATCAACTTATTTTTAGCGGCTACTATCTGATTACTTGACGCTTTAAGCTCATCAAAAAATAAATTTTGACGTTTACGAAGATCATCAGACATCTCCTTAAATCGAGACCATAACCCCTCTTCTTTCGATCGAGCAGCATAACCTACAGCTTTCCATTCTTTATGCAAATCGTTTACTGATTTGCTCGACTGAATCCATTCCTTTGGCGAGCTAAATGTCTCAGATTTTTCAATGATCTCTTCCATTTTCAGAACCAGCGCATTTTTCTCTTCTAAAACCTTTGCTTGAGCTTCGCGCATGGCCTTATAATGGTCCCTTATCTTATCATAGATTGCATTAACTGTCTCCCAATAATCATTCTTCAATCCTTCCCAAACTTCATTGGAGGTTGGACCTATTCCATCCCACTTAGCCTGCATATCCTTAATGCCTTTCTCCATTTTTCGAATATTATCTTGGCTAGCTAAACTTTTGAGCTCCTTAATTATCTCTTGCTTTTGTGTCGCATTTTTTTTGAAATCATAATTCTTTAGTTGGTCATGAATTCCCACGTTATAATAAAACAAATCTCTAAAATGACTGTAGTCATATTGCAGTTGCTTGAACTTTGATTTATTGACTTCTCCTATCTCATTCCATCGATCTTGTATAGAATAAAAAGAAGAAAATGCAGAACCTACATTTTTCATCTCTTCTTCGACCAATAGTTTCAACGCTTCCAAAAGATCTTCTTTATCTTTTAGATTCTGTTTTTCGGCATCTACCCTCGCTTGGTTATGAGAAACTACTTTATCATTATAGATATTAAGCAACTCTTTCCACCGATTATCTAATGGATGGATCTGCGGCACAAAGATCTCCGCTTCATCCTTTTCCTCTTTTTCATTATGTGCCTTAAGTTGAGCAGCCTCCTCCGCTTTGCTTATCTGATGAAAACGTCCTTTCCATTCTTTAACCGTGGATGGATGCTTCATAAAATCTTCCGATTTAACCAAAACCTCAAACCGTTCAATAATTGCATCTTTACTTAACAGCGCTTCTTCTGGTTTTTCTTGCACCTGCTCTACCTGATTTTTTTGATCTTGCTGAGGCTCTTGCTTTTGCTCTTCCATATCACAAATTTAACGACATTTATTCAAAAAGAAAAAGGGAGGACTAGCCCCCCCCCATTCATTCTAAGCTCAAAGAGACTTATTTTCTACTTTTGAGCATCTGCATAAGCAAAAACTTTTTGAAGTAATTCAGTCGATCTTGATGAAACGTTTTCTCGGATTTTTAATTCTTCTTTAGCCACCATTAAAAACAAACCATCCAGTGCTTTCTCCGTAACATAAGCGGTTAAATCAGGATTCACTTTTTTTACCAAAGGAATTTTATTGTACCGTACTATTACCTCTTTCCAATATTTTGTGGCATTAACCTCGTTAAGACTTCTATCAATTATAGGTGTAAACCGGGTATTTAGCTGTTGTAAAGTTGAAGATTTAAGGTAGGATGTAGCTGCATCTTGATCGCCTAGCAAAATACCCATGGCGTCACTAATTGTCATTGACTTTATAGCCGTAACAAAAATTGGAGCAGCTTCTTTAGCAGCTTTTTCAGCTCCTCGGTTAAAAGATTCAATCGCCTTGTCCACCATGGATCCAAGACCCAATTTACGCATGGTCTCCTCAACTTTTTGCGCTTCTGGAGGAAACAATACTTTGACTAAGGTATTACCGAAATAACCATCTCTTTCAGCCAAGCGATTAGATCCGGCAGCAATACCAATTTCCAAGGCCTGTTTTAATCCGTTTCCTGCTTCACCAGAAGTTGGAACATAGCTGTCATCGCCCACTAAGACAGATCCAGTTTGTTGTAAAATATTTTTAGCGGCCTCACAACCACTGCCAACAACGGCAAAAACTAAGAGCAAGGGGAGAATTTTTTTAAACATAGTTACTTATTTTAAGTTAAGTTTGTCAAATACTTTGCCAAATTTACAACTTTAGTTGTAATGGCTTATAAAACAAAGACAAAAACAAAATGAAAGCAAGTATATTAACCATTGGTGATGAAATACTTAATGGCTCTACAGTAGATACTAACAGTGCATACATCGCTAAAGAAAGTGCTGCAAATGGTATAGCAGTAGCTGGCATCTTCTCAATCGCTGACTCCTACAATGGTATTTATGAAGGACTACAAATTGCAGGGAAGAATGCAGAAATAATTTTTATTACGGGTGGATTAGGACCAACTAAGGATGATATCACCAAACAAGCTTTGGCTAACTTTTTTAAAACTGAATTATGCTTCAATGCAAGTGTTTTTAAAAAAATAGAATCTTATTTCAAAAAACGTGGCAATAAGCAAGTTGAACTTAATCGAAAATTAGCAATGATACCCTCCGGTGCAGAATTGATACCGAATGACAAAGGCACTGCTATGGGAATGATGTTTGTGCATCATGATAAAACTTACATATCCATGCCAGGAGTTCCCAATGAAATGCGCTATATGTTGAGTAATTATGTGCTCCCTCAAATTGTTTCTGAAAAAAATCTCCCTACAATAATTAATAAGTATATTATGAGTGCAGGGATCGGAGAAAGTGCTATCTATGAGAAAATTGAGGATATAGAAGCAAGCTTACCTCTGGGAACTACTTTAGCTTATCTTCCCAATTTGGGGAATGTAAAACTTCGACTGACCGCAATGGTTAACGGAGATTCATCAGATGCTGTAGCTAATTTAAGCGCAATACAATCTAAAATTAGTCAACGAATAGCTCAACATGTATATAGCTTTAATGAAAATGAATCTTTAGCTAAATGTATCGGTGATTTATTGCTTAAAAAGAAAATGACACTTTCAACTGCCGAAAGTTGCACAGGAGGATATATCTCACATTTAATTACTGCCATACCCGGAAGTTCCGCATATTTTGAAGGTGCAATCACAGCCTACAGTTATGACTTTAAAGAAAGATTGTTGGGCGTTAACAAAGAAACCCTGCATACCTTCGGAGCTGTAAGTGAAGAAACTATTCAAGAGATGGCCCGTGGTCTCCTTAGGAAAATAGGTACTGATTATGGTATTGCAGTAAGCGGAATAGCTGGACCTGGAGGTGGTACACCCGATAAACCAGTAGGAACGGTATGGATTGCAGTAGGCAATAAAAACGAAGTTAAAGCCAAATGTTTTTCACTGACTAATCAACGGGAATATAATATAAAAATTAGCGCTCAAATCGCCCTAAATATGCTCAGAAATTTTATCCTAGAGAATGAGTCTTAGTTTTTAGGATTTTGTATCTTTACTCAACCATTCAAATTCTTTTAAACTATGTTAGAGAATAAAAAACCCTATGATCTGCCTGCAAACAAATTGATTCAAGAATATGATAAATATTCAGCCGATGATCATGAAGTTTGGAATACTCTTTATTCACGGCAAATGGTTGAACTTAAAGAAAATGCCACCAAGGATTTTTTTAAAGGACTAAAATTATGTGGATTTGAAAGTAATAAAATTCCTCAAATAAAAACGGTCAATCAAAACCTAATAGCAGCTACAGGTTGGAGGACTTTCGTAGTGCCTGGTTTGATCGCAGACAAACCTTTTTTTCAATATTTAGCGAATAGACGATTTCCGGTTACAACGTGGATAAGGAAAAAGAATGAGTTAGAGTATTTGGAAGAGCCCGACATGTTTCATGATGTTTTTGCTCATGTTCCCCTTTTGAGTATTCAAAGTTTCGTTGATTTTGTTCAAGGTTTAGCTAAAATTGCTCTAAAGCATATTGAAAATCCTCAAGCGGTTGAAATGATCAGCAGATTATATTGGTTCACTGTTGAGTTTGGCCTAATCAATGAAGAAGAGCAGATAAAAATATACGGAGCTGGAATATTATCTTCAATTGGAGAATCTGATTTTGCAGTGCATGACAAAGATGTTCCAAGACACCCTTATGATGTCCGCCATATCGTGCAAACCCCTTTCTACAAGCATGATTTTCAAAAACAATACTTTGTTATTGACAGCTATGAGCAATTGTATGAAAGTTTAGTGCATATAGAGAATATTCTTGATGAAGAACTTGAGGCAAGCCAATTCACTGCGGATTAGAATAGAGTATCAAAAATTTAAATACAAAAGTAAGAACTTGAATGCTCCGGGGGATTAAAAACCCCAGAACAGACTTGTTTATTTCCCTGCGACTTGGGATTAGAAATTAAACTGTAAATCAACAATTTATTGACAGATTTGTTAATTAATAGAAATGATTAAAAATCAATGGTATATCGCCTGCTTCGATAGGGAGTTAAAAGGAAATAAGCTGCTTAAACGTAAAATAGTAGGAGAAGAAATTGTTCTTTTTAAGAATACAGAAGGAAAGGTTTCTGCGCTTGAAGATCGATGCTGTCATCGAAACGTTCACCTTTCAAATGGTGAAGTTCATGAGGGTAAGCTAAAATGCGGTTACCATGGCTGGGAATTTAACTCTTCTGGTGCCTGCGTGCATATTCCTATGTTGGAGGATGATCAAAGCATACCAAGCTCTGCTTGTGTAAAGGCTTACCCCATACAATATAAGTACAAGGCTTACTGGGTCTATTTTGGTGAAGAGAGTAAAATGCAGGAAGCTATTTTACCCGAAATGCCTGAATTAGACAACTACCCATATGTCTTTAACCGGCACACCCTTAAAGCTAATATTAAGCTGGTCGCTGAAAGTTTGTTTGACGCCCAACATATCAATCATGTGCATAAGCACAGTATTAATACCTTACTGGGTAAATTGAGGGAACCAAAAACAGAATATAGTATAGATATAAAGGACAAAAGCCTGCATGGCAGTTATCAGCGCATAAACAACAGTAATTTGTTCGAACAAATATATTTTGGTTGGGAGAAACATATTCAGACTAAATTTGCATTCTGGTACCCCCACAGTAGTATGCTAGACTCTTATTTTCCAAAACATCTTCATTTCCCAGCAAGACGACTAGTCATTTATGAGCATTTTTATGAGATTGATGAAAATGAGCTGATGATGATTCAAATTACAGCCTGGAAAAATATTTTTCGATTTAACCCTCCCTTTGCAAAGTGGTTTATGAAAAGAAAAAGTGATCAGATTGTTGAAGAAGATATTGTTTTTCTAGAAAGCAACAGGCACTGGCATGACAAAGAAAAATTAACTGATTTAATTATAAAAGGAGACGAACCCACAATCAGCTTTATGCAGTTGTGGAACAAAAACTTCAATAGAAGCAATGAGAAATTGGATTAAAAAAAGATTACAAAACTATAAAGTACCTCTAAGCACTGTAGATTTCTCAAAAGCAGAGAAATTGACCAAGCCAAAGAAGGTAGCCATTATCGGAGGAGGAATTGCGGGTATTGCAAGTGCTTCAGCCTTAGCAGAAAAAGGCTTTGATGTGCACCTGTTTGAAAAAGCCCATTTCCTTGGAGGTAAAGTTGGTTCATGGGAGTTTGAATCCAATGGGGAAATCCTTCGAACCGAGCACGGATTTCATGCATTCTTCCGGCAGTATTTTAATTTATTGGAATTCTTAAAACAAATTGGAGCACACAAGCATCTTATTCCAATTGATGACTATGTTTTACTTTTTGAAAACAACCAAAAACAAGGATTCAAAGATGTAGAGACTACGCCAGGACTCAATGTACTTGATTTAAAAAAATATGGAGTTTTTAACTGGCTAACCCTTATCAGTCCATTTAGTATGCCCTTCTTAGGTTTACTTCAATTTGATTTTAACACCACTTTTAAAAAGTTTGATGAAGAAAATTTTGCACAATTTGCAAAACGAACATTTATGCCTAAGAAAATGCGCTTGGTATTTAACTCTTTTGCTCGTGCATTTTTTGCAGAACCCGAAAACATGTCAATGGCCGAATTAATCAAGGGTTTTCACTTCTATTTTCTCAGTAACGATAAAGGCTTAATTTATGACGTGTTAGACAGTGATTTCCAAACTAGCTTCATCGATTATTGCATCACTTTTATGAAGGACCAAGGGGTAAGAATACATTTGAACCAGGGCATTGATAAAGTATCATACAAGGATTCAAAGTTTGAATTAATGGGGCAAGAGTACGATTATTGTATCATGGCAACAGATGTTAATGCTACAAAGCATATTATAGGAAACTCTGTAGGACTTGAGTCTTATGATACATTAAACCGTCAAGCTGCTGGCTTGAATAATTCTGGTCATTATGCAGTAATCCGCTTGTGGACAGATAAATTTGAGGCGGATCAAAGCCTACCATTCTTCATTTTTACGGATAGATTAAAATGTCTGGATAGCGTAACCCTCTACCATAAGATGGAAAAAGAATCGACAGCTTGGAGTGAAAAAAATAAGGGCGGAATCTTCGAATTACACAGTTATGCTGTTCCTGAGGGAATGGACAAAGAGACTTGTCGAAAAGAGTTAATCAATGAAATGTATCACTACTTCCCTGAACTTAAGGGAGTTAAGATTGTGCATGAATACTATCAGTTCAGAAATGATTTCTCTGCCTTCCATACCGGTCTATATAAAGAACGGCCGACTGTTGAAACAGAAGTTCCAGGGTTGTTTTATGCAGGTGACTGGGTAAAAATGGATAATTGTGCGATGTTAATGGAAGGAGCTTATGTATCAGGAGTGCTCGCAGCCAACCACATACTTGAAAATGAAGGTGTTCAAAAAAAGGGATTGGTGCAGGTACCCACTAAAGGATTATTGGCATGAATATAGATAGTCATTATTATTATTTATTAGCTTTGGTGGGTAGTATATTCTTTCCTTTGATATTGAGTTTTGATAAAAAAGTCAATTTCAAACAATACTTTCCCTCCTTGGTAAAAAGTATACCGCTAGTGGCTTCCTTGTTTATTGTAGGAGATATTTTATATACCCGCCTAGGAGTATGGGGGTTCAGTGAAAAGTATCATTTAAAGCCTGAATTTTTCAATTTACCTTATGAAGAGTGTGGATTCTTCTTCATCATTCCATTTGCATGTTTGTTTATTTATGAAGTGACCTTAAGTTATTTCAAGATTAAAGCGTCAAGGTATCTTAATCGAGGCTTATTGGTATTGGCCTTAGTTTTTGCTTTGCTTGCTTTTGTATTTACCGAACGGCTTTACACAACCGTAACATTTAGTTTTACCGCATTAATCCTTATTTATATCAGCTATAAAACTCCTAATAATTTAGTCTACCTGATATTTGCATTTTTACTTTCTTTGCTACCCTTTATCTTGGTCAATGGATTTCTTACAGGCATGTTTACAGCTAGTCCCATCGTATGGTATAATGATGCTGAAAATTTAGGAGCTCGAATATTTACTATCCCCATCGAAGATTTTTCATATTCATTTAATCTGATATCCTTAAACATCATGACTTTCGAGTACTTCAAATCCAAGTGAAAACGTTTCGGTTTGAAACAATGCAACAAAAATTAATTCATTTTAAACGATAACTGATTAGTTATGCTGAAAAGGCTTTATTCCTTAGACTAAAACAGGTGGCAGATGTTACTCAAGTCGAGGATTTTTTAGAATCATTAGCTGATAAGTAAGCGCAATAATTTATAGCGGGGCATGAATTGAGCAAACCTGCTTACAAAGCACCGATAACACTTCTGCAGTAGGTATTGGCGAGTACGTACATTTTTTCGATATCAGGCACCCTAAACCTTTGTTTAAGTATGTCCTCTGCCGGAGCTCGTCTAATCTTCTTAAATAATTTTAAATAATATTTATAAGCTAAATAAACACCCGATCTACTTGATTCCGGAAGGGATAGAATCGCCAATCTTGCAGCATTAAAATCATTTAAGATATCTTGTTCTATCATGACCTTTTGCTCCTGCGTAAAATTTAAAAAGTCTACGCCAGGAAAATAAGTTCTACCTCTCTCTTCAAAATCTTCTTGCATATCTCGAAGAAAATTTACTTTTTGAAAAGCTGCACCCAATGCTCTGGCGCCTCCTTTCAAGCTTTGAAACAAATCATCATCACCATTAGTGAAAATCCTTAAACACATTAAACCCACTACCTCTGCGGAACCATATATATACTCGCGATAACTCTCAGCATTGTAATCTAACTGATGCAGATCCATCTTCATACTCTTAAAAAAAGCATCTAACAAACTATTGTCAATGTTATATTTTTTGGCTGTAATTTGATAAGCATGTATAATAGGATTTGTACTTAAGCCTCTCTTAACCGCTTCAAAGGTCTCCTTTTCAAATTCGTCTAGTAAATTGTTTTTATCTTGTTCATGAAAAGTATCCACTATTTCATCAGCTAAGCGCACTAAACCATAGACATTATAAATATGTTTATGAAACTTTTTATCCAGCATCTTGATGCCTAAAGTGAACGATGTGCTATATAGATGAGTTATATTTTTGCTGCTATTTTCTGCAAACTTGTTATATAGGGAGATCATAGGTCTATATTTTACAATGTTTAATAGCCAGTTCAGCTGCCAATTTCCCGGAAATTAATGAGGGGGGTACTCCTGGGCCTGGGACAGTCAATTGACCTGCATAAACTAAATTATTAATTTTTGAGTTCATCATTTTCGGCTTAAAAATAGCTGTTTGTTTTAAAGTATTTGCTAAACCGTAGGCATTTCCTTTAAAAGCATGATATCTATCTTTAAACTCTTGATGGGCAAAGGACTTTTTAAAAACAATATTTTCAGCTTTGATTTCCTCCCCGGTAAAGTCGCTAATTCGATCTAACATGAGCTTCAAGTAATGCGTATGGATATCATCACTACCCTCTATATCCGGAGAAACTGGCATAAGTAGAAAAATATTTTCACAACCATCAGGAGCTACTGATTCATCTGTTTTTGAGGGAACACAAGCATAAAACAATGGTTCTTCTGGCCATTTTGGCTGCTCATAAATATCCTCCCCAAAGGCCTTGAAATCTTTATCAAAAAATAGATTGTGGTGGCGCAGATTTTTGATTTTCTTATTAAAACCTAAATAAAATATTAAGGAAGAAGGAGCCAAAATTTGCTTATCCCAATAAGCAGCGTCATATTGTCGGTATGATGCTGGAATTAAATTTTGCTCAACAAAGTTATAATCTGCTGCTGCCACTACACTTTTTGATTTAAATACCCCGTTATTTGTATCTAAACTGGTTACCACACCATTATCTATATTTATTTTTTCGACTGCAGTATCGGTATGAAACTCAACCCCTAAGTCTAAGGCCACCTTATGCATAGCTTTGATGATTTCGTGCATTCCACCAATAGGATACCAGGTTCCTAATTGAAGGTCTGCAAAATTCATTAAGCTGTAAAGTGCTGGAATTTTATTTGGAGTAGCTCCTAAAAAATACGAAGGGAACTCCAATAACTTACGAATCTTTGGATGCTTAAAGTATCGACCTACCAAACCTTCAATCGAACTTAGTAAATCCAATGCAAACAAATCCTTCAATAAAAGAGGATTAGCAAACTCCAATAAACTTAACGAAGGTTTATTTATGAGGTCATTAATTCCACGATCGTATTTGTACTTTGCATCTTTGAGGAATTTCTCGAGTTGAATTGCTGCTCCAGGTTCTAATTCTTCAAAAAGTAGACCCAGATCTTTGGTAGAGGCAGGGACTTCAAACTCATCTTCCTTGCCATAAAATACTTTATATCCAGGATCAAGTCGCTCTAAGGTGTAGTAATCACTTGGTTTTTTGCCAAAGTCTGAGAAGAATTTCTCAAAAACATCTGGCATCCAATACCAACTCGGACCCATGTCGAAAGAAAAACCCTCAGCCTTAAAGAAAGAGGCACGTCCACCTATACTTTCATTTTTTTCTAGGACAAGAACACTTTTTCCTTCCTTAGCCAAATAGCAAGCAGCTGCTAAACCTGCAAAACCGCTTCCTATGACAATTGTATCTTTCATTATGATGCTAAACTCGAGTGGTGGATTCCGTTTTTTTGAAGGAATGCAACCATTTCTTTTCTCGCTAAGAAAATTCGACTTTTTACTGTACCCAAAGGTAAGTCTAATTTTTCAGCTATTTCATGGTATTTATAACCTTGAAAATACATCATAAAGGTAATTTTCATTTCCGGTTTTAGGGTATCAATCGCCATTTTAATGGTCTCACTTAAAAGAATTCGTACACCAGGCTCTATTTCTCTTGCACTGTGATGCAACATACTGTCATTTATTTCACCCGGCTTGGAAATTGTTTCCTGCTCTTTCTTGCGCTTGCGATAATTATTTATGAAGGTATTCTTCATTATAGTGATCATCCAAGCTTTCAGGTTTGTTCCTTCCTGATATTTGCTTATACTTTTACAAGCTTTAAAATAAGTGTCTTGTAATAAATCCTCTGCGTCTGCGGATGACTTGGTCAAGTTGAAGGCAACAGATTTTAAAAGAAGCTCAAAAGGCTTCACTTCCTGGTAGAAATTTTTTGCTAGAATCATTTTGTTTAACTTTTATGACGTAAACCTAAACAAAATAAAATTAAACACAAAGAGTTTTGTTTAATTAATTTTCCACAATGTTAAACAAAATATGTTAAGAAGCGCCTAGATCCTCGAAGGAGTATACAATTCTAGCTTCTTTTGGAAACTTTAAATCCGGATGATAAAACGCTCTTCCAGCAAACATGAGAGCAACAGGATGAGAAAGTTCAGCGATTCGGTTGATTGTATTCTGAATCGATTCTAAGGGCTGGGATAGGATACTGACGCACAACAAATAGTCAATTTTAGTCAGACTTAATATCGCTTTCACATCACTATCCGGAACAGATGCTCCCAGATACAGCACTCTGTTTCCATTATTCTTTAAAATATACTCTGCTACCAGAAGACTTAACTCGTGCCAATCTCCCTCAGGAAGAAACAATAAGAACATTGGATCATCTGAATGTGGCTCACTAAGACTTTCTATTTTATTTAGTAGAAACCTCTTAATTATGTTGGAGGCAAAATGCTCTTGACCGGGATTGATACTATTCGAAGACCACAACATACCCACCCTAGCTAAAAAGGGGAAAACTACCTTTAAAAAGAAATCTGTCAGCGAATCAAAATTTTCTGATTTTTTAAGAATATTGAGTATTAACTTTTTATCTAAGCAAATCATCCCTTCAACCAATTGATTGATATATACACCCTCATTAAGGTGTTCTTGATTCATTGCTAAAACTTCGTGTGCTATTTCTGTTGAAGTTAAACTTGCTATTTTAGAAATTTTCCGCCCCGAACCATTCAGAACAGATACATTTAATATAGTTTTTAACTGCTCGTCCGTATAATACCGAATATTCGTATCCGTGCGTTTGGGCTCAACTATTTTGTAGCGCTGTTCCCAGATTCTCAGCGTATGCGCTTTGATACCAGATAAGACTTCTAAGTCTTTTATTGAATACTGTCCCATGCTTGTCACTAATATACAACAATTACTTTATCAAATAGTTTACTCCAAAAAACAAGAAAAAAACTACTATTGTAAATGCCGCCACCCTATTTTTTTCGTTTGGAATAATTTTAAAGCCGAATAAAAAAATAATCGAAGAAACAACAAACCAAGTTATATAATTTTGAATAGGTACATGAGCACTTTCCCAAACCCACAATTGATGCTTTATGGCAAAGGGCTCAATTAGTATATCCATAAATGTCATTAAAGCCGCACACAGTAAAACTTTCCAGATAAAAAAAACATCTTTAGCAAGGTAATTTACGCCACTAATTAAGCCGTAGCTTAAAAGAAACCAATTGATTCCAATCATGAGCGGGACTCCACAAACTGCTAAGGACATTCTGGAGGTATAATAATAGCTTCCAAAAGGAATTCCAGTTTGCACGCCTATAATCTCCACAAGCATTCCCAAAGCAAAAGCTAAGATGAAAAATACAATCAATCTTGAGCTCGTGTTTTCCTTGAAAGGCAATATCAGTATAAAGGTGATGATTAAGTTTAGTGGAGTTAATAGCGCAAAATAATTCGAATAGATTGAATGCAATCCAAAAATTCCTACAAAATGCAGTATTAGAATAACTCCCATAGCAATGAAAGAAGGTCTATTTTTAATTGAGTCAGTAGGCATGAGTTGCAATTTTAGCTGATAGTAAACAAAGAGGAATTCCTCCACCCGGATGAGTACTCCCTCCAACAAAGAACAAACTTTTTAACTTTTTATTTTGATGGGGGTGTCTTAAGAATGCAGAAAACATACTATTACTGCTATTTCCGTACAAGGCTCCTTGATAAGAAGATGTAAACTGTTCAATTTTAATCGGATCTAAAACTTCTTCCATTTCAATAAAAGCTGACACATCTTCATCAAAATGATGGTTCAACTTATCCAGAATATTCTTCCGTGCAGTTTCAATAATACCTGGCCAGTTTTGTCCTTTATTTGGCGGAACATTTATCATTACAAACCAGTTTTCTTTTCCTTTCGGGGCATCACCTGAATCTGCTTTTGAGCTGATGTAGACATAAACCGTAGGATCATCACTTACTTCTCCTTTTGAAAGACAATCAAATTCATATTTATAATCTTTAGAAAAAAGCACATTGTGCACATCAAACTTAGTCTCAGATAAATTCATTCCCCAATAAAATACCAAGGCCGATGTAGATTTTTCTTGATTAAGTAAAAGCTTTGGTTGAGGTTCTTTTGGCAGTAAAGCAGGATATGCTTTGTTGATATCCATATTACAAAAGACAGCTTTGGCTGGCACCACCGCATTATTAATCACTACACCCCTAGCCGCTCCGTTTTCAATCAAGATTTGGCTCACGGGAGAGTTAAATCTAAACTCAACACCTTGATCCACCGCCAAGTCATACATTGCTTGCACAACTTTACGCATCCCTCCCTTTACATAATAAGCACCTAGCTTATGTTCTAGATGCGGAATTACATTTAATGTGGCAGGAGCCCTATAGGGATTAGAACCATTATATGTAGCAAACCGATTAAACAGTTGTACCGTTTTGTTATGCTTAAACCACGACTGGTTGCTAGCATCTAAAGTTTTAAAACTTTCTATTTTCATCAACATCTTAAAAGACTCCCACCAGGAAACTTTCAGATGCTTCTTAAATTCTCGAATAGGATTTTCTAAAAAAATGGGGAACACAAAATCATAAACCTGCTGAATATGTTTGAAAAAACGATCCAAGTCCAGTTTTTTTTCACCCAATTTATTAATAAGCTCTTGCTTAAAATCTTCTAGATTGGCATATGCTTTAAGTTGCAAACCATCTGGATAGATATACTTGGTCACCACAGGAAGCTGATAGTAGCTGTAGAAATCACGAGGATTTTTACCGCAATCCAAAAATAATTCATCTAATATCTCGGGAAGCGTAAACAGCGAAGGACCTTTGTCAAATCGGAACCCCTTATTATTAATTTCACCTACCTTGCCCCCGAAAGTGGGTGCCGATTCATACAGAATGACTTTTTCCCCTTGACGTGCTAAACGACAAGCTGCTGCTAGACCAGCTATGCCGGCACCAATAACAACAACGGGATGCTTAATTGTTTCTGAGGATTTCATGGCCACCCTTCTCCTTTTTAGTGTGGAGATACTTTTCATTATTCGGATTAGCACAAATTTCAATAGAAACATTTTCAACTATTTCAATGCCATATCCAATCAATCCTACTCTTTTCTTCGGGTTATTGGACATAAGCTTTAGTTTTGTTGCGCCTAGATGCCTTAAAATTTGCGCACCAACCCCATAGTCCCGTTGATCCATATCAAATCCCAATTTCTCATTGGCTTCATAAGTATCCAATCCTTCTTCTTGCAATTTGTAAGCCCTGAGTTTATTTAATAAACCTATTCCACGACCTTCTTGCTGCATATAAAGCAATAAACCTTGACCTTCCTTCTCTATCATTTGTAAGGCTGCTGAAAGTTGATCCCCACAATCACATCTTAAAGAATCTAATAGATCGCCCGTTAAACATGAAGAATGGACCCGAGTTAAGACAGGATCACCTGGATTCCACTCTCCTTTGGAAAGAGCGAAATGTAAATCTCCCGTATTCATTTGGGTAAAGGCTGTTAACTTAAACTCTCCATGCTTTGTTGGCATATCAATTTGCACCTCTTCCTGAATAAGACTTTCATGTTTTAATCGATACTCAATTAAATCCTCTATCGAGATAATCTTTAAGTTATGTTTTTTGGCAACTATCATAAGATCCGGCAACCGCGCCATGCTTCCATCTTCATTCAATATTTCAACCAACACACCTGCTGGCTCAAAACCAGCCAACCGCGAAATATCAATAGCTGCTTCAGTGTGACCCGCGCGCCTTAAAACACCTCCCTTACGGGCCTTTAAAGGGAATATATGACCAGGCTTCCCCAGTTCTTCAGGCTTGGTGTTAGGATCAATTAACGCTTGAATCGTTTTAGAACGATCTTGCACAGAAATACCAGTCGTGCAGCCCTTACCAATTAGATCAACACTAACCGTAAATTGAGTTTGATGTAAAACCGTATTCTTTCCAACCATTAAGTCTAACTCAAGTTCATCACACCGCTCCTCTGTCAGTGGCGTGCAAATTAAACCTCGACCTTCCTTGGCCATAAAGTTGATTACCTCGGGGGTAACATTTCTTGCCGCAGTGACAAAATCTCCCTCATTCTCCCGATCCTCATCATCCACAATAATGATAACTTTCCCTTCACGTATATCAGCCAAGGCTTCTTCTATGCTATTCATCTTTATATTACTCATAATCTCTTTGTAGGTTTCCAAATATTTGTTTTAACCCCTTTAATCCAATCAATAAACCCCAAGAACATCGCAATGTTCATACATAAAAAGTATCGATGTATTCGAAGCAAATTTACGCTAATATTTGCTCGCTTCAAAACAATATCTAACACAGGTGAAATTAAATTAAGAAGCATCAATATAAACGCACAACGAATAAAAGCGTTACCCCCATCTAATATAAACAAGGCAAGGCAAGTAGCGATCGACAAGAGTAGTAAAAATGGACTAAACCAACGCAGAATTTTATGAGAAACAAAAGGAAAACCTATTCGCCAATTTTTTGTCCAAACTAGGTGAATATATGCTTTCAAGTTTTGAAAATTACCTGTTGAAATTCTGCGTTTACGTTTAAACTCTTCTCGCATACTTCCATTTAAATCCTCGTAAACAATAGCAGCGGGATTAGTAATACATGATGCATCCTCTTTCAAGACATTTAAACTTAAATAAAAATCCTCCATTAAGTAATTGGACGGGATTGAAACTATATGCTTCGTTCGAATCGCATAACATGCTCCAAACGCACCAATTGTTGCACCAAAAAGAAGCCCCTCGTTAACCTTTATTTTACTTTCTTTTGCCATGTAAAATCGTTCTTGTTCGGCAATTTCAGATCCTGCTAGAATTGTATTTTCTACAACCGCTCCAACCAATCCAACCTTCGGATTTTTAAAGTATTTAACCAACTCAATCAGGCAATTATCCTTGCTAATAATATTAGCATCCATCATTACAATAATTTCATAATCAGTTAATTGTAAAGAGTAATTAAACATTTTATTTAATACATTAGCCTTTCCACTCCTTTCTTTAAAATGGTGCACATCCAAAGAGAAATTAGATGGAATATTTTGCTGGATCAACGTGGCCGTTTGGTCATCTGGATGATCCAAACCAACATGAATATCCAACAAGGTAGATGGGTAGTTCAACTGATCAATATTCTGAAGTTTTTGGACAATTACTTTCTCTTCATTATAAGCCGCAAACACCAAGGCAATTTTGGGCAATTCTTCCAGTGAATAAAACGCCCCTTTCAGTGATTTATCTCGTGCGATAAAAGATAATATCCTTGGGTAAAGAAGGTAGCTATAAACAACCAAAGCAATAGAAAATATCAAAATAATTGTCAAAAAATCGATCATAATCCCTGCAAAAATACGTCTAAATCTCCAGTGTATCGTTCTATACTATATTCTTGTTCAGTAAGCTTTTTTGCAGCGACCCCGATTCTATTGACACGCTCAGAAGAAGTCATCAAATCCTTCAAAGCCTTTATCCAGTCATGAGAATACTCACTTAAAATGATGTGTTCATCATCCACACAGCGAATTCCTTCCGCTCCAATCGTGGTGCTTAAAATACATTTACCTAAAGCCATTGCCTCAATAATTTTTACACGCATCCCACTTCCACTAAATATAGGCACAACAATAACACTTTGACTGTTTAGGAATGTATGGGCGCTGGCAACTTCACCCAAAACAGTTACCTTTTTATAATCCCAACTAAACATCTCCTTAGGAGTATTCCTGCCAGCTATCTGCAACTCTGCATCCTTCCCATCTGCCACGAAGGGTTTCCAAACCTCATTGAGGAACCATTTTATCCCATCAACATTTGGCTGCCAATCTAAACCTCCAAGAAAACCAACTGAAAATTTACGAGGCAAATCAGCCTTTTCATATTTATCCAATGCTACAGGTATACATTTTATAGGAATCTTGGTTAAACCCTGAAAATAAGACTCATCTACCGGAGAAATTGGAATTAGCGCATCCATATCTTGTATGACTTGCGCTTCATAGCGAGTGAATTGAGGAACCATAATTCGTCTTAAATAAAATCGCTTAAACCCAATATTATAGGACGCTGCAAGCCTCTTCCAAATAATATGCTCAACATTATGCGCTCTCAAAACAACCTTAGCAGTGCTATATTTTCGAATCGATTCCAAATAAGGGCCTAAAAAAACTCCTTCACAAATAATGATATCATACTTATGCTTGCCCAACAGCTGAATTAAGGCTAATAAAAATTCTTGATTAAAAAACCGTTCAACAATATATGGAATCTTAGAAAAAATACGCCTAAATGCTCCCAGCCCACTAATTTTCGTGCGCACCCTTACATAGCTATAATTCGCGTCATTCAACTCCCCTTGCCTATCGTATTGAGCATGTTTCTCGGTTAACATTGCCAAAATATCAAGTTGGTGGCCTTTAGCAACTATAGATTTAGAAATTTGATGAATAGCAATAGATTCTCCATCAATTTGTGGAGTTGGTGATTTTTTACAAAGTTGCAATATTCTCAATTTACCAAATTTATTATGAATACACCAAATGCATAGTACTTGAGTTAAAAAAAATTACTCTTTTTTGCCTGCAAGTAAATACAATACAGCCATGCGAATTGCAACCCCATTTTCAACTTGTTGAAGTATAATGGAATGTTCAGAATCAGCTACATCACTATCTATTTCAACCCCCCTATTCATTGGGCCAGGATGCATAATGACAATTTCTTTCTTTAGACTATTTAATAGGGATTTATTAATACCAAAAGCAATACTATATTCGCGTAGACTAGGTATATATTTAATATCCTGCCGTTCCAATTGAATTCTTAATACATTAGCAATATCGCACCAAGCCAGGCTCTCTTTCATATCATAGGACACTTGCACACCCATACTTTCTATATACTTGGGGATCAATGTTGGAGGACCACATACCCGGACCTTTGCTCCAAGTTTTTTCAAACATAGGATATTCGATAACGCAACACGACTATGCTTTACATCTCCGCATATCAAGATATTTTTTCCATTCAAATCACCCACCTTCTCCTCCATACTAAAAGCATCTAACAGTGCTTGAGTTGGATGCTCATGTGTTCCGTCACCTGCATTAATTATTTGTGCATCAACGTGCTTCGAGAGCATTGCATGCGCTCCAGGACTTGGATGCCGCATAACAATCATATCTACCTTCATGGCCAAGATATTATTTACTGTATCAATGAGAGTTTCTCCCTTCTTAGTCGAAGATGAAGAAGCAGAAAAATTAACCACATCGGCAGATAGACGTTTTTCTGCTAACTCAAACGACACCCTAGTTCGCGTTGAATTTTCGAAAAACAGATTGGCTATAGTGATATCCCTCAGGGAAGGCACCTTCTTAATTGGTCGATTTAAAACCTCTTTAAATTGTTTCGCCGTTTCGAATATCAAACGAATATCCGCTTTGCTAATATCTTGAATCCCTAATAGGTGTTTTTGGCTCAACAAACTCATTATTTATCTAGATTTGTTTTATCAATTAACCAAACTTTATCTTCCTCACCTTGCTCTTGCCACTCTACTAAAACCTTTTCATTAATGATAGAATCAATAGTTTTACCCGCATACTTTGCTTGTATTGGAAAATGCCTGTGCAAGCGTCTATCAATTAAAACGAGTAATTCAACATCTGATGGTCGTCCAAAATCTAGTAAGGCATCTAACGCAGAGCGGATTGTTCTGCCCGTATATAAAACGTCATCGACTAAAATTATTTGTTTCCCTTCCAATGAAAACTCAATGTCTGTTTTATTTGCTTTAAGTGGCGATTTATTGGTGCGGAAATCATCTCGATAAAAAGTGATATCCAATTTACCTATTGGAATATTCTTGTTCTTACTAATCTTGGCAATTCGTTTTGCAATTCTCTCTGCTAGATAAATACCCCTGGGTTGAACGCCAATAATAGCGGTTTCTTTAAAATCACCATGATTTTCAATTAATTGATGACATAGTCTGTCGATGACTAATTGAAAACGAGCGGTATCTAAGATGATTCGAGGGCTCATGAAGAGCAAATATAAACGAATTGAAGCGTAACTTTACATTTATACCACATTAATTTAGCTTTATAATAAACAATTTTTGCCAGCTGAAAAATATAAAATCTTTAGAATCAGAATTGCTTTACATCTTGAATTTTCTTAAGTCTTTGAAATTGAATATACCAGATCATAAAAATTTAGACAGGATAAGAATGCTGTATAACATCAGCAAAAGGCTGTTGCATTAAGCTATAGAGTGATACGATTGCTGTTTGCTAGTCAGGTTTTAAAGAGAAGTAACTAAACTTCCTCGACAGGGTATCCCCATTCTTCAAAAGCGAATGCCCATTCTTTATTTATTCTTCGATGAGTTTCAGGACTTATATTTCGAAAATTATTTTTCTTGTAATTTTTAACCGAGTTAATGTATTCTTGAATAAAAGGTTGAGCTTTGTCAAAATTAGGCAAGGACAACTCCTTATACATGCGCGCTATTTGACTCGAAGAATCCGTTTCCATTTCATCAAAACTCACTTCAACCAAATTACCTTTGGGTATAAGATTCTTTTCCGCGATATACTTTTTCATAGTACGCTCAAAAAAATACATAATCATATCCTCTATTTGTTCATGCGATACAAATTCGAGAAACTGTATTTTAACCGCCCGAAAAATAAGATGCCTAGTAGAAACAAACACATCATAGGGGTTTCGATGTATAAAAACAAACTTTGCATCTGGAAACAACTCCAATAATTCCTTGACTCTTGAGGTATTGTGCGGGTTTTTCAAAACCAAACGTTTCCCATCATTATAGTAGCTTATATTCTTTAGCACCAAAAGATAATCATCTTGCCAAGCCTTTTTTTCATCCTCATTTATCCCTTTAAAGGTATTGTATTTATCAAAATATGAACGATTACTAGGAAAACTCCAGGTGTGGAATCCTGTCTTGGTGCTCATAATACTGAGTGGCTGTTCTTCCTCAGCTGGTAGATCTGTATCCACACGCACATTATCTTGTGGTCTAGTTTCGGGCATCAGCGGAGAAAGTAAAAACTTCAACCATGACTTACTTAGCATAGCTATATTAAACAAAAAACTCTGATAATTACTCAATGTACCAAACTGAGGATCTTTATGAAAAAGGTAATGAACATGGGTCGTGCCGCTTCGCCAATGCCCTAGAATAAAAACTGGAGGTTTATCAGATAAATCTTCCGCTTTGATTCGTTTACCAAAAATCAGATTTTGTAAGGCTACCAGAGGACGCATCACACAATACACCATCCATGAAATTAACGCAGCTTTTTTTCTATAGACTCCTTTAATTTCATTATCCTTTTTTAATTCTTGCCAAACATGCGGCAAAGAATTGTACAATAGATGTCCTTTAATTTTAGGCTTTCTTTCAGGCTTTGACATTCAATAGGTAATAATTTGATGCGAAATTAAATAAAGATCTAGCAAAGTTCGAAAATTCGGTAACAATAAGCAGTTTTTAAGAATTTAAAATATGCGTAAACCAATTAGTGTAAATACTTGTTAAAGAAAATTGATGCCAAGCTAGTCTTATTGGATTTGTGAGGCTTGGAAAAAATAATATTTCTTAGGCATCCAATATCGATTTCAAATCTGCAGGAGAATAATTGACGGATTTCAATACTTTATTATCTTCTTTTCGATAAACTAAGTATTTATCTTCTTTTTGTTGAATAAAGGATGCTGTGCCATCCTTCTTTTCATAAACTTTCTGAGTTGATTCAGCTTCGTTAAGGCTCGCACATGCCTTACTCATATTACTGCGCTGAACTTCATCAAACAATGATTTAAATTTATCCCCCAAGCCAAACTCCAATATTGCTCCAGATAGAACATATTGAATATCTGCTAATGCATCTGCAATTTCTACTAAATCACTATCATTAATCGCCTCCTTAAGTTCATTTAACTCCTCTTGAAGCAGAGATACTCTCAATTCGCACCGGTCCTTAGATGGTATCATAGGTGCATCAAGTATAGGTGCATTAAAAGTCTCATGAAATGCAGAAACATCGTTAAGAGCATTGGGTTCTTTAAAATTTCTCATAAATAATGATTTAATTGATTTTGTGATTGACAAAAGTAGTTAATCTAAAAATAGAGAGTTATCAATTATCCACATCCTTCAGTAATACCAAGCAACACCCATGTAATTATCATCTGCATATATCGAAAACCATCAACCACATTAAATGTAGACAGAACAATTACTGGAGTGCTATTCAACTCCAAACTCAGCGTAAAGTAACGCTTATGGCTAGTTAAATTTTGTACTTAATATTTATTAGTTTTGTTTAAATCAAATCCTTTGGCATGTCGGATTATCTTGAGCTCAACGAAAATTTCAAACCACCACCAAAAGAAATTATTAAATTCTTGGCAAAAATTGGGAACTGGTACTTTCAACCAGAATATATTGGATTACGTAATGTTTCGGCAAAAAACCCAGCCATTTATGTCTCAAACCATACTCTATTAGGGATAACCGATGGCCCATTGTATATCCCTAAACTTTATGAAACCAAAGATATCTACCTGCGGGTTTTGGTTGATAATATGCACCAATCATTGCCCTTGTGGCGAAGTATCCTTACCGACTTAGGAGCAGTAATAGCGAGTAAATCGCATGCTCAATCGTTAATGGAAAGTAAGCAGCACATTTTGGTTTTTCCTGGAGGAGCAAACGAAGTTTGTAAAACAAAGGACAATGCTTATGCATTGGACTGGAAGAACCGATTCGGCTTTGTTAGAATGGCAATTACTCATGGCTACCCAATTATTCCTATTGCCTCATTAGGCGGTGATGAGTTATATGACATTGTAGCAGACAAGAAGGATCTTTTACAATCCAAGCTAGGTGTTTGGTTGAAAAAAGAAGGTATTTTAGATAAGTATTTTAAAGGTGGAGAAACCATTCCTCCAATTATAAAAGGACTTAAAGGGTCAATTCTTCCCAAACGTAAAAAAATCTATTATAAATTTTGTAAAGCTATCCCAACCGGCCACTTAAATAGTGATTATGCCAAGGAAAATCTAGAAGAGATTCGAAACGCAACACAAGAGGCAATCTACAAGGGGATTAATCAACTTAAAAAATTAAGAATGAAGCATGGTGATTTTCCTAGTTAAAGCGATTTATAGTCGTTAATTAATTCTTCCAATTTTTTATTTTTCGAAATACATCCCACAAAACAATTCCAGCACTAACCGATATGTTTAAGCTGTGTTTTGTTCCTAATTGAGGTATTTCTATGGCCCCATCACAATGATTTACTACATCTTGTTGAACACCATCTACCTCATTACCAAAAATCAAGATAGTTTTACTAGTCTTCTGAGGTTGAAAATTCTGCAACATTACGCTTCCCTCTACCTGTTCGATGGCAAAGACTTTCCCACCTCGCTTACGCAAATCTTTGACCAGGCCGAGTGTATCGTTCACATGCTCCCAAACAACAGTTTCAGTAGAACCCAAAGCCGTTTTTCTTATGTCCCGATGAGGAGGCTGTGCGGTAATCCCGCACAAATAAATCTTTTCAATCAAAAATGCATCACTAGTTCTAAAAACTGCACCAATATTATTTAGACTTCGAATATTATCTAAAACAACTATAATTGGGGTCTTTTCAGCGACCTTAAAGTCCTCTGGACTCAGCCTACTAAGTTCTTCATTGGGGATTTTTCTATTCATGTTGATATATAGTGAATATATTTTGTTAATAATAATCCTGCAAACATAGTGATATTGTTAATTTTGTTAATCCCAAATTGGATATAAGTAATAATGGCTACCAAGAAAAAAGCACCTACCCCATTAATGAAGCAGTACTATGCGATCAAAGCAAAGCATCATGATGCTATATTGCTTTTTCGTGTTGGCGATTTCTATGAAACCTTTGGTGAAGATGCGATTATTGCAGCAAAAGTTTTAGGTATTATTCTAACAAAAAGACATAATGGATCTGCATCTGAGATTGAATTGGCCGGCTTCCCATACCATAGTTTGGATACCTACCTGCCTAAACTAGTAAGAGCTGGTTACCGTGTTGCTATTTGTGATCAGTTAGAAAAACCATCGAAGGAAAAGAAAATAGTAAAACGAGGTGTTACAGAGTTGATAACACCAGGTGTTGCTTTAAACGATAACATTCTAGAAACGGGTAATAATAATTTTTTAGCTTCTGTTTATTTTGGCTCAAGCACGCATGGAGTATCATTTATTGATATTTCAACCGGCGAATTTTATGTCGCAGAAGGGAGCCTGTCCTATCTGGAAAAGCTATTGCAAAGTTTTAACCCTTCGGAAGTCTTGATTCCAAAAAAACAAGAAGCTTTATATCTTGAAAAAATTGGGACTCAATATTACCATTATAGATTAGAAGATTGGTTGTACACTAATGAATATGGTACTGAAACCATTGAAAAACATTTTGAAGTGAAATCCTTAAAAGGATTTGGAATTGAGCAATCTCCAGAAATAATATTGGCCTCAGGGGCAGCACTCCATTATTTTGCAGACAATCATTTGACCGACATTCAACAACTAAATACACTTTCTAGATTAACTGAGGATAGCCATGTTTGGATGGATAAGTTTAGTATCAAAAATTTAGAGTTAACTTATAGTCATCACAATGACGCCAAAACATTATCGGACGTTCTTGACTTTACAGTGAGCCCAATGGGTGCTCGGCTGATGAAGAAATGGATTCTAATGCCTTTGGTAGACCAAGTAAAAATAGCCGAGAGACAGGATATTGTAGACTACTTTTTAGTCAATACAGCAACACAAGCCACCCTTATCGCTGCCCTCAAAAAGCTTGGTGATATAGAAAGAATGATTGCAAAAGTTCCCTCGGGAAAAATAAGTCCAAGGGAGCTTGCTCAACTCAAACGAGCCATGCAAGCCATAGCGCCAATTAAAGAGCTAATGGCTTCTAGTAAAATTACAGCTCTAGGTAGGCTTGCCGACCAACTTAATCCCTGTCCTATTTTAATTGAAAAATTGGATAGAGAATTAGAAGAAGACGCACCCGCTCAATTGCACAAAAGCAACAGCATTAAGACCGGCGTAAACGAGGAGTTGGATGAATTGCGTGAAATATCTACGAAAGGGAAGGATTTTCTTATTGAAATTCAACAAAGAGAAGCCAAAAAAACAGGCATTAGCTCCCTTAAAATTGGCTTTAATAATGTTTTTGGATATTATCTTGAAGTAAGAAACACACACAAAGACAGGGTACCTGAAGGTTGGATTCGAAAACAAACTTTGACTGCTGCAGAGCGATACATCACAGAAGAGCTTAAAGAGTATGAAGACAAAATATTAGGTGCGCAAGACAAAATTCAAACCTTAGAAGCAAAATTATATACAGAACTTGTTAATTATCTTCGAAGCTATATACAACCCATTCAGTTAAATGCTTTTCTTTTAGCACAAATAGACTGTTTACTCTCTTTTTCCAAGATTTCAGAAAAATATAATTATTGTCGACCTCAAATTAATGATTCACTAGTCATTGACATTAAAGAAGGAAGACACCCAGTGATTGAAGCTCAGTTGCCTGCAGAGGAAAGCTATGTGCCTAATGACATTTATTTAAACAATGAAGAACAGCAAATCATCATGATTACTGGACCGAATATGTCAGGTAAATCGGCTGTTTTAAGACAAACCGCTTTAATTGTTCTAATGGCTCAAATGGGATGCTTTGTGCCTGCCAAAAGCGCTACAATTGGTTTAGTTGATAAAATATTCACCCGTGTTGGCGCGAGCGATAATATTAGCAGTGGAGAAAGCACCTTTATGGTCGAAATGAATGAAACTGCCAATATTGTAAACAATATAAGCAATAGAAGTTTGATCTTGTTAGATGAAATTGGACGAGGAACAAGTACCTATGACGGAATATCGATAGCATGGAGTATTGCTGAATATCTTCATAATCACCCTAAGTTTGCTGCTAAAACATTATTCGCTACGCATTACCACGAATTAAATGAATTGGCAGAAAAATACCCAAGAATTAAAAACTTTAATATCTCTACAAAAGAGTTGAAAAATAAAGTTTTGTTCCTAAGAAAATTAGTTCCCGGAGGCTCTAAACATAGCTTTGGTATTCATGTCGCTAAGATGGCAGGCATGCCCAAAGAAATTGTGAACCGAGCTAATGAAATCCTCAAGCAGCTAGAAAAGAAACACATCGATAGCGACTTACAGGAAAATGTAAAGCAAATATCTGCGTATACACAGTTAAGTATTTTTGATGCTGTAGATCCAAAAGCCACAGCATTAAAAGAACTTATCGAATACATTGACGTCAATACATTGACCCCTGTGGAAGCCTTGATGAAATTGAATGAGTTGAAAAAACTTTTAGAGGACTAGTACTAAAATCTAATATTAATTTCTCTCACGCACCAATCTCTTGAATCAACAGCAGCCATTAAACCCTAGACCTAGAAATTTTCGAACGCATTAATGTGACTAAAAACACTAAATTTTATGGCCAACAAGCACCCAATAATCAAAGAAAAAGGCCTTTTTAATACATAATTTTTGCTGTATTTTAAATCCATTATCGTTCATGAAATCCATGTATTCCTCTAAAGTATATTGATGAGGGTGTAAGATGTCAAAAGGAATCCACGCAAATAAATGCCTGAACAAGCTATGATTGTGCGCATCAATGGAGACGACTAGATGGCCATTTTTTGCTGTAAAATGATTCAGCTTTTTAAAGCTTCCTTTTAAATCGATAAAATGATTAACTGCGTTCAAGCAAAATACAATTTGGTAGGATTCTTTGGCATTATAATCTTCAAAACTTTTATCAATAAAATTTACCTGAGAATAATCACTTTGACTAAAAATACTTAGGTTTTGGTACTCATTTATCAATGGATCTAAAGCAGTTACATTTTTATCTTGAAGAATTGTAAATATTCCAGCCGGTCCGCAGCCCACATCCATTATAGGTGGTTTTATTGATGCTTGATCAATATTCAATTTATTTAAAAAACTTTTCCAGTATGCGGTCTTCCATAGTAAATACTCTTGTGGAGTTTTATTTCTTAAATAATTATTCCACCATATTCGCTCAAAAAATTGTGCTAACTGCCACCTTAATTTACGCATAAAAGCAAAGCTAGCATTTTAATAACGAATGTATTTAACAGAAAATAGATTAATCAAGCTATCTTTGCCTTGCAGGTCGGCTCATTGCTACTTTGATTTCGAAATTTCGGAACGAGATAGAGGAAAGTCCGGGCAACGTATAGCAGCTATCTGGTTAACGGCCAGTCCTAAATATTTAGGAGGAAAGTGCTACAGAAAATAACTATCCACCAGCCGGTGGACAAAGGTGAAAACGTGAGGTAAGAGCTCACGACACAGTTTGGTGACAAGTTGTGTGAGTAAACCCATAGCGTTGCAATGCCAAATAAGCGGGAGCCTGAGGATAGCTAGTCCGATTTCCGTGGGTAGGCAGCTAGATTCCTTCAGTAATGAAGGAGCGAGATAAATAATGAGCATCCGCCATATGGCGGATACAGAACCCGGCTTATAGACCTGCTTTTTATTCCACCTATTGTTTATTTTAGTGGACATTAATTTGGTTCTGATTTTAATTGTACATAATTTTGTACACTGCACAAAATTCTAATGAAGTATGGCTAAGATTCTAATTGTAGATGATGAACGAAGTATTCGTAATACCCTGAAAGAAATTTTAGAATACGAAAAGTATAAAGTTGAGGAAGCTGTTGATGGTGCGAAAGGTTACGAAATGATATCCAACAATCACTACGATGTAGTTTTGTTAGATATCAAAATGCCTAAAATGGATGGTATCGAAGTCTTAGAAAAAGCAGCTGCGGAAAATCCAGATACTCCTTTCATCATGATCTCTGGCCATGGCACCCTCGAGACCGCTGTAGAATGTGTTAAAAAGGGCGCTTATGATTATTTGCAAAAGCCACCTGATTTAAATCGATTATTGATTACCGTTAGAAATGCATTAGATAAATCTACTTTAATCACCGAAACCAAGGTTCTTAAAAGAAAGGTTTCAAAAAGCCGTGATATTGTTGGCGAAAGTCCTGCTATTAAGAAGATTCTTGCAACTATAGAACGTGTAGCTCCTACTGATGCAAGAGTTTTAGTCACTGGAGATAATGGAACAGGTAAAGAACTTGTCGCACGTTGGCTTCATGAGAAAAGTAACCGATCCAAAGGCCCATTAGTTGAGCTAAATTGTGCCGCAATACCAGCAGAATTAATAGAAAGTGAGATGTTTGGGCACGAAAAAGGAGCATTTACATCAGCTATAAAACAACGAATTGGGAAGTTTGAACAAGCTAATGGAGGAACCCTTTTTCTCGACGAAATTGGAGATATGGATCTCTCTGCACAAGCTAAAGTGCTCAGAGCTTTGCAAGAAGGTAAAATTACTCGTGTTGGTGGAGATAAAGAAATTAAAGTTGACGTGAGAGTAGTAGCAGCTACGAATAAAGATTTGTTGGCCGAAATAGATGCCAAGAATTTTAGAATGGACCTATATCATCGGCTCAGTGTCATTTTACTGCATGTTCCATCCTTGAATGATAGAAAAAATGATATCCCATTGTTATCAGACAGATTTGTTAAAGAAATTTGTGAAGATTATGGAATGCCAATTAAAACGATTACTCCTTCAGCTTTTGAAGCATTGGGTCAATTCGACTATACTGGCAATATCAGAGAACTAAGGAATATCATCGAACGCTTAGTTATATTAGGTGGAGAGAAAATCACAGAAGAAGACGTAAACAATTACGTCTCTAACGCAGTCAGTGCTAAATCTCCAAAATTACTTTTTGATCAATTTCAAAAATTTCAGGACTTCAAAGAATACATGGAACGCATGTTCATAGAGGATAAGTTGAAGAAAAATTCTTGGAATGTTTCAAAAACAGCTGATATTTTAGACATCCAAAGAAGCCACTTGTATAACAAAATAGAAAAGTACGATCTAAAACGGGAGTAACTCAATCATTTGGAATGCTATAGCTGTCACCCTCTTTAGCTAAAACAGTAGCAGGGAAAACCTCTTGAGCCTCTAACAGCAATGGAAATAAATCTTTATATTTTGCAGAATAATGACCAATAATTAGCTGTCCCACACCAGCTTTTTTAGCAATATTTGCCGCCTGTTTTGCCGTACTATGGAATCGTAAAGCTGCTTTATCTTTACTTTCCTCCCTGAAAGTTGCCTCGTGGTATAAAACATCAATTCCTTTAATAAGAGGAACTATCGATTCATCGTATAAGGTATCAGAGCAATATGCATAAGCAAAGGAGTCTGGAGGATTTGCTGTAAGTAATTCATTGTGTATGATATCCCCTGTTGGTTGAATAAAATCTTCTCCATTCTTAATGGCCTTTATGGTATGATTAGGTACCTTATAAGTTCGAATGGCTGCTGCAATTACTTTCCTAGCTTTGACCTTTTCTCTTATTAAAAATCCATTACAAGCAATCTTGTGTTTTAAAGGAATGGTACTCACGATGAGTTCTTCCGTCTCAAAAAGGGTATAAACCTCTCCCATTCGTATGGGATAAAAATGCAAGGGATAAGGCCAATTCGAGTCCTTATAATTCGTTTGTAAAGAAATGATAGGCTCTAGTTCAGGTGGACCATAAATATGTAAGGCATGTTGCCGATTATTTAACTTAAATGAGTTCAATAAGCCGACAAGTCCAAAATAATGGTCACCATGCATATGAGAAATCAGGATATGGTTTAGACGCCCTCTTTTAATTTTGAATTTGTTCATTTGAAACTGCGCACCTTCTCCGCAATCGATGAGAATATCCGTTTGATTATGTCTTAAAACTTGGGAAGATGGATGCCTATTATGAGCAGGAACCGCTGAATTGCTACCTAAAATGGTTAGCTTAAAAGCAGCCATAAAACTACTCTCTTAGATCGCGTTCCAATTGGTGAAGTAAGACCAAGTCTATTGCTTCAGAAAGTGTCGGAACAACATTTAAAATACTGTCTAGTTGAGACATTTTCAATAGTTTCTCTAGGGAAGAGCTTATATTGCATAGGACAAACTTGCCATTTTTTTCGTTACAAATACGGTCACCTACCAAGAAGGCACTTAAGCCAGAAGAATCTACATAATTCACTTTGCTAAGATCACATATAATATTATCATGTCCACCGTTTATCAACAAAACAAATTCTGTTTTTAGAGCAGGCGCAAAAGCGGCAGTTAAATTTTCTTCTGCAGGTTGAATATTCGCATATCGATCTTCTTTACTGATAGAATACTTCATATTTCTCTAGGTTTGTCGTGCTTAATCTTAGGTTATATTTCAAAACTAATCAATATTATAGATAAATCACAAATCGATGTGAACTAAATTGTCGAAAAAAGGATTTTTAAAGAGAATATTAAACTTAACTTAGTCGTTCATAAAGCAGTTGGCTTAATTATTGAAGTATAAAAAAGTATATGGAAGCAAAATTTTCACCAGAAGTTAAAGAAGTTATCTCCAATAGCAGAGAAGAAGCTTTGCGCCTAAATCACGACACCATTGGAGTAGAACATTTGATACTTGGTTTACTAAGAGATAATGACAATTTAGCAATAAGAGTTTTAAAATCTTTAGAGATAAATCCTGTTTTATTAAGACGGGCCATCGAAAATTCCATGAAATCCCGCGATCCTAAAAAGATTCATGATTCAAAGAGTTTACCCTTGACCAAACAAGCTGAAAAAATTCTTAAAATTATGGTTTTAGAGGCAAAGTTATTAAAAGCAGAATCAATAGGAACAGACCATTTAGTGCTTTCAGTTTTAAAAAATGAAGATAATGTAGTCACTCAAATACTAGCGAAGTATGATGTGGATTATCAAATATTCAAATCAGAATTGAGTTTCCTCAGAGATGATACTCGTTCAGAGGCATCAGAAGAAGGTGAAGAGGGTACATTTGAGGAAGAAGGAAAGGAACAAGCATTTGGAGGTACTAAAAGTAAAGGATCAAAGCCGAAATCTAAAACTCCCGTCTTAGATAATTTTGGAAGAGATATTACTGAGCTAGCTGAGCAAGATAAATTAGATCCAATTGTAGGAAGAGAGACAGAAATTGAAAGAGTCTCTCAAATTTTGAGTAGAAGAAAGAAAAACAATCCCATACTTATTGGAGAACCTGGAGTAGGTAAAACTGCCATTGTAGAAGGATTAGCCCTGAGAATTGTAGAAAAAAGAGTTTCGCGTGTATTATTCAATAAGCGAGTTATCATGTTGGATTTAGCCGCCCTAGTTGCGGGAACGAAATACAGAGGACAATTTGAAGAGCGCATGAAAGCCATCATGAATGAACTTGAAAAGAACCGTGAGGTGATTTTGTTTATTGATGAAATACATACAATTGTGGGAGCAGGCGGGGCTACTGGCTCACTTGATGCTTCCAATATTTTTAAGCCTGCTTTGGCACGAGGAGAGTTACAAGTAATTGGTGCAAGCACATTAGATGAGTACCGCCAACACATTGAGAAAGATGGTGCCTTAGATAGACGGTTTCAAAAGGTTATTATTGATCCACCATCCATCGAGGACACTTTGATAATATTAGATAATATCAAAAGTAAGTATGAAGAATATCATAATGTCAATTATGATGAAGATGCAATCAAAGCAGCGGTCAAGATGAGTAATCGTTATATCACCGATAGATTTCTTCCGGATAAAGCGATTGATGTCATGGATGAAGTTGGGGCCCGTGTTCACCTAAGAAATATTCAGGTGCCAAAGGATGTACTCAATCTTGAAGGACAAATAGAAAAGGTTAAAGAAGAAAAAACGCAAGTTGTGAAAAGTCAACGTTATGAGGAGGCTGCCAGACTGCGTGACACCGAAAAAAGGTTACTAGAGCAATTAGATGCTGCCAAGAATCTTTGGGAAGAAGATATCAAAACTAAGCGCTATCCTGTGACTGAAGATGATATTGCTGAAGTGATCGGGATGATGACAGGTATCCCAGTAAACAAAATTGCTCAAAAAGAGAATAAGAAGCTCGTTGCCATGAGTGATGAGTTGAAGAAAATGGTGATTGGACAGGACGATGCTGTTGCTAAGATTACAAAAGCCATTCAACGTAATCGCGTTGGATTGAAGGATCCAAACAAACCCATTGGAACATTTATATTTTTAGGTCCAACAGGAGTAGGTAAAACCGAGCTTGCTAGAGCTATCGCTCGTCAAATGTTTGATAGTGACGGTTCGATGATTCGAATAGATATGAGTGAGTACATGGAGAAATTCTCTGTATCTAGATTAATTGGAGCACCTCCGGGATACGTTGGATATGAAGAAGGTGGTCAGTTGACGGAGAAAGTTAGACGCAAGCCATACTCAGTGGTTCTCTTGGATGAAATCGAGAAAGCGCATCCAGATATCTTCAACTTATTATTGCAGGTTCTAGATGAAGGTATATTGACAGATGGCTTAGGCAGAAAGATTGATTTTAAAAACACCTTAATTATCATGACTTCTAATGTAGGTGCTCGTGACTTGAAAGATTTTGGATCAGGCGTTGGATTTTCAACTAAAGCAAAAGAAGCTTCTGTTCAAGATGCAAACAGTGGTGTTATTGCGAAAGCATTAAAACGAACTTTTGCACCGGAGTTCTTAAATCGTATTGATGACGTAGTAATCTTCAATTCATTGAATAAAGAAGATATCCATCAAATTATCGATATCGTTTTAAAAGGTGTTTACAAACGTCTAGAAGACTTAGGGTTTAAAATCAAGTTGACGAAAGCTGCAAAAGATTTCATCGCTGATAAAGGCTATGATCCAGCATTCGGTGCAAGACCATTGCACAGAGCAATTCAAAAACACCTAGAGGATCCCTTGGCTGAAGAAATATTAAACCATAAGCCAGAAGAAGGGGACGTATTGGTGGCTGACTATAATAAAACAGCAGGTACAATTGAAATTGTCATTAAGAAAGAAAAAGACTCTACAGTATCTAAAGAAGATTAAAAGTCAGCGTTAAAAAAACATCTACAAAGTCGATAGTCCATCCGTAAAAGCTCAAGTATTTAGGATTTCCACAAAGGTGTATAATTCCAAGAGAGTCTTCATTGTGTAAGTCCTATATTTACGGGACAATCATAAGCTATGCAACAATACCACGACTTACTCCATCATGTTAAAGCCCAAGGATTTAAAAAATCAGATCGCACGGGAACAGGAACAACTAGTGTTTTTGGCTATCAAATGCGTTATAACTTGGCAGAAGGCTTTCCTTTATTAACCACCAAGAAGGTATTTACTAAAGGAATTATACATGAAGTTCTTTGGTTTCTAAAAGGAAGCACAAACATTCAATATCTGGTTCAAAACGGTGTAGGTATATGGAATGAGTGGCCTTTTCAAAGCTATTTGAAACAGCTAGGATTAGAAGATAAGTTCCCGAAATACTCTCCTCAGTGGAAAGCAGAGCTAAAGGCATTTGTTGACCGAATCAAAACAGAAGATGCCTTCGCTTCTCAATATGGTGAATTGGGGCCAGTATATGGCAAACAATGGAGAAATTTTGAAGGTGTAGATCAATTACAAAACGTCATTGACGATATTAAGGCAAAACCTGATAGCCGTCGATTAATCGTTTCAGCTTGGAATCCCAAAGATATTCCTGTTATGGCCAAATCAGGACTTCCGCCGTGCCATACTTTATTCCAATTCTATGTTGCAGATGGAAAACTGAGCTGTCAACTCTACCAGCGCAGTGCAGATGTATTTCTAGGTGTCCCTTTTAATATCGCCTCCTATGCACTTATTACCCATATGGTAGCTCAAGTCTGTGGGCTAGCTGTCGGCGAATTTATACATACTTTGGGTGACGCTCATATATACAGCAATCACTTTGACCAAGTAGAAGAACAGCTAAGCAGAGAATTTTATGAATTACCTCAGTTAAAACTTAATCCTAACATCACTTCTATTTTTGATTTCACGTACGCCGATGTAATCATTGAAAATTATCAATGTCATCCAGCAATTAAAGCGCCGGTCGCTGTGTGAAAATTATAAGAAGGATTAGGGCTATCCTCATTATTACTAAAGCTGAGAATAAGTAAACTTCAAAAAACTAATAATTTACTTCCAGCTCCACAATTACCTCATTGCGACGACCGACCATTTCGAATGGCGGATTGTATCCTAAGAAGTAAAATACATTGGTATAAGCAATTCCTTCTTCCTCTAAAGCTTTGATAAGCATTAATTTATGTTCTTCTATTTTACCTGAATTGGCCCAGCCGCCAAAGGTAATAGCAGCAACAGTTTTTGCAGGCATTTCAGTAAACTCTATCTCTGTAGAGTTTGGTTTGGGTAAATTTTCTAGGTTATATCCTTTAGGAACTAAAAACATCATTGTCATGGTATCCTCTAGGCTCATTGCTACAGGACTTGTCATAGATATTTCTTCATTCGTTTCATTACCTCCAAAGATGTATCCCGCCAATTTTTGAAAACCTTTACCCGAGGCTTCTTCGTAGTTATTCGTATTTAATTTTACTGAGGTAAAAAGACTGGCTTCGTAGTTTCTAATTTCAAATGAGTCGAATTCCTTCATCACTTTGTAAGGATACGATTCTATATTTTGGCTACTTTTCATAGCAAAGCCTTGAACTACGACCACTACCAATACCAATACACCCATTATAACTGCTAAAAATCTCATTGCTGTTTATTATTTTTATATGTACCTAACAACGGTACGGGAAAGAAAGTTTTGACTAGGTTTATCAGTTAGTGCAGCACAAGAGAGCCGCTCCAATTCCCTGACTCTTGAAAAAATACACAAAAAAAAGGTTTCAATTAAAATTGAAACCTTTACGTTGGATTGTAATTATATGATCGACTACGCTTTTTTCACGTTTACTGCATTTAATCCTTTACGACCTTCTTGCAAATCAAACGTTACTTCGTCATCTTTGTCAATTGTGTCAACTAATCCTGAAACGTGCACGAAATATTCTTGCCCATTCTCTTCGTCTTTAACAAAACCAAATCCTTTGGTCTCATTGAAGAACTTTACTGTTCCTTTGTTCATTATATTTTGTTTAAATTTTCACAAATGTACATTATACATTTAACTTAAAGGCTATAAAAACAAAATATTCACTTTTTTCTATTATCATCGTTAAAACAATATAAGCTCATTTATTATCCATACATTTGCACGCTTAAATGAAATAGACCATGCAGTCAATAAGAAACATTGCCATCATTGCCCACGTCGACCACGGGAAAACAACATTAGTAGACAAAATCATTCAAGCTTGTAAAGTATTTGATGATAGGAAAGAGGTTCAAGAACTTTTATTAGACAATAACGACTTGGAAAGAGAAAGAGGAATTACTATTCTTTCAAAAAACGTTTCAGTAAACTACAAAGATGTTAAAATCAATATTATTGATACTCCTGGTCACGCCGACTTTGGCGGAGAAGTAGAGCGAGTATTGAAAATGGCTGACGGTGTGCTACTTCTAGTAGATGCCTTTGAGGGGGCCATGCCGCAAACTCGATTTGTTTTAGGGAAAGCTATTGAACTTGGCCTAAAACCTATCGTTGTAGTTAATAAAGTAGATAAAGAAAATTGCACTCCAGATATCGTACAAGAGGACGTTTTTGAGTTAATGTTTAACCTAGAAGCTTCCGAAGATCAGTTGGAGTTTGCAACTGTTTTTGGATCTGCAAAACATGGATGGATGAGTATGGATTGGAAAAAACCAAGCGATGACATCCTCGCTTTAATGGATACTATTTTAGAAGAAATTCCAGAAGCACCGGAATATGAAGGGACTCCGCAAATGCAAATTACTTCATTGGATTTCTCCTCGTTTACCGGAAGAATAGCCATTGGAAGAATTTTAAGAGGCTCATTACAAGAGAATAAGGATTACATGCTCTGTAAAAAAGATGGCCATAAAAAAATTAGAATAAAAGAGCTGCACACATTTGAAGGAATGGGAAAGTTAAAGGTTTCTTCTGTTCGAAGCGGAGACATCTGTGCAATAACAGGAATTGATGATTTTGAAATTGGTGATACTGTTGCTGATTTAGAAAATCCAGAAGCATTAGATCGAATTGCCGTAGATGAACCAACAATGAGTATGCTGTTTACGATTAACTCCTCTCCTTTCTTTGGAAAGGAAGGAAAGTTTGTTACCTCTCGTCACTTAAGAGATAGGTTGTACAAGGAGTTAGAAAAGAACTTAGCACTGCGTGTTGAGGATATGGATACGGAAGATAAGTTCATGGTTTATGGAAGAGGAATTCTGCATTTATCCGTATTGATCGAAACTATGCGCAGAGAAGGCTATGAATTGCAAGTAGGCAAGCCACAAGTAATCATTAAAGAAATTGATGGGAGAAAGCATGAGCCGATGGAAACATTGGTTGTAGACGTTCCAGAATCCAAATCAGGTAAAGTAATCGAGTTAGTCACTCAACGTAAAGGAGATTTGCTAATTATGAATCCAAAAGGAGACTTAATGCACCTTGAATTTGATATTCCTTCTAGAGGTTTAATTGGATTGCGAAACAATGTTCTAACTGCAACAGCTGGTGAAGCGGTAATGACTCACCGTTTTAGAGAATATGCAGCATTTAAAGGAGATATTCCTGCACGTTTAAAGGGATCTTTGGTTTCTATTGAAAAGGGACAGATACTTGCGTATTCCTTAGATAAATTGCAAGATAGAGGGAAATTCTTTGTTGAACCAGGCGATCAAGTATACATTGGACAAGTTATTGGAGAGCACTCAAGAGCAAATGACTTAGGTGTAAACGCTACAAAAGGAAAACAGTTAACTAACATGCGTTCTTCGGGAACAGATGGCAATGCTAAAATTGCACCGAAAATTGATTTTTCCTTGGAAGAGTCAATGGAGTATATCAATGAAGATGAATATTTAGAGATTACACCCGAAAGTCTACGTATGCGGAAGATTCAATTTAAACCATAGCATCATAGCTATCAAAAAATCGCTTCGTTTTTAAAAGGACTTATAAGGTTAGTAATCTGAAAATTGGCTTATACATACCCATGCAAGTTGAATTTGATTTTTTTGCATTGGATTAGTTTTCCAACCCGATATGCCGCAGCTCTGAAAACTTAGTGTCACGAAAAAGGTCCACCTTCGACCTCAACAATATCCCGTCCGAAAGGAGCAAGACTTAAACGCATCAATTTGAAGTGTTGTTTTGAAAAGGGCCACCCCACAATAGTAAAGGCAAATAAAATCCCCAATATTAAATGAGTTAGCACCAAAGGAATAGCACCGACAAAAAACCAAACAATATTCAAAATAGAATATAAACAACCGCTTCCATCTTCAACCTTCCTCGCTTCAAGTCCAAAAGGCATTAACTCAAAAAGTGCCAATTTAAAACATTGAAAGCCAAATGGAATACCTATTATAGTTGCGCAAAGCATTATACCTGCAGCAATATATTCCATAGCAGTTAAGAATCCGCCAAAAACCAACCAAACTATATTACCAACTAATTTCATGTGTATTAATATTTTACTTAAAGTTAGAACTTTAAATGCTAAAGTGATAAATTTGGTATTCAATATCAAATAATAACTTATCCGCCAAAACACATTAAGTATCATGACTGACTTTAGCTTGAAATCTTGGGTAGAATCTGCACACAATTCTGATTTCCCTATACAAAATTTACCCTTTGGAATATTTTCTACAAGCAAGAAATCAGCCAGAGCTGGAGTTGCGATAGGAAATAAAATTGTTGACCTCCTTGAGTTAGCACTTAACAATTTCATTGAAGTAGAAGTAGAACTACTCAATCAGGATTCATTAAATGCCTTAATGGCACTTGGTAGGCCAGCCGCAACAAAGTTGAGAAATCAAATTCAAGATTTACTAAGCGAAGATAATGATCAACTAAAAGATTCTACGCACAGGGGTAGTGTTATGGTTAACATGAGTGAGGCGACGATGTATATGCCTGTTAAAGTGGGAGACTATACTGATTTTTACAGTAGTGAAGATCACGCCAGAAATGTTGGAACGATGTTTAGAGATCCGGAAAATGCTCTCTTACCAAATTGGAAACATCTGCCTGTTGGGTATCATGGAAGAGCAAGTTCAATTGTTGTTTCACCGGCCAGTATCCATCGTCCAAAAGGGCAAACCAAAGCAGATGATGCCACAGCCCCAAGTTTCGGTCCTACCCGACTTTTTGATTTCGAGCTTGAAATGGCTTTTATCACTTGTAAAAAGACCAAATTGGGCGAATCTATACCAGTAAATGAAGCTGAAAATGCAATCTGGGGTATGGTCATCTTTAATGATTTAAGTGCTCGAGATATTCAAAAATGGGAATATGTTCCCTTAGGGCCATTTCTTGCCAAAAATTTTGGCTCTGTTATTTCTCCATGGGTAGTAACTATGGATGCATTAGAACCCTTTAGAACAAAAGGATATAAACAAGACCCCGAGGTTCTCCCTTACCTTAAACATAAAAAAGATGCCAACTTCGATATTCACTTAGAAGTCGCCCTTCAACCAGAAAATGGTCAAGCCGAAAATATTTGCACCTCCAACTATAAGCATATGTATTGGAACATGAATCAACAATTGGCCCATCAAACCGTTAATGGATGTAATTTAAATGTAGGCGATATGTATGCCTCAGGAACGATAAGTGGTCCAAATGAGAATCAATATGGTTCGATGCTCGAATTATCTTGGAAAGGAACAAGGCCTATAAAACTTTCGGATGGTAGTGAACGCAAATTTATGCAAGACGGAGATACTTGTATCATGCGAGCACATGCGGAAAAAGAGGGAGTTCGAATTGGCTTTGGAGAATCCATCGTTAAAATCCTTCCAGCAATATAATGGCATCAGCTTTTGGACATGCTGCAAGTGCGCTTGCCATAAGTAATATATTTAGGCTCAAAAGTAAGCTTTCCAAAAAGATAATAGTTATTGGGGTCCTTTGTAGTATTCTTCCTGATATAGATGTCTTAAGTTTTAGCTTAGGTATTCCTTATGAAGATATGTGGGGACACAGAGGAATAAGTCACTCGATTACTTTTGCTGTATTATTAAGTCTACTGATTAGTTTTTCCATCAGTAAAAGCAAACAACGTTTTTTTGCAATCGCTGCATTTCTATTCATGTCCACCATATCTCACAGTATTTTAGATGCCATGACCACAGGCGGAAGTGGCGTAGCCTTTTTTGCTCCATTTGATAATACCCGTTACTTCTTACCCTGGCGCATGATAAAAGTATCTCCTATTGGCTTGCAAAAATTTTTAAGCGAATGGGGACTGGCTGTTTTGAAAAGTGAGTTTATTTGGATTGGCATTCCTCTTTTATTGAGCTTTATTATCTTTAGAGTATATAAACCAAAAATCCGATGATTTCATACGACCCACTAGAAGTTCCCATACGAAAACGACACCAATTTATTACAGGATCCGTAGGCCCAAGACCTATATGTTGGGCAAGTACAGTCAATGAAAAAGGAGAATCCAATTTAGCACCTTACAGTTTTTTCAATGCGATAGGCTCTAACCCTCCCCTCCTAGTTTTCTCCAGTAACCGAAGAGGAAGAGATAATACCACCAAAGACACACTGCACAATATAAAAATGACACAAGAAGTGGTTATTAATGTGGTTCCTTATCGATTAGTGAACCAAATGAATATTAGCAGTACGGATTACGCAAGTGAGGTTAATGAATTTGAAAAAGCGGGTGTAACTGGCATTAAATCCAAATTGGTTGAGCCATTGCGTGTTAAGGAGAGTCCTGTTCAGTTTGAATGTAAAGTCAAAGAAATTGTGACATTTGGCGATATTGGTGGTGCCCCAAACCTATTTATTTGCGAAATTGTGCAGATGCATTTCAGTGAGGATATACTAGACGATGAAGGAATGGTAGATCCGCAAAAAATTGACTTAGTGGGTAGAATGGGAAAGGAATATTATGTGCGTGCACAAGGCAATTCTATTTTTGAAATTAATAATCCATTTAGCAAAATCAATCTTGGCTTCGATGGACTTCCCAGGCACATAGTGGAAAGTGCTGTGCTAACGGGGAATGAAATTGCCCAGCTTGCCATGGAAACAAGCTTACCCGATGAGAATGAAATACAGGAAGTTCGAAGTGAACTGATTAAAAATAATTCTGAAGACCATGAAATTAATGCTAAACGATTAATAGAAGCTGGAGAAATAAGAAAAGCGCTTTGTATTTTAATCTAATCAACCATGATAATATTTAAATTTTTAGGGCTGGTTGTTTTACTATTCATCCTAATGATAGGCGGATATACTGTATTTAGAAAAAATCATTTCCTTTCAAAAGAAGCCACTATTCAGAAATATAAATATCCTAATTCTCAATTCATAGATTGGGAAGGTATAAAGGTTCATTTGACCGAACAAGGAAGCGGAAATACAAGTGTTATATTGATCCATGGTTTAGGTGGTGCCATGCACGAATTTAATCCACTAGCGGAGCGATTAGCAAAGAATTACCATGTGGTAAGTTTCGATTTACCTGGATTTGGGCTAAGCGATGCCCCCATACACACAGCTGATATACAGACAGTATATAGAGATTTTATGGATTTTATTTTGGATAACTATACCAAAGATACCTGCTACCTTATTGGAAACTCTATGGGTGGAATGATTGCTTGGAATACCGCTCTTTCTAAAATGAAAAAAATTCAAAAGTTGGTACTACTTGCTCCAGCAGGATATGATATGGTTCAAATTGCAGAGAAAAACGCAGAGTGGATTAACCAGCCAATCATTCGTTTTTTATTGGCTAAAGGCGCTGCACCGTTTATTGCGAAGAGTAATGTCAAAATGTGTTTCTATGATGATGAGCATATCGATCCTGAACTGTTAGATAGGAAATATGGGATGATGAATAAGGTGGGTAATTTAGAGTATCTCAAACAGATAGCTGGTTATAAGAAATTTATGGATACAAGTACCATTAAGCAAATACTAACACCTACCCTACTAATTTGGGGCACTGAAGATGAAATTATCCCTTTTAGTCATGCTGAACGATTTAATCGAGACCTACCCAATTGTACTTTCTTGACTTATGAAAAATGTGGTCATGCTCCTATGCTAGAGGAACTAGATAAATGTACTGCCGATATTCTTAAGTTCTTTGAAATCGATTAGCTGTGAACCTTTCAAGGCCTCTTTGATGAATTCTGTAAATGACGTAATGCAAAAAAGTAATCTTTATTTATTGGGATAAACTGAAAACCGTAATTAAAATAGCAAAATCATCATTGTCTGCCGAAACCTTATAAAAAATAGATTGTATTTGGGGAGTTAACACCTACAAGACCTCAAACAATTCTAAATAAATTCTTAATTTTATGCGTATATGGGAAAAATAAAAACATCACTTACTGACTTACTAAACATAAAGTACCCAATTATCCTTGCTCCAATGTTTTTAGTGAGTAACGAAGAAATGAGTATCGAGGCTATAAAAGCGGGTATTGCCCCCTGTATACCAGCCTTAAATTGGAGAAAGGATGAGCAAATGCGCGCAGGTCTTAAAGAAATCAAAGAAAAAGGTGGAGGTCCTATAGGAATTAATTTGATTGTAAATAAATCAAATATCCATTACAAAAGACAATTAGCCACCTGTGTAGATATGAAAGTTGATTTTATTATTACGTCTTTAGGATCACCTGAAGAGGTAATCAATCAATGTAAGCCACATGGCATTAAAGTGTTTTGTGACGTGGTTGACGTAGCCTACGCAGAAAAAGTTGAAAAGCTGGGAGCCGATGCCGTTATTGCCGTGAATAAAGAAGCAGGCGGTCATGCGGGCCCTATGATGAGTGCAGAACTCATTCCTTTGTTAAAATCAAAAGTAAATATCCCCGTAATTTCAGCCGGAGGCGTTGGAGATGGAGCCGGAATCTGGAAGAGAATCAATGAAGATGGCGCTATTGGCGTGAGTATGGGTAGTATTTATATTGCAACTCCTGAGGCTCCAGTATCTGAAGAATATAAGCAAGCATGCGTGGATTATGGCGCAGATGACATCGTCCTGACAACAAAAATTTCGGGTTCGCCATGTACTGTAATTAATACTCCTTATGTACAAGAAGTAGGAACGAAACAAAACTGGTTTGAGAAGTTATTAAGCAAGAATAAAAAGCTTAAGAAGTATGTGAAAATGCTCACCTTCTATAAAGGTATGAAGTCGGTAGAAAAAGCTGCATTCACCTCAACTTATGAAACCGTATGGTGCGCAGGTCCTTCTATTGAATATACCAAAGCCATTCGATCGGTTAAAAAAATTACGGAAGAACTTGTGCAACAATACCATGAGGTAAACTCAAGTGAAGAGAAGAAGAAAGCCGCTATGGAAAATTCTGTAGTTAGACGAAACTAACAGTAAAAAAATAAAACACTTATGGAAAATTTCTTAGGATTTATAGCCCCTGGAATTGTATATGCCTATATATTCATTTTAAATGCCATCGTACCAGGACGCTGGGTGATTGGCTATGTGACCAAAACTGGTACTGATGAAAAGCTAAAGTATCGTCTAAATGGCTTACTCGTTTTATTTATCGCGATTGCTACTTGGGCTGGACTTTGTTTTACAGAATTTTTAGCTTGGGATTGGTTTTATACTGTACGCTGGCCTGCCTTGTTTGGAGCCATATTTTTCGGTTTAGCTTTTTCATTCGCTATTGTAATCCCCTATACTAAAGTTAAAAGCTCTTTTTTAATGGACTTCTATTTAGGTAGATTAGAAAATCCGCAATTATGGGGAGGTAGAATAGATGCGAAGATGTGGCTTTATTTGATTGGAGCTATCATGCTGGCTATAAATATTTATAGCTTTGCGGCTCATCACTACCTATTGTATGGTTCAGCATCCAATATTGGACTATTTGTTGGTGTTGGTCTGTTGTCTTATTTTATCATAGACTACCTTACGTTTGAAGAGGTTCATCTCTACACCTATGATATTTTTGCGGAAAGAGTAGGTTTTAAATTAGGCTGGGGATGCATAGCCTTCTACCCTTTCTTTTACACTATTCCATTTTGGTCAACCGCAGGGCTATCTAGCCCTAATCAGCCAACTTGGCTGATAGCGTTAGGTGCTCTTGTCTTTTTTAGTAGCTGGAGCCTAGCAAGAGGGGCAAACATGCAGAAATACTTTTTTAAACGAGACCCTACAAAGTCTTTTTTAGGTATTCAACCAGAAACAATAACAGATGGCGATCGCACACTTTTAGTGAATGGATTTTGGGGCTTGAGTAGACACATTAATTATCTTGGTGAAATAGGTATGGCATCGGGCATTGTAATCGCTATTGGACATATACTTTTGCCTTGGCCATGGCTATATCCTTTGTATTATGTCGCCTTATTATTCCCAAGACAAATGGATGATGATAAACGTTGTGCAGCTAAATATGGTCCACTTTGGGATGAGTATTTGAAGAAAGTTCCTTATCGAATTATTCCAAAAATTTATTAACTACTAAGGCTACATTGCGAGTGCTTGTGTATCAGTTCTTGTTATTCAAGTGTTAACATAGTGCTTGTTAATCACAGCTTAATTAATTAAATAATTATTAAGATGAAGGTCAGCGGTAAGAAGGTAATTTAAACAAATGCGCTCAAACTTGTTCAAGCTTCTTATCTTCGTGCATCAAATGAACGCTTAATGGCCAAACTTCCCAAGCAATATCAATTCACAGATCTGTCTGATTATGGTAGGTTTATTGCTAGGCTTATTGCATCAGCTTTAAAAAACACATCCATCACGCCTATTCATGTAACTTCTTGGTTCATTGCTTCTGGTTTATTGGCAATCCTGTGTATACTGAACAACTATTTTATTCTAGCAGCATGCTTTCTTATACTAAAATCAATTTTAGACGCCGCAGACGGAGAGCTGTCTCGATTGAAAAACACGCCATCATACGTCGGAAGATACTATGATTCCATTGCTGATATAATCTTGAATTTTCTTTTTTTACTTGCTATTTGGTACATCAATGACAGCTCGCTATTGTTAATGATTCTAGCTTTCATTGGTGTCCAATTACAGGGAACTTTATACAATTATTACTATGTGATATTACGAAATAACGTGAACGGAGATACAACTAGTCGAATATTCGAAGATCACATCCCCACAGCTTTTAAAGGTGAAACTCAACAAGCAGTAAATATATTTTATAAGATATATAACTTCCTGTATATCCCTTTTGATAAAGTCATTTATCTAATGGATCGAGATGCGATGCACAGCAAAAATTTCCCAGGATGGTTTATGACCTTGCTATCCACTTTTGGACTTGGTTTCCAAATTCTAATCATTGCTATGCTATTAGTTCTGCATCTAGAAATTTACGTGATTCCCTTTTTTATTGTTTATTCTGTATTTATTTTTCTTTTTATAGGTATTCGAAGATATTCATTAAAATAAATCCTTGAGGACATTATAACTCGTACATCTTTCTTGTGGTATCACCCATAATTTTAATGGCTAATTTACGGGGTAAGATACGATGCATAATGAAGCTAGCAAGACGATTAGCAAAGCCAGTGATAATTCGAGGTTGTTTTCCCAATTTCTCGAAACACTCCGCTACAACTTCCTCAGGGGTCTGAACTTTTGGCTCTATCAAACCTGCCTTTTTCGGTTTAGTATTTAAGAAATTTGGACTGGAAGTAGCGCCCGCTACACAAGCTATTACATCTATCCCCTTATTCTTCCATTCATACCATAAACTTTCTGCAAGAATGGTGTCAAATGCTTTGGTAGCAGCATAAGTCGACAAATAACCAGCACCCTGAAGACCAGCCAAGGAACCCATCAAGACAATTGCTCCTCGTTTTCTCAAGAGCATTTTTGTTCCTAAGTCCTGAACCATACTTAATGGAGTCATTATGTTTGTTCTAGCTATTTGCAGATGATGTTCAGTGTCATTTTTTTCAAAAGCACCTATATAGGATAAGCCAGCATTATATATAAAAACATCAATATCATATTGATCTACGGCATGAAGTAAAGTTTTTGCTGCATCCACTTTGGATAAATCACAAGAAACGATTTGCACACTTACCTTATACTTCTCCTCTATTTCTTTGGCTAAAGACATTAAGGGTTCTACCCGTCGAGCTACGATAAGCAAATCCAATCCACACATCGCTAAGTGTTTTGCAAATGCGGCACCTATGCCCTCTGATGCTCCAGCAATTAAGGCAGTTTTCCCATATTTCATTAGTAAACTCATAAGATAAAGATACGTGGAAAAGTAAAAGACTCCTCTAATTATCAATAGATTCTTGTATCTTTAAAATATGTCTGTAAATCCATACAGAGATTTAACTTAGGCTAAAAACGAAAACAAATTATACGATGAATATTCAATTAAACACAGATAAAAATATCGAAGGGCACGAAAGATTAGAAAACTACATTGATGCTTTGCTTAAAGATAAAATGTCCCGTTTTGCGGATCATCTGACGCGCATAGAAATTCATCTTTCTGATGAAAATGCTGCAAAAGAAGGACCTGAAGATAAGAAGTGTGTGATGGAAGCAAGACCAAAAAACATGCAGCCGATTGTTGTAAGTTGCCATGCAGATACAATAGAAAAATCTATCACGATGGGAATAGGTAAACTCAAAACAGCTTTGGAATCTCGAATTAATCGCTCGTAAAAAGTATGCAAACGCATTTTCTAAAAACTTAGCTTCCCTGAAAGAATAAAATTCCTACCAGCTGCAGCAATGCCACTGCTGTATGATTTATACCTTAAATCTAGGATGTTTTCCATGCCTGCACTAATACTAAAGTTTTTATTTAAACGATAAGATGTCTTTAAATTAAGCGTAGCCCAAGCTGGAGAAAATGGATTACCGTCCTCATCAATAGCATAAAGATATCCTTTACTCTTTTCCTCCTCAGGTAAATTTTCAAAACTCACCCCTCCGCTAAACAAAGTATACAAATCCATAAGCAAACCCTTATGTGTAAAAGTCACATGTGCTGCCCCAAACATTGGTGCCGCATGTCTTGAGGCACTTCGTGTACCATCAGCCAACTCCTCCCTACCTCTCTGATAATTATAGACCGCATTTAAACCAAAGCCATGAGGAAGTTTAGCTTCCAAACCCACTTGTGCTCCATAAACATGAGCATTCGCTGCATTTTGAATGGCCTGTACTTGACTCAATTCCCCCTGGTAAACAATACTGTCTTGTCCATTAAAACTGAAGTCTCGTCTAACCATAGCATTCTGCAAAAAAGTGTAATAAGCACTTGCATCAATCTTCCAATTATTTTTAACTATTTGCGCAAATCCAATTTCTCCGTTGTACACGTACTCCGCTTCTAGGTTGATGTTAGGAATAACCACAGATCCTGGTTCTGAATCAAATATCTTGCCGATATCATCGATGTTAGGCGCTCGAAAACCCGTCGAGAAATTAGAGCGAACAGTCGTATTTGAACTTGGTGTATAAATAGCTCCCAAACTACCTGTTACGGAACCTTCACTTAGATTGGCTTCAGCTTGAGGCAAAGGGTAATAAGCCAAGTTATTTCTAAAGTCAGCCTCTATTATGAAATGTGCGTATCTCAAACCAGCTTGAATATTAAATTTATCACTTGCCTTAAATTGATAGCTTGCATAAACACCCGCAGTAGCCCAAGCAGCATTTGGATATCTAGAAGCAGCATCAAAAGCAGCATCTGAATCGATATTCTTCATTTCTCCTTCAGAACTCACCACATTATTCACGAATTCTACTCCATAAAAGACTTTGTGCTTATCAAGAAAGTTTTTTACAAAATCAATGTTTGCAGAGTAGGCGAAAACTTTTTCTTGTTTGGTAGAACGAATTAGCTCATTAAAATCGCGATCAATTCTACTTTCGTTAAAATACTGATGCGCCAAACGAATATTCATTTCATCAAAAGCGATGTTGGCTCTCTTATGAGCAATTGTTAACTGATTCATCAGCCATTTTTGCGGACCATAGTTCCATTCCGCACTTCTGGGCAAATCATTCCGATATTGAATATGTCGATCATAACGGCCATAGCTTGAAGTTTCAGAATAATGAAAAGCATAGGTGAGATCCCAGTTTCTATTGGGTTTAAATGCAAGCTTTTGCATCACATTAATCTGCGAGTAGGCAGTTGGTATTTGCTTTAATGGATCATCATTTGTAATAAGTACATCCACACTATCCTTTCTTTGGACATAAAATGGGCGTAAATATTCATCAGGACCGTGACCTCCCATCTTCAAATCACCAAAATTCGAATAAGTAAAACTAGTTATTGTAGCAAGCTTCTTCCATCCTAAGTTAATGTCAACATGCGCGCTTAGCTCATTGTTAGCTGAGGCAAATCGAGTTAATGCATTTCCCTTCGCATATAACTTATCCGTAGATGAAAACTGAGGAGTCAAGGTAGTGAAACTCATTACACCACCAATTGCATCACTTCCATAAATTACCGAACCTGGACCAAACATGATTTCAGTGTTTTCAGTAGCAAAGGCATCCAAGGAAATTACATTTTGAACATTCCCACTTCTAAAGATTGCTGTGTTCATTCGTACCCCATCAACTGTGTATAGTAGTCGATTAGTGGAAAAACCTCGGATCATCGGACTCCCTCCACCTTGCTGACTTTTTTGGATAAATACCTCTCCTGAACTCGCTAACAAATCAGCTGTGGTTTGTGGATTTGACAAGACTACATCCTTAGCAGTTATACTAGATATTTTGCCAGGTATTTCCTTATTGCTTTGCCTCCATTTAGTTGCGCTTACCACTACATCATCTAAAGAAAAACTACTTGGCTGTAGCTTAATCTCAAAATAACGATTTTGAATTTCCTTGAAGGAGATACTCAAATTTTCAAAGCCTACACTTCTAATTTCTATATTTTCTATATCCAAAAAATCGGAAATATCAGCCTCTCCTTTTCCATTAGTGATTGCAAATAAAGAAGGACTATTGCTTGAAATCGTAGCCATTTCTATGGGCTCGTTCGTCTCCTCATTTTCAATTTTTAAGGTTTGTGCTTGAATCCAGCTAGGGATACAAATACTAAGTAGAAAAAGAAATCGAATCACGCGGATAATTAATGTTTATTATTTAGACTAGAACTGGAGAACTAACTATGTCTCCATTAAAATTCATCAGACAAAAGTAAGAAAGTTTGCTCGATTGCAAGCTATGTAAAGTTATCGTATATTTTAAGGCCAATAAGTAAGTAATACGAAGTTAGCACTATGTAAATTAATTAAGCTAGATAAGGTAATCATGAAAAACAAAAAAGCAATGCGTGCATTGCTTTTTTTTACTTATCTTTGATAGGTAAAATAAAACAAAATGGTAAAAGGTTGTTCATTTATTGAAAAAGCAGGAAATCCAAATGAAATATTTGTTCCTGAAGAGTTTACAGAAGAGCAAAAAATGATTAAGCAAATGGTCACTGATTTCTGTGTGACAGAGATTCAGGAACCCATGTTAAAAAGAGGAAGAGAGCTATATGCAACCAATGATGAGGATCGTGCTGAAGTCGCAAAGCTACTAGAAAAATCAGCAGATTTGGGCCTGTGTGGTGTCGCAATCGCTGAAAAGCATGGCGGAATTGATTTAGACTTCAATACAGGATTAATTTTTGCAGAAGCTGGTGCTCAAGGCTTTTCATTTGCGACGACTATAGGCTGTCAAACTTCGATTGGTTCCTTGCCTATTGTATACTATGGTAATGAAGCACAAAAGGATAAATACCTACCTGGTGTGGCAAGTGCAGCGCTTAAAGCCTCATATTGCCTTACGGAGCCCAATGCAGGAAGTGATGCCAATTCTGGAAAAACTAGAGCTGTTTTAAATGAGGCAGGAACCCATTACATGCTGAATGGCCAAAAAATGTGGATTACCAATGGTGGTTTTGCTGACTTGTTTATCGTATTTGCTAAAATTGATGATGACAAGAAACTATCTGCATTTATTGTTGAGAAGGATTTTGGAGGTATTACGTTAGGCGCTGAGGAGAAAAAAATGGGAATTAAAGGTTCCTCCACAGTCCAAGTCTTCTTTAACGAGTGTCCCGTCCCCGCAGAAAACCTATTAGCAAAACGGGAAGAAGGGTTCAAAATTGCACTTAATATACTTAACTCAGGGAGAATTAAGTTGGCAGCAGGTACAACTGGAGGTTGTAAGTTCTCAATCGATAAGTCTGTCGCCTATGCTAAAGAACGAAAGCAGTTTAATACTTCCATCGCTGAGTTTGGGGCAATAAAAAATAAAATTGCCAAGATGGTCGTGCATACCTTTGCTGCTGATTCTGCAATATACCAGGTAGGTCGAAACATCGACATCAAAACTACCGAATTCAAAGCTGCAGGTTTGGAAGACGGTAAAGCAAAAATTAAAGCCTTGCGGGAGTTTGCTGTGGAATGCGCTATTCTTAAAGTCAAAGGGTCAGAAAATGCAGATTTCGTATTGGATGAAACCTTGCAAATTCATGGGGGGATGGGTTATAGCATGGAAACCGGCATTGAAATGGGATATCGAGATGCTCGAATTACCCGTATTTATGAGGGGACCAATGAAATTAATCGAATGTTATCCGTTGCTGAATTAACCAAAAGACACCTAAAGGGTAAAGAGATTAACCTTACAAAAGCAGGTAAAAATGTGCCAAGACTATTGTTCAAACAAGCCTTACCATTTTCTTCTAACAATGAAGCACGTATTATTGAAAACATCAAAGCATGTTTCCTGTTAATATCTGGAGCCACAGGGAAAAAACTTGGAAAAAAACTTGTGGACGAGCAAGAAATAGTAATGAATTTAGCCGATATTTTGGCAGAAGGATTCCTTGCAGAAGCGGCTTATTTAAGGCTTGAAAAACTAAAAACTAAAAAGCTATCCGATCCAGAATCCATAAAAATTATGGACAAAATAGTTAAAGTATATCTGTATGAAGCATTGGATACTGTGCGAAAGGCAGGAAACGAAATTATTGATGCCTACGCTGATGGTATGAATAAAAAAATGATGAGATATCTATTAGGACTATTGACTAAACGATACAATATTAATGCAAAAGCATTGAGACGTGAAATAGCGGAATACGCCTGCGCTAAAGACGGCTACCCTTTTTAAATTAGAGTTCTAGAAAAGTTTAAGTTCACTTTTATTGTTCCGATAATCTTAAGTTTATCTCTCGACCACGCATTACAAGACGGATAGAAGAAAGACTTTAGTACGCTCTTTTAAACACTTTGATTCGCTGGAGGAATAAGCCCCTTAAAGTTTCTGCTCAATAAAACTATCAACGCCATATTAAAGAAGAAAAACGAGCCAGTTTTGTCTACTTCAATCATGTCGCTGAAAAGTAAATTAACCACTATTGCTATCATCGAAAGCAAGACAGCTTGAGCTAAAAGTTTATGGTTACCAACTTGTTGATGCAAGATTTTCTCTCCCCAAACAAAAAACGAAATAATTAGAGAGACAAAGATTCCTAAGCCAATCAAACCCTGCTCAACGGCCGTCATAAGAAAGTAATTATGTACACCACTCCTTTCTTGATTGTCGCTAATCCAAGTTTCAAAAACAAAAACTGTATAGTTCTTGTAATTTTCTACAAAACCATTGGGTCCAAAACCAACAATGGGACGATCTCCTATCATATGAACAGCAGCAATCCAACGATATATCCGCTCCATACTACTCACATCTTCTGCCTTAAATGTAGCATCTATTAAATCCCCAAACTCATGCTGAGAAACTGTATTCGTAGATGGAGTATATGCGAGGTAATGATTTTGGTCGGTGATATACTTTCCTGCAAACACTGCAGCTATTAAAGCAACAATAATAGCCAGCTTTGCCCTTCTTAAACGAAAAATAGCAAAAGCACCTAGCATAGCTAATACAGCCAAGTAACAGGCCCTTGTGTATGAAAAATAAATGGCCACCAAGTAAATCAACACACTAAATACGAGCAAATTATACTTTGTACTATACTTTGGATACCATGTTCTGGCATACACCACAAAAGGCAAAAATACTGCTAGAATAGCTGCATAATTCACATGATTTCGATAAAAAGGTCTTAAAACAGAATTGATTAAGCTAAAGTCAAAACTAACTAGCGCATGACGCACTAATGCTAGAAAAACTGTAGCACTCAATGGAATAAAAATGAACCAAAACGCTTTTTTCACATCATCTATCCGCTGAATCACTAATGACGTTACTAACAGAAAGGTACTGACATACCAGCATTTAGCCAATATGAATTTAAATGAAAATAAGGGAACTGTTGAAAAAATACTAGCTATTATTAGCCAAACAAGATGCAAAATAAGCAACAACATAAGCGGATTACTAAAAAAAGAAAAATCTACTTTTCGTGCATTTCGAATCAAATAGAAAAGTGCAATTAACAAAAATCCCACCATTAAGGGTTCTGTAGGTAGGTCAGTGGCTATGCTTTCAGTGACGTCAAATTCTATGGATAACGGAATAAGAGCTAACAAAAAAAAGTACAGTATCTTGAAATTTAGTACAGCCCATATAACAATAGGAATGATTAAAGGAAGCGCTAAAAGAACTTTTTCCTCAAAATAAAACCCCATTAACAGACTAAGCACACTTATTACCCCGTAGGAGTAATAAAGAATATAATCTTGCAATCTAATGGACGTCAATGGTTTCAAACTATTATTTATCTAGTTCATCTTTGATATCATTTATCTGCTCAATCCCTAAAGCCCCTAGACAAGCTAAAATAAAGCCTAAAATAGTCGTAGCAAGGCAGATTTTTGAACGAACCGGTTTTAACTTGCGTTCTGCTGGATAAGCATTTTCAATTATTTCTATACCGGCCATTTTTTGATTGCTTGCTAACTCATATTGCTCAGCCAATGCAGTCATTTCATTAAAATCCTCCATTGCATTGTCATACTGTGACTTGTATAGATCGTATGATACATCTTTGGGTTTAACACTCAATAATACTTGAAGTAAAGAATCAAGAGCTCTTTTCTTTTGATTAGCTTGATTATCAAATAATTCAGCAAGTTGTCTCTTATTCGCTTCTATAGGACGAGTAGTTTCATTTGCGATAGTTGCTACCACATCATTCACTATTTCAGCGGCCAATTTTGGATCTGTATCGATTAAATTTATTCGAATCGCATCTTTATCGGTTTTGTAGACTTGGTAGTTTTCCATAAACTCTTCTGTCGTATTACTAGCTTCATACTTTTTGCCTTTATAATCATAATGGCTAACAATATCATATTTATTGATTATGTATTGAACCAACGTAGATGAAGTAGCTACGGTAATAATCCTGTTTGCATCATGTTTTGAACCATAATAATAATCCTCCGCATCCACAGATTCACTTCCGAACAATGCTCCTCTATCTCCCATACTTTGGTTGACAGGATAAACAATAGCAAAACTTTGATAGTAAGGCTTCATAATAAATACACTCGTAATTATTGATCCAATAGCTGCTAAAAGCGTCAGCACAGTAATGTGCCACTTCCACTTCAACAATGTTTTTATTACACTTATCAAATTAAATTCAGCATTCATACAAAAATAGATTTAGGTCTAAAGAACATTAAGTTTTTGAATATTAAGTAAACGTAAAATTAAGGACAAAATTACAGCTAAGAGTATAAAGATGGCAATTTTGAAAAACCAAAGTATCTCCATGTCATTAATCAGGAACAAAGAAAGTCCCAGAACCAGTATATATGCTGCACTGCGGTATACGATTTTTACCTCAAATCCAGTGTTCCAGTGTTTCAATACATATACCATCTGGCATATAGCCATCAGGGTCTGTGAGAAAAATGTTGCTTGAGCAGCTCCAATTGCTCCGTGAGTAGGAATGCGCCAATAATTTAATGCGACATTTAATACAATTGTAAACAAAGCAAAAATACTGATCCATTTTAGGTGACCTGCAGCGGTAAGAAATCCACCAAAAATATAACTTATAAATACCATAGGAAAAGTATAGAGTAGGATTTGAAAAGATACATACCATGTCGAATCACCCTCTTGGTATAGCAAATGTATTATTTCTGGATGAAAGAACCTGATCACAAACAATAAAGGAACTGCTAAAAATATCATTAGTGAAAATGCTGTCCATAGCACCTCCCCAAAAGGTTCCTGGGCAGATAACTTACGCGTAAAAAAGGGAATAAGTAAAGAGGCTAACAGAAATGGAACCATATTTACTGCATCTAGGATTCGGTAAGCCGCTGCATATACGCCAGCTTGAATATTTCCTGTATCCGCTAAAAGTTTTTCCAACATTACAGCATCAATTCGTGTGTAAATTGTCATGAGTAACACCACCACTGCGTATGGTAAAGACCGTTTTAATAATGGCACTAAAACATTCTTATCAAGGCGTGGGAAAAGAACTTCTCCTTTCCAAGCTACGACAGACAAGGACAGAACCGCACAGATAGTTAGCGCAATGGTTTGCGCATAGATAAAGTCAATTATCTCAAAAACACCAAACCAAGAAGTATACAATAACAATACACAGAAAAATATACTCAGGACCCTATCAAAAACAGAAAAGAAAGCATCCCATTTATACCATTGCATCGCGGTAAAATTACTTCTACTAAACAGAATAAAAGATAAGAGTAACTGGTTTATAGCAAGAAAAAAAAGCATTTTTTTCTGCAGAAAAGAGTATCCTAATACTAGCGCTAAACAAAAAGTGAACGCAAAGTAAAGAATGGCCATTATACCTTTTAATGCAAATAGCTTTCCGAATAAAGAAGGCAATAAGCTAGGGTTTTTCGCTACCTCTTTATTGTTGAATTGGTGGAGGCCAAGATCTAGGATGATGTGAAACAGAAAAGAAAAATTAAACACTACAAAGTAAAACCCATAATTCTCCGCTCCTACAGTGTTTTGCACTTGTAAATCAATACCAAAAATCCAAAGCGGTTTAACCAGAAGATTTACGAAAACTAGTAAAAATAAATTCCTGAAAAGCTTCTTAGCCATAATATCCAAATAAAGTTATACTTCTCCCATATCTAATACGATTATTCATTGAGGCTTAACTCACTGAGCCTTATGCACTCCATGGTCACCGAGGTATTGCAGTAGTCAACCGAAAATATATTTGGAATCTTATCCGAGGTGATTGTACCGTTTGCAATCCAAGCATCGATTGTTGAAGTCATTCTTGCCCTTCCATCCAATGCAATTTCATTAATAGAACTTGCAAAATCTGGGTTAGATAGGCACGCAACAGCATTAGCAATATCTAAAGTAAACGTATAGCTCAATTTGAAAAGTCGATTAGACACTGGATTGAAACTTTGTATTTTTTGTAGTTGATCAGCTAAGACAAGATCTACATCAGGACTATTAGAATATGACCCACTAATAGGAATGAAATCATAACCGAACATACCTTGTTCAGTAATATCACTAGTAATATCTAAATCTTCAAATAAAAGTATCACTCTTCCCTCATTATTGTAAAGTGGAATAATTTCATCAAGCGGGGTACTGATAAAAGAAGCAGCCAATGGTGTGGATATCCTGTAAAGGCTCGAACCAAGTACTTCTTGAAACAAGGCAATTAAACCGGGGTCTTCACTATTGGTATTGCACAAGTTATTCAGTTCAAAAATCACAAGCTCGTTATGTGTAGCCAAAAACATCCTAGTTTCCTCTAAAAACGTTCGCAGTCTAACACCTTCGCAACCTAGCCCTCCACATGAGTTGCGATGGTAGGTCCAATATTCTCCTTGAATAAGACTAGGCCTTACATCGAATACACGAATCCCCATCTCAAGCATTGTCCCCATAGGCTGATCTTGCGTTTGGGTATTGCATGCATTGCCTGCAGTACAAGTGTTTAGCTCATAAATACCAGCATCATGTGCCCTAGGCATACTGATATCCTTCAAAGTAATTGCCTGATTCGGATATTGTGCAATTAAATCTTGCATCCAATCTGAAGTTTGTGAAGTATCTAATTTATTGGATACTTCTTTGTCATCTTTTTTACATGCGCTCATGGCTAATATCAAGCCAATAAGAATTAGTATACCTCTGTTAATCATATTAAAGATTTACGATAAAAATACAACATTATTAAGAAATGTAAGCGAATAACTTATTCAAACAATCCGCATTAGACTTTAAATCGAAGCAAGTTAAGGCCACTTGGATTTCAGTTTAATGAAAAAGCTAACAATTAAGCTTTTTCGTGCAGCTCATAATATTCATCAAGCACTAAATCACTGCTATTTGCCGCTTGAACTGCTAACTCATCACAACGTTCGTTTAACGGGTGTCCTGCGTGCCCTTTTATCCATCTCAAGGCAACCTTATGTTTGCGGTAAACTACTAAAAAACGTTTCCAAAGATCAGGATTTTTCTTTTTTGCAAAGTTTTTTTTCTCCCAGCCAAACAACCATTTCTTTTCTACAGCGTCAACCACATACTTACTATCCGATACTACCAAAACATCAGCGCCACCATCCTTGATTGCTTCTAGTGCCACTATTACTGCTAGTAATTCCATACGATTATTCGTCGTGTATTTAAAGCCTTGTGAAAGTTCCTTATAATGTTTACCTGACTGCAGGACAACGCCATAACCGCCCTTACCTGGATTACCTTGGGCCGCACCATCGGTATGAATAATTATCTGCATTAATACATATCGTTTTTTCGTAAATCGTTGATTCTGATTGTTTTCAATTTTTGAGATTGTAAGTCATATAATGGCTTTAGGTCAAATACCAAGGCCTCGATAATAAGTGCTTTACAATAATCATTATGAGTTTTGTGCAATAAGTAAAAATCCATATTCCCCGAATTATCCAAAACCCCATCAGTGTACAATTCAAAAACATGTGGTTTTACACAACCACCACCGTATTGCACTTTAATTTCAACCTTTTTTTCCAAAATGGTAAGGTCTTTTATGACAAACATCAAGTCTTCTTTAACGGGCTCATCTATCTCCCCAATTTGAAAAGATTGTATTTTATTCCCTATATCATGGAGTTGTATTGTTCCATCGCCCTTCACTGTCTCACTTATAGCCTTTTTAGCTTTGCAAGAACTTATAACAAGAAAAATCAACAGGAAAATTTTAAGAAAATTTTTCATATCCCATCCAGTTTTTAATTCATTCAAATATAAGTAATTTCGTTGCTTAAATAAGATGGAAAATTTCAACACATTAACCCTCTTTGGGAAAACTTACTCTGAGCAAGAGCTAATTGAAAAATCTCAATATTCAAGTAATCGGAAAAACTGGGAAAATGACTATTGGAGATTTATAGCTTCTTGGTTAAATAAGGATGATTATATTCTGGTCCAAACTTCAGGTTCCACAGGAAAGCCGAAGCCGATTCGTTTATCCAAAGAAAAAATGCTTGTTAGTGCCCGAATGACTGTCAATTTTTTTGAATTGACCAAAGGTGACAGCGCCTTGTTATGTTTGTCGCCGAGACATATTGGAGGAATGATGATGATTGTACGCGCATTTTATGCTCAACTTAATTTACACATCTTAGAACCCTCCGCTAACCCTTTAATAAATTGCTCCGAAACATTTAATTTTGCAGCATTTGTGCCTTATCAAGTTTCCACAATCTTAAGAGAAACTTCCGTTAAAATAAAGAATATCGATCAAATTTTGATTGGAGGTGGCGAAGTTTCTATGGCTTTAGAGAAAAGCCTCGAAGCGCTTCAACTTAATATATTTAGTAGTTTTGGCATGACTGAAACCATTAGCCACTTTGCTCTTCGGAAAATAGGTGAAGATAAAAACTACATCTGCCTACCTGATATAAGCATTTCTCAGTCTTCAATCGGATGTATGATCGTCCATGCTCCGCAATTACAAGATGAGGCTATTCATACGAGAGATTTAATCGAGTTAAATTCGTCCTGCTCTTTCCTCTGGCTGGGTCGATCTGATTTTGCCATTGAATCAGGCGGTTCAAAGATTATACCCGAACAAATTGAAGCAAAATTAAGACCTTTTATAAAAGAACGATTTTTCATTAGTTCCATGAAGCACAAACAGTTAAACAACCAAATAATCTTGATTATTGAAGGAGAATCGCATGAATTAAACGAAAAAATATTTGGTGATTTGGATAAATATCATCACCCCAAACAAGTGTTTTTTGTTTCACAGTTTAAAGCTGCTGCTAACGGGAAAATCGACCGAATATCTACAAAAAAGTTATTAAATATTTAGGGGTATTATGAAGATTGCTGTTCTTCAAATGTTTCATCATCCTTTTCAAATTCTGTAACATCAAAATCACTTCTTTTATCAAAAGTTGTGGCATGCAATTTAACCATATCGATGCGATCTAATCTAAATGATCGCCAATCCTCTCTTAGATGACACCATCCAACTAGATTTCTTTTTCTATTTTTATAAATTAAAGCCATCGGTTCAACCTGCCGAATCGTCTGTTCACTTTCTCTTGAAGCATATTCAATAGTGATGATTACACGATTGTCTATCGAATTATTTATACAAGATAATAGATTAGGCGAATAGTGCATTTTTCTTCTCCCCCCATCTCGATTATTTTCATTTTTCTGCATTTGTTATACCTTAGTACTTAATGAAAATATAAAAAATTAGTGGGAAATCAAGTAATTAGCAGGATTAATTACTACTTTTCTATGTAGTGATGGAGAAATAAATAAAAAAATCCAAGAAGTAAATCGGAAAGTAAATTCTAAATGATTGTTTGCTTTGAGCTATATAAGCACTTATTATGAAATTTTCAAAATGCTCTAATTTTCAAAATTCGACTATAATCTAGCCAAGCTTTCTTCTAACAACTTAATTTTGGATTCAGCATCTGCCAGCTTTTGACGTTCCATAGCAACTACTTTTTCTGGAGCGTTATCTACAAACCGAGTATTGCTTAATTTCTTTTGAACCGATATTAAGAAGCCTCTGGTATACTTCAACTCTTCCTCCATTTCCAGACGTTTAGATTCTACATCAATTGCTTGATTCAATTCAACATAAAACTGCTGACCTTTTACAATAAAGCTTTGTGCTCCAGATACTTCAGTATCAGAAACTAGAATTGACTCTAATCCTCCAAGCTTCTCTATTTTACCAATAAAATCTTCATATACGGATGGGTTATCAGTCAAGACAAAGGCTGCTAATTTATCTGCATTTTTGATTTGAGCTTTCTTTCGAATATCCCGAATGGAAGAAATAATTTCCTTTGAGTATTCTCCTTTAGCTAAGGCGTCAGTATCAATATTGCCGGCTTTTGGCCAAGTGGTTAAATTAATAGATGCTCCCGCTTCCCTCACATCCATTGCATGCCAAATCTCTTCAGTTATGAATGGCATAAAAGGATGTAATAACTGTAAAACTTGCTCAAAATACTCCAAGGTCTTCTTCAATGTTTCTTGATCCTGAGTATCCCCATAATTAGGCTTAACGTACTCTAAATAGGTGCTAAAGAAATCTTGCCAAATAAAATTATATAAGCTTAATAAAGCTTCTGAAATTCTATAACTAGCTAATGAATTATCTACGTCTTCAATCGTCTTGCTTAGCTTACTTTCAAACCATGCAAATGTGCTTGCATTGTCATTTTGCTTATCCACAGCATTTTCCTCCCACATCTTAACTAGTCCAAATGCATTCCAAATCTTATTTGAAAACTTCTTGCCTTGATCACATAATTTTTCATCAAACAACAAGTCATTTCCTGCTGCACTTACACTCATCATTCCAAAACGCACGCCATCTGCTCCATAATCGTCCATCAACTTTAGCGGATCTGGAGAATTGCCCAAGGACTTTGACATTTTACGTCGCTGGCTATCTCTAACCATACCCGTAAAATATACATCTTCAAAAGGCTTTTGCTTTTCAATTGGTCTCGCAGAACCATCAGGCATAGTAAATTTTGAAGTAAATTCATAGCCCCCAAAGACCATCCGTGCTACCCAAAAGAAGATAATATCCCAACCAGTCACCAACACATTTGTCGGATAATAGTAATTAAATTCTGTTTTGTCTTCGCTAAATCCATCAAACACCGAAATAGGCCATAACATAGAAGAAAACCAAGTATCCAATACATCATCATCCTGTTTTAAATCCATCAATTCTAGTTGTGGATTGTTAAACTTAATTTTTGCTTTATCAAGCGCATTCTGAGCATCTTTGGCTACAACAAACTCCTCTCCAAAATACCATACAGGGATTTGATGTCCCCACCATAATTGTCGAGAAATCGGCCAGTCTCTGATATTTTCTAGCCAATGTTTATATACATTTTTAAACTTGGCGGGCATAATTTTAATATCATCGTTCATCACATGCGCTAATGCAGGTTTCACGATTTCCTCCATTTTAACAAACCATTGTAAGCTTAACCTTGGTTCCACAACAGTATCCGCATTTCTTTCTGAGTATCCAACATTATTAGTCATTTGCTCAGTCTTAATCAAGTACTTTGTCTCCTCAAGCAACTTGGCGACTTTTTTACGGACTATAAATCGATCTTCTCCGATAAAAACTTTGCCTGCTTCACTAATCGTGCCATCTGCATTAAACACATCAATAGTCTCTAAAGCATGTCGTTGACCAATTTCGTAATCATTCGTATCATGAGCCGGAGTTACTTTTAACATGCCTGTCCCAAACTCCATATCAATATACTCATCACAGATAATTGGAATTTCCCGTTCAACCATAGGCACGACCACCTTCTTTCCATGCAGATGCGCGAATCTTTTATCATCAGGATGAACGCATATAGCTGTATCACCCATTATAGTCTCAGGCCGAGTTGTAGCAATTGTTACGAACTCATCGCTATCGACAAGATTATACTTGACATAGTAAAGATTCGATTGAACATCCTTTCTAATTACTTCTTCATTGCTTAGGGTTGTTTGCGCTTTAGGATCCCAATTTACAATTTTCCAATCGCGATAGATGTAACCCTTCTCGTACCAAATATTGAAAATTTCCGTAACCGCTATATTCAATGAAGGTTCCATGGTAAATCGCTCCCTCTCCCAATCGCAAGATGCTCCCATCTTTTTCAATTGATCGATAATAATTCCCCCATATTTATCTTTCCATTCAAAACAATGTTTCAGAAATTCTTCTCTTCCAATATCTCCTTTACTAATACCTTCTTCTCTCAGTTTATTTACAACTTTAGACTCAGTGGCAATAGCTGCATGATCAGTACCAGGAACCCAGCACGCATTTTTGCCTAACATTCTGGCCCTACGAATTAGAATATCTTGAATGGTATTGTTTAAAATATGACCCATATGAAGTATACCTGTGACATTGGGCGGTGGAATCACAATCGTATAGGATTCCCTATCATCTGGAACCGAACGAAAGATTTGATTATCCATCCAATATTGATACCATTTTGCTTCGATTTCAGCAGGGTTATATACTTTTTTACTCATGGAGAATTAATTAATTGACTTAAACATTGTACTCTCTAAATTAGAATATTTCTATTGAAACTGGCATACGT
>CAZZMB010000004.1:0-80736 GCA_964655225.1 uncultured Chitinophagales bacterium | reverse complement strand
TTGCTGCGGCAAGTGTCCAAGATCCAAATTTCTCTTTGGCATCTTTCAGATAATCGCATGCAGCAGAAGTTGCTTTCACATAATCATATCTCTCATCCACCTCATTGTTAATTTCTAAGCCATACTCCAATCCAGTTGATTTTAGAAACTGCCAATAGCCTGCTGCACCTGCTGGTGAAACTACATTTCTCAAACCACTTTCAGCTACGGCCAAATACTTAAAATCACCAGGAACACCATTCTTTTTTAAAATCTTCTCAATATCATCAAAGTACTTGCTAGACAGTTTATAATTTAACATGGTATTTGAATGCCAAAATGTATTAACTAATAGCTCTCGATCAAAACGTTCTCTGACTTCTTGATCATTTAATGGAACTTTTTCATTAGCAAAGAAAACATCACCACTAATTCTAACAGGGTTAATACGTTGAGGTGCATTTAAAGCATTATCAAGCAAAGAATCATCTGCTTCCTCGCAATTGTTAAATAAACTCATCCCCGCAATTTTTGTTGTGGGATTAGGTTTGTTATCTTCATTCAAACTTAGTAGAACTGTCTTAAATACCACTAAAGTAACGAGAGTGACGAACATGGGCATCAGCCACTTATTTAAAAAATTCATGCTTTAGTTTTTTGAAATTGGAACCATAGAACATGCTTCCCCATAAGAGATTGCTCTTACTACTGGTTTCAATTTTTGAGTTAGTTTAACGTAGTTTTGTTCTTTTACTGAGATTTTTCCGCCGCAGCCTTTAACGATAACGCGCTTATTGGCATATAGTTTTAAATCTAGTTCTGAAATAGCTTCTGAGATAAACACATTTATTGCTTCTGCTTTGCTCTGTGCAAAGATATGAGGAATACCCAAATCTGTTAAATAAGATGCTACAAGCATGTATGCCCACACAGGAATAATAGCGTCACTGCTGCAGTGGATATAAACCTGACTTTCTTTAAAATCGTAAAAATCATAGCCTTTAAGTGCGTCCCTAAAATCCTTCTCTTTAAGAATGATGGCTTTATATAAGAATGGCGTTAGATCAAAACCTTTGATACTACTCACCGAAATGAGTTGGAGCATGTCAATAGTCTCAATAGCTTTTTTCGCTACTTTATTCTCCATTAGATATATATTTTTCCTTTAGAAAAAGTCGAAGCTATTATCTTCTATATCAGCTCCATTTCTTAAGGCTTCAGTTAATCTGCCTTGAACACCTGATGAAAAAGAACTTGACCTAAGCTTATAAGCACTTAAATCAGTTGCCGCAGGAACTTCACTTTTCAAGATTGTCTTAACCACAAACACGCCATTTTCGCCAATGATAGGAGAAGAAACTTCATTTAAGGATAAGCCAAGAGCAGTTGCCACTACCTTTGATTCATTCCCTACACCTGGCAGCGTAACCTTAGTAAATGATAAATCGTTTGCTGTTTGTATGCTTATACCATTCGAGGAAGCTAATGCACTTAAATCTGAACCAAGCAGTTTTTCTTTTAGCATAAGCGCTTTCTTTTCCTTCTTCACTTCAGCTTCAATAATTGCACGTACACTTTCTAAGTTAGCTTTTCCTTCTTCAGTTTGTCCATCTTGAAGTGCGACAACAAAATTATTACCTATCATAAATGGTGAAGAAACATCTTCATCTTCCGCTTCAAAAGCCCATTTTATCATTTCTCGCGCATTTCCATCAAGTCCAGCGATTGAATTTGCAGTTTTTGGAACGCTTGTCGCATCCTTTATTTGATCAGTTCCTGCTAGAAAAGCATCCTTTGTTCGGTTGTTTCCAGCATATAAACTCGATTCAGCGAAAATACTGTTTGTAGTTTCCTCACTAGCAAAAATTGATTTAGTTAATGTTGCCACCTTAACTGCTTCTGAAGTGGTTCCCCAATCATAAACTTCCACAAAGTGAGCACCAAATTGAGTGTATACCATCTTCACATCCCCAATTTTCATTTCATAAAATATAGCATCATTGAATGGAGTTACCATTTCACCGGGAAGAACCCACTGCAAATCTCCGCCATCTTGCGCATTGCTTGGATCTTGAGAAAACTTAGCAGTTAAAGATGCTAATGGGACCCCGTCTTCTAAGATTATTGTTCTTAAACTATCAATTAAATTTGAAGCCTCCTCTTGCGTAGCAAAGCCTTCACCTGTAATGAGTAAATGTCTTACTTTTAAAGAATCTGCAATTGGTTTACGATTAATCAACTTACTTGCCACGAAACTATCATTCACTTTTAGAGGGCCAAATAAAGTACCTGCCTTAGCAGAGAAAATGGAATCTGCAAAGGCATTCGTTAACTCACCTTCTTTGTAAAACCTTCTATCCCATCGCGTTTCTGAACTTGCCATTATAAACAAGGAATCGTCCTCAGCTATCTGCCATTGAGCGAACTTATCGGTCATCCAATTTTCTGCATTCAAAACATCATCACTTGATGGAGCTATGGCGAAAGCTACGTACTTGATATTTACAGAAGCATCTTGTTTAAACTCATTTTCATGATTCTCTAAATATGCATTGAGGTCTGAATCTGAAAAAGAAAGCTCATCATCAGTTACACCAGCAAATGGAAGGTAAACAAATTCTGCATTGGCCTTAAGATTGTCATTCGTGTACAAAGCTTCTGCCATCCAAGTTGGCACATTTGCACTTTTCGCTAACAACTGATTATACTTTTTTTCTAATCTTTCCTTATAAATCGCTTGCTCAAAATTTGTCCATTGTGCACGTTTTTCTTCTGCAGTTAAACCTGAATTTTTATCGACCAAATCTAATGTTTCTAAATATTGCTTAAACAGCGCAGCATCATACTGACCATTTTCTCCCGCGAATGAAGAAGTAATACTTGGATGTTGAAACTCCTGATCAAAAAGCATGGCTTTTTTTTCAGCTGTTGCAACTTGAATGCCTAGGTCTTCAAACAAATCTTTTTTCAATTTATCATTAATGATTTCATTGAACGTACTTGTGCGAACATTTTCCTTTTGAGCGACGGTTAAATCCGCTCCTTGAAGCTGATTTTTCAAAAAGGTCTCATTGATTTTCAAACGCGCATCAAACTCAGCGTATGAAATCTTTTCTCCATTTACCACAACTATATCTGTTCCTCTTACGGGGCCATTACCTTGTCCGCCCATATCCATTAGGATGAAGGCCAACATTGCCAAGGCAATGACGAATATTAATATACCGCCTAATTTTTGTCTTAATGTACCTATAACCGCCATTTAAATCTATTTTAATTATTTCTTCTTATTTAAGAGGTGCAAATATAGCGTATTCACTACATATTTATATGTCTTTTAAGAAAAAGATAAGCCTAGTCTATCAATAATGGAGCGTAAACTAAAAAGAGCACCCCAATTGAGTGCTCTTTTTACTAATGTTTAACTGTTTTATTAAAGCTTGCGCCCCTTGGCAACGCGCAAGGATAGCTTTTCCTTATTTATTTTTTTCAAGTTTACTTGTAAGTATGCATTAAGAGCAATTGGACTCACATCATAAGTTTTTCCAAAATATGTCACTGAAGCAAACTTATTTTTCTCATAATCCTTCAATCGCAAATAATATCTTCCACCTCTTTTACTATCTACTCCAAAAGTTAGGTAATGATCATCCCCTATTTCGAAGCTGACGGCCATCCTAAGTCCGTCTGGCAAGGCTGAAACGATACCGGGAGTACCTTCGCGAATGACAATCTCCTCTACTTGCTTGCCACCAACCATCTTAATTTTCCCAGAGACAATTCCAGTTTCATTACTGTTAAGCTGCCTGTTTAGAACTATTGGCTCAGAATTATAATATTGGATTTTCTTGACTTCATTATTCGTCCAAGAATTACTTGTTTTTAAATCCTCCGTGAAAGGTATTAATGTTTTACAACTGCTCATTAAAACAACTGCCATAAATATCAAAAGTAGGTTTCTCATTTTTATACTATTTACATTTATCTAGTCAATTAATATGCCAAAAATCCAATTTGAGCTTAATTTCTCAAATCTTCTCCCCAAAGTAACTTTTCCCTAATCGCGTTTACAAAATTGCTTGAGCTTAACCTCACCAAATGTGCTTGGAAGGAAGCTTTCTTAAGTTTAAGCTCAAAACTAGCATCAATAGTTTTATTTCGACTATCTAAGCTTGCTAGAAATCGCTTACTTCTTCCCTCTACATGCAAACGCAGCTCCACATCGTCTGGCACGACCATTGGTCGTACATTTAAATTATGAGGTGCTACGGGTGTAATAACAAAATTCTTGCTATTTGGATAAATTACAGGACCTCCACAGCTAAGCGAATAACCCGTCGAGCCTGTGGCAGTAGAGACAATCAAGCCATCTGCCCAATAAGAATTTAAATGCTGTCCGTTTAAATAAGTATGAACGGTTATCATGGAAGAAGTTTCCACGCGCTGCACGGTAAACTCATTTAAAGCAAATGAAGTGTTGCCAAATAGCTTTTTGTTTGATTCTAATTGAATTAAGTTTCGCTTATCAATAACGTGCTTTCCATTAATTATGGCATTTAGTGAATCTTCAATGTCATTAATTGAAATACTTGCCAAAAACCCTAATCGGCCAAAATTTATGCCAACTACAGGGATTTCTTTATCTCCAATCCAACTAACCGCATCGAGTATTGTCCCATCGCCTCCTAAGCTAAAAACAAAGTCAATAGCTGCGGTTATTTCCTTCTTCTTACTAAAGGTAGAATCATCAATAGTTAAAGAATGATCTGAGAGTAGATGCTTATGAAATGGTCTATTTACCGTATAGCTTATTCCTTTAGCTTTTAAAAGCTCAAAGAATTGCGCTACATACGGTGTTGTGCTTGGCTTTAAATTTCGTCCATATACTGCTACGTGCATAAGACAAAGATAAGGGAATACTTAGACATCATTTCAATGAAAGTCAAATGAAAATCAAACGTTTAAATAATGCATGAGTGCATCATACCGTTCTTTAAGCTGATCAATTTGTTCAGCTTGATGGAAAATGTTAGAAATTGTATAATTGTATCTTTCCAAAGTAGCAATAATATAGGTAAGGTCTAATGTGTTAACTTTAACCGTGACTTGAAGATCGTCTGAACCTTCAATAGTTGCAGTGGCTATAGAAAGAACAGCAGCTTTATTGGATTCAACTATTCTTGAGATTTCTGCCAAAGAATAATCATGAGCGGGTATTTCTAAAACAAATATTCCTCCTGATTCTCGCACAAAATTGAACTCGGATAATTTTATCAACAAACTTCGAGGAGAGATAAGTCCTATGTAATTATCCTCACTATTAACCACAGGTAAAATACTGCTTCTACTTTCAAACCCTGCCTTCATAGCATCAAACAAATGGGTATGTTCTTTAACCGCTATTTTTATCAAGGGAAACGACAATTCACTCAAAAGATCAACACCCACAGTGTCTAGCAATTGCTGTTCAGATACAACACCAACCAACTCCTTCCCATTTAACACGGGCAGGTGCTCTTGTTTGAACTCTTCCATAAGTTCAACAGCAAACTTTACAGAATCCGTGATGCGGAGGAAGGGGGTGCTTTCTTCAATGGCGTTTTTGGCTATCACTCTAATTTATTTACATATAAGTTTATCAAAAATTGCTCCAAAAGTTCATTAAACCTTTCTGGATGTTCCATCATCGCTGCATGGCCACACTTATCAATAACTGAAAGTTTGGCATTTGGAATCAATTTTTGAAATTCCTCTCCAACAAAAAGTGGAGTAATATTATCATTCCCACCCCAAATAATATTTGCAGGAATATCAATTTTATTTAATTCTTTACGAAGATTATGTCGAAGTGCAGATTTTGCAAGTGCAATAACTCTTATTGCTTTTGCTCTATCGTTGACTGTATTAAATATCTCATCTACCAATTCCTTAGATGCCACGGTGGGATCGTAAAATGTATATTCCGTTTTTTTGCGAATGTAATCGTAATTTTCTTTGTTAGGATATCCATCACCTAAAGAATTCTCAAACAAACCCGAGCTTCCTGTTAAGGTTATAGATGCAACTTTATCCATATTCTTAAGGGCATAAACCAAACCAATGTGCCCACCTAAAGAATTGCCCACTAAGTGAAGGTTTGAAAACTTTTTTTCCTCAATTATTACATTTACAAAATCAACCATCCCATTAACTGTTGAACTCAGCAGTGATGATGTATAAAGTGGTAGTTGCGGAAAAAGTACGGTGTAGTCTTGCTGAAAATGCTCTATTACCTTTTCAAAATTACTCAAAGCACCAAACAAGCCATGAAGTAAAACAATTACTGGACCGCTGCCAAATTGCAAGTAACGATTGTCTGTGCTTAAATTTTCCATAATTTGATTGTAAATTTACAAACTAGGATGGACAAAAAGGCAAAAAAGCCTTATTTTACTAGGGCTTTTAAAAAAAAATTCAAAATATATCCACAAATTTTTTTTTAACATGGTAATTTTTAATCATCTGATTTACAACATGTTATCAAAATTGTTTTATTTAATCACTCAAGTAAACTATAAATTATCCACATGGTCAATCCACGCAAAGGCCCATCAGTAAAGGAATTGAGCTTACTTTTATAGCATAATTTTTTTTAACTAAAACTATATATTATGAACAAAGGTGAATTAATAAGCAAAATTGCTGAAGATGCAGGTTTAACAAAAGTACAAGCAGGTGCTGCTTTAGAAGCTGTTACTGATGGAGTAACTTCAACTCTAGCAAAAGGAGACAAGTTGACTTTAGTTGGATTTGGTACTTTCTCTGTAAATCATAGAGCAGCAAGAAAAGGAAGAAACCCTCAAACTGGAATGGAAATCAATATTGCAGCTAAGAACGTTGTAAAATTCAAGCCAGGTAAAGAATTATCTTCAAGAGTTTAAGCATTTAAACTCTATTAAAATATTAAATCCCACTATAACTCGTTTCTAGTGGGATTTTTTTATTTTTGCAAGCTTATAAACTAAATTAAATCTGTAGAACATGGGAAGAGGTGATAAAAAAACTAAACGAGGAAAAATTTCGAAAGGATCTTATGGTGTATCAAGACCAAAAAGAACGCCAGTTGTAGCTACCCCTCCAGCTAAGAAGAAAAAAGCCAAGGCAAAGAAATAACCAGTTATCTTAGGGTGAAAGAATACCCTTATTCCAAGATTTTTTTTCGTAGGAATAATATATTCTATCATGTAAACGATTTGGTCGTCCTTGCCAAAACTCAAAATAGCTAGGTTTCAGTATATAACCGCCCCAATGTTTCGGACGTTGGGGTTTTTTATTGCTACTAAGAATGGATTGGAATTCTTTTTCTAACTCGTCCTTACTTGCCAGCGGGTGACTTTGTTGGGAAACCATTGCACCATACTGACTCTCAATTGGTCTTGTTTTAAAATAATCCTCACTTGCCTTTTCTGAAATTTTTTCTACCCGCCCGTCTATCCGAATTTGCCTTTGCATTTGTTCATAGAAAAACAGGACACTTACCGCATTGTTTGCAGCTATTTCACGGCCCTTACGGCTGTCGTAATTTGAAAAAAATATTAACCCTTCGTTAGAATATTCTTTAAGTAAAACTACCCGACTACTGGGCCTACCATCTATACTTACAGTAGAAATAACCATAGCATTTGCCTCAAAGTCACCAAAACTTTCCGCTTCGCAATACCATTTATCAAACTGCTTAATGGGATCATTATCGACCATATGAATCCTTAATGTGGACTGGTCGTAGCTCTTTCTTTCTTGGTGTAAGTTTTTATTTATCTCTGACACTTTCTTAATTTACAATAATTTTAAGTTGTTTCTCATAACTTAAATTATCACTGTCTAATCTAAAAACAACTCGAACAGCATCATACTTCTGCGCAATAAAAGGGGTCGTGCTGCCGCTAAAATAAGGTTGAAATGGCACAGAAGCGTTTCTTCCCAAAGGCATTTGAAGCGTTCCTGAAACCGTTTGGACATTTAAACTATCCGTAAAAACTTGAACAAAAAACTCAGTTTGCATGTCGTTGTAAGTCAAATTATTAATATTCATTGCGGTATCAATAAAGTAGGCTCCTCTTATAGAATCTATAGGTGCATCTATAGCCAAGTATAGACTAAAATCAACAAGTTCACCAGCAGCAGCTATAATAGTAGTACTATCGGGTTGAATAAAGTTTATTGCTTCAGTTCCGACTGGTTTATCTTCTTCATCTTTATTACATGCAATTAGAACCGTAAATAAGAGTGCAAACACTAAAAAATAAGTGGGCTGTTTGTTGCTTTTTTTCATAAGTACCAGAATTTGTATAAAATTATAACTTTTTTTTTATTTCAAAGTAAGCTCAAGGACAACAATGCCTGTATCACTTAGATTAGTTAATAGTGTTGAGTAAACTCTAGAAATATACCCGGACAAACAGACATTTTTTAAAGCTTATCCAGCTCCCTTTGAACAAAATTAGCTAGGTCACTCACATATTCTGCAGAAAAATCAAACTGAATATCTGCCGTTTGATATATTTCTGGAATACTTCGCGTATAACCTAAACTTAAAGCATTCTTGTAAGCTTGAATAGCCTTTTGATTATTTGATTTAAAATTCCTCCACATAGCTATTGCGCCTAATTGTGCAAACCCATACTCAATGTAATAAAATGGCACTTGATAGAAATGGAGAATCCCTTGATAACCGACTTCTTGAAACTTCTCTAAACCTGTATTATCTGTTATCCCAGCCCCGAAGATCTTGTTCAATTCCATCCATTTGGCTCGTCGCTCTGTTCGTGTATGCTTAGGGTTAGTATACATCCAATGTTGAAAAGCATCTCCTTTAGCTACTCCTGGCAAAATTTTCAATAAGCCCTCTAAGTGGTTTCTTTTAGCTCTTTTCAAATCTCCCTCCTCCGGATAATAACTTTCCCAATTCTCCAAAGAAAAGAGCTCCATACTCATAGAGGCCAATTCTGCAACCTCACTTGGCGTATTTCGCATATTAGCAAATGGAATGCTGTAATCCAAAAAACTATGAATAGCATGGCCACCTTCATGCACCATTACTCGAACATCTCCTTCCGAAGATGCATGATTCATAAATATAAAAGGTACGCCCGATTCAGGCATTGCCATCATATATCCGCCAGGTGCTTTCCCTTTTCGGGACTCCAAATCTAAATTCCCCTTTGCGTACATATCAGCAATACAAGCTCCGAAATATGGATCCAATTTATTGAAACAGTGGACCGTCTTATTAACGAAATCTTCCGTAGTATTGAACGGCTTCAATGGTGCTTGCTGTAATGGATCTACTACCATATCCCACGGTCTTAGTACATCTAGTCCTATACTCGCCTTTCTTTGCTCGTCAATCTTTCTTAACAAAGGGATAATAGCGGTGGCAACAGATTGATGAAATGATTGACAATCTTCCGGCGAATAATCAAATCGATGTTTTTCATCAAACATATAATCCCGATAATTTTCATAGCCTGCATTCAGCGCTAACTGATGTCTTTTTGAAACCAATTGGTCCATAAGGTCATCTAGTGCTTCTGCGTCTTTATTCTCTCTTTCTCTTGCTAAGAAGTATACATCCTTTCTTACTTGTCTATCGACTTTTTTAAAATAGATAGAAGCTTGGGGCATCGTTAAATCTTTACCCTCATAGTTAATAGACCAAGCGCCAGTTATTTCAGCGTACTTATTTTCCATTAAACTTAAATCTCTGCTTAGCTCAATATTCTTTTCCGTGAACAGCGCTAAATCTTTCTCAATGCCTCTTTTTAAATTTTTAAAATCTTCGGATAAACTCTCTTTAAACGGGTTGGCTTCAAATCTTTTTTGCAACTTATTTTCCCAAGGTTTGATTTTTGGAGATATGTTAATGTAATAGCTTTCCAATTCCTTTTTGGCTGTTTCGTCGGTGGTATCAATAGATGTTTTGATATACTTCAGGCGCATATCCTCACTCACCACTGCATATAACTCATCCCAATCCTTTAACCATTGCTCAAACTGTTCTTGTGTCTCAATTGGCCTATCATTAAGCTCAATATAAAATGAAACAATCTCATCCCATTCTTCTACTTGAAAAGAAGATGGCATAAATGAACGCTCACTTTGAGTGATTAAAGTTGTAGATGAATCCATTATTTTTTCTTTGGTTTACTCTCTTTTTTTGTTGCTTTCGCTTTCTTTGGCTTAGCTACTTTCTCTTTCTTTGGTTTGTCCTTTTTTACACTTTCTTCTTCTTTCTTTTCCTCCTTAAACATCCCTACTTCATCCAAAGATTTAAACCATTTAATCATTTTACGAATATCATTGGTGTAGACTCTTTGCTGGTCGTGTTCTGGCGCAATAGCCACAAAATAAGCTCTTATATCTTTATCCGCAGCTTTTGCTTCGGGGCACTTGTCATTGGCCTTCATAGCTTTGAATATTTCTGCCAACTCCATACTTCCTGTGTTCGTATATACGGTGATGTTTTCCAAGGGCGTGAACATATGTTGTCTGGAAGCCACAAATTTCCTTTTTTGCTCGCCTAATGGAGTAACTATTATTCCATTATCTCGACTAGTGATCATTTGATACAATCCAGGCAGTTTACTAATTGCCAATATTTCTTTTAATTCCATGAATAGATTTTAGCCTGCGAATATACTAAAAAGTAGCTAGTTAAGCATCAAAAGCCTTACTTGCAGTCGAAGTAAGGCTTTAAAATTTATTAAAATAAATGCAGCTATTCTTTAATGATCGAATATGTCTGATTTTTTCCGTCAGATAACTCAATATTCAGGAGATATAATCCGGAAGAAAGGTTCGACACATCTATACGCTCATCTTGCGATAAATTATACCGCCCGATTGTTTTACCAGTAGATTCAATTAGGGCAATTGTCCCTTCAAATTCCTCCTTATTCTGAACATGTATAAAATCTACTGCAGGGTTAGGGAAAACTGATATTTTCAAATCAACTGAATTAGCACTAATGCCTGTGACAGGGCTATCTTTAGTCCTTATGTTATCCAGGCAAAAATATGCCGGGGTATTCATACCAAACTGTCCTACATCTGAAGACTCCATAGAAAAAAGTAAGCTGTCAGCATTTCCCAAACTACTCAAATCAACATAAGTCCATTCATCAAGAATATAATCATCTGAATTATTTGTGGAACGGAAATCCGCTAAATAAAATTCTATCTTTTCCGTACCAAGCATTCCGTTTTCGTACTTTTCTATATTCAATAAAAAGTAATCGGGGTCATTCCCAGAGACACCTCCAAAATTCTTCGCAATTGCATCTCCATCACGCATACTCAAATAGGCATAAGTACTATTGTTTATATACATCCCCTCCATAGCTCCACCACTAGCAGGACCCGTGAGGCTCATAACAGCACCGCCTGTTGAGTAATTCATATAGGCTACACCATAAGTCATTGAACCTTCAGCACCCTCAGCAGCTATGCAGCTCAAGTCATTTAAGTATCCAGGAGTCGTATTATCCGTTCTAGAAGACACACCAAATCCCGACCAAGAAGGAAATTGTGGGTCATCAATATAGGTATTTGGGAAAAATAAATTTCCATCTGGAAAACCTCCCTGCTGGTCGCTCCCGTTCAGGGAAGAGTCGACTCCAAGATTAAACCCCTCAAAAGTGGAAGTAGTTTGAGCAAATAAAAAGCTGGTAACAGCTAAACAAAGAACTAAAGTAATTTTTTTCATAATTTTATTTTTTTAGATTAATGTTAATACCGAATTGAGCATTAATTCCAGGCATTGGCCGCCGCTCAACTACGATATAGTTTTGGTTATAAATATTTTGAATTGAAGTAAAAATTTTGCCTGAAAAATTGGATTGATTGAAATGGTAAGTAAAATGAACATTGCCCACATGATAACGTGGTATCGCGTCATTAGCTCCGATGGTTTCTCCTACTACTTGGTGCTGATATTGAATTGCCCAATGACTAATTTGTAAAGAAATATTTGCAGTTGACTGATAAATTGGTGTATAAAACAATTGATCACCTTTTGATAATTTGGGTAAATCCAAATCTATACGGTAGCTGGATTTCGTATAGTCAAATCCAAGTCCTGCTTGAAAGCTAAATTTATGCTTATGATATTTATAATCCAGCTTAGTTGTCGAGCCGTAGGACCATACCTTTGCAATATTACTAGCACTCCAAAAGAAACCAATATCACTGGGCGCCCATAAAATCCAATCCTCTATATTCCGATTAAAAATAGAACTACTTATTGCAATGCTGTGTCGTTTGCGACTCCACTCTCCAGCAAGTCCAATCTCTTGGCTCCATCCCCGTTCGGGTTTAAGCTCAATATTACCGCCAGGATTCCAATAGAGGTCATTTAAGGTGGGTAATCTGAACTCGCGTGAAATCTTAAGCTTCAGAATTAATCGATTTCCAAGTGCTTGTTTAACTCCAAAATATGGGACAGGAAGTAAAAATCGCTTATCAATCCACTCTTCACGAAGACTCAATTGCACTTGAGTTTTAGGGCGACTATATTTGTAAGAAATCAAGCCTGCTATTTTAAGTTGCGTTACCTCCCCTTGATAAGACCGGCTGAATGCACTGGCTCTTGTGGTGGTACTAGCAAATTCTAGTTTATGTCTTCTATTAACTTGGTAGGTATAATTAAGCTCTCCTAAAGTAGTATTAAACTTATTGAGTGCCTCTAGTTGTATTTGGGGGTCATTAAAAAATTGCCTTTCCCGATAATGTCCTATTCTAGTTTGTAGTAAATGTTTTTTGAAAGTAAACTTCCAAAGCCCCATAAATCGTTTGAAATTGTCGGTTTGATAGGCCTCACTGCTTCGTTGTGTCAATGTCGGTGGAATTTCTTTATCCGATTCTTGCACCCAAGCATGGATGATTAGTTCATTCTTGTTATTTGGTTTTAGATAAAAAGATTGCAATACCCCGAGTTGTAAAAATGCCGCGTTGCGCTGCCTGTAATTATCTACATTGGGAGCTGGCCTGACAAGTATATCATTTTTACCTTTTTGAAAACTTAATTTACTTACACTTTGAAACTTTTTGTTGCCTGCGGCAATCTTAAGTCGTTGTTGCAAGTTGGAAAAACTGGCAATACTCGAAAAATAATCCAATTCAAAATTTTGGGTATAGCTCGCTTGGTTAGTTATCCCAATTACTCCACCAATTGCCCCACTACCCCAGGAGGAGCTGTTACCGCCCACCTGCAAGCTAATTTCATCACTAAAACTTACTGGTACAAGTGACAAATCAAGCAGCCCCAACATTGGACTTTGCACAGGTAGGCCATTCCACAACAAAAGTGTTTGAGATGCACTTGCTCCTTGAATACTTACCGTAGATAAACTATTTCCTCCATAGGATTTGATATAGACATTGCTTTCTTGCAATAAAAAATCTCCCAAGCTACTGTATGCTCTCGATTGCAGAACCGCACTGTCCCATATGTAATTCTCCAAGCCGATAGCTGCTTGGCGAACCCTCTCCACCTGCATTTCTGGAAGTATAACGGTCGTATCCACTTGAGCGAGTATAGCACTGCAATTAGCAAGCGCAAGTAGATGTAAAATGTGTTTTAGAATGTGCTTCAATTTCTTTTTACTTTAACTTTCAAAAGAAAAATACAAGCAAGCGCATAGGTAAGAAATTACCACGCGGTTAAATGTAGAATTCACTTTTCTTCCGAAAGTTTTTCCAATTAATCTAGTGGCAGGTATTCTGGCTCATCCCATTTTTAACGCCTTCCCATTTAATTAAACAGTGGCATAGTGCTAAAAACTTTTTGGAACTTACAGCAGCGGAGACTGCTCCCGATTTACACGGGATTCCCTTTTAAATTTGAATATTACATTCAAATTACCAATAGATTACAAATGTAATTTAAAATTTGAATAAATGTGAAGCGAATTAGCTAAAAAACTATTCTAGCTCCAATTTTAAAAACTTCCCCGTATAACTTGAAGGGTGTTTGGCTAACTCTTCAGGTGTTCCTTCAAAAAGGATTTCGCCCCCTTTATCTCCCCCTTCAGGTCCTATGTCGATAACATGGTCTGCTACTTTAACTACATCCATGTTATGTTCAATAACCAAAACGGTATTGCCCTTATCTACTAGCTTGTTAAGCACGCCGAGTAGGACGTTAATATCTTCGAAGTGAAGTCCTGTGGTTGGCTCATCTAAAATATAGAAGGTTTGCCCGGTATCTTTTTTACTTAATTCTGCAGAAAGTTTAACTCGCTGAGCTTCTCCACCGGAAATGGTTGTAGAGCTTTGCCCTAGCCTCAAATACCCTAGTCCAACATCCTTTAAAGTTTTTACTTTTCGGTAGATTCTAGGTTGAGATTCAAAAAATTCGCAAGCATCGTCAACGGTCATCTCCAAAACATCATAAATAGATTTTCCTTTGAATCTAATTTCTAAAGTTTCTCGATTATATCGCTTGCCCATACAAATTGGACATTCGACTTCTACGTTAGGAAGAAAGTTCATTTCTATAACCTTAACACCTCCACCTCCGCATTCTTCGCATCTTCCCCCTTTGACATTGAAAGAAAACCTTCCTGGTGCAAATCCTCGGATTTTTGCTTCAGGAGTTACCGCAAATAATTTCCTTATTTCATCAAAAACTTTAATGTAGGTGGCAGGATTCGAACGGGGAGTTCTTCCGATAGGTGATTGATCGATTTCTATGACCTTGTCAATATGTTTTAAGCCCGTTATAGTTTTGTAAGGCAATGGTTTTGTTCTTGCTTTGTAAATATATTTGTGCAGTATGGGATATAAGGTTTCATTCACGATGGTAGACTTACCACTTCCAGATACTCCTGTAACACAAATTAATTTTTCTAAATCAAACGCTAGAGTTACATTTTTCAAATTATTGCCCGTCATACCGCTAAGGACAATTTTTTTTCCACTTCCCTTTCTTCGAATTTTAGGGACGGCAATCTCTTTTTTACCAAATAAATAATCAGCAGTGATGGTTTTCACATTTTTAAAACTATCTGGGATACCCTCAGCTACGATTTCACCACCATACTCTCCTGCTGCAGGGCCGATATCTACTAAGTAATCACATGCTAACATGATATCTTTATCATGTTCAACAACAATTACGGTGTTATCACTTTCCGCCAATTTCTTTAATGAAGCGATTAATTTTACATTATCCCGCTGATGTAATCCAATGCTGGGCTCATCCAAAATATAGGTTACACCACTTAATTGGGAGCCTATTTGTGTAGCAAGCCGAATTCGCTGGGCTTCTCCACCCGACAAACTTCGTGCAGGACGATCTAAACTCAAGTAATCTAAACCTACATCAAGCAGAAAACTTATCCTTTCTCTTATTTCTTTAAGTACTTCAACGGCGATTTCATTTTGCTTGTTACTTAATCGTCTTTCGATGTCCTCCAGCCATTGAAAAAGACTGTTAATATTCATGGCTGAAATTTGACCAATATGCAGACCATCTATCTTGAAGGATAATGATTCTTTCTTTAATCTATAGCCATTACAACTCGGGCAAGTTTCTTGTTCCATATATTGCTCGGCCCATTTACGAATGCTATCTGAAGTTGTATCGCGATAACTTCGAATAAGCATTGCCTCTACTCCTCCATTTTCGATAGTATACCATCGATCGGCATCCGAAATGTTTACTTCTTCCGAGGGTGTTTCTTGTTTGGGGTCTCCGTATAAGAGCAGATTTAAGGTATCTCTATCCATCTCACCCACAGGTTCAGCCAAATTAAAATTAAATTTTTTGGAGAGCCTTTTTAACTCTTTAAACAAGTATCCGTCTCGACGTATTCCCAAGGGTGCAATCCCTCCTTTATTGATGCTCAGTTTTTTATCGGGTAACATGGCGTCCTCATTAACTTGCATCTTATATCCTAGCCCTTTGCAAGAAGGACACATTCCATAGGGCGAGTTGTACGAAAATGAATTTGGAGAAGGCGCATCATAAGAGATTCCGCTTTCCCTGTCCATTAAATTTTTACTAAAGGGGTAAGTCTTATTTTCTTCAATATTTAGTATGAATAATAGACCATCTCCCAATTTCATTGCCTTGTCAATGGATGTAAGTAAACGATGGTCATTTTCCTCTTTCACATTTAAGCGATCCACTACAGCCTCTATATCGTGAACTTTATATCGATCCACTTGCATTTTAGGAACAATGTCTAAAATCTCACCATCGACACGCACTTTTAAAAACCCTCTTTTAAAAAGGGAGTCAAACAGCTCTCTATAATGCCCTTTACGCCCTTTTACCTGAGGAGCAAGAACCACAATATTTTTATTTTTGAAAGTCTCTCGAATTGTTTCAATCACCTGGCTTTCAGTAAACTGCTCCATTTTTTTTCCTGAGACATAGGAATAGGCATCTGAAGCTCTAGCATAAAGTAACCGGAAGAAATCATATACTTCTGTTATCGTTCCAACTGTACTTCTTGGATTCTTACTTACGGTTTTTTGTTCGATTGAAATCACCGGACTGAGTCCTGTAATGCTATCCACGTCCGGCCTTTCCATATTACCCATAAACTGGCGAGCATAATTAGAAAAAGTATCTAAGTACCTGCGCTGACCTTCAGCATATATGGTATCAAAAGCCAAAGAAGATTTTCCACTGCCACTTATTCCTGTAATCACCACCATCTGGTTTCTCGGAATTCGCACAGATAGGTTTTTTAAATTATGTACTCTGGTGCCTTCTATGTCAATAAATGCAGGCTCCGAAATTCTATGGTCGGTTTTTCTCTTCATGAATTTTGCAAAGGTAATCAAGAAAAGAAGATGAATAAAAAAAACCTACAGGAATCCTGTAGGTTTTTTTAATTTATAGTAATGTGAAACTTCTTTATTTAGCTCCTGCAGTGATTGCGGCATTTGGAGTGATATGATAAGCATATTCTTTTACCATCACATTGGTTCCGTCTTCACTCATGCTCATTCTTATCCATGCATAATGCGTATTCCCAACTGCTTGAATACGAACACCGACAAATTTATCTTGACCTAAAAATTGACCGAGCTGAGTTGGATTATTTTGAATAACGCCATTTCCACTCAAATATGCGTCATCCAGCCATACAGACTGGGCTGAACTGATGGTATTTCCCTCGCTTAAAGCAACGGCAAAGTCTCCGTAGTAATCATATCCACCGATGGTGAAGTCTTCTCGCACGGTCAACACTTCAGCGCCATTCAAGCCAGTAAGGTTACCAGCATTCACATCGCTTGTAACGCCACCGTAGGAGTAATTATAGTTGTAGACTCCAACACTAATATCCATAATACCATCGCCATTGATATCTAAATCAACAGAATCTGTAGCATTTAATGCTGGCGTCAAGGAAATATCTGGATTGATGTCAGTTTCATCGATATTTGGATCATTATTGTCTGGCTCATCCTTACCGCAAGAGGCTAACATTGAAATTGCCGCACTAGCAAGTAATGAATACTTCGCAGCTTTTTTTGAAATTAGGGTTTTCTTTAAATTTTTCATTTTGGGTTTTTATTTCCACAAAACTAACCTTTTCTTTTAAGTTCGCAAAACTTATTTTTCAATCCAACCTGGCAAGGATTTATTTCGGAAAGAATTTTGAAATGTTTAATTTAACTCTAATATTTATTTGTTTCTAAATAATTTTTTATCCACTTTATCTTTCATTTGATTACCATCAAGGTTTATGCCTATAAATTTAATTAGCTCATTGATAGTAGCATTAGGACTGTTTAGAACGTCCTGATAACTAACCTCTAAAAACTCCATGTTTCGTTGATTCTCAATAAATGATTTTGCTTTCAAATAGGAATTTTCAAGAAGCTTATCCATTTCGAAAACACTTGAATTGGATTGCAATTTATTCAAGTTTTGTTTCAGTTTTTCTTGTGATGTAAGCACTTGATGAACAGGCCTATTCATCAAAATAATCTTATACTCCATATTTGCAGGTAAAAATCGCAGCAGACTGCTGACAACTTTTAAAACTTTACCGGAGGTATCGTAGATAACACGATTATCACTTGGCAATCGTTTTATTGCTTCGTGCTCATAATATCCATTAGGATTATCTTCATCCGCTATTCTCTTATTGTCAGTAAAAGGGGTCAAACCACCTGCCTCTAGCATTTGCATCATCATAGACGTACCCGAACGTGGCAGACCAGAAACAATAAAGGCAGTTCCCTTACTTACTCTTTTTGCCTCTACTAAGAGTTTAGCTGCTTTTTCTCGATCATCCAATTCGTTCTCATACAAATCAATTAACTCCCGCCTAGCTTTTGACATTGCCGGTGCTAATTGACGAGCAACAAGAAAAGCTTGCTCTGCTTGATCAAAGGCATTAATAGACTTAAACGCTTTCCCTAAGTGATAATGGGCAGAGGGGTTGAAATAAGTAATACTAACCGAATCGATTAAAACATCAATTGCTTCTTCAAACTTGTTTTGAGCAAGATATGCGAGACCTAAGCCATGAAGAGCATTGGCATTATCTGGATTATGTTCAAGATTTTTCTTAAAAAATAAAGCCGCATCACTATATCTATGAAGCTTTAAAGATGAAGTTGCGATATGATAATATAAATTAGGCTTAGGCACACCACCCACCATCATTAGAGAGTGGAAAATTTGTATTGCTAATTTAAAATTATTTTCAATAAAAGCTAATTTGGCAGACAATAACTTCAATCCTAAATGTCCCTTACTGACTATGTTATCTAATTTTTGAATAAGCTCCTTTAGTGCTAGAGCATCTTTAATTTCTAGGTGCACATTTGCCAAGAAAAATAGGTACCTGTGATTTTTAGGGTAATCTTCACAAAGCTTCTGCATAATAACTCTTGCCTCTTTGAACTTTCTTGCATCAAAGTAACTTCTCGCTAGATAAAAATTATTTTCATCCATTAATCTTTTAACCTCGACAGGACTATCCATGTTGGTGTCTTCCACGTAACCAAGATCCACTAATTGACGAACCAATTCGTCACTTTCAAATTGATTTAAGGTATTTTTCTGATTAGCATTTTGCTCATCATGACTTTTAACAAATGAGACATCGAGATTACTATCAAAAGCTGTGTTCAATACTTTTCCATCCATATCCTCGCCGATTGGCAAACCAAACAATGCTAAAATTGTAGGAGTTATATCCAAAAGGCTTGAGCCATAAATTAGGTCATCTTTACTAATCCCGGGACCTTTTAAGGTTAACATCCCTAGATAATTATGTTCTCTTGCAATGGCTGCTGGCTCCTTTGGAAGTTCTTTTACTCTTAAATTATCAGAATGGAATCCGTGATCGGAAAGAACCATGACATAAGTATCATCATCCACTAACTCAAGCCACCTGGACAACATCATATCGTGAAATCTGTATATGGCCTCAATGACCGTATTATACAAATCAAACTTTTGCTGATCAACCCATTCCAATTTGGGAGGATGATATTTCATGAAGCAGTGAGATACGTGATCGATTGCGTTGTAATAAACAGCCATGAAATCCCACTCCGTATGTTCTGCTAAATAAGTGGAAGCAGAATGGACGCTTAGGCATTCTGCCAAATCTGCAAGAAGTAGATTGACAAGTTTAACATCATCCTTGCTCAAGTCCTTATAATTAGGAATAAATGAAGACAGCTGTTCTATGCCCAGTTCACCGGGATGAACCCTAAGAGGATTTAATATCTCTGCCATTTCTTCAGGATAAATTGACTTTGGAACTGTTTTCCAATTGTGCCATTTTGATTCTTTTCCAGCCTTAGCATAGAAATTAGAAACCTGAGCTCCATTTAACTTATTTGCAGGATGACTTGGCCACCAGCCAACGACATTTGTTTTAAACCCATGCTTGTTTAAAATCTGCCATAAGGTACTAGTTTGGATAGAATCGTTAGTAACAGCCCTCATTTTATTATCCTCCTTGGATTTCTCTAAAAAGCCGTGCACTCCATGCTTATAGGCGTATTTACCCGTCGCGATTGAAGTCCATAACATAGGAGATAAAGGAGGGTCTAGCGTAGCAATATTACCCATCACCCCTTTATTTATTAAACTTTCTAAGGCAGGCATTTCACCTCGATCGATGAGTGGATTGATGACTTTCCAATCTGCAGAGTCCCAGCCCAACAGTAAGAATTTAGGCTTTTTTTTCATCCTGCTCATTTTTTTTGGACGGTGGAGTTCTTTTTTCACGCCACATCTCCACCCCCCTATATCCTATTGCCAGCACATTAATCAAGCCTTTAGCTATCATGTCTTCGGTGCTAATTGATTGTTGATTCTCTTTTTTCATAAACTTACAACTTGTATTCAATGTTATAACTTGTCAACAATATTAAGAAAATTCACAGAATAAATTTTTTTTTAAAATTGATGATTTAATTTTACCCCTATGAAGTTTTTGAATGAGCTAAATCCACCGCAAAAAGAAGCGGTAACCTTTACCGATGGTCCCTTGTTGATTATTGCCGGTCCTGGCTCTGGAAAAACAAGAGTATTGACCTATAGAATTGCCTATTTAATAGCACAGGGCATTGATCCATTTCGTATTCTTTCATTAACTTTCACCAATAAAGCAGCGGCAGAAATGCGCGCAAGAATTGAGAAAATTGTGGGTCATGAGGCTCGAAATCTATTTATGGGCACCTTTCACTCTGTTTTTGCTCGTATTCTAAGGAAGGAAGCCCCAAAATTAGGCTTTCCCAGCAACTTCACCATCTACGACACCAATGATTCTAAAAGTGTCTTAAAGAGTATTATTAAGGCGCAAGGTTTGGATGATAAAATTTACAAACCCAATCAAGTTTTCTATAGAATTTCACAAGCCAAAAATTCCTTAATCGGAGCCCAAGCATACGCGTCTAACGTTGAATTAGTTAATGAGGACATTGCAGCAGGGAAACCAAAAATTGCAGAACTTTTCGCTCGCTACACCAAAAAATGTAAGCAAAATGGAGCTATGGATTTTGATGACTTATTGGTTAATTTTTATCTCCTTTTAAAAAATCACCCCGAATCCTTATACCACTATCAAAACAAGTTTCAATATATACTAATTGATGAGTTTCAAGATACGAATACCGCACAATATGCCATCATCAAAAAGCTAGCAGATAGAAATCAAAACCTTAGTGTTGTCGGTGATGACGCTCAAAGTATTTATGCCTTTCGAGGAGCCACTATCACCAATATTCTAAACTTTCAGAAAGACTTTCCTGATTATAAGCTGGTCAAGTTAGAACAGAATTATAGAAGTACCCCACAAATTGTAAATGCGGCTAATCACCTCATAAAACACAACTCTTCTCAAATAGCTAAAGAAATTTGGACCGATAATCAAATTGGAGAGAAAATTAAAATATTTAAAACTGTAAGCGACAACGAAGAAGGTAAAAAAGTTGCCGATCTCATATTTGAATTAAAAATGAACGAGCAATTACACAACAATGAGTTTGCCATATTGTATCGGACCAACGCTCAATCAAGAGCTATGGAGGAAGCATTACGAAGACAGAACATTCCCTATAAAATCTTCGGAGGCTTATCATTTTATCAACGCAAAGAAATAAAGGACTTGCTTGCGTACCTTAAATTCATTGTCAATCCGAATGAGGAAGAATCGCTGAAAAGGATCATTAACTATCCTAAACGAGGGATAGGTAATACCAGCTTTCAAAAATTAACAGTAATTGCGGATAGACAGGGCAAAAGTATTTGGGAAGTCTTAAATCATATAGAAATGTATGAATTCCCTAAAAGGGCAAGCCAAACCCTGCGTGATTTTGTGACGATGATTCAAAGTTTTCAGACCATGCTTTCCGATAAGAATGCATATGACGTTGCGGCTCACATTGCTAAGTCAACTCAAATTTTACAGGAGCTATATAATGATAAAACTGTCGAAGGCGTCAGTAAGTATGAAAATATTCAAGAATTACTTAATGGTGTTAAGGAGTTTAGTATTGAGGATGTAATTGAGAATGAAGACGACATAAACAATGACCGTAGTTTAGGCGCATATCTTCAAAACATAAGTTTGCTAACTGGCGACGAAAAGGATAATGAAGGAGAAGAAACAGTTAAAATGATGACGATTCATGCCGCGAAAGGATTAGAGTTTCCTGTAGTTTTTGCTGTCGGACTTGAAGAAAATTTGTTTCCTTCTCCCATGTCCTTATATACCCGAGAAGATTTAGAAGAGGAGCGTCGACTATTTTATGTCGCTATTACAAGGGCCGAAAAACACCTCTTTATCTCATTTGCAAATACAAGATATAAGTTTGGTACACTTCAGTATAGTGAACCAAGCAGGTTTTTAAAAGAACTGCCAGAGACTGAACTTCAACTAATGGGTGCTCCAACGAGAAAAAATGAGTCCAGTAGTTTAAATATTCGCCCGACCAGTCAATCAGGATTGGGCGAGCGGAGCCTTAAGCCTAGAAAAGCTAAATTGGTAAGAAGTGCAAATGCTCAAGTCCCTGACCCCAATTTTGAGGCAGATGATGTAAGTAAATTAAAGGTAGGGCAAATAGTCTTACATCAGCGATTTGGGGAAGGTAAAGTGAGCTTTATCGCAGCAGGTACAAACGCAATTGCAACAATAAATTTCAGTCAAGAAGGCGAAAAAAAGATTATGTTGAAATTTGCTAAGCTGAAAATTATGAATTAAATGGTTCTTAGGAATTACACACTTTACACGCAATAAACTAAAATTAAAGAAAAATCTTAGTACCTTGCAATCGCAAAAGGTAGAGTAAATGCCTAATTGTAAAGCAAGCTTCCCTAACAAACAATAACCTTAACCGGAAGAAAAGCATATTTTCAATCTTATCAATTTATATGGAATATAATTCCCAGCGAGGCTTTTTGCGCCTTAAAGAATATGGTAGACATATTCAAAATTTAGTAGAGTACGCGATTAGCATACCAGAAAAAGAAAAACGGCAAGATGTAATTGATCATGTCATTCACATTATGGGGAACCTCAACCCTCATCTGAAAAATGTAGAAGACTTCAAGCACCTGCTCTGGGATCATTTGCATATTATGGCTGACTTCAAACTAGATGTCGATTCTCCTTACCCTTTGCCGGACAAAGACGTTTTGTTTGCTAAACCAGAACAGTTTTATTATCCGATCAAGAATAGAAAATACAGACACTACGGTAAAAATATTCTTAGCATGATTGAGAAGGCTAGCGATATGGAAGACGGCGAGACGAAAAGTGCCTTTACCAAATGTATTGCTAATTATATGAAAATTGTTCACAACAACTGGAATAGTGACACAGTTACTGATGAGACTATAATTAATGACTTAGCAATTCTTTCCAAGCAAAAACTTCATCTTGATGAAAAGGTAATACTCAATAAGGTTGCTCCAAATAAAAAGAAATTCGTTACCAATAATCGCAATAATCGCCCAAAAAATAAAAACTATTCAAACAAGCGAAAAAATTATACTAGAAGCAAATAAATTAGGATAGTGTTCTCTGTATTTACTTAATTCTATTAAATTTGTCCCATGACTTTTCTAGATTTCGAAGAACCAATAGCTCAACTATACGAAAAACGTAAAAAACTTGTGGAGATGCAAGCTCAAGGAGACTTAAATCTTGACGATAAAATCGCTGAGCTCGATAAAGTAATTGAAGAGAAGAAAGAGAAGCTGTATTCTAACCTTACTCCATGGCAGAGAGTTCAACTTTCAAGACACCCCCTCAGACCCTACACCCTTTATTATATTCATCATATTTTTGAAAATTTCATTGAGCTTCACGGAGACAGAAAATCCGGCGATGACAAAGCCATTGTAGGTGGTATTGCTGACTTAGATGGTCAAAGTGTGGTGGTTATTGGTCAACAAAAAGGAGTCAATACGAAAATGCGGCAATACCGCAACTTTGGAATGGCTAATCCTCAAGGTTATCGCAAAGCACTGCGCTTAATGAAACTAGCTGAAAAATTTAACAAACCCATTGTCACCTTTATTGATACACCGGGCGCATTCCCGGGGATTGAGGCAGAGGAACTTGGACAAGCAGAAGCTATTGCACGTAACTTATTTGAAATGACACAATTGAAAGTTCCTGTAATTTCGATTATCATCGGTGAGGGTGCTTCCGGTGGAGCTATTGGAATAGGGGTATGTGACAAGATGTTAATGTTAGAAAATACATGGTTTACTGTAATTTCACCTGAATCCTGCTCCTCTATTTTATGGCGTAGCTGGGATTATAAGGAAATAGCAGCCAAGCAATTAAATTTAACAGCAACGGACATGCACAAAATGAAAATTGTTGATACCATTATAAAAGAGCCACTTGGCGGAGCACATCACAATCCAGAAGAAATGTCTAAAACACTCAAAAGGAGTATTAAGCGGAATTTGACTGCACTTCAAGAAATGACTCCCGAGCAGAGAATTGAAAAACGAATAGCGAAATATTCAAGTATAGGTACATTTGAAGAAAGGAAAGTGATTTAAATGAAATGGTTTAAAAACATTAAGCGATTTCTATTCTTAAAAAAACTACGATCCGACGTCAATTCTTTGACAAAATCACCTCGAGAAATGCTAAATATTGGGCAAGCTAAAAAAATAGGGATTCTTTTGGATGCCAAATATGAAGAGGATATAATAACCGTTTCTAAATACGCTGAAAGTTTAAGTCAAAAAAATAAAGAGGTAAGTATTCTTTCTTTCCAAAATAATAAAGAAAAAAAGGATAACGATTCAAGGTTTCTAAATAAATTGGATGTTAACTGGTTTGATATCCCTTCCCAAGAAAAAATTGATGACTTCCAGCAGCAGAATCTTGACATTTTAATCGCTGCATTTGTGAATGAATGCCTTCCATTAGAGTATGTATTGGCAACATCAAATGCTAGGTTTAGAGTAGGCGCATTTAATGATTCTAAAAGCGATTATTTTGAGTTAATGATAAATACAAAAAAAGATGCTAGTCTAAAATATCTACTGCAACAAATCGATCATTTTTTGCATACTATAAACCCCTAGAATATGGATCTTACTGGAACAGGTGTCGCTTTAGTGACTCCATTTAATAAAGATAAAAACATAGATTTCAAAAGCTTAGGTCAAATTATTGACCATTGCATTGACGGTGGAGTCAATTATTTGGTCTGCTTAGGGACGACCGGAGAAACAGTTACTCTCACTCTAAAGGAGAAGCAAGAGCTGCTCGATTTTACAAAAAATCAGACTGCCGGAAGAGTTCCTCTTGTTGCAGGATTTGGCGGAAATGACACCATGCGTATTTCTAAGCAAATAAACAGTTTTAATCTAGATGGATACAGCGCGATTCTATCTTCAAGCCCAAACTATAATAAACCTTCTCAGGAAGGTATTTTTCAACATTATAAGCATATTGCTTTGAATAGCCCTTTACCCATTATTTTATATAATGTGCCGAGCAGAACGGGGCAAAATATGGAAGCTGAAACGACCATTCGATTAGCAAATGAGTTTGAACAAATCATCGGCATCAAAGAAGCAGCAAATGACATTCTTCAAAGTATGGAAATTCGCAGAAAAAGTCCCTCCACCTTTCAATTGATTGCTGGAGATGACATCCATGCCTTACCCATGATTAGCTATGGTTGCACAGGAGTAATTTCCGTCGTTGCGCAAGTGATTCCTACATCCTTTACAGAGATGATTAATGCTGCTTTAGTCGCGGATTTTGGCAAAGCTAGTTCTTTGCAATTTTCTTTCTTAGATCTTATCAAGCTAATTTTCGAAGAAAATAACCCTGCAGGTATAAAGGCTGCTCTGTACAAACAAAATTTATGCTCGGAGGATCTCAGACTTCCTTTGGTGCCAATTAGCGAAGACCTAAGGACAAGAATTCAGTCCTTTTTTGATTGAAATAAACCCAAGAAGGCCCTCGAAAATGTATGTAAGGTTTGAACATTATCGATGTTAACCCATCGCCTATCTTAAGTTAGTATGGGGTTTTTGTATGCTTGGGCATTTGAAAAAATAAGCTCAGTTGCTTAACTATTTCTCCTTGTTTAGTCTGATTATTTTATACAATCGAATTACCGAAATGATAGCCGTACTAAATGCTAAAAGTCCTAACAGTCCATAGAGTAAACTAATCTGCTGCTTTACAACTACCAAAAAAACAACAGCTATTAGTATAATAGTTGGAAATTCATTCAATATTCGAAGTTGAAAACTACTAAGGACAAAGTTTCCATTAGATTGATTTTTATATATTTTATGTAAACCAATTTGATAAATAAACAGTAAAAAAACAAAAACTAGTTTGGTCATTAACCAAATAGGAAAATTAGTATATGAAATTAATAATGAACAACCGAAAATTAAAGTCAATACAGCAGAAGGCCAAGTGATGCCAAAAAGCAAGCGCTTTATCATTATATTGAATTGAAGCGTTAAAATCTCTTTTTCCATTTTACTTTTATCCTGAGCTTCTCTGTTATATACAAACAATCGTACCAAATAAAACATCCCACTAAACCAGGTTACTACAAATATTATATGTAATGCTTTAGCATACAAAAACCACATACTAACTAATTCCAATTTTTACTAAAGATTTAACCCAATCTTCGCGACTATTTAAACAAGGTATTAACTGAAACTCTTTACCTTGCGCGTTTAAAAATAACTCTTTGCCTTCTTGCTCAATCTCTTCAAGTGTTTCTAGGCAGTCACTAATAAAGGCTGGGCATACCACTAATAGCTTTTTTATTCCTTTCTTGGGCAGATCTTCAAAAAGATCTACTGAATTTGGAGTTAACCATTTATCTAGCCCTAATCTAGACTGAAAAGATACACTGTATTGAGATTTATTTAATCCTAATTTGTTGGTGACTAGTTCAGTTGTTTTTAAAACTTGATGCCTGTAGCAGTATTCATGAGCCGGAGATTCTTGATTGCAACAATCTGCTACTGATAAACAATGAGATTTAGTGGGATCTGTTTTTCGAACATGTCTTTCTGGAATTCCATGATAACTAAATAAAACATAGTCAAAAGGCTTTTTTAGATATGGCTCGATTGAAGCAGCTAATGCACTTATATAAAACTCGTTATCATAAAATGGGTTAACCACTTTGAGTTGAAATTGATCCGCATACTGCGCGTAATATTGACGAACATGTTCAACAGCTGTCTCATAACTACTAAGCGCGTAATGCGGATATAGTGGGAATAAAATAAGCTCTTTTACATCCGGATTTTCCTTTACTATTTTCTTAAGAATTAATTCAGGTGATGGCAAACCGTAACGCATGCACCAATAGGTATTAATTCCAGATAAATCTTGCACTTTACTTACTAATTCTTTGGTATTATAAACCAATGGAGAACCCTTGTCAGTCCATATTTCTTTATATTTTTGGGCTGTTTTGTAGGGCCTAATTCGCGTGATTATTCCCTTTACTAACAACCATCTCAAAGCATAGGGTAAATCAATAACTCGCTCGTCCATCAAAAACTCATCCAAATAAGATTTTACATCACTCAAATCTGTCGATTCTGGAGAACCTAGATTCATTAATAATAGTACTTTTTCAGCCATTTTTATCCTTTAAATTTATACGTTACGTCTATTATCTTATCAAGTTCTTTTTTAGTTAACGAATCACTAATAAACCATGATTCATAAGATGAAGGTGGCAAATGAATGCCATTGTTCAGAAAGTGATGAAAAAATCGGTTAAACTTTTTAGTATCACAGGCCTTTGCCGAATTAAAGTCGACCACATTTTCCTTACTAAAATGCACACTCATCATGCTGCCTATTTGATTAATACTGTGTTCAATTTTATTAGAATGAAGCGCTTCAGATATGCCTTTTTTAAGATAAATAGTTGCAGCCTCTATCCTTTTGTATATGCTAGTATCCTTTTGCAGAATTTTGAGTGTTTGGAGACCTGCGCTAACGCATATTGGATTCCCACTCAAGGTACCTGCTTGATAAACATTACCAGAAGGAGCTACGAGTTGCATGATTTCTTGGCGACCACCAAAAGCTCCAATTGGCAGTCCTCCACCAATTACTTTTCCATAAGTAACTAAATCAGCTTTTACATTCATCAATTGCTGAACACCTCCAATTGATAACCTAAATCCAGTCATTACTTCATCAAAAATTAATAAACAATTATATTGATCACATAGCAAGCGAATAGCCTCTAAATAACCTTTATTTGGTGGAATACACCCCATATTTCCGGCAACAGGCTCAATTATTATTGCTGCAATTTCATTTTTATGCTCTAAAAGTGAACGCTCTAGAGCTTCAATATCATTGAAAGGAACCAATATAGTGTCTTTAGTAGCTTCATATGTAACTCCCGAAACATTATCTATTTTTAGCGTTTCAACACCACTACCAGCACTAACTAAAAAAGCATCAGAATGTCCATGATAACACCCTTCGAATTTAATGAACTTATTTTTTTTTGTAAATGCTCTCGCTAGTCTAATGGCACTCATGCAAGCTTCAGTGCCGCTGCAAACTAATCGAACCATATCTATATTTGTAATAGCGCATATTAATTCCGCCATTTCCACTTCTAATCTAGTGGGTGTTCCAAAAGAAATACCATCTTTAGTTTTATCTATGATTGATTGGACAACTTTGGGATTATTATGCCCTAAAATCATTGGGCCCCAAGAATTTATCAAATCAATATATGCATTTCCATCTTCATCTATAAGGTAAGCACCGTTTGCTTTTTTAATAAAAACAGGTGTACTGCCTACATTTACAAAGGATCTCACTGGAGAGTTAACTCCCCCAGGTATAAACTTCGAAGCTCTGCTGTACAAGTTGGTGCTTGTTAATTTTTTATCCATTTATAAATTATTCAAATGTTTTGCAATATCCTTTGAAAAATAGCTTATTATGATTCCTGCACCAGCTCGCTTTATGGCTATCAATGATTCTAACATAGCTTCTTTTTCATTTATCCATTGTTTGTCTGCAGCTGCCTTTATCATAGCATACTCGCCACTTACTTGATAAGCACATATTGGGAGAGTACAATATCTTGCGACCTCATTAATCACATCAAGATATGCCATGGCAGGTTTAATCAATATTATATCGGCTCCCTCCTCTATATCCTTATTAATCTCTTTCAATGCTTCCTTTTTATTTCGAATATCCATTTGATAAGATTTTTTATCTCCAAAACCTGGAGAAGAATCTAAAGCATCTCTAAAAGGGCCATAAAAACAAGAAGCATATTTAGCACTGTAACTTAATATACCGACATTATGAAATGAATTTAATTCTAAAGCTTGCCGTATAGATTGAATACGACCATCCATCATATCACTTGGAGCTACAAAATCAACTCCAGCCCTAGCGTGGCTTAGTGCCATTTTACTTAGTATAATATTAGTTTCATCATTGACGACCTCCTTGTCACGGACAATACCATCATGGCCAAAGGAAGAATAAGGATCTAAGGCTATGTCTGAAAAAAGTGTTATCTCAGGGTGTAATTCCTTAATTTTCCTAATACTTCTTTGCATTAAACCGTCTTCATTAAGAGCTTCTTTTCCTTTATTATCCTTCAAATTATCCGGACATTTTACAAATAAAATAACAGCAATTAGGCCAAGATTTTTTAGCTCATTAATCTCATCAAGAGTTTTATCCAAACTTCTTCTATAATATCCCGGCAGAGAATTTATTTCTTCAACTACCTGATTTCCCTCAACTATAAATAAGGGCACTATAAAATCCGTTACCTTGAGATCAGTCTCTGCAACCAATGATCTTATTCCATGCGATTTTCTTAAAATTCTAAATCTTTTTTCCATTACTTTAAATTTAAAATTATAGGATTAGTCAAAATAAAAATAAGTTCCTCCTCCTTACTATTAACTTTGGGGATAAAATTATAGATCCATTGCACCTTGGGAGGAAGGCTCATTAAAATAGATTCAATTCTTCCACCAGTTTTTAAACCGAAAAGAGTTCCTTTATCATGAATAAGGTTAAATTCAACATATCTTCCTCTTCTCAACTCTTGCCAATTTTTATGATCATTTTCATATTCTATCTTCATTCTTTTTTCTACAATGGGTAGGTACGATGCTAAAAAATTATCTGCTAAACTTGTTATGAAATTAAAGTAAAACTCCATAGAGTATTTTGCGGAAGGCCTTAAATAATCAATAAACAAACCTCCAATTCCTCTACTCTCTTTTCTATGGTGGTTGTAAAAATAGTCATCGCAAGCTTTTTTAAATTTAGGATAGAATTTGAGATCAAATTGATCACATACATTTTTATTTTCTTGGTGAAAATGAGTCGCATCTGATTTAAAGTAATAATATGGTGTCAAATCTGACCCACCGCCAAACCACTGATCAACCAATTCCTGTTTGTCATTGTATAACTCAAAGTATCGAAAATTTGCATGAACTGTGGGAACAAATGGGTTTTTGGGATGTATCACTAAAGAAATTCCACAAGCAAAAAAATTAGCTTCTTTTACTTTTAATTGATTCATTGCAGAATCGGGCAATTTCCCGTGAACAATTGAAATATTGACACCTGCCTTTTCTAATACTCTGCCATTTGAAAGAACTCTAGTTCGACCTCCTCCTCCTCCATCTCTATCCCAAGTTTCTTCAATAAACTTTTCTTCAGAATCTAATTTTTCAAGATTCCCCGTAATTTTATCCTGTAAATTCGTAATGTAGTCTACGAACAAATCTTTGTAGCTCTGCATTAATTATAATTTGAAATTTTTTACTGCATTTACAAATGCTTTAGCATTTTCTACGGGAGTATTTGGAAGTATGCCATGTCCCAGATTAACAATGTATTTTTGGGGACCAAATGCCCGTATCATATCCTCAACATCTTGCTCAATTTTAGGTATTGGCATTAAAAGTTTTGACGGATCAAGATTTCCCTGAAGGACTTTACTTCCCCCAGTTAATTTTCTCGCTAAATTTGGAGTTAAACTCCAATCTATTGCTAAAGCTGAGGCATCTGTTTTGGCCAAGTCCTCTAATGCATACCAACTTCCTTTTGCAAATAAAATAATTGGAGAATAGTCTTTAAGTTCATTCGTTATTCTTTCCAAGTATGGTTGAGAAAATTCTTTGAAATCATTTGGAGATAAAAGGCCACTCCAACTATCGAAAATTTGCAAAGCATCAGCTCCTGACTTGCACTTTTCTTTGAGATATGCTATTGTCGCTTCTGTAATTCGCTCTAATAAATAGTGCGCTAGAATAGGTTGAGCAAAGCAAAATTGTTTAGCCTTATCAAATGTTTTGCTGCCTTGACCTTGTATCATGTAGCAAAGAAGAGTAAATGGTGCGCCAGCAAAGCAGATTAAAGGAACCCTATTATTTAATTCTTGCTTGGTTAATTTGATCGCGTTAAATACAGGTTCAAGATTATTCAAAGTGTCCGATATCCCAAATAGATTATCGATATCCTCTTTTTTTTGAATTGTATCAGGTAATAAGGGGCCAAACTTTTCAATTAACTGAACATCCATGCCCATAGCTTTTGGAATCACTAGAATATCAGAAAAAAGTATGGCAGCATCCACACCAATTATGTCTACGGGTTGAATGGTGATTTCAGCAGCTAGCTCTGGTGTTTCGACTCGAGTAAAAAAATCATACTTTTCTCTAATAGCAATATACTCAGGAAGGTATCTCCCAGCTTGTCTCATCATCCAAACTGGAGGGCGTTCAACGAAGTCACCGTTTAAGGCTCTTAAAAATAAATGTTTTTCAGCTTTCATTTTTGAAAATATTCTATTACACAATTAATTAAATCATCCTCTTTAGCTTTGGAAGCTATTGAAATGTTTTCGTGGCCCATTTTCTTTAAACGTTTTGCAGTTGTTGGACCAATACAAAATACAGGTACTTTTTTATCTAAAAGATTAGACTTGCAAAAAGAAACTACCTGCGATGCACTGAAAAACATTACACCGTTGAAATTATTTACAAAAGAAGGTGTTAATGTTTTTTTATATACAATCTCAATCTTTATATCAATGTTGTAGCTTTTTAAACACTTTTCAAATAGAAATGTTCTCATTTTGCATGTAAAATACAAGAGTTTAGAATGTTTATTTTCATGAACAATCTTCTTTGCGAGCTCCATCGACGTGCTCGCGGTTTGGATAACATTCAGATTATTTTCAAATGCAAAATTAGAAGTCCTACCATCAATACAATAACATGAATAAGATTTTGAGGATGTGGACATATTGTGAGAATTCAATAAATCAATAAAGCCTTTAATTCCATTAATGCTTGTAAAGACAAGTGTCCTATCGTTCAAAAAAGATAAAAAAGCAGAATTTTTTTCAGCGATATCAAAATCAATAGATATAAAGTCTTTATCCATTATTTTAATTCCATATAGTTTTGCTTTTTCTAAAACTCTTTTTGTTAAAATACGAGTACTTACTATTTTAGTATACATCACTTTATTTAGAAAGATTATCTAGAATTTGTTGCGCTCCTTTATCTAACAATTCTCCAACTATAACTTGAGATATCCCCTCTGGATAAGTGATTTGCAAAGATTTTTTGACCGATACTATATCTTGACCATCTTCACTTAACAAGACCGCCTCTATGTTTATATACCCCCCTTGAATTGAAGCTTTTGCACCTAAAGGCATGGTACATCCACCAAAACAACCTTTTAAAATACCCCGCTCTACCATTACCTCGAAGCTGGTTGATTCGTGATTAATTTGTAAACAAGTATTCTTGACAAATAGATCATCATCCCTGCAAATAACTCCAATTGCACCTTGAGCTGGAGCAGGCACCATCCAATCTAGTATAATGCTTTGCTTTGGTAATATTTGTAACCTTTGTAAGCCTATCGCAGCAAAAATAGCTCCATCCCACTTGGTGCTTCGTTCTAGCTTATCTAACCTCAAGTTAATATTACCTCTTATATTCTCAATTCTGTGATTAGGATATTTATTAAGCCATTGCGCTTTGCGTCTTAGACTACTTGTAGCAATTACCGAACTTTTGTTCATATCAAAGCCATCCTTAAAAACTAAAACATCTTTCGCATTGGTTCTTTCCGATACCGCTGCAAGAAGAAGACCAGCAGACAGCCGCGTTGGAACATCCTTTAATGAATGAACTGCTATGTCTATTTTGTTATTTAGTAATGCAGTATCGAGTGTTTTTGTAAAAATACCTTGAATGCCCAATTCGTACAAGGGTAAAATTAAGTCATTATCGCCTTGACTTTCAATACATATGATTTCTGAATCAAAACCCAAATCATCGATATGTTTTTGGATTTGTTTTGCTTGAAAAATAGCAAGAGGACTACTCCGTGTGCCGATTTTTAGCTTCCTAGACACAAATTGCAATTTAAATGGCCCGATTCATTTGTGTAGTGCTTGACCAAACACGAATTTTGAACTTGTGATTTGAGAAAGTCCAAGGGCTCAAAATTTTTAGAGAAGCTATTAGCTTTTACGAATTTCACTAGATCTCCCGTACTTCTATTTCGAATTAAATCTAGTTCCTGATTATCCATATTAATTAGAATATTACAATCGTTGGTAATGTCAGAAAAATTATTTTTCCATTGTTTTACATAGTTTTCATTGATATAATCCCATTGCTTAAACTCCTGAATGTATTTTTTTAAAATTATTTCAGCATTTTCAATACTTGACTTACGCTGTATTAAGGTGGTATTGATAATTTCAGAAGCCATATCAATATCTATTCTTTGAATTGAATCGCTTTCAAACATTTCATCGTTAAAAAAAGATGGCACAGATAAATCGATGGTCATTTTAATACTTTCATTATCTAATTTTATGCTGAATTGATTGTCGAATTCGCTGATTGCAGCAATAATTATATTGTAATTATTAATTCTATCGGCAATTTCCTCAAAGGGAAAAATAGAGCACTCAATTTCCTTAGCTATTGCCATACATTTATCATAACTTCTATTTGTCAAGGTTAATTTATTTTCAGGATAATAATGGCTCAAGTTTCTAACAAGACTTTTTCCAAAATTCCCCATACCAATCATAAGGATGTTTTGATTGCAGGATAAATTGTATTGTTTGAGTATTTGAATAACCGCATAGGAAAGGGAGGTTGTTCCCGAAGTAATTTGAGTATTTAATCGGACATCTTTAGCCGCCTGAATAACGGTGTTGGTTAACCTCTCCATTAAACTGCATATATTATTATTGGATTTAGCAGCAAGAGTTGCTTTTCTAAATTGACCCAATATTTCTATATCACCCAATATTTTTGATTCCAATCCGCAAGCAAGACGAAACAAATATTCTATTGCTTGATCATTTTTCTTTTGATGAAAATAACTTTTTATAGTTTTAAAGGAAGAAATTTCTTTTTGAAAAATACTAATTAAATTTTCAATATTACCAAAACCAATAACTTCGAATCTATTGCAGGTGGAAAGAACTATTAAACTGTCAAAACTACCCTCAGGAATAGATTCAATTGTTGATGTTAAATTTGTTATAAATTCTTTAACAATAACATTTGATGAAGTGTAATTTACACCAAAGACAAACACGGAATTTTTTACTGACAACTGATAAATTTTGTTGTTACAAAGATGGTTAATTAATCATCATGAACACCTCCCAAATAGCAGTTAACGGTGTTTTTTTGACAATAACATGACTTTACTAAATATCAAGTTAAAGACTGTTAAAATAAGTGGAATTGCAGAACAATTAACTTAGTTGAAATTGGGGTTTATAATGCTATAAAAAAACATTCTTATTTGCAGAGACAGGAATTATTAAAAACCAATTTTTAGAAATAAGGAAAATTTGCCCGAAAGTGAATTGTTTTTTAAACCACCTTATCCGCGCAAGAAGTGCTTGCAAAGGCTTCAGGTTTTGCTTTGAATTGGAAGCCCATACCCATGATATAACCCATCGCTTCTCTTAGGGCAGTATTGGATTTAAAATTAGGATTTGTATTGATATCGGCATGTACCTCAAAATCAACCTTATACTTTTCAAGTATATCACATATACTGTATGCAACTTCGATACTTTGAGCGACTTCGGTTATCATTCTTTCTTTAATGGACATTATTCCAACATACCTGTGGTTATTAACAAACATAAAACCGCCACTTCCCTGCCTTAAAAAGACTACGGCACTTGCAAATTCAATATGATTTCGGTACACCTGTGAATCTGTCCCAACACAAACCTTCAATTGATAACCAGCCTTAATTTCATGCTGAATAGTATCCTCTACCAATTTTGGTAAATCATTATCAAGAAAAGTCCCATCTAATTTTCGCCAGCTCATATGTTTAAATTGCTTTTTAAATGTAGTAAAATAAAATCAAAAAAACAAGACCAAGACCGTGTACGGAGCATACCTCATTTAAAGCTTCTTCTTTAAAACTCTCCCAAAGCATTTCACGAATAAAACTAAACTATTCATCAGATTTTCCTAAATTTACGGGATGTCAGCGCCCATTTTTGTTTTAAGTGATCATTATGAAAATTGGATTAATCTTAATCCTCTAACATTAAGCAAACCCATTTCATTGTTGCGTATAGGAATTAGCACTATTCAAGAGAAATGGAAGTACTATGCGCAAGAGACCCCGCAAATAAAAACTTGCGTGCCCTATTTAAGTAAATGGGACACCTGGAAACCAGAACCAAATCATGCATACCTCCTTGTAAATTCATGCATAATTCCAGATGACCTGCTTTGGCAAGCAATAAAAAGTTTATCCTTAGGTCAGTCGCTATACCACCATGAGGAATTAATCGCTTCACACATACAAGTGGGTAAAGAGGTGTTTGAAGAAGAAATTCAGTTTGATGGCCAAGTCATGCAAATTCATAATCCATGGGATATTTTTAGTAAAAACGAGCACATCCTGAGACAAGATTTTGCAAAAGTTATAGCTAATCGGAAGTCCAATCCCCTAAGCCAAAATAATACTTTAATTGGACCTCAAAATCAATTGTTTATTGAGGACGGAGCGAGCGTAGAAGGAGCAATACTTAATACTACAAATGGGCCTATCTACATTGGAAAAGATGCTGAGGTGATGGAAGGTTGTGTTGTTCGAGGAGCACTTGCTTTGTGCAACAACGCAGTTTTAAAGCTTAGTACTAAAATATATGGAGCCACCACTATTGGCCCGTATAGTAAAGTTGGTGGAGAGGTTAATAATTCTGTAATTCAGGGGCATAGCAACAAGGGGCATGATGGATTTTTAGGGAATTCAGTTATTGGAGAATGGTGTAATCTTGGTGCGGGCACCAACAACTCTAATTTGAAAAATAATTATGGCGAAATAAAAGTCTACAGCTATAATAAAAAGAACTTTATCAATAGTCAGCTTCAATTTCTTGGCTTAATTATGGGAGACCATAGTAAATGTGGTATCAATACCATGTTTAATACAGGAACTGTGGTAGGTGTCTTTGCTAATATTTTTGGCGGTGGCTTTCCTCAAAAGTTTATCCGCTCATTCAGTTGGGGCGGGTCGGAAGGCTTAACAAAATATAGATTAGCTTCTGCCCTTGAAGTAGCTGAACGAGTTATGAAAAGAAGAGGCAAAAACTTAAGTGAATATGATAAGGATATCCTTAAATTCATATACGAAAATAGTCAGAAATAATGAGTAAGAAAGTAGTAATTGGGAATTGGAAAATGAATACAACCATCGATGAAGCTATCAATTTGGTGATTGACTTAAAGGAAGGATTAGGCGACAATTCTACCATAATCTGTGTGCCCTACACCCATTTAGGAGTCATTCAAGAAATAGTTGATGATCGCATCGCTGTTGGCGCTCAAAATCTTTGTCAATATGAAAACGGTGCTTATACAGGAGAGATATCAAGTCAAATGTTACAATCTTTAGGTGCCGAATTTGTGGTTATAGGGCATTCCGAAAGAAGAACACATTTTAACGAAAATGATGAGACAGTGAATGCCAAGATTAAACAGGCCTTACTAAGTGATATTGTACCTATTATTTGCTGCGGAGAAAGCTTAACCCTCCGTCAATCAAAAGAATACCTACCCTTTATAGAGGAACAGATAAAAGCAGCTTTAAGTGGAGTGGATAAAGAGGCCGCATTGGATAGCATTATTGCCTATGAGCCTATATGGGCGATTGGAACAGGAGAAACCGCGTCTGCCGATCAAGCTCAAGAAGTCCACGCTTTTATAAGAAAATTACTTCGATCATTATATGATGAGGAAACCGCCAATCACATGAGTATCGTCTATGGTGGCAGTGTGAAACCTTCAAATGCAACTGAATTATTCCAACAAAAAGATATTGATGGTGCTTTAGTCGGAGGTGCCTCTTTAAATGCATCCGATTTTCTTCAGATTATCAATGCACTCTGATGCCTGAATATAAACTCATTCAATTGACAAATACCAATGGCAAGAACGACTTACTCATTGCATATTTAGATCAATTACAATTCGATTCTTTCGAAGAACTCGATACAAATACCCTGAATGCATATATTAATAATGCTAATTTTAGGGAGGAAAAGCTTCAAGAAACCTTGAATTCTTTATCTTTCCTAAAAGGCCTTGAATACACCGTTGGAATTCTTAAAAACAAAAACTGGAATCAAGAATGGGAAAAAAACTTCAAAGCCATTAAAATTGGAAATGACTGCCTAGTGAGGGCTTCATTTCATCCAAGTCAGCCGGTGAAATATGAATTAGTCATTGAGCCCAAAATGGCATTTGGTACAGGGCATCACGCCACAACTGCAATGGTCATGTCGATTATGCTTTCAATGAGTTTCAAAGACAAGTTGGTCTTAGATTTTGGATGTGGTACGGGTATATTAAGTTTGCTTGCAGAGAAAATGGGGGCAAATGAAATTCAAGCCAACGATATTGAAGAACCGGCATATCTAAATACTATTGAAAACGCTCAAATCAATAAATGTACAAAGATTCATCCCCATCATGGAGAACTGGCACAAGTTCCTGTTAAAAAATATGAAATTATTCTAGCTAATGTAACAACGAATACTATTAAGGAAAATTTAGGCAAACTTATCTCGTTGTTAACACCTAAAGGAGACATTTTACTTAGCGGTATCCTATTAAATCAAGAGGAAGAAATAAAAACATTAGCCCATTCACTAGATTTGATTTTTGTGAATCGGAAAAACCAAGAAAATTGGGTAGCCTTGCACTACTCTAAATCATAATCATATGAAAAATGTAATTTTACTATTTATCATTTCGTGGTTACTTATACCTTCGGTGAAAGGACAAATCATCGATACCTTACCAACAAACAAGGAAGCATTTGTAATAGCACTAAAGCAAAAATTCGAGGCCACTAATCGATCAGAATTAAAAGACCTATTCAAGGAGTTTGACGCCAAGCTTAAGCAAAATTTAATAGCAGATAATGTCATAGATGATCTTATAGAGTCCAGTAATAAAATGCTGAAACTTAGAGGCAAGGCTTATCCGCAGCTTCAAAAATTATTAAAGTATTACCTGACTCTCAATGAAATCCCATTGGCACCCAATCAATGGAGTCAATTTCAGCAGACTTTGATGGCATTAATGGATAATGCAACACCTGGAGATAGTAAATTAATTTTAGACTTTATTGAGTTTACTATTCCTCTTTTTCGCGAAAATGCATTGTGGTTTAGTAGAGGGAAAATATGGAAGTTAAGTTCCAATCAGTTTACGCTAAGTATTAATGAAAATGGGCCAATTGTAACGCTTAATGCAGGCCATTTGATTGGCAAAACAGTTGGAGACTCCATAAAAATACTTAATACTTCGGGAATCTATGACTACACCACGCACAAATGGAATGGGTCAAAAGGAAAGGTGAATTGGGAGCGAGCCGGTCTCCCGGACGCTGAGGTTAGAGCTTTGTTTGGTGCCTATGAGGTCGACCTAAAAAGTCAAGAGTATGTTATTGAAGAAGTGATGTTTACTTACAAAGATTATTTCGAATCAAGTATTATAGGAAGGCTAGAAGACAAAATGGTTAGTTCTGCTAATCCTGAAACCACAAGATTTCCTCGGTTTTCTGCGCAAAAGGAAAATGTACCACCCCAGCAACTAACGCCTAATGTAATATATTATGGTGGATTTACTTTAGCGGGTTCCAAAATATTGGGAAGTAGTGGTGGAGAGCCTGCTGAACTATTTATTTACAAAAAAAATTCAAAACAAAAAATACTGCGAGCCCTAACAAATTCAATAACAATCAATCTACCCGAAAAAATTAGTAGTAGTAATGCTGAAATTTCTTTATATTTTGATGAGGACTCAATTCACCATCCACGTATAGATTTGTCTTATGATATATCCAATAATTCAATAAAACTGATCAAAAATGATGGTAATATAACGAAGTATAGTTTTTTTAATTCCTACCATAAATTAGATTTTAAAGTTGATGTTATTACTTGGAAGCTTGATGAAAATGAAATTAATTTGAGCACACTAAGCTCATCTGGCTTAAAAGCTGCTAGTTTTGAGTCTAAGGAATATTTTAGCAAGCAAAAAATGAAAGATTTAAGAGGTAATGTAAATTATGATCCTTTATCTATTCTTCGAATATATTCAGAGACAAACATGCAAAATTATATATATGCTTACGATTTTGCTCAACAAATATCCCCCAACTTGACTGTTCAACAAGTTAAGCCTGTCATTTTTAATCTAGTCCAAGAGGGTTTTATTACCTATGATGAAAAATCTGAAAAAATCGAAATAAAGCCAAAAGTAAGTCACTATGTATTGGCAAATGCTGAGAAAAAAGATTATGATAACATCGCTTTTCTTTCCAATAATAAGGTGAAAAATGCAAGCATAAATATAGACAGCAAATCATTAAATCTAGAAGGCGTAAAGAAAATACCAATTAGTATAGCTAATTCAACTTTATTTTTTCCTGATAGTCAAAAGATTACTATCGAAAAAAATAGAAATATGCTTTTTAATGGTATGTTCTTCTCTGGCCGTATGGACTTCTTTGGAACTGATAATCACTTTATTTACGATGATTTCACCATGGAACTCCCTCAAATTGATACCCTTATCATAAACATACCTGATGGGGATAAACTTAATCAATATGGACAAGCTGTTTTACGGCCCATTAAATCAACCTTATCAGAACTATCAGGTAGTCTTAAAATAAATTTACCCATTAACAAATCCGGGAATTCAGATTTAGCACAGTTCCCAATTTTTGAATCAAAATCATCCAGTAAAGTCTTTTATGAAGATATCAAAATTGGAGGTGGAGCTTATAAAAAAGAAGATTTCTATTATGAGATAAGTCCATTTATCATCGATTCTTTGATGCATATAAACCAGCAAAATTTAAAATTTAATGGTCAATTATATTCTGGAGGAATTTTTCCTAATATTGACCAACCTTTACGCCTACAAGATGATTTATCATTGGGATTCCAAGTTTCAACCCCCTTAGAAGGACTGCCCGTATACGGCGGCAAAGGTATGTCTGCTGGTGAGCTAGCGCTTGATAATAAAGGTTTAACAGGCTCTGGGCTAGTAGGATTCCAAACCACAAAATTCGAATCGGGTCATATTAAATACTACCCTGACTCGCTTTTGGCAGCAACTGATAGATTTACAATTGAAGAATCTGAAGGCCTGTATGAAGCACCAGAGGTTAATAACACATACAGTTCTGTGGAGTGGTTCCCTTATTTAGATAGCATGATTGCATACTCAGGCCCAACAAGTCCTTTCAATATGTTTAATAATAAGACACAGTTAAATGGGCAAATAGAGATTACAAAAAAAGCTGTACATGGTGCTGGACTAATTGATTGGGATGATGGCCAATTGACTTCTAATCGATTTAGATTTAAATCAACAGAGTTGTTAGCTGATTCTGCCGCATTAAAAATTAAAACGATTGATGGAGATAAGGTAAACTTCAATACTCCAAATGTTAATGCATATGTTGATTTCACTGAAAATACTGGATACTTCAAATCCAATACCAATGAAAATCGCACAGAATTTAACTACAATCAATATGTCACCACTATTGATGAATTCTTTTGGGATATTGATAATAAAAAATTAGAGTTTTCTGTTCCCGAAGGAAGCGCAGGTGCTCCTTTCACCTCCTTAAAATCTAGTCAAGATTCTTTATCCTTTATCGCTACCAATGCAGATTATAGCTTGGAAGAATCCATCATTGAAGCTAGCGGTGTTACTCAAATATTTATAGCAGATAGTCGAGTTATTCCTCATGATGGAAAAGTTTCTATTTATCCCGAAGCGCGCATGGAGACATTAACACAAGCTACTATTGAAGCAAGTGCAGAAAGTAAGCGACATATCATGGAGGACGTGACGATTACTATTCATGGTAAAAACGATTTTACCGGTACTGGTCTATACAAGTACGAAACTAAAAATATCCCTACACAATATCTTAAGCTCACAAAAATTGAGGCTATTCTAGCCGACTCGAGCAAGATGGATAAGAAAAAGGGACCTAAGCCTGAAAATATTCTTCATGCACGAGGTTTAATTACTAAAGCCGATAGTTTTATTGTTTATCCAGATGTCCAGTTTTACGGAGATGTAGATGTATACTCAAGCTTGAATGATGTAAAAATTAATGGATTTGTAAAAGTAGATTTCAAAAATGAATATGTCGCATCAAATTTCCTTCAAATTGACGGTAATGTTGACCCCGATAGCCTTGATTTAACCATTGATGGTGTAAAAAATCCTGAAGGGAAACGCTTACGCACCGGAGTATTCATTAATCCTATTGCAGCAAACCCTATATATACCAATATCTTGAATAATCAAATTGGCCCCTTAGATGTCGCATTGCTGGAAGTGGATGGAATTTTAAAACACGATGCTAAAACTCAACGCTACACTTTTGGGCAAGCAGAAAAAATAAACAGTGATGGTCCAATAAAAGGTAATCTATTGGAATTCCTTCCCTCTGAGAATATCATAAAAGGAGAAGGGAGTATGGATTTTTCTTTGAATTATGGTGCAGTGAAAGAAAAATTAGCAGGGCAAATTAGAACAGATTTAACTGAAGATGAGTATAGTTTTAATGTAAGTATTTCTTTGCCTTTAGATTTTGATGGTGCTATCCTAGATAAAATGGGATATTACTTATTGGAAGATAATTTTGGAAGAAAGGATGTTTACTATGACGAAGATTTACTTGCTCACTGGGCAGAATTTTTGGAGGCAAAATCTTTTGCGAAAATGCAGGATGAATTGTCTCTTACGGGCACCTTTAAGAAGCCGAAAGACTTAAAAAGTTCCATGATATTTACCGATGTGAACATGAAGTACTACCCCACTGAAAGAATTTTTCGATCAGAGGGGCAATTTGGACTCTCTTTTATTGGCGATAGAGGAATCCATAAAAAGATTAACGGTTATCTTGAATTTGGACATAGAATGGGCTCAGACTACATGAATATATACCTAAAAACAGAATATAATGACTTTGTATACATAACCTATACGACTAATTTAATGGAGGTCGCTTCTTCATTTAGGGATATTATTGAAAGAATTAATATGATGAAACCTGAAAAGCGAAAAATTCAGGGAGATGATGGAAGTTTCTATACGTATACGGGTATTAAGGAAATGAAAGCGCTCGCTTTTATCCAAAGAATGAAAATTTTGGAAGATGGAGGAACTTTACCTCCACCTGACCCTACAAAAGTTAAACCGATAAATGAAAATTCAGAAGAAGGAGTACCTGCCAAACTTGAACAAGATGTCTCAAGTCCCAGCAATTTGAGTTTACCGCAGGAAATATTGAATTTCGAAAAAAATCAAGGGAAAGGAAAAAACAAAGGGAAAGATAAGGGTAAAAATGAGTTTTCTAAACCTAACTCATCTCCGTCAAGTGGCTCAAATAATACTGGAGTACCGCAGGAAGTAATGGATTTTGATAAAGATAAAGGCAAAAAGAAAAAAGAAAATTAACCGCCTTAAGTCTTAAGTTTATCTTTTATCATAGAAGCCAGGACATCAATAGCTACAACATTATCTCCACCTACAGGAACGATAATATCAGCATACTTCATGGTAGGTTCTATGAATTGGTTATGCATCGGCTTGAGCATTGTTTCATACCGATTCAAGACTTCGTTAATATCTCGTCCACGCTCAGTAATATCTCGCCTCATTCGTCTTATTAATCGTTCATCAGCATCCGCGTGAACAAATATTTTAATGTCACATAACTTGCGTAACTCTTCATTTGTGAAGACTAATATGCCTTCAATAATAATTACATCTTTGGGATGAATCACTTTATAATCATCTGTTCTGCTATGCGTAAGGTATGAATATATGGGTTCATGAATTTTCTTGCCTGCTTTCAAATCATTGATGTGCTGAATAAGTAGCTCAAAATCGATTGATCGAGGATGATCATAGTTGACTTTTTGTCGCTCTTCAAAACTAACTTTGGAATTATCTTGATAGTAAGAGTCTTGACCCAATACGGCAACATGACCCTCTGGAATAACACTCATAATTTTATTTACAACAGTTGTTTTCCCCGAACCTGTACCTCCAGCAATTCCAATAATTATCATGACTCCTTAGTTTTAATTCTATTATGTATGCAAAGTATAAAAAATTATTGAATTCCTTTACTTGTACATCTTCTGATTTTTGGGCAATCCTATAAGTAATTGTATCTTCAACTTTTTAAATTACTCTAATATTGATATATGAAGACAATCTATGAAAAGTATGCTAAACTTCTTACGACTTATTGCTTACAAGTAAGCAAAGGAGATAAGGTTTTTGTTAAATCCACATATCTTGCTGAACCACTCTTGCAAGAGCTTATAAAAGAAATTTATTTGGCTGGTGGACATCCTTTTTTAGATATTGAAATTCAAGAACAGCATAAATTATTTTTGGATAATGCAGGACAACATCAACTGGAGTTTGTCAATCCGTTTATGGAACAAATAATGGAAACCTTCGATTGTTACCTAGTCGTTCGGGCACCATTTAACTTAAAAGATGGGCAGAATGTGGATGCAGAAAAAAGAAAAGTCGCCAGTGCGGCAAGACGGCCAATGATGAAAACCTATATGGCAAGAACAGGTACCTATGAGTTACGCAGAAGCTTATGTCAATTCCCTACTCAAGCAAGTGCGCAAGAAGCAGGCATGAGTTTGAGTGAATATCAAGATTTTGTTTTTGGTGCTTGCAACCTTAACTATGATGACCCTATCGCTGAATGGCAAAAATTAAGTAATACACAACAAAGTATTGTAGACCATCTGAATACCTGCAAGAAGGTTCATTATAAAGGGAATGGTATAGACATAAGCTTCAGCACCGAAGATAGAATCTGGATAAATAGTGATGGGAAAACGAATATGCCTTCTGGCGAGGTTTATACCGCACCTGTTGAAGATTCTGTAAATGGAATTGTACGATTCTCTCACCCTAGCATATATATGGGGACCGAAGTTGAAGATATTCGCTTAGAAGTCAAGAATGGAGAGATAATTAAATGGGATGCAAAAAGAGGTAAAGAATTTCTAGACAAGATTTTTGATATTCCAGGTGCTCGCCATTTCGGGGAAGCTGCAGTAGGGACTAATTTCAACATTCAACAGTTTACTAAAAATATACTATTTGATGAAAAAATTGGAGGGACCATACATATGGCAATTGGGCAAAGTTATCACCAGTGTGGAGGTAAAAACAACTCAAGTATACATTGGGATATGATTGCCGATATGACCAATGGAGGAGAAATTTTTGCAGATGGTGAGAAAGTATATGAAAACGGTAGATTCACTATTTAAAGGATAAATTAAATGAATGCTTTTTGGCTGACATTTTTAAAATTCTTTACAGTTGGAGGAATAGGTTTCGGCATTGATATGCTATCCACTTGGATCTTGAAAGAGAAGTTGGTTTTAAAAAAGTATACAGCCAACACTCTCGGATTTTTCCTAGGAATTATTTTTAGATTTTTCATCAATAAAGCCTGGACATTCCAAGATAGTAATCCACAGTGGTTGAAGCAGATGATTCAATTTGGTTCAATTGCATTATTAGGACTAGCCATGGTAAATGGCATCATTTATCTTTTAGATGAAAAATGGAAGTTCTTAAGCTTTTATAAGGCCAAAGTCGTCGCTATGATTTTCTTTATGCTATGGAATTTTACAGCAAATTACCTTTGGACATTTGCCTAAACATTTCCGATGATGATATGTTTACAATAGATAACGTTAACAAACCAATAAATCTCAATTAAATGAATTCACAAGCAAGAGTAGTGCGATCTCCTAAGGGAAATAAGTTAAGCTGTAAAGGTTGGGTGCAAGAAGCTGCCTATCGGATGATTCAAAACAACTTAGATCCTGAAGTAGCAGAGCTTCCGGAAGAGCTTATTGTTTATGGTGGGAGAGGTAAAGCCGCACGTAATTGGGAATCCTTTGAAAAAATATTATCAAGCCTTAAGGAATTAGAGAATGACGAAACCTTGTTGGTTCAAAGTGGTAAACCAGTCGGAATCATGCGCTCTCATAAAGATGCGCCGCGAGTGATTATTGCTAACTCTAATTTAGTGGGTAAATGGGCCAATTGGGAGCATTTTAATGAATTGGAAGCAAAGGGATTAATGATGTACGGTCAAATGACCGCGGGATCCTGGATATATATAGGTACACAAGGGATAGTTCAAGGGACTTATGAGACTTATCTTAGTTTGGCAAATAAACATTTTGGTGTGCCCACCTTAAAAGGAAAACTAAATGTCACTGCTGGATTGGGCGGTATGGGCGGCGCACAACCCTTAGCAATTACTATGAATGAAGGTGTAGCGCTAATAGCCGAAATGGAAGAATGGCGTGTGAAAAAAAGGCTGGAAACTCGTTATTTAGATAAAATGAGTACCGACATCGATGAAGGTATCGATATGGCCTTAGAAGCAAAAAAGAATGGAGAGGCTGTATCCATAGGAGTAGTATGCAATGCTGTTGATTTATTACAAAGATTACTAGACAGAGATATTAAAGTAGATACTTTAACCGATCAAACCTCTGCTCATGATGAGTTAATCGGCTATTTCCCTGAAGATATGTCTGTAGAAGATGCCACTAAGCTAAGGGAAACTAATCCTGAAAAATACAAAGAGCTTTCATTGAACACCATGTCGCATCATGTTAAGTTAATGTTGGAATTGCAAAAAAGAGGAACAATAACCTTCGATTATGGAAACAATTTAAGAGGTCAGGCAAAAGATCGTCGAGATGTTCTAAATGCATTTGACTTTCCTGGATTCGTACCTGCATACATTCGTCCATTATTTTGCAAAGGAAGTGGACCTTTCAGATTTGTAGCCTTAAGTGGTAATCCAGAAGATATTTATAAATGTGATAATAAGCTTCGAGAGCTCTTTCCAGAAAATGAAGGCTTGTTGCGTTGGTTGGACATGGCTACAGAAAAAATTGCTTGGCAAGGTTTGCCTTCTAGAATATGTTGGTTGGCCATGGGAGAGCGTGAAAAAGCTGCCTTAGCTTTCAATGAAATGGTTAAAAATGGTGAGTTAGATGCCCCTCTAGTCATTGGACGTGACCATCTCGATACGGGTTCAGTTGCTTCGCCAAATAGAGAAACAGAAGCCATGAAAGATGGTAGTGATGCTGTTGCTGATTGGCCGATTTTGAATGCCTTGATCAATACAGCTGGTGGTGCGAGTTGGGTAAGCTTCCATCATGGAGGTGGCGTAGGTATGGGATATTCCTTGCATGCGGGTATGGTTATCGTAGCGGACGGGACACAAGATGCTCATGAGCGATTAAGTAGAGTGCTTCATAATGACCCTGCAATGGGCGTGATAAGACATAATGATGCTGGGTATGATATTGCAAGTGATACAGCTGATGAGTTTGGATTGAAGGTATAAATCGTTCATCTTAGCCTTAGCTATAGTTTGTTAGAAGAATTTCAAGATATATCTATCAACCAAGACATACTACCCACGCGCCTAGATTTGTGCCTCTTGATACTTTTTACAAGTTCTTTGAACGACCCCTTTTATGCTCTCAAATTGAAAATCTAGAGTCCTTCTAATCTTATCATTCTCATAAATGTAATCTCGAGAAGTATACAATGTCGTCTCTTTGGTCACCAAGGGTTGTTGTCCCAATAATTTGGATTTCATCCAATAAAAACGCCAGCCAATAGCCCGAAGAAAGGGAGAAATTGGTTTACTAGGCACTTTCGTACCAAAACCTTTTGCAATCATTTCAAACAACTCCTTAAATGCTAAGTTCTCTGCCGAAATGATGAATCGCTCGCCATTAATGTCACTATCCATCAATTGAATACATGCCTTAGCCACATCTTCTAGACCAACAAATCCATTGATTCCAGTCGGATAAAAACTAATCTCATCATATACGTTTTTAAAAATTTGGGATGAGCCCTGCATCCAATCGCCAAAACCTAAAATTGTTGCAGGATTGACAATAACCATATTCAAACCTTCTTCTTGTGCTCTCCAAACTTCTAGTTCACTTCGATTTTTCGCTATGGCATAATTGGTGTTCTCATCATGCTCAAACCATTTAGTTTCTTCATTGATAGGATGCTTAATATCATATCTGCCAAAAGCAGAAACAGAACTTACTTGAAGGAACTTCTTTATTCCGTTTTCCAGGGATATATTAACCATATTAGCTGTGCCCTCAATATTAACTTTAAACATTTTGTGCTTCTGTGCAGGGTCGAATGAAATCATCGCTGCACTATGATAGACATAGTCAACATCCTCAAATGCACTTTCCAAAGATGGAATATCATTAACATCTCCTATCACCCATTCAAAACTTCCCTCATAATCCTTCAGAAATTGGGTATTGCTCGTCTTTCTTTTTAGAGCCTTCACTGACTTTCCTTGATTCACAAGCTGCTTTACAATCTCTGCACCGACAAATCCAGTGGCTCCAGTTACCAATATCTTATTACTCATAGGGTATAAATTTAATCAAGTTTATTCAACTTAGGATGATAAATATCCCCACAAGATGTATCCCTAGTAGCTCCAGTGACTGAAGCTAGAACATTTACTTCCTCACGCAGCCTAAGTACCCCTATGAATCCCATAACTATTGCTTCTTTATAATTGATGATTTCAGCACTTGGAATATGTAACCCAACAGACAGATAACTTTGGCATCGTTCAAGTAAAAAACTATTAAAAGCTCCTCCCCCTGTCACAAGTAGGCTTGTATTTTTGGAGAAATTTAAGCCTAAGTTTTTCTTTAACGTTTCAATACATTTTGCAAGCTGCACGGCTATGTGTTCAGTGTAGGTAGCTAAAGCATTTTGCGGGTTAATCTCAACTGAATTAATCTTAGCAATTAACTTTTTTGAATATGAATTATCCAAAGATTTCGGATATACTTTTTGGTAGTATTCAAAGGCATTGAGTTTTTGCAGCAAGCCATTATTAATTGACCCTTTCCTAGCATATTCTCCATCTTTATCGAAAGGACTGCCTAATTGTAAGGCGTAGGAATTTAAGACTTGATTGGCTGAACAAACATCAAACGCAATCAGTCCTTTCAATGATTTGATACTGATGTTTGCAATGCCTCCAATATTTAAACAGAACTGATACTCTCCAAACAAATGCTTATCGCCTATGGGGACTATTGGCGCACCTTGACCTCCCTCATCGATATCTCTTTGCCTAAGATTGTTTACAACAGTTTGACCGAGTATATCTGCCATGGTTTGTCCATCGCCAATTTGGCAAGTTTTTCCAATTTCCGGATGATGAGAAATGGTATGCCCATGAGAGGAGACCAAATCAATCTGCTCAATTTTATATTCAAGGAGGAAATGATCGAGCTCTTCGACCATATATACAGCAAATTCTTTACTAAGTTTATCGAGCTCAGCTATGGAATAGTCTGCCGCATGAGCTAATTGTGATTCCCAATGTTTAAGCGCTGCAGTTTTAGCATACAATAGTTCAAAGGACCAATTTGCTTGTCCTTCGGAACCGACATCCTTAGTATATTTACAATAAGTGATGTCTAAACCGTCTAAGGAGCTCCCTGACATTAAACCTATAGCGAAATAACTTTTTGCTGACTTTTGCAATTGGATATGATTAATTTATTCGAAGTTCTTCCACATAAACCGCAACTTTTTCTATCTCCTCTTCATTGAGGATATTTTTAAAGGCGTTCATCACTCCTTTGCCATTCTTGATTTGTGTAATACGTGTTTGGAGATCAAGCTTTGAAATTGAAAGATCGCTTGCTCCGGAGAACATCATTTTACCATTAGCTCCATGACAAGCCACACAATACATGTCGTAAACAGCCCTGCCAGACATCGAAACATATACTTCTTCAACTTTATCCACCGGACTAGATTGATTAGCATCTGGTTGGCATGCTATAAAACATAGACTGCCAAATCCTAACAATAGAAAATATCTGATACTCATGCTGTTTAAGGTATTAATGTTTAGCGAATCAATGTAATATTCCCCTTGCGATTGATTGCTTCTTGATCTTTGGTAACCGCACGAATATCCCACATGTATGTCCCTATTTCGCAATCTCGCCCTCGATAAGTTCCATCCCATGAACCCAACAATTCATCCGTTCTAAAAACTTCTTCACCCCATCTATCATAAATGGATAGATATACCAATCTTTCAATATTAAGCCACTTAATTAGTCCCGCAAAATCATTAACTCCATTACCGTTTGGTGAGAAACCTGACGGGAATGCCAATAAAGTTACCACATCAACAAAAACTGTCATGGTATCATAATTAACACAATTTGTCAGAGGGTCAGTAATTTCTAAAACGTAATTTATTGTACTCAGTGGACTAACTTCCGGATTAAATATACTTGGTATATCGATAAGTCCATCGAAGGTTTTATCTTCAGTATACCACAAAGGTTCACCAGAACCTGATCCATTGATAAATCCTGTTTCATCACGAATAATGGTTACATCTTGTCCGGCATCGACCGTGGGTAATTGGCTTACTATAATTGGGTGAGTCGCAACATCACTAAAGCAATCATTACTGACTGTGACATTCACCGTCAAAGAGCTATCTGGAGAGGCTTGAGTCAGGTAAAACTGAGGATTCGAAAATATAGTATCTGGCTGCCATTGATAATACAATCCTCCAACAGCTTCTAGATCTACATATGAACCCACACACATGATGGTATCTCCCTCAATCGAAGCTACTACCGGCAATTGAACATCCACAACTATTGAATCTGAAGTAGAGCAACCATGCACATTGGTCACTGTATTAAAAAAGGTGGACGTATCTGCAGGAGATATTGTAGCCACTGAACTATTAGGATTTGTAATTAATGAAACGGGATTAGAGGTCCAAGTGTATTGAGTCCCATCAAATGAAGTAGCGGTTAAGTCCAGTAAATCTCCTTGGCAAATATAGCCAGGATAGTTAACGGGATAATTTAAGGCTAAATCCGGCACATTATAAACAAGAATTTGGACAGAGTCTTCGCTCTCACAAGACAAGGAACCCACGGTGTCTACTGCAAAAATATAGTACCAAGCATTTACCGCTGGTTGTACTGTTGGATTTGGTATAGAATTATCACTTATGCTTGCATCAACTGTTGACCATTGATAAAAATCATAGGTATTGGGTTGGGCATCCAACTGATAAGGAGAATCTCCTATACATATTGAATCGAGAGGTCCTGCATCAATAGCTGGTGGAGAAACAACCTCAATAGTCACCGTATCCCGATCTAGATAGCAATAGTTGATCGTTTCTAAAAAATATTCTTGAGTTAAAGGCGGGAAGAATCCTGGTTCTCTGATTGAATTGTCCGTTATAAATTGGTTCGGTGACCAAGTGTAAGAGGTAACATTTCCAACATCCAAAACATCTACGAAGACCGTGTCACCAAAACACAAAGAATCTACTTCAACTGAAACAAGCTCTAATGCTGGATTGAGCACCACAACGTTGACCGAATCTATATTGACACAAGAGTTTGTATCTGTAACGGTAACGGTATAGGTGATAGTGGAATCTGGTGATGCAATCGTAACTGCTGCAGTGTCTGTCGTTAAAGCAATATTAGGTGCCCAAACATAGTTCACGCCACCACTGGCTTGCAACTGAACGGATGTATTAAATGATATAACATTCGTAGCATTCAAACAAACAGATGTGTCTGGTCCCGCTTCTGCAGGAGGTAAGGCAAACAAATCCATAAATAAGGAGTCATTGCTTATGCATTGGTTACTATCTGTTACCTGAACATAAAATGTTGCTGGGTTATCCAGCATGCTTACAATAGGGTTAGCAATGTCATCCGCACTTAGTAAGGGGTTTGCCGTCCATTGATAATCCACACCGCCTGAAGCTAAAATAGGTGTATTGGTATTCGGACAAATTGGAGAATTGCCCACAACATTAGCTGTAGGAAGCGCATTAATTGTAATATTTTGAAGTAAGGTATCTGTACACCCTAAGTCAGATATTTGAATAAGCTGCACCGGATAAACACCCGCTGTGGAAAAATTATATAGGACGTCAGTTGAATTGAAAACTACACTGTCAAGAACCCATTCATAATTTTGGATATTACCACTTTGAATTTGAGAAGTATTTGATAAAGTCACCGGCGTGCCCTCACATTGCGGATTAGACAAACTAAAGGATGGCTCGGGTAAGGGATGGATAGTAATATTATTGTACACGGTATCGATGCACCCTTTATCTGTAGTAACAATCAAACTAGCAGTAAAAGTACCCGCAGTCGTATATTGGTAATTGGGAAATCGATTGGTAGAGGTATCCTGGGTAGTGCCAGGATCACCAAAATTCCATGTCCAAGAATTTAAATTGCCCGTCGTTGAAAAGGATGTATCTATAAACACCACATCTTGATTTAAACATGAATCTTCGTAGGTGTATCCCGGGTCAAAAATAGGATAGAAGATTACTAGTCCTTGCGAAGTATCCGCGCAACCATCTGCTGCAAAACCAATTACGGTGACAATAAATGTACCTGTATCTGAATAAAAGTAGCTTGGATTTTGAAGGTTTGATGTATCTGAAGCTGTAGTTGGATCGCCAAAATCCCAAGAGTAGCCCACAATATCCACATTATTAGCTAAGTTAAAATTTACAATACCCTCGTTGCAATCCGCATCAATTGTAAATAAACCAGTAGCAGAATCTTGCGCTAAATTGGGATCTGTTGCGATCAATATATCAGGAAAATCACATTGAGACACGAGGTATTGAAAATCTCTACTTACCGTACTCAAGAGTACCCCATTTCTATATTCAGAGACACATACCCCCATCACAAAAACTCCTGTGGTAGGCGGTGTTGCTCCTAAAATTCCCGTTGCTCCGTTCAAAGCCATTACACCGCCCAAAGGATTTACTGCAGAATACCCAGCAGCTGCATCCCATGCGATGGTGTTATAAGGAGGTCCATAGTTTATGTAGGTGCCACCAAAATTTAAATTGAAAGCATCTGCAGCTGGTGCATTGTCATCCAAACCCAAATAAGGGTCACAAAGAAAATAGTATAAAGAATCACCGTCAGGATCTGTGGCAGAAAAATCCATTTGGTTGAACCTATTTACGCATAAATATTGCTCAAAACTATTAAATATTGGAGAGCTATTTTGAATAGCTAATGGCGGAACCCTGACCAATGCAGAGAATCCTTGATCCCCAGGATTATTCAAATTGTCAATAATACCATTTCGACAACACCTCCCATAAACTAGCGTAACGCCCTGCGCAGGATTAAAGCCATTTATACTATTCAAGTTAACATCAAATACGTAAGTCCCTTCTTGCGTTTCTATTCCGGGTATTTCTTCCTGGCAGGGTTGCAATTGAATATTTACCAATGTAACATTGTCCAAAGCAATTTGAATTGCTTCTAAAAATGCCCCATTATCAGCATAAAAACTTATTGTACAATCTGCGGCATTGGGCGTCGCAGCCCCATCAAATGCAGCTTGACCATTGATATTGTCTCGATAAACTGTCAACGTTACCCGAACCGTATTGCCTGCTAAACGCACATAAGTCATCTCTCCTCCTACCAAATGAGTGGCTTGAGCAAAAGGGACTAAAGCAAAGAGTCCAAGTAAAATAAAAAATATTTTTTTAACTACCATATTCTAGTCTCTTATAAACGCATTAATCTGTAAAATAGTTTGAGACATCAATTTCAAGATTGTAAAGATACTCTAAGCATATGATTAAAAAAAGACAAAAAAAGCCTAGTGTGAAAGAGAATTAGCCTATCTATCTAGGCCGAAAGTAAATGAATCCTTGTATTTTTGCAAAGTATATCCACTAGAATAAACATCATTATGGGCAAAGACAAACTAAAACGATTTACGGAACTAAAATCCTTTCCCAATTTTTATCAAAATTTGGATTTTAAAAATCCCAGTTTAGTTAACTTTAAGGGAGACTCTATAGACTTGAAAGGGAAGTGGAAGAAGATGCATTTCAACAACAACCATCCGTTAACACTTGAACTTGCATGTGGTAAAGGGGAATACACCTTCAATTTGGCAAAGCGCCACGCCAATCGAAATTTTATTGGTATTGATATTAAGGGAGCTCGAATACATAAAGGGGCTAAAGATGCTTTGGAAGAAAACCTCGAAAATGCTGCCTACCTGCGAACAAAGATTGAGCTTTTAGAAGCGTTTTTTGAGGCTGGAGAGGTGCAGGAAATATGGATTGTTTTTTCAGATCCATTTCCAAAAGACAGGCATGCAAAGCACCGCTTAACTTCCCCTAAATTTTTAGACTTATATAAGAAAATTTGCTCAAAGGATGCCATTATTCATGTTAAAACCGATAGTGAATTACTCTTTGATTACACCATGGGTGTTTTAGACGGCAAGGAAATGGATTACAACGTTGTAGAGCGAGATATCTATAGAAAAGGGACTGCTTATCCTGAGCTAACCGAAATCCAAACCTTCTATGAGAGGATGCACATAAAGGATGGACGGAATATCAATTATGTGCAGTTTAATTTGTTTCAGTAGTGTGTGCTCGAGTAATAATATAAAGCAATGAAAGACTTAAGTTTCTTTGATCAAGTATATGCTGTAGTTCGATTGATACCTGAAGGGCGAGTATCTACCTATGGAGCAATTGCAGCCGCTGTTGGAGCAAAAAAAGCGGCAAGAATGGTCGGGTATGCGATGAATAATTCACATGATGTTGAGCCTGCCGTGCCTGCCCATCGGGTGGTAAACCGTAAAGGTTTGTTGACTGGAAGACACCATTTTTTCCCACCAGAACTGATGGAAAAGTTACTAAGCGAAGAGGGGATAATAATCAGCAATCAGCAAGTTCAAAACTTTGACAATCACTTTTGGGATCCTATCAAAGAGATTAAAATTTAAATCCCTAGCTTAGTTTTTAACTGGTCAATTCTTTTGCGCTCATTCTTATCGAAGACTGCCGTTTCAACTTGTTCAATAAGCAAGTCTTTATTTTCTATCGACATCAAAACATTGCTAGCCACTCCAGCTAATCTGCGATTAAAATTTACACTTGCATCGATAAGCGGGAAAATAAATTCATCCCCCTGATAAGCGAGATCAGTTAAGGCCTCTATCGCTTTAATTCTTGTTCTAAACTCAAAGGAAGGTCCGGCATAATCAAGCAAATGGCTATACGCAAAGGGGTCATTGTCTTGTGCTTTGAAGCTTAGATGCGTGATATTTAGAAGATCATTTTTCTGCGCGTCTAATTGGGTTATTTTCAAGTACTTCTCTTTAAGCTCTGGGAACCCTTCAATAAGCTTTTCCAAAGTCATTTCAATGTTTACATATGAGCTATCAAGCAACAATTTTTCGCATAATGGTTGCATTTTTTTTGAAATTTTTTCTAAATGATAAATCACCGCTCTTCGGACACGCACATCATCGTCAAGCAGAGATTTCATGATTAGCTTTTGACTTTTACTGTTGTTATCATTTGCTAATTGCTTAACTATATTTGCCCGAGGAGCAAAAAAGCTTTCATTTTCAAAACATTCTAAGAGTATGTCTCTTGTTTCTTTCAATGGGCTATCTTCCAATTCGGCCAAAGCTCGATATCGATCGATCATATCCTTTGCTTCTAGTGCTTGTGCCAGAAGTTCAGCAGTTGTTTTTTCATGTACAATTTTTGCATACAGTGCGTTGTTTACATTGAACAAAACGAATTGAATAGCCTTTCCTTCAACATTAGGAATAGAAATAGAATGTTCTTCATTTTGAAGGTCTGCTAAGAATGTAGTATCGCTACCGTCCTTAAAACTAACTTGGATAGGCATTTGAACTTTGAATAATCCAATTGTTTCGCTTTGGTCATGAATTTGTTTAATATTTAACTCCACCTGACCAACAGATTCAGCATAATCGCATTCAAAAATTGGATATCCACCTTTACGGACCCATTGGTCAAAAAACCAATCCAAATTCAGTCCCAAAACCTCCATAAATTCAAGTTGAAACAAATGTGTATCAACGTGCCTAAACGCATATTTCTTCAAATAGGCATTTATCACCTTTTTGTAGGCCTCATCTCCTCCTGCAGCCTCGCGAAGCATATCAATAACAAAACTCCCCTTGGGATAATGCCGGGAAGATCCTGACTCGCTGTGAGCAATAGGTAGGTCATTTTTGTCATCCGCACTCATTGCTCTTCGCATTTCCATATTTCGTTCCCATTGGAAATAATCTTCCCCATAAACACTGCGTTCAAAATGTTTAGCATAATGCGTTGCAAAACTTTCATGCAACCAATGACTTGCTCCGTTCCATTCAGAAATTAAATCTCCAAACCACTGATGCGTTAACTCGTGAGCATTAGTGCCCACATAATTTCTGTCTAATGACTCCCTACTATCTTTCAAGTAATAATCTGTAAAAATTGTGGAAGTTGTGTTTTCCATAGCGCCATATAAAAAATCTGCAACAGGAACATTTCGGTATATTTTACCCCAAGGGTAGGCCACTTGGAATTCTTTTTCCATCCAGTCCATCATTTCGACTGAATACATATAGGTGTGTTTGAACTCTTCGGGTTTATTGGGGTAGTAAAACTGTCGATTTACAATTCCTGAAGAAGATATCATATCCTTGAAATCATACTCCCCAATAGCAATCATTAGTAAATAGGGCACATGTGAATCTTTCATTTTATAATGCCAAGTGCTCATTCCATTTTCATAATCTTCTTTTCCAATTAAGTCCCCATTAGAAACAACTTCGAATTTAGAGTCAAAAGTAATTCTGGTTTCAGTAATGAGCTTATCGCTAACATCATCGAAGCTTGGAACCCAGTAACGGTTATCGATTCCTTGACCTTGCGTCCAAATTTGTTTCCTTGCTCGATTGGTCGAATCCTTCCACCCTAGGAAATATAATCCTTTTTCCGGTTGGCAAGTATATGTAATATCCAATTGGTGATTCTCATCCCATGGCAACGAAGCTGGGAAATCAATGATTAAGTTTTCCTCTTCAGTCTTATAATGAACAGGCGTGCCATCAAACAATACCTCTTCTATCCATATTTCTGGTGCATCCAAAACTAAGTGATTAATCGAAGGTCGAATAGTTGTAAACTCGTAATGCACTTGCCCCAGGACTTCTCTGGCCTTGGTATCAAAACTTATGTCTAGCAGCATAGATTTAAAATCGACAAAATGCTCACGCGTTTGCCCCCGCTCATCAAAGTGATAGCAATTAAATTCATTTTGGGCAGATACGAAACTGGAACTTAACAAAATGAGTAATGCGATTATCTTTTTCATATGGAAATTTTCGTAATGATGAATATTAAGAAAAATAAGAAATCAAATAGTTTGCCTTATCACCCTACATTTTAATCGACTGAACGAGTAGCCTTGTTGCCTTTATACAGGAGATAGCCCATAAAACCTAACATACCGAAAGTGATTGCTAAGACATACAATACGCCCGTGTTAATACCAGCGGCGTCACTTGCTCCTGATTCGAGACTAGTTTCAGCACTAGCTTTACACATAGCACATTGGGCAATAGCTAGCTTCAGTGATACAAGATTAAAAACTAATATGGATAATACTTTTTTCATTTCAATGCGTTAATAACTATAATAAGGGGCGATCATAAAATAAATTACAACACCGGTTACTGCTACATAAAACCAAAATGGCCAAATCTTTTTAGCTAAGGATTTGTGTTTCTCCCATTTCTCACTCCACGCATAGTAAAAGGTCATAAGTATGAATGGCATGATTACAGCAGCTAAGATGATATGCGTGATTAAAATGAAATAATAAGAATACTTCAATCCACCAACTCCTCCATACGTTGTTGGTTCTGCCAGCGTATGATAAAGTACATATGATAAGAGAAAGACTGCAGAAACGACAAATGACAAAAACATTGACCTTTGATGCAAGGACTTCTGCCCCTTTTTAATAAATACCAAGCCCACAACCAGTAGAAAAGCAACTATACTATTTAGTAAAGCGTGAAACTTTGGGAAAAAACTAAGATCAAGCCCTGTTACCATGCGTTTATCTATACCCCAGTTCAATACACCTACTAATAGAGCGACAACTACAGATAGGGCAACTATTATTTGTTTTGCACTCTTTTCTTCTAGTTTAATTGCCATTTACCTCTTAAATTCTTCTAACAATAATAACACATCCCCCAGCATGATGTTCACTTCATTTTCTGAAGTGCCTTTATAATAACCTCTAATATTCCAGTTAGGATCAACTAATGCGAATCGATCGGTATGAACAAATCCATCATGTTCATCATCCCCACCATCATCAAATGCTGACATCTTGTATCCTTCCAAAGCAAGCTTATAAATTTCTTTCTTATCTCCAGTTAAGAATTGCCATTTACCCGGCACAGCGTTATATTCTTCTGCATATGCCTTTAATTTCTCTGGTGTGTCGCGCACCGGGTCTATAGAGTATGAAACGATGACTACTCGATCATCTCGGATCAATTGCTCTTGGACTCTTGCCAGTTGTTCACTCATAGTAGGACATATAGTTGGACAACTTGTAAAGAAAAAATCTGCAATCAGAATCTTATCTAGAAACTGATCTTTCGAAACCGTCTGACCATATTGATTTGTCAGCGTAAATGAAGGAATCTCATGATAAACTGTATCAATACGCTTAAATGTTCCTTCTGTAATTGTATCGATGCCAATTGCAAACATTTTACGCGGATATTTCATTGTTTTCAAGTCTGTTCTTGCTTGCTTGGTATACAAATAAAATAATCCAAAAAGTAAAAGCGGCAGCAGGACAATGAATAATGTCGTTAGTTTCCCGTTGCTATTAGATGTACGTTGTGTCATGAATTAAAAAAATATGCCATTGATTGCATTTCGCATTGAAAGCCAAGCAGCTCCATCGAACGAAAAGGCAATGATAGCCCAAACTAAAAATATAAATGGAAAAAGAATAGTAAACATAAATCCTTTTTTCTCATGTCCAACGTGCATAAACACATTCATAATCCAATAAGCCTTAATTACACTAGCTAAAGTAACAAATACCATGAGCGGCCATCTTAAATCTTCGACCATATTTTCATATACTATAGAGCCTAAAACTTCTACGACCGTAACTACAGAGAGTATCCCTGTCGTTTTGTAAACGTCTTTTTTATTTTGCTCATATTCTTGTTGCGTCATGTGTGCCATTATACTAAATTTTTCTCTTATCAATAATAATTACAGCAGGTAATATCCCAAGAAAACATATACCCAAACCAAATCTACAAAGTGCCAGAAAAGGCCTATCTTTTCAACCATACTGTAGTTACCTAATTTATCAAATCTGCCTTTTGCAGTTTCAACCAATAACCAAATATTCAATAAAACACCAGTGATTACGTGCATACCGTGAAAACCAGTAATCGTAAAAAAGAACATTCCAAATTGTTGAGGTCCTTCATGTCCATGCCCCAAAGCACTAAACGGCGTATGCCACATCGTCATTCCTTCATGGATTAGATGAGACCACTCTAAATACTGGCAACCTAGAAATAAAAGCCCCATTGCTATGGTTGGAATTAAGTACTTTATCACTCCATTTCGATTACCCATAAAACCTTCTTGTACCGCTCTAACCATAGTTACTGAACTTATAATCAGCACGAAGGTCATGAAAGAAACAAATACCAATGGATAATGATTGCCAGACAAACCAGGAACGGTACTAAACACTTCACTTGCCATTGGCCATGATTCCGCATTAGAAGTTCTAGCTGCAGCATATGCCACCAAGAATGCCCCAAACACGAATGTATCTGATATTAAGAAATACCACATCATTACTTTACCGTAACTAGCATTAAACGGACCTTTTAGACTCTCCCATTCGTGTACTTCATATTCATTTATAGATCCTGACGACATAATTAATTATTGATAATTAAAGTAAAAAAACAAAAATAAATAAACCCATAGCACATTTACAAAATGCCAATAAGATGTTAAAATTTCCATTGAAAATAATCGTTTTTTATTGATTACTCCACTTCCTTCAAACTGTATATTTTTTCGCGCAAGAATAGCTTTGACTAGCATGATAAGAAGCACAGTAAGTCCGCCTATGATGTGTAATCCATGTACTATCGCTAAAAAATAAATAAAAGATCCTGCCACGTTTCCAGTAATGGGTAAGCCCATATCCTTTAAAGCTTCGAAGCCTAACAATTGACTAATCAAAAAGCCAAGACTTATCAACCCACTTAATGCAAGCATCCATCTGAAAGCCATGAATTTCTTTTGCTGGTATAGCCTATAAGAAAAATAAAAAGCAAGACTAGATGCAACAGCTATAATTGTACTTATAAAAAATATATCGGGCAAAGGAAATTGAGCCCAATTCAATACATCAGCTTTCTTAACCAACACAGCGCTTGTTGTTACTGCGAAAAACATTGTAATTGAGGCCATAGAAATATATAAAATCAGCCGATGAGCTATGTGCCTATTCTCGAGACTAATTACGTTTTTTTGATTTGAATTATTCATCACTTGCATAATTTATAAGATACTATCAAATAGAAGTCCAATGAGTGCGACAGGCAGATACATGAAGGAAGCAAACATAACTTTCCTAGCATTGGTATCTGATATATCGCGATATAACTGAATAGCCGGTATTAAAAAAGCAACAGCTGCTAACAGTAAAACCACCAGACCTAAAAATTGATAATACCCCAGTAGGTATAAAACAATAGTAATGGGAATCAAGGTTGCGGTGTAAATTAATATATTTAGAGCACTATTCTTATTTTTGCCTCCTTTCGATGGCAATAACATAATATCTGCTTTTTTGTAATCATCATAAGAGTACCAAGCAATCGCCCAAAAATGTGGAAACTGCCAAATAAATTGCAGCGCAAACAAACAGATTGCAATGTCACCAACAAATCCCGTTGCTGCAACTGCGCCAATCATTGGAGGTAGGGCACCAGGAATCGCTCCTACGAATACTGCTATGGGATGCACCCGTTTTAATGGAGTATAAATAAATGCATAAATGATTAAGGAAATAGCAGACAATAATCCGGTAGCTAGGTTGAAAAAAATTGTAAGAATCACTAGACCTGCTAATGCAGCAATACCTGCCCATAGACTTCCCTCAACAGCAGTCATCCTTCCTGCAGGAATCGGTCTGTTTTTGGTTCTATCCATTAAGCTATCTATATCCTTTTCAAAAATTTGATTGAAGGCATTGGATGCCCCAGTAACTAGAAATCCACCGATTGATAACATGAGTAATGCAAAAAAATCGAATGCTGGAGCTAACAACAAGTAACCAATCAATGATGAGAACACAACTAAAGAACCTAATCGAACTTTATACAGTTGAGCTAAATCACCAAGCTTTGCAGCTAGAATGCTTTTAAATGAAATTGATATGCTTCTTTCCCTTCTAATCATAATCTTTAGTGTTCGTGTTCACCTTCTTCTAAAGGCTTATTTTGAGGATTAACTTCGTTGCCATTTGTACTATAATCATAAGGCCATCTATAAACCACTGGTAAATCTCCAGGCCAATTTCCGTGACCAGGATTAACTGGGGTTGTCCATTCAAGTGTATTTGCACCCCAAGGGTTTAAATTGTCTTCCGTCATTTCTCTTCCTTTAAGAATACTATAGAAGAAGTTTATTAAAAACACAATGTTGGATGACATTACTAGAAATGCAGCCAAGGTTATAAAAACATTCACATCTTGAAAGTTGTTAAAAGATTGAAACTGATCAAAAGCATAGTACCTTCTTGGAACACCTGCCATGAAGTGCATTGGGAAGAAAACCATATAGCCACCAATCAATGAACCCCAGAAATGAATGTAACCCATAGTTTCATTCATAAATCGTCCGAACATTTTTGGAAACCACTGATAAACACCAGCCCACATTCCAAAGAATGCAGCTACACCCATTACAATATGGAAGTGACCTACCACAAAATAAGAATCATGCAATTGAATATCTACTGTTGAGTTACCTAGGTGTAAACCTGTAATGCCCCCAGAGATAAATAAAGAGACGAAACCTATTGCAAACATCATGGGTACAGTAAAACGGATATTTCCTCTCCAAAGAGTGGTTATCCAATTAAACACTTTGACGGCAGATGGGATTGCAATTAACAAAGTGAATATTACGAATACTTTACCGATAGCTGGGCTCATTCCTGTTACAAACATGTGGTGTGCCCAAACGAAAAAGCCAATTACTAAAATTGATCCCAAGGAGAGTATCATTGCTCGATAGCCAAAAACTGGTTTCTTGGAGTGCACAGATAAAACTTCCGAAACAATACCAAATGCAGGGAATATAATAATATAAACTTCGGGGTGCCCTAAGAACCAAAATAAGTGTTGGTAGATCAAGGGGCTTCCTCCTTTGTAAGCCTGCAGATCTCCATTAATAACGATGTTGTTCAGGAAGAAACTTGTTCCTAAAAGTCTATCAAACTCCAATAATCCTGCAGCAGCTAGTAATGCAGGAAAGGCCAAAATGCCCAGTATTGCTGTAAATGTTAATGCCCATGTTAATAATGGCATTTTTGTAAAGCTCATACCCTTTGTACGCATATTAATAACCGTAGAAACATAATTCAAACTACCTAATGTACTTCCCACAATAAAGAGTGTCATACTAGTAATCCATAAATCGAATCCTAATCCGGAGCCCTTATTCAAAGCAATGTCTCGGATACCATTTAACGGTGGGTAGGCTGTCCAACCTCCAGAAGCAGGCCCGGTTTGAACAAAGAATGATATAAATAATACCGCACTTGCAGCAAAAAAGAACCAATATGAAAGCATATTCATAAAAGGAGACGCCATATCTCTTGCACCGATTTGCAAGGGAATCAAGAAATTACTAAAGGTCCCACTCAAGCCAGCGGTTAATACGAAAAAAACTAAGATAGTCCCGTGCATTGTTACCAAGGCGTAGTAAAAATCGTTACTTAATTTACCGCCCTCAGCCCATGAACCAAGCAGTGTTTCCAAAATAGGAAAAGTCTCATTGGGCCACGCTAACTGCATACGGAAAAATAAGGACAGTAGACCACCAACAAACGCCCAGAAAATACCAGTCATTAAAAACTGTTTTCCAATCATTTTGTGGTCTTGACTAAAAATATAAGTTGTTAACCAACTTTGTTCATGATGATCGTCATGCCCGTCTGCGGCATGAGCTGAATCGTGATTTGCTGTTACTTCGCTCATGAAATTTATTTTTTATGCTTTTGTGTTAAAATTAAATTATCTAACTCTGGCTACAATACTTAATGCAGCACTATCTATTTCTTCCTTGAATGGCATTACTTCTTCAATAAGCTCTTCTTCCACAGGAGCTGCATCCGGATTGATTACCGTATAATAATAAGACTTGCTTTCATTGACCCAAGCATCATATTCTTCCTGTGTAACCACACGAACCACTCGCTGCATAGCAAAGTGAGACTTCCCGCAAAGTTCTGTGCAAGCAAGCTCAAATTGGAAATCTTGCCATTTAGGATTCCCTGTTTCAGGATCAATTTTTTGCCAGTACTTTTTATGACTTAAGATTTCTCTATACTCCTCTGTGGTATACTTCGGAGTAAACATAAATTGAGTAGGTAGCCCTGGTAAACAATCCATTTTCACCCTAAAATGTGGCAAATAAAATCCGTGCAATACATCTTGGGCTCCAAGCTTAGCAAGAGTAAGTTTACCTTTAATCAAAACCAATTCATTGGCCATGAAATCATCCTTACTGTTGGGGTCTTCCCAGTTAATTCCTAATTCATTGATTTGAGAAACATGCTCTTGATCTATTATTCGCTCTCCAAACTCACCATCTTTTCCCGGATATCTTAAGATCCAACCGAACTGTTTGGCTGTTGCTTCGAAGCGCAAAACTTCTGTAGTATTTTCTAGCTTTTCAAAATCAAAGATTTCATTCCACGCCTTAATTCCTCTGAATACTAAAAAAGTAAGAACAATAGCAGGAATGATGGTCCATATAAGCTCTAACCTACTATCATGCGGGAAGAAATATGCTTTTCTGTTTCTTTTGTATCGATACAAATAAGCAAAAGTCAATAAAATGATATGAGTCAATACAAACACAAACATAGCTACAACGTTTGTGATATTAAACATACTATCAATCAAATCACCATGCTCACTTGCTGACATGGGTAGCATTCTTGGACCTAGCTCAAAAAAACTATACGCCACAGCAGCCATTCCAAAAATTAAAAACGCAAAAAGGAGTTTTCCTTGAAGATTACTCGTATCCTCCATATGCTCGTCCGCATCCTTACCAAGGGAAGACATCTCATTGGCTTTCGCCACCAAGAAAATGATCGTAAAAAATAAAATTACCGTAATTACGGCTAATAATGTTGTGCCCATCTTTAACTATATTTTACATGATGATTCTTACTTTCTTCAAGAAATGGATCGTCCCCTGATTCAAGGTCCTCACCGTCTAATCCTGTGAAAGTCATAAATAAAAACAATCCTAAAAATCCTAAAAAGAAAAATAACTCAACTAAGCCGAGCTTAGCATATGTGAGTTCTTCTCCATGTCCGTGCTCGACATTCACATGACCTGCTGCAGCATGTGCTTCTTCTCCGTGATCTTCATCTGCATGAGAATCAGAGACCACTGCGTGTTCATCAGCGTGTCCCGTTTCATCTATATGCATATGCTCATCTTCTGCGTGAAGGTCATCATGTATTTCTTCGGCATGTCCATTAACATCGCCCTCATGCCCTGCGTCGACTTCTGCATAAAGCACATTGTCTGCAGACAAGTTAGCATGACTATCATGCTCTGTAGCAGCGTGATTTCCATGAGGAATTCCCATTGGCTCAACCATAACCATATGGTAAAAGTCTAGATAATGACCGAAAATCAACAAAACTGAAATTGTACCTACAGTTAAAAAGTTACGTTTTGCATCTCTTTTCAAAATTGCCAAGACCGGCAAGAAGAAATTAATTGCCAATGCAATAAAGAAAATTGCCTTGAACATTGGAATATCAAATCGCTTAGTAAACCAAATCGTTGCTTCTGGAATATTCGCATACCAAATCAACATGAATTGTGAGAACATTAAATAAGTCCAAAAAATACTAAAACCAAACATTAGTTTTGCAACATCATGAATGTGATCTTCTGTTACATTAGGTAAATGCCCCATTCGTTTAAAGCCAATCATCAGTAAAATCATCATGGCAAAGCCTGCACAGAAATAGGAGGCTAAGTTGTACCAGCCAAATAAAGTACTGTACCAATGTGGATCTAGTGACATAATAACCCACCAACTGAGAATAGAACTACTTACTCCAAAAACGAGTAAGAAACCTGCTGAAATTTTCTTCGCACTAGAATACTCTTTCCAATTTTTTATTGAGATAAACTTCTTAGATAATAACCAAGTAAACAAGGCCCACAATCCAAAGAAAATAATTACACCTAATGCAAAAGCTTTTCTTGTTAGGAAAGGTGCTTTCCCTAACACAATAGAATCTCTATGGTGAGGGTCTGCCCAGTGACTGTATAGACCTTCAGGAGATAGCCACAAGCCTGCCACAATGATTAAGAACAAGAAAAAAGCTACATATAAGAACCTTCCCATTGCTATTGGTATTCTTTTAAATACCGTATGCCATCCACCATATCCTAATTGATGAGCCGTGATAAAGAAAACGCCAGTAACAGCTATTCCTGCAAAATAGTAAGTGTTTAAGAGTAAGTTGGCCCACAAACGACTATGATGGCTCGTATCATCAAAAAAGAAGCCAAGGACAACTCCTAGAACCAAACCAACAACGGTAAGTCCTAAGACCCATTTCTTTAAGTTGCCTCCGAATGTAAATGTATTTGACATAACTTTAATTTTTCCTTCTAGCCTTTTATAAACTGTTAAATCCTTTTATCTGATTATTGCGCATCTTCTTCAATAGAACCTTTTCCTTCAACCATAGCAACAGCATCTTCTTTAATCCCTGCTAAATCCTTTATATATAATAGAACTTTCCATCTATCCTCAGTGCTTAGCTGAGTAAAATATCCCCCCATATAATTCTTGCCATAAGTTATAGAGTAAAACATTTCTCCATCACTCAAGCCAGGTAACCTAGTTTCATATGCAGGCGGTATAGACGTATAAGGACCATCCTCGCCAGTTTTGTTTCCATCAGCATCAACAATTTCAACAATAGAACCATCCCCTAAACCTTTTTTACCATGACAAACCGCACAATAGATATCATATTTCACTTTACCTTCAGCCAATACCTCATCCGTTTTTTCAATGGGATTACTCAGCATATTCCCAGCCATTAAACGTTGAGCAGCATCATCAACAGACGGGTCACCTGCAGGGTTTTTGAAATAATTTTTAAATAAATATGCCATTAGTTTACCATCATTAGTTCTTACTTCTTCATTATCTGGCAAGTATCCTCTTGGGATAGTACCTGATACAGGTTTTTTTGCGGATATGGCATCAGTATCAGATTGATGCTGAAACTTAGTGCTTGCATAAGATTCATATGCATTAGAGTATGTCATATCTGGCATAAATATTCTTCCAGTATTATCGCCATGACTCTTGCACGATGTAATTGCTATTGCACTTACCGCTAATGTTATTAAAAACAAGAAACTCTTCTTCATTGTTTTGATTTATCTGTTAAAAATTAGGCTAAGCCTATAAATTCTTTAAATCTCTTAGTTTACAATATACTTTCTACCGCTGAAGTCTCTACTTCGAAGATCTCCGTATCGTCATTAAACTCTTTTGAAGAAACTTCAACTGCACCAGCTTCTTTTAGCAAATTTACCACTTTCGAAATGTCTTCTTTACTTGTCGAATCATCGACCTCAAAGCTTAATGCAAAGCGATCATCAGTAATTCTTTCATCTAATATTCTTGGAACTGCACCTGGAAATAAACCATTTCTAATACAATATACCATTACCATTCCTACGGCTGCAAATAAAACCGTTAACTCAAAAGTAATTGGAATGAAAGAAGGTAAAGCAAAATTTGGCTTACCCCCAAAATTGATAGGATAATTGGTCGTCATGATAAAGGTCATTACGGATAAGGCAACAAAAGTTCCTGTGATGCCGAACATAAAACCAGCCTTATGCAATCTTGTATCTTGATATCCAAGTTCATCCTCCAATCCGTGAACTGGAAAAGGAGTCAGTGTATCGGTAATTTCTACATTTTCCTTTTTGCACTTACGGATAGCTCCAATCAGCTTGTCCTCGTGATCAAAAAGTCCTACTATATATTTATTACTAGCCATCTTAATGGATTAATTTAATTTATTAATAGTTCGTGTCAAATACGTCATCCTTGGCATATTCTGCGCCAATAGAGTCCTTATAATCTTTTTCAAATTTCTTATTCTCTTCCAACTGTTGTTTTCTAGCTTGAGCAGACGAAATACTAAAAATAGATTTCACCTCTGCAATGGCAATAACTGGGAAGGCTCGAGCAAACAGTAAGAACAAGGTCATAAATATTCCTAAAGTTCCAAGATAAATAGCGACATCTACCCATGTAGGCAAGAAGTACAACCATGAAGAGGGCAAGAAATCATTATGCAATGAAGTAACAATAATTACAAATCGCTCAAACCACATTCCGATATTTACAAATATAGATAGCACAAAAGTCAGTGCAATATTTCTTCTGTACTTTTTAATCCAATACAGCTGCGGTGTGATTACATTACACGTCATCATGATAGCATAAGCCCACCAATATTCTCCAGTCGCTCTATTTGCAAAAGCATATTGCTCATATAAGTAACCTGAATACCATGCAATTACTAACTCTGTGATATAAGCAACCCCCACAATAGACCCCGTCAATACAATAATCTTATTCATTGACTCGATGTGTCCAACAGTGATGTAGTTTTCTAACTTCAATACTTTTCTAGTAATAATCATTAAGGTTTCCACCATGGCAAACCCAGAGAAAATTGCTCCAGCAACGAAGTAGGGAGGAAATATAGTTGTATGCCACCCTGGAATTACTGAAGTTGCGAAATCAAAAGATACAATCGTGTGCACAGAAAGTACCAATGGAGTTGCTAGGCCGGCAAGAATTAAGGATAAAGATTCAAAACGTTGCCATTGCTTTGCCGTTCCTGTCCAACCAAAACTCAAGGCATTATAAATAAATTTTCTAACTTTTCCTTTTGCTCTATCCCGAATGGTAGCAAAATCTGGCATTAGACCAGAATACCAAAACAATAGCGATACTGTTAGGTATGTAGATATTGCAAAAACATCCCAAAGTAAGGGTGAATTAAAGTTTACCCATAAAGGGCCTCTTGTATTTGGATAGGGAAAAATAAAGAATCCCATCCATAATCTACCCATGTGAATTAATGGAAATAAACCCGCACATATAACTGCAAAAATTGTCATTGCCTCTGCAGCTCGGTTAATTCCCGTTCTCCATTTTTGACGAAACAATAAAAGTACCGCTGAAATCAGTGTTCCTGCATGACCAATACCGACCCACCAAACGAAGTTAGTAATATCCCATGCCCAATTTACTGTTTTATTAAGCCCCCATGTTCCTATTCCTTGCCAGATAGTCCATAGAATTGCTACCACTCCAATACCAGCAAAAGTTGCAGATATAATAAACCCAATCCACCAAGATAAAGGTGGAGCTTTTTCAGTAGTCGCTACAATATCATCAGTGATTTTAGTGTAGCTTATATTATCGCCTTGTATTAGAGGTTCCCTTATGGGTGATTCGTAATGGCTCATATATTATATCGTTTCTTAATTAATAATTTGTTTAAGCTAAATCCCCTTCCTTCTGATTTCTAACCTTAGTCAGATACCTTACAGATGGTAAAACATGAATCTCTTCAATTACACCAAATGATCTTGGATCAGCCCATACTTTAGATACCGCTGACTGCGCATTGTTGGTGTCTCCAAAAGTAATTGCATTCGGTGGACAGGCCGATTGACAGGCCGTAACCACATCACTATCTTTCAATCCTCTTCCTGCTTTCTTCGCCTCCAATTTACCTAACTGAATTCGTTGCACACAAAAACTACATTTCTCAATAACTCCTCTACTACGAACCGTGACATCTGGATTAAGGACCATCTTGGCCATTGGACTGTGCAATCCTAGACCTGCCTCTTTATCGCCAAAAGCATATTCTGTTTGAACAGCGTCGAAGTCATTGTCTAAAATAAATCCTTCGTTGCTTGAGAAACTATCGGCTCCTTGGTAATCAAACCAGTTGAATCTTCTTACTTTATAAGGGCAGTTATTCGCGCAGTATCTTGTTCCAATACATCGATTATAGGTCATTTGATTTAATCCTTCAGAGCTGTGATTTGTTGCAGCAACAGGACAAACATTCTCACATGGGGCATTATCACAATGCTGACACATCATTGGCTGGAAGATCACTTGAGGATTATCTTCATCCCCTGTATGATACTTATCAATTCTCAACCAGTTCATATCGTGCGCTCGACGTACTTCATTACGACCAACAATTGGAACATTATTTTCAACATTACAGGCAACAACACATGCACCACATCCAAAACAAGAATTTAAATCGATTCCCATACCCCAGTGATGTCCCTGAGCCAAGATACCTCCGTGCGCTCCGCCATATTCTTTTGAGGCTGGATTATCATTAGTTTCTGATCCATATAATGAGTTAGAGTATTTATCTACCCATTCCTTTCTATCCATCCACTCACTACCAAAATTGATGTCATTATCAGCAGCAGGATTCACTTGCCAAGCAGTTAAGGTGGTTTCTTTAACTACTTTACGTGTTTTATCTCCACCTAAACCGGTATGTGTTAATCCGTGTTCTTGTTGAACAATCCCCATTCTATGGCCGCCCATTTCAGTAAGCCCTGAAGCAGCAAATAAAGCTGAGGTGTTCATACTTCTATCGATTAACTTAAATGCATTTTCCCCTCTACTATATTCTGGATGAGTGGTATTCGTTCTACCATATCCGTAGGCAAAACCTAGCACACCATAAGGCACACCCGGCAACCCTACTACAGGCAGTGTAAATTCAACACCGTTAATAGTGATTGATACCACTTTGTATTCTCTGTTTTTTGTGTTGTGCTTAAGCCCTTGCTCTTCAACCCATTTCGGGTTTGCAACGAAATATCCATCCCAAGTCATTCTTGTTAAGGGATCAGCTAACTCTTGCATCCATGGATTGTCAGATAGCGTTCCATCTCCAATTTGAACTTTCTCGTACAATTTAACCTCCAAATCGGAAGCATTTGAGGCACCTAAAATATCTAAAGCTGCAGCACTTGCATTAATTCCTGCGAAGCTCGCACTTCCCGTGCCTTCAAAACTTACTTCTCCATCATGAACCGCACTGCTCCACAAAGAATCAATGCCGGAGAATTTGCTTTGAGAACTTAATACATTGTCCGTCCAGTTTTTTCGAATAAAATCATAGTAAGAAGAAGACTCTCCTGCCCATGACAAAAGTAATTCCTGCGAAGCTCTGGTATCAAACAACGGTGAAATGGTAGGCTGAACGGTTCCATAGATTCCATCTTTAGGCATAGCATCATTCCAAGATTCTAGGTAATGATGATTAGGTAACACATATTCAACAACTCCTGTTGTTTCTGTTTTTCTTTCTGAAAAATCAATTGTTAAAGCTACATTTTCCAAGGCACTTGTAAATGCTTCCCCCAAGGAGTAAGCTGGATTTGCATCCATGATCATGACAGCGCCAACATTACCCGCACGCATCTCTTCCAATAGGGCCGCTAAGTTTTCGTCATTTCCTTGACGATAATAACAAGCTCTTTCCCAAGTAATTGTTGAGTCATAATTCTCCAACATATTATTTATGGCATTCACCAATAGTTGAGTTGATTTGTTATTTGAACCACTTACAACAATTGACTTCCCTTTTGCTGCATGCAATTCATCTGCTAATGCTTCTATTTTAGCTCCATCAAAATCGGTATTATCGCTTACTATTGGAGCGCCTGACATCTTAGCAAGCGCATTGTATAATTTGATAACCGCCAAATCTTCTTGCGAAGGCTTAACGGGTATACGTAGATCTGCATTCGTACCACTTAATGTAGGAATACTCTCTACCTGAATATGACGACTCATTGTACTTTTGGATGAATCTACTCTTCTATTTTTAGCATAATCCGCAGAAAACTCAGTTGGAGAAACCCAGGTTCCTAGGAAATCCGCCCCCATACCAACAATCAAGTCTGCTTGATCAAAATGATATTCAGGTAAAGCTCTTTTTCCAAAGCTTTCCATATTAGCATCTAAAATACCACTGTAAGATATTGCATCAAACTCAACCCATTCTGCAGTAGTGAAAGTATTGGAAAAATGCTCAATTACTTTCTTTGTGGATGGACTTATAATTGTACTTGACAATAAAGCTATTTTCTTTCCTGAGGCAGCAAGTTCAGCTAATTTTAAGCTTATTTCTGAATTAACCGAATCCCAGTTAGAAGATTCACCCGCTTTCATCGGCCCTCTGAAACGACCAGCTTCATCGTATAGATTTAATAATGAACCTATAGATTTAGGGTTTACCCCGCCACTCGTAACTACCGAATCAGGATTCCCTTCAACCAAAATTGGCCGACCTTCTCGAGTTTTAACCAAGAAACTATTGTAGGTGCCCCCCTGTATATATGCAGAAGCGTAATAATTAGGGATTCCCGGAGTAATCTCTTCTGGTTTTACCACATATGGAATGGATTTTCTTATTGGTATTTCACAAGCCGCTGCGACTGCTGCAGCCGAAACTCCAAAACCTAACATTTTTAAAAAATCCCTTCTACCCGACTTTTGCGTAGAAATTGTTTCTGATAAGCTATTTAAAACTGGCAAATCAGTACCAAATTCCTTAGAATTTGCTTCTGATTCATTATTTTTTTCATCCAGAGATAACCAATATTGCTTTTTATTTGCCATTTAAATCGGTATTAAATTTTTACAATAATTAATAGTGACATTTTTGGCACTCAGTACCGCCAACATCTTCTACAGTTACTTTATCCATTGCACCTGACTTCAAGTCTTCATGGTATTGTTCATATACTTGATAATAATTGTTTCCCATATCCACTTCTGTTTCACGATGACAATTAATACACCATCCCATAGAAAGTGGTGCATGTTGCGCAACAACTTCCATCTCCTGAATATTTCCATGACATGTTTGGCATTCAACATTACCCGCATTTACGTGCTGAGCGTGATTAAAGTAAACATGGTCTGGAAGGTTGTGTATTCTCACCCACTCCACTGGTTTATCATACATGGCAAATGCCGCTTCGGTGGCAGCTTCAAGCGCCTCTTGATTAATATCTTCTTCGTAATCTTGCTTTAAATAATCTACCAAGGCAGCTTTCACATCATCTAAAGGCGCATCGTCTGCAAAATAATTTCCGTTGTTAGGGTTATAAGCAATTGCTGAATATATTTTAGCAATTTCTTCTCTACCATGCTGAGGCCCTTCTTGAATATTTTTATGACAATTCATGCACACATTAATTGATGGAATATTAGAGTGCTTACTTTGGCTAGCCCCTGAGTGACAATACTGACAATCAATCTGGTATTTACCTGCATGCAATTCATGCGAATATTTTATCGGCTGTCCTGGCGCATAAGTTTGTTGTCTTCCCAAACCTATAGCACTTGAAACGGTATAATATCCGGCAAAAACGACCACAATAATGTTTACAAGCGTAATTAGTTTCTTGTTTTTCCAAATTGGAACTGTTTGTGGAATTTCAACACCTGCTTTTTCTAAAGACAGCCTATTGAGCATACTAAATACTCTCCACAAGATCAACGCAATAAAACCTAAACTTCCTACTAAAATCCACAAGAATGTCTCCATTGGAAATGAAGATTGAACAACAGTTTCGCCTCCTCCAGCAGCAGAGATGGCTGCAGGACTAGATCCTTTGTCATAATTGTCAGCATAGTAAAGGATATCGTCAATCTCTTCATCTGATAATTGCGGGAACAAACTCATTACTGATTTGTCGTACTCATTGTACAAAGCGTTAGCATACGTGTGACCGGTTGCTAAAACGGAAGAATTATTTCTAATCCACTCGTAAAGCCATTCCTCACCTGTCTTATCTTTGTAATCCGCATTATCAATCCAGCGCTGTCTTACATATTGTAAAGCAGGTCCTGTCATCTTCTTATCTGGAAGGTGGCAACTTTGACATTGCGATTTAAAAAGTGATTTTCCGTTATCCCACTGCGCTTGATTTACAGCATCTTGTGCATAAATCTTTAGCGTAGAGGTGCATAAAATAAATAGAAGCAATACATGAAATATATTGCGAACCGAATGTTTTGGAGCGTTTAGCCTACTAAATGTCATAAAAGTGTCATTTAAAATCGCCTCAAAGGTAGTACTTGTTACAATAAAAAGCCAATAAACATTGTCAAAAAGTCAACTATTTTACCAATTTAGACTGAATTTAAACTAGACCTGTTTTACAGGCCAATTATTTAAGCCTCAAGCCCATAATATAAGAAAAACTAAAATCGTTAACTACTTGTGAAAACATCGATAAACATATTGTTTTTAGCTAGCTTATTTACAGTTAATTTTGGATTGGGAAATTCGTATAACTTGCCGGAAGGAATTAAGCCAAACATATTCAATGAAAGAATTAATGTAAAGGCCATTGATCGTAACTTGATTGAACTTGGCGTACTCTATCTAACAAATATTTACAGAAAAAGAAAAGGAAAATCTGCCCTAAGTTACAACGCCAACTTAAGCGATGCAGCCTATATTCATAGTCAACAAATGCAGTCTTTTCAATTTTTTGCACACAACAATAAGCAAAACAAATCTTTAGAAACAATAGATAAAAGAGCTGCTGTAGCAGGATATGAGTCGTCTATCACACTCGCGGAAAATATTTATTATGGGGCTATCAATACGCAAGATCCCTCAAGCTATTACGAGCTCTGCAAGGCTATTGTGAATGCATTCATTCAGAGCAAAGGACATCGATCAAACCTACTGGCCGCTGATGTTGAAGATATGGGTTGCGGTGTCTATTTTGAAGATTCTCTCGAAAATACTTATTGGCACTTTTACTTTACACAAGATTTTGGCAAACAGCAATAAGTTCAGCATGTTTAATACGTTTCTTTACTCAAGATATTTTGAGCACAATTTTTGTTATCAAATTATATACCTTTAATTTTTAACACTAAAGCGTCAGCATTTGAAACTCTTTAAACATAGTCTAGTATTCTTTGGTATTCTGTTTATCTCAGGCGCAGGGTTTACTATTTTTCAAAGTCCAACTGAAAGTTTTGAAAAGACTTGTCGACTCGCTCAAGATAATATATATCAATTTGAGCGAAAAGTAAATACGCTTTCATCCAATTCGGAATTCCTCAATCAAATTTCTTCGGGGAATATGTCTACCGAAGACATTGCTGACTACTTGAAAGACGACATCTTGTTTTTTGTTTTTAAATCAGATAGTTTAATGTTCTGGAATAAGAATTTAACGCTGCCCGATATCTCTCCGCTCGACATGGATGGAAATGGAAAATTGATTCTCACTAAAAATGGATATTACATTGGATTTAAGCGAAAAATAGGGGCATACCAGTTGATTGCCATGCAACTGCTTAAACAAAATTTTCACATTGAGAACAAGTACTTAAGCAATGAGTTTTATCCACACTATCCATTTAATAAAAAAACGGAAATAAGTACAGAGGAGAAGAAGGGTTATGGCATGATGAGCTTGAACAATACGCTGCTGTTTAGTGTAAAAAAAATAAGCGATAATGCAGCTGCTGCATCAAATGATGAACTGATCATGGGTTTTGTCTGCTTATTTTCCTTTTGGATGATAACTTGGTTATTCATTTACTATTTCAATAAGTCCTATGCCCCATGGACCAGCTATCTGGTCTTGTTAATTGCTAGTATCATTTTTTTTAAGCTCATTGAATTTGTCAATTTTGGATTTATCCATAGTGTACTATTTAACCCCGCACTTTATGCATCGCAGTATTTTGGTTCTTCACTTGGCCATTTATTTGTTAACGCGATTATTCTATTGTTTATTAATTTACTCATCGGAATGCAGTATTATCTCAAGCAATGGAGCTTGCGTCATATTGGTCAATTGGTCCTTGGTGCATGGTTAATTGTACAAATTGTGCTCTACAATTCCATTTTGCAAAGTTTAATCTTAGATTCCACCATATCATTTGAAATTAGCAACTTCGCTTTAAGCAGTGTTTACACTTGGTTAGGTTTGACAATAATAGGCATGCTTACCCTTGGTTTATTTATAAGCCTATACATATGGACCCATGCCATCTATCTAAACCACCTCAAGTCAAAATACTTTATTGTTTCAGGCTATTTTGCGGTGTGTGGTGTGCTCTTGGTTTATTTTAGTTCAGAACCGTTTGCTGCGTTCGTTCCATTAGTATTGTGTTTCCATAGCGTGATATTCTTTAAACTGTTAAGAGCAAATAACTATGAAAATCGATTCAATCATATCATCAATAGTTTGTTTTTTTCATCCGTAATTATTGCGAGCATATTGAGTTTTTATAATGTTAAGAATGAAAATTTAAGAAAGGAAATTACAGCCAACCAACTTAGTGAAAATCACGATTTAATCACGGAGTATCAATTTGAAGGAATCCAGGATAAAATCAAAAAAGATCCTTACTTCAAAAAGTTTTTTATCTCTCCGTTCGTTTCAGAAAAAGAATTACAACAACGATTGAACTTCCTTTATTTTGGAGGTTCTCTAAGCCGGTATAATGTTAGTGCTACTGCATTTAACCTCGAAGGAAAGCCAATTAAAACATCCAGAGATATTGAGCTAAGCTACTTTTATGATATCATTAACCAGCAGGCAGATGATACCTATTCTGAATGGTTGTTCCTTGTCCCCCAGAGTAATGGTAAGAATTCTTATTTATCTATTCTCCCAATTGAAAACAATGGACAAGTAAGCGGGACTTTAGTCTTAGAGTTTAGTCCGAAAACCTTTACTAAAGAAAACCTTTACCCCGAGTTACTAGTTGAGCAAAAAACTAGTCCTATTGCTGAATTTGGATCTTCTAAAGAGTATGATTACGGTGTATACAAAAGCAACTATATTGTCAATCAATCTGGGGAATATCCATTCCCCTATTATTTGAAATCTTTCGAGCTGAAAGAAAACTATCCATTTGTACTGAGGGATGAAAACTTAGAGTTAACTTTTTTCCAAATTGATTTAGAAACAGTCGTTGTTATTAGTGATAAGCGGACATCCTGGTTGGTCGCGATTTCAACCTTTAGTTATATCATTTGCTTTCTGGGCTTTCTCGGGTTCATTGCATTTATCGTTATATACATTCTAGGTAAACGCAGCAAACTGATTCCTATTAAACCTCTTCGCTTAAGCTTTCAGAATAAAATCAATTTATCAATTGCCTTAATCACTGTCGCATCTTTTATTGTAATTGGTATTGTTACCATTGGATATTTTAGCAAAATATATAAAACTAATGAGACCGATAAGCTAATTAAGAAACAGCAAGCTGTCTTATCTTCTTTGGAATATTATATAATGAGAGAGAATAATGGAGCTTCATTGGGCCTGCCAGATAACATGGCAACAGAAGTAGCCTCTATGGCAGAAATTCAAGGGATCGATATTAACTTTTTTGATCTAGCAGGTACCCTAAAGTTTAGCTCACAGCCTGAGGTGTTTAGCAGCGGCCTGATTTCCAATAAAATAAACCCTTTAGCACTTCATCACATTTTTACTTTAAGGGAAGAAAGATACATTCACCGAGAGCAAATTGGAAAATTAAATTACCAATCTATCTATGTCCCCATTCGATTAGCTGATGGTCAAGCAATCGGCATACTCAATATGCCGTATTTCGCGCAGGAAGAAACACTAAACAATGAGTTATCTGATTTAATGGTAGCATTGGTCAATGTTTACGTTTTATTGATGATGATTTCTATCCTTATGGCTTTTATTATTTCCAATTCCTTAACTCGACCATTAGCCAGTATTGCCAAAAAAATTGGCTTGGTTTCAATAAGTAGTAAGAATGAAAAAATACAATGGAGTAGTGATGATGAGATTGGGGCATTGGTAGCAGAATACAATAAAATGATTGAACAGATCGAGGAAAGTGCTCATGCACTCGCACAGTCTGAACGTGAATCCGCCTGGCGTGAAATGGCTAGACAAATTGCGCATGAGATAAAAAACCCATTAACTCCAATGAAATTGGGTATTCAGCATCTCCAGCGCACTATACAAGACAATCCTGACGATGTGGGGCAACTTGCCAAGAGGGTTTGTCAAACGATGATAGAACAAATTGATAATCTCTCTGAGATAGCTACTGCATTTTCTTCCTTTGCAAAGATGCCCAGTGCCAGTAAAGAAAAAGTTAGCCTTACCGATATTATTCAGAATGTGGTCAACTTATTTAACCAAACCAGTAAAACATCAATTCAATTTTCCCAAAAAAATCTAGATGCGTGGGTTTATGCCGATAAGAATCAATTATTAAGTGTATTCAATAACCTTATTAAAAATGCTCAGCAAGCCAGTGAAGATAAGAAAGAGCCACTGATTAAGGTGTTACTTTTCGAAAAAGAGAAACACTTCGAAATACAAGTAATAGACAACGGTATTGGGATACCTGAAGATATGGCGCACAAAGTATTTGTGCCAAACTTTACAAGCAAATCCAGCGGTACTGGACTAGGCTTGGCTATTAGCAAGCAAATTATTGAAAACAGTGAAGGGAAAATATGGTTTGAAAGTAAAGAAAACAATGGCAGCACATTCTTTGTTACCTTACCAAAGCATTCTAATTTTAACTAGGCATGTTCAAGGAAAAAGCAAAAAAGAAATTTTTATTATTCTACGTCATCTTAATTTATGTCTTTGCATTCTTATTTTGGTGGAATTATTTACTCTATACAAAAATAGAGCAGCATTATTCTGACCTCGTGAAATTTGAAAGCCTTAAGTACCAGGTATACGAGGGAGGCACTTCCTTGGATTTTAAATCTACAGAAGATTTTCAAGTACTCAATGAAAAATTCAAGAGACAAAAAGTAATGATTTTAACAGAAGGAATCGTCTTCTTCATTATTCTAACTCTTGGAATGGTTAAAATATTTCAATCCTTCAAACAGGAAATCGCTATTGCCCGACAGCAAAAAAACTTTATTTTATCTATTACTCATGAGTTAAAGTCCCCATTGGCATCGATTAAGTTAATGAATGAAACCATGCGTTTACGTGAGTTAGATAAGGAAAAACAAAATCAACTTATAGCCAGCTCTCTTTCGGAAGTTGATCGATTAGAAAATTTAGTTGAAAATATCCTCATTGCTGCTAAAATTGAAAATGACCAATATGGATTTACCAAGGAAGCCCTCAATCTCAGTGTGCTAAGCAAGCAGATAATAACATATTATAAAGAGAGAAAAGACATCACTTTAAGTGCAGATATCCAAGATGACATATTCATTCAGGGTGATAAGACTTGTATAAATTCAATATTAAGTAATTTATTAGATAATGCCATCAAGTATGCTAAAGATTCAGTGGTAACTGTCACTTTAAAACAAACAAATAATAAGGTAGAGTTAGCTATTGCGGATACAGGTCCTGGAATACCTAAAGAAGAACATTCCGCTGTTTTTAATAAGTTTTATCGCGTTGGAAATGAAGATACGCGGCAAGCTAGAGGGACTGGTTTGGGGCTTTATATTGTTAAGCAGCTCGTTCAGTTTCAAGATGGGAAAGTTGATATTGAGCATAACCTTCCTAGTGGAGCCATATTTAAAATTATATTTAACGTTTGAATTCAAAAAAATAATTATGTTGACTCGTGTATTACTTGCTGAAGATGAAAAAAGCCTTCGAGATGGTATTAAGTTAAACTTACAATTGGAGGGTTATGAAGTCGAGGAAGCTGTTGACGGAAGTGAAGCTTTAAATAAAATTCAAAATCAACGTTTCAATTTGGTTATCCTAGATGTAATGATGCCCGAGGTGAACGGATTTGAAGTTTGTGAAAAAATCCGTTTGACAGACAACGAAACTCCCATATTATTTTTAACCGCAAAAGACACGAGTAAGGATAAGGTAAAGGGATTAAAACTTGGCGCTGATGATTATCTCACTAAACCTTTTAACCTTGAAGAATTATTATTAAGAGCCAGAGTCTTAATTAAACATAGCTTGAAAGGTACTGAGCAAGAAACTCAGTTGAGTTCATATGAATTTGGGGGGAATAAAATAAACTTTGGCACCTATGAAGCGTCTAATTTCGAGAGTCAATCATTCAATTTAACTAAGAAAGAAACAGCGCTGCTCAAACTTTTAATAGACAGAAAGAACCAAGCCGTTTCTCGTCAACAAATCTTAAAATACGTCTGGGGTTATGATGTTTTCCCATCTACCCGAACCATCGATAATTTTATTTTATCCTTCAGAAAATACTTCGAAAAGGATGCCAAGCGACCAGAGTACTTCCATAGTATTCGAGGTGTCGGATACAAGTTTACTGATTAGATCGGTTAAAAATTTACTTACATGCTTACTGATTACCCTGTTTATTTGGCATTAATTTATGCTTAGGTTTTTTGTTCGTTTTTTTAATTGAGAAATCAAAAATCAACGCTCAAGCTAAACTTTCTAAAATAGACGCTTAACACTTTATTTATAATTTACTAGTATAGGTCAGCGGTGTTTGCCAAAATCTGTGGAAAGAAAAAGTCTTTTCATTCATCAGCACATCTAGGAGTCTCTGGAGAATTTTGGTCCATAGCTATAGTATTAATCATAAAAAAAGGGAGACTTGCTCTCGCTTGTCTCCCTTCCTTCTAAACCAGAATGAAAAATTAAGGTGTTGGTAGTAGTACTTCTTCAACAACATGTATTACCCCATTCAAACTCTGTACGTCAGCTATAGCTACACTCACCGTTTGTCCACTGGTAGTATTGATAGCAACGCCGTTCGATAAATCTATAGTGATGTCACCACTTCCTAACATTGGAATAACTTGGCCATCAGTCAATTGATCTGATTGAACATTTCCTCCTGCATATACGTGATAATCTAACACTCCCATTAGAGAAGCATCCCCTATATCATCCAAAGAATTCCAAGTTGGCACCGCTGCAATAAGAGCTTCGAAAGCTGCATTTGTTGGCGCAAACACTGTTAATGGGTTTGTTCCGGTTAGAGCGCCTAAGTAAGCACCATTAAAAGATGGACGAGCTAAGGCCTGAACGAGAATGGAAAAATTTGGATTAGCTAGTGCGAATTCTGCCAATGAATTTGGCATCATTACTTTGTCGATCACATGCACTACACCATTGCTTGTTTGGATATCCGTAGAAAGTGGGGTTGCATCTCCGTCAAAAAATACACCGCCAGTAACATTGATTTGTAATGAAAGTGGCTCCGAGTTTGGACCTGGAGAAAGTGTATTTACATAAGTATCAGACAAATCAGCTTCTTTAACTTCGCCTTCTACAACATGGTATAGTAACACACTTGTTAAAGTTGCAACAGGGATGTCCGAAATAACATTCCAAGCTGGATCAGAATCTAATAAGGCTTGAAACGCCGCATTGTTTGGAGCAAATACTGTAAATGTTCCACTATTTAGAGCATCTACCAAATCTGCAGCAACAACTGCTTCAACTAAAAAGCTCAAATCGGCAGTTGCCTGAGCAGTTTCTACGATAGTCATAGGATCTACTGGTGGATCAACGTCCTCTTTACAAGCAGAAACTAGAATTAATAATAACATCGGGATAAATAAAAAAATATTTTTGTTCATTGTGATAAATTTTGGGTTTAAAAAAATTGGTTTAGTTTGTGTATTTGTAAGTAAACACCATATCTGATATAATGTTTAAAAATTGTTGTTGTTATTTTTAA
>CAZZMB010000003.1:73974-82067 GCA_964655225.1 uncultured Chitinophagales bacterium | reverse complement strand
CATGGTCAGGATATGGATTATTCGGCTCGGATTTATAAAGCTGGATTTAAAGTAGGTTTGATTCCAAATGCCTTCGTTTATCATAAAAGAAGAACAAGTTTGCAGAAATTCTTTAAACAAATATTTAATTGGGGAGTAGCTCGAATTAACTTGGGTACTGCGCACAAAGAGTTATTAAAACCGGTTCATTTTTTACCGGCTGCAATACTATCAACTTACAGTCTGCTTGCAGCTCTATCCTTATTCTTACCAGTATTTGTTGTTTGCATTAAAATAGTCTTATTCGGGCATTTATTGGTTTGTATACTTGCTTTTGTCCAAGCTTTTTTAAAACATCGACAAATCCTTGTAGCTTTGTACGCTGTTATCACCTTGAATATTCAAGTTTCCGCCTATGGCGCAGGTTTGATTTATGCAGTGATTCAAAAGTTAATGGGAAAAGAAGAAGCGTTGGGCTTTGTGAAAAATTATTACGGTCAATCAAAAAAGAAGTAATAAATTATGAATATGCAAGACATCATTAAACGTATTCAAGCAAGTGCTGATCTTAAAGCGGCCTTGATTCAGGACCAAGATTTACTTTCAAGTGTGGATCAGATTACCCATAAATTTGTAGATACATTGAAAGCGGGTAATCAGATTCTGATTTGCGGAAATGGAGGTAGTGCAGCAGATGCTCTTCACCTTGCCGCAGAATTCTCAGGAAGATTTTATTTAAATCGCAAAGCCTTACCAGTTGAAGCATTAAATGTAAATGAAGCTGCATTAACTGCCATATCTAATGATTTTGGTTTTGACAAGCTATATGCTCGTTTATTAGAGGCAAAAGCTAAGAAAGGAGATGTCCTGTGGCTTTTAAGTACCTCGGGTAAGTCTCCTAATATTCTTAATGCAGCGATCCAAGCCCAAGAGATGGGAGTGGAGTCTGTAGCATTTACAGGAAGTAATACAAGCAGCTTAGACAAGAATTGTAGCCTGATGGTTAAAGTACCCAGTACAGATACTCCTCGAATACAAGAGTGTCATTTATTGTTGGGGCATATTATTTGTGAATTAGTTGAAAAAAAAATGTTTAGTGAAAAAAACAATTGAAGTTGATGAAACTTGGACCTTATTTCTCGATAGAGATGGGGTTATCAATAAAAATATTGAAGATGGGTATGTAACATCTTGGGAAGAGTTTGAATTTTTACCTGATGTGCATCGAGCCTTGCGTTACTTTGGAATGCTAATCGGTCGTATTGTTGTAGTGACCAATCAGCAAGGTGTTGGCAAAGAACTTATGACCAAAGATCAATTGCATGAAATCCATAACAAATTAATTGAAGAGGTTCGTGAAGAAGATGGTCGAATTGATCGAATATATTATTGTCCAGATCTAGAAGAGGAGGATTCTCCGTGTCGAAAGCCCGAAATAGGCATGGCCATGTGGGCGAAACGAGATTTCCCAGAAATTGATTTTACCAAATCCATTATGGTAGGGGATAAACTTTCCGATATGCGCTTTGGATTAACGCTTGGAATGGAATGTTTTATGGTAACTTCCAAAGAAATCCCTGATGATACTGGCTTAACAAGAGTGGAAGGCTTAAGTGATGTCTTGTTGCATATATCCTTGTAATGGATTTAATAAATGCTTCAATTTCCTAATTAAAAAAATTTTAAGCCTAAATATGGCGTTATACTTTCCCCTTTGATTGAAAGATTTAGTTTAAAGATGCCAAACCATTTTAAAGGGACGATATTGCTAATTTCTAATGAACAAAAATTCATTTTGGGGTGTTGGTATAATGGGTAAAGTATTGTTAAAAGCTATTTAGATATTTTCTAAATAGTTTTTTCGGTTAGGTTAGTCTTGATTACTAGGCATACATTAATTACCTTTGTGTAAAATTTAAGTAGATGTCAAAATTGTCCACAATTAGTAGAAAAATTTTAATGGCTTTGTCAGGATTCTTTCTGATGTTTTTTCTTCTACAACATTTCTCAATCAATCTTTTATCAGTAGTTAGTCCCGACGCTTTCAATGAGGTTTCTCAATTTATGGGAACGAACTTTTTCGTACAAGGCTTACTTCAACCAGTGCTGATGTTTGGTATTATTTTCCATTTTATAATGGCTATTGTCTTAGAAATTCAAAACAGAAAGGCTCGTCCGGTTAAATATTTCTCTTCAAATAATACTGGAGGGTCGAAACTGAGCAAGAATATGATTTATACAGGAGTAGCAATCATGCTTTTTATGCTTTTGCACCTTTACGATTTCTGGGTACATGAAATGATTGTTAAATATGGTCAAGGTAATATGACTGGCTTAAATGAAAGTGGAGAGTTTCGTTACCATGAAGAATTGGTAGCCAAATTTCAAAATATAGTGCGTGTCGTGATTTATATAGCTGCTTTCTTTTTTCTAGGATTACATACAAACCATGGCTTTCAATCATCTTTTCAGTCTGTTGGGGCGAATCATCCGAAGTACACACCGGTAATTAAAAAAATTGGATTCTTTTACAGTGTAGTCATTCCAGCTGGTTTTGCTTTCATTGCACTTTACCACTTTTTAATCCACTAAAATCATATAAAAATGTCTGTATTAAATTCTAATGTTCCTGAAGGTAAAATGAGCGAAAAGTGGGTCAGTCATAAAGGTCGTATCGACTTGGTTAACCCAGCCAACAAAAGAAATATTGATGTTATTGTTATTGGTACTGGTTTAGCGGGTTCATCTGCATCAGCGACCTTAGGGGAACTTGGTTACAATGTAAAGACTTTTTGTTTTCAAGATAGCCCACGAAGAGCGCACTCTATTGCAGCTCAAGGAGGTATCAATGCAGCTAAGAATTATCAAGGAGACGGTGATTCAAATTACAGATTATTTTATGATACAGTAAAAGGTGGAGATTACAGAAGTAGAGAAGCCAATGTGCATAGACTTGCGGAAGTATCAAGTAATATTATTGATCAATGCGTAGCTCAAGGTGTTCCTTTTGCTCGTGAATATGGAGGTTTGTTAGACAATCGTTCTTTTGGTGGCGTTTTAGTTTCTAGAACTTTTTATGCAGCAGGCCAAACGGGTCAACAATTGCTTTTAGGTGCTTATTCTGCTTTAAGTCGTCAAATTGCGACGGGTAAGGTGGAAATGTTTAACAGGCATGAAATGCTTGATGTGGTGTTGGTCGATGGCAAAGCAAGAGGTATTATAGCTAGGAATTTAATTACAGGCGAAATTGAACGACATTCTGCTCATGCAGTAGTTATGGCTAATGGGGGATATGGTAATGTTTTCTTTCTTTCAACAAATGCGATGGGTAGCAATGTTACTGCTTCTTGGAAAGCATACAAAAAAGGAGCTTTTTTTGCTAATCCGTGCTATACGCAGATTCATCCAACATGTATTCCACGAAGCGGCGACCATCAAAGTAAGTTAACCTTGATGTCTGAATCATTGAGAAATGATGGACGAATATGGGTACCTAAACACAAAGAAGACGTTGAAAATATAAGAAATGGCTCTGTACATCCAACAGAGTTATCAGAAGATAGAAGAGACTATTATTTAGAAAGAAGATACCCTGCTTTTGGAAATTTAGTACCCCGGGACGTTGCATCAAGAGCAGCAAAAGAAAGGTGTGATGAAGGCTTTGGTGTCAATCAAACAGGAGAAGCCGTCTACTTAGACTTTACAGCAGCAATTATGCGATACGGTAAAGTAAAAGCGCGTCTGCTTGATGTAGATGATAACAATGCTGCAGAAGTTAAACGATTAGGTCAGGAAGTGGTTAAGGAAAAGTATGGTAACCTATTCGAAATGTATGAGAAGATAGTCGATCAAAATCCTTATGAAACTCCTATGATGATTTATCCTGCAGTGCACTATACTATGGGTGGTACTTGGGTTGATTATAACTTAATGACATCTATCGAAGGATTATATTCAATCGGTGAAGCCAATTTTTCTGATCACGGCGCCAATAGATTAGGTGCCTCTGCTTTGATGCAAGGATTAGCTGATGGATATTTTGTGCTTCCTTACACAATCGGAGACTACCTAGCAAATGAAATAAGTACTGGTGAAATTTCAACAGAAACACCAGAATTTGACGCTGCTGAAAAAGAAGTAAAAGATAGAATTAATAAAATTTTCAGCATTAAAGGATCGAAACCGGTAGACTATTTTCATAAGCGATTAGGAAAGGTAATGTGGGACAAAGTGGGTATGGCTAGAAATGAAAAAGGTCTTAAAGAAGCTATAGCTGAGATTAAAGTAATAAAAAAAGAATTCTGGAGTGATGTGATTGTTCCAGGTTCAAATGAATCGTTTAATCAAGAACTTGAAAAAGCAGGTAGAGTTGCCGATTTCATTGAACTAGGAGAGTTGTTTGCAATTGATGCTCTAAACCGGACGGAATCATGTGGGGGACACTTTAGAGAAGAACATCAAACTCCTGAAGGAGAAGCATTAAGAGACGATGAAAACTTCGCATATGTTGCAGCGTGGGAATTCAAGGGAGAAGATGCGGAGCCAAAACTACATAAAGAGGAACTATCATTTGAGGCGGTAGAGTTAAAAACAAGATCATATAAGTAGAATACTAGCTATCTAGTAAACTAGTTATCTAAATAGTAATAAAATGAATTTAAAATTAAAAGTTTGGCGCCAATCAGGTGCGAATGCTCGAGGTGCAATGGTGGATTATCAAGTGAGTGATATCTCGCCAGATTCATCTTTTTTAGAAATGATTGATGTATTAAACATGCAATTGGTTACAACTGGGGAAGATCCGGTAGCTTTTGATCATGATTGTCGCGAAGGTATCTGTGGGATGTGTTCAATGTATATTAATGGACAACCTCATGGACCTGGAGATAGAGTAACAACCTGTCAACTTCATATGCGTTCATTCAATGATGGAGACACCATCACTATCGAGCCTTGGAGAGCAAGTGCATTTCCTATTATAAAGGACTTGGCAGTGGATAGAGGTTCATTTGATCGAATTATACAAGCAGGGGGTTATGTTTCGGTAAATACAAGTGGAAATACACAAGATGCAAATTCTATTCCTATTCCAAAACACGATGCTGATGCCGCCTTTGATGCAGCGACATGCATAGGATGTGGTGCTTGCGTTGCCGCCTGTAAGAATTCTAGTGCTATGTTATTCGTTTCTGCTAAAGTCTCTCAACTTGATTTGTTACCACAGGGTAAAGTAGAAAGCGATCAAAGAGTTTTAAATATGGTTGCTCAAATGGACAAAGAAGGTTTTGGGAATTGCACAAATACAGGAGCTTGCGAAGCTGAGTGTCCAAAAGGTATCTCGCTAGAGAATATTGCAAGGATGAATAGGCTTTATGCCAAAAGCTCTCTTGCTTCTGAGTAAAGTATTAATATAATTTGAAAAGCTTCGTTATATTTCTTTAGTTCTTCTAGAAATTGCGAAGCTTTTTTTAGTTTTATGTATTAAGCGGACAAAAAAAATAAGGCAAATACAAGCGATGTTTTGTATTTTCGTTTGGTAAAATGAAAAGTAGATTACTTATAAAATTTCTAGTCCTTCTTTTGTTTGTTTTATCAAGCATAAGCGGCTATGCTACGCATAACAGAGCAGGTGAATTGCTTTATGAGTATATTTCACCATTAAGTTATAGAGTTAAGGTGGTTAGCTACTCAAAGATTAGTGATATTAGTGTCAATGCGGATAGAGATTCTCTTAGCTTAGATTGGGGCGATGGCACAATAGAAAGTATAGTTCGGATTAATGGTCCATTGTTTAATGGTATTCCAAATGGGGAGTTGATTGGTAATGATATCAAAGAAAACATTTATCAAAGTGAAATTCATACATATAGCGGGGCACTCCCGTTTTATATCATTTCAGTGACTGATCAGAATCGAATAGCGAATATTGTCAATATATCTGCGGGTACTGGATCAGTAAGCGTTCCTATTTATTTTGAGGATACCTTGAAGTATATTCCACCCGAGCTTTTCGAAAGTAATTCATCTCCTATATTACTAAATCCACCTATTGATTTTGCAAATGTTAATGATACCTTCTATCATAATCCAAATGCCTATGATTTAGACGGAGACAGTTTACATTTTCGACTAGTTCCCTCTTTGGAAGCTAATGGAGTAGAGGTTCCCCTTTACCTATTTCCAGATCAATTCCCTCCTGGGCCAAATAACAGCTTCACCATAGATGAAAATACGGGGGAAATTGTTTGGGCAACTCCCCAACTACAGGGCACCTATAACATCGCCATACTCATTCGTGAGTTTAGGGGAGGAAGATGTATTGGAACCCTTCTAAGGGATATGGAAATCATTGTTGAGGCAATTTTAGATGACCCACCACAAATCGAAGAACTCAGAGATACCTGTGTTATAGGCGGTTCAAATTTCACTATTAATGTGAGAGCCCAAGATCCGAATGGAGAGATTGTCAGAATTTCCGCGCTCGGTGCTCCTTTCATTCTTTCTTCATCTCAGGCCACTTTCCAATCAGATACAGGCTTAAACCCTGTTGGTATTTTTTCATGGAATACGGTTTGTGAGCATATTCGGCCTCAATTTTATCAAGTTGTATTTAAAGCCGAAGATGAGCCCAATGGAAATGGTATTATCTTGTCTGATTTAGAAACATGGCTTATTACAGTGGTTCCGCCACCTCCAACGGGATTACAATCCACTATAGCAGGGAATGATGTATTATTGAACTGGGATGATCCTTACGATTGTATTGCTAGCCCAGATTTTCAATTTTTCTCTGTTTGGCGGAAAATTGGTTGTGATAGTTTTGATATTGGCCTATGCGATCTTGGATTGGAAAATACCTCGTATGAGCTTTTGGCGGATAATATACTGACATATGATTATCTGGATTTGAATGTAGATCGAGGAAATCAATATTCCTATAGGGTTTTAGCTCATTTTGGAAAGAATCCTACCTCATCGCAAGGTAGTGTATATAACAGTATCTTAAGTGCCCCAAGCAACGAAGCTTGTGTAGAGTTGCCTTTGGACCTACCAGTTCTATTGAATGTTTCTGTAGAAGAAACAGACTCAGTTAATGGTGAAATGTTTATTCGATGGACTAAGCCATCGGCGGGTGTTGATTTATTAGATACAATTTTAGACCCTCCACCGTACCTATTTGAGTTATATCGTTCTCAAGATTTTATTGGAAGTAATCTGCAACTTATTCAAAGCTTTTCTGCGCCGAGTTATGCATTGATGAATGATACTATCTTTAATGATTTGGTTTTAAATACAACTGCCAATGAATTTAGTTATCAAGTTATTTTTTATTCAAATGGAGGTCTGGACACTATAGGGAAAACTTCGGTAGCATCTTCTATATTTTTGTCTATTGGCTCAGGAGATGGTCTTCTGACTTTAAATTGGAATGAAGATGTCTCTTGGTTGAATGAGAGTTATACGATATACCGAAGTGATAATATCAATGGAGTTTTTGATAGTTTAACTACGACCATGGCTAGCAGTTATATTGATTCGGGCTTAATTAATGATTCTACTTATTGTTATTATATTGAAAGTTCCGGAGGATACACAATCAATAGTTTGCCAGGCCCATTAATTAATTTATCACAACGGGTTTGCGCAATACCAATTGATACAATAGCTCCTTGCCCTCCAGAATTGATTATTCGTAATGACTGTGAGAGCATTCAAGGGCAAGCATGGACAAATAATAATTTCCAAAATAGATTGTCTTGGAGTACACCTTTATGTGGTGACGATGCCTTGCAATTTGAACTATATTACGCAGAGAATGAATTTGACTTTCAATTATTGAGTTCAACCGGTGACACCTTTTTTGTTCATCAATTAAATACAACTCTAGCGGGTTGCTACATAATAAGAGCTACTGATGAAAAAGGTAATGTAGGTATGTTTAGTGATACAATTTGTGTGGAGAATTGCCCTTTCTATGACTTACCTAACAGTTTTACACCCAATGGAGATGGAGCAAATGATTTATTTACGCCATTTCCTGGCTGGAGATTCGTAGCAAAAATTGATATGAAAATTTTTAACCGATGGGGTAATGTGGTTTGGCAAACTGAAAA
>CAZZMB010000003.1:69829-73874 GCA_964655225.1 uncultured Chitinophagales bacterium | reverse complement strand
TTGAAAGTGGATCAGAGTGTTGCACACAATGGTGTTTGCTTAACCGTTGTGAAACAATGGGAAGATAAGTATACGGTTACGGCTGTAAAGGAAACCTTGGTAGTAAGTAATCTTTCAAATTTGAAACTTGGTCAAAAAATTAACTTAGAAAGGTGTATGCAGATGAACGGAAGGCTAGACGGTCATATCGTTCAAGGTCATGTAGATGACACAGCTGTCTGCGCGGTTAAAGAATCTAATGAGGGAAGTTGGCGTTTTGTCTTTGATTATAGTGCCAGTCGAAATAAGCTAATTGTTGAGAAAGGTTCAATTTGCATTAATGGAGTTAGCTTGACAGCATTTAATGTTACGGATACAAGCTTTGAAGTAGCTATAATACCATACACTTATGAGCATACCGGTTTTCAGGATATAGTTACCGGTGATCATGTAAATTTGGAGTTTGATATTATAGGTAAATATATTGCTCGATTACATAAAGTATAATGGAAAAGATAAGGTGCCCATGGGTCACTAACGATCCATTATATATAAGTTATCATGATGAGGAATGGGGTGTTCCTTGTTATAAAAATAAGCAGCTTTTTGAAATACTTTGTTTAGAAGGGCAGCAAGCTGGTTTGTCATGGATAACAGTTCTCAAGAAACGAGCGCAATATCGCAATCTTTTCGGTTTCTTTTCGCCTATATATATTGCAAATTTAACGGATGAATACTTAGAGCAGGTATTATTAAACCCCGGTATTATTCGTAATCGTTTAAAAGTTTTTGGAATAAGAAAAAATGCTCAAGCATATTTAAAAATAGAACAAGTCCATGGTTCATTTAGTAATTATATTTGGGCCTTTGTAGAAGGAAAAGTAATTAAGAATATGTTCAAGAAGTCCAATGAGATTCCTGTGGAAACTGCTATTAGTATTAAAATGAGTAAACAGTTAAAGAAGGATGGTTTTACCTTTGTGGGAAGTAAAATATGCTACGCCTTTATGCAAGCAAGTGGAATGGTAAACGACCATAAGATTTGCTGCTTTAAAAGATGATCCACCTTTAGTTTATTACTGGGGATTAACGCAATAAGGTCACACTTCCTTTGCGATCTATGGTTTTACCATCTAAGTATTCAATACTAACAAAGTAAGTATAAACACCAGGATTTTGAAGTTCACCTTTATAGGTTCCGTTCCAAGAAGCTTTTTGATTAGAACTTTCAAAGATTTTCTCTCCCCATCTGTTATAGATTTGCATGGTAATATATTCTATCCCTTCTCCAAAAACTTCAAAATTGCGGTTGATTTCGTCAAAATTACTAGGAGTAAATGCATTAGGAATAAATAACGCTAGATTATTTTCAACAGTAATTATTGTATTTGAAAAACTATTACATAATTCGTTATCATCACCTTCATAATAAACGGTCGCAGTATATTCAGTATAACTGTCGTAAGTAAGTAGAGTAGGGTCAATACAATCATCACAATCTAAGCCAGCAGTTGGGAACCAGTTTACCTGAGCAATATCTGCGTTGGTATAATTTGGTGAAGTAACTTCCAAGGAGAGGCTCAGGCTTTGCTCCAATTGCAAAGTGGTATCGTCTGGATTAATCACAAATGAAAAATAGGGCTGTTCGTAAATAGTTGTAGAAACTTGAACAGATAAACATTCCTCTGAAGATCCTAAATCTTGAACAATTATTTCATCATATACACCTGCTGGTAGGTTAAAAAAGTCTGTACTAGATTGGAAATTTTCACCTCCATCTATCGAATATCCATAACCTATGGTTGTACCTCCATTAGCTTGAATAGTAATTGCGCCACTAGCATCTCCAAAACAATTCGTTGAGTCAGGTATTGCAACTATGAAAATGGGAGTGGGTTCATTAATTGTAACTAATCCAATCTCCGTGCATCCATTTGCATCCGTAACGATTACTTGATAGCTACCTGGCGCTAAGTCGGTTGCGATATTATTGGTTTGAGCTTGTGGGTCATTCCACAAGTATACATAACCTGGTGTTCCTCCATTAGGCGAAACTGATCCAATACCATTATTGTACCCGGCACATGTAATATTGGTGCTATCCATTAGAATATTTAAGGGCAAAGGAGGTTCAATTACATTAGCGTTATCCGTGAAATCACAACCATTACCATCAGTTATCGTAACAGTGTATATGCCTTGAGATAAACCTGTTGCTGTTGCAGTAGTTTGGTTATTAGCAGCTGGGCCCCATTGGTAGGCGTAGGGAGCAGTCCCTCCTGCGGTAACATTTGCAGTTAAACTTCCATCATTTCCACCAAAGCAACTAACAGGATTTTGGCTAAAGCTAATACTTACAGTGGGTGGTTGTGTTAGCGCAATGTTTTGAGTAAGTATACAACTGTTGCTGTCTGATACAGTTAGTGTGTAGTTTCCTGCCGCAAGCGAAGATATATCTTCCGTATTGGCGGTAAAAGCATTTGGCCCAGCCCAGGCGTATACATAAGGTGCAACTCCTCCTGTGACAGTAGCATCAATACTGGCAGTGCTTGCACCAAAACAAGCGGCGTTTGCTCCCGCTAGATTAATGCTTAATGGTGCAGGCTCCGTAATTATAGTGTTTATTGAATTTGGACATCCATTTGCATCCGTTACCGTTAATGTATATGCTCCTGCGGGAGCATTACTAAGGTCTTCATTGTTGCCACCACCATTACTCCATATGTATGTATAATTCGGTGTACCGCCAAAAGTACTTATAGATATAGATCCGCTGCTATCTCCATTGCAAGTTACATTATCTATATTATCTATTGTCAAAGTAATAGAATCTGTAGGTTCAATGATTTGAACTGAAATAGAATCAGCACAAGTACCTCCATCGGTAACTACGACAGTATAAACACCAGCAAATAAATTATTGGCAGTCGATGTTGTTTGACCGGTACCATTCCAATTGTAAGTGTAAGGTAAAGTGCCACCTATAGTAAGGACAGATGCAGATCCATTATTAAAGCCATTACAGCTCACATCTATTTGTGTCGTTGATAAATTCAGTGAGTCAGGTTGAGAGACTTCAGTACTGTCTACATAAATACAACCCTTTGAATCAGTTAATGTCAATGTATACACTCCTGCACTCAGGCCACAAACATCTTCTATAGTTGGACCATGTGACCAAGAATAAGTATAGGGTGCAGAACCACCGCTTACAGTAGCATCAATGCATGCTGATGTATCCGCATTGCAAGCTAAAATTGTTGGAGTTAGAAGAATTGTAACTAGCGAAGGTTCAAAAATAACCGTGGTATCTGAAACAGTACAACCATTAAAATCTGTAATTGTTAAAACATATTGACCAGTAGGAAGTGCAGCTGCAGTATCAATTCCTGCAACAGGGCCTAGTGGGCCTTCCCAATTGTAAGTATATATCGGAGTTCCTCCTGAAAAAGAATCAATATATGCCAAGCCAGAATTTTGGCCACTACATAGGATACTATCAGAGGTAATATCTAAAAATAAAGGATTGGGCTGCGCAATGATTACACTATCAGATGTTACACATGAATTTAAGTCAGTAACTTGTACCCAATAGTTGCCAATTACAATATTTTGAATACTTTGAGTTATTTCATTGGTGTTCCAGATATAAGTGAAATTTTGGGTTCCTCCTGAAACGTCAGCACTCAGACTATCGATAGTTCCTCCGGCACAAAGCACATTGCCAGGAACGGTGATTTGAACGTCTAGTAAATCCGGTTGAGTAATATTAAACTGCACAGAATCATTACAACCATTGGAATCAATTGCAAAAGCCATATATAGTCCTGTATCCAAATTAGTAAAGGAATTGGAAGGGAAATAATTTAAATCATCTAATGAATATTGGAAGGGGGACTGTCCGTCTATCGTCGTTAAAGTAACTGACCCATCTGAAGCACCAAAGCAAGAGACCATATTTATACTATCCGTAATTAAATCGAAAGGGAGGGTTTCCTCAAGTTCAATAAGAGTATCTAGTATACAACCTAAATTATCTTGAATTCTAACACCATATTGACCACCT
>CAZZMB010000003.1:44855-69729 GCA_964655225.1 uncultured Chitinophagales bacterium | reverse complement strand
AGTATCTAGTATACAACCTAAATTATCTTGAATTCTAACACCATATTGACCACCTACTAAATTTGAATAAAATGAATCAATACTAAAAGTAGCTCCACTATCTATACTGTATTGCAGGGGAGGAGTTCCTCCTGATGCAGAGACAGCTATGGATCCAAAGGAGCCGCAATTTGAATTAACAACAAGAATAGAGTCGGTAGTGATTAAGGCCGCGCCTCCAACTATACTTAAGCTATAGGCTGTATCACAATTGGTGCTTCCAATTCTAATATCATAGTTCCCACCAGATAAACCATTGAATATGTTAGATGCCTGATAACTGGTGCCATCGTCTATAGAATATTGCAAACCCAGCGTTTGACCAGAAACATTTATTGTTATAGATCCAGAATTAGCAATACAAACTTCATCTACTAAGGTGTTCGAGTCAACAATAAAACTTGATATTCCCACAACTACAGTATCGAATGCAATACATCCATTAAGATTAGCTTCTAAAATATAACTTGTTGTAGTATCAGGACTTACAGTTGGGTTCAACGCAGTACTATTTATAATGCTGGAGTTATTCGGGGTCCACTCGAAAATAATCCCTCCTCCTACAGCAGTCGTAGTTGCTGGAATAACGAGATTTTCTCCTAGGCAAATACTTGTATCCGGGCTGGCATCAATACTTAATGATTCCTCTACTAAAATAGTTACTGTATCGGAGTATGTGCAAGAATCTGAATTGTTAATTACAGTTACCGTGTAGGTTGTAGTGGTATCAGGCGTAACAATTGGCGCTAGAGTATTCGCACCAAAAACATTCAGGCTTGGTGTCCATGATATAGATTGTGATGTCGCACTAGGCGTATTTGGTATAAATCTATGTCCTGAATTAGTTGCCTCCCAGTTGGTATTACTTCTACCAGGTGTTGCTTGACCTGAAAAACCCGTAGAGTTCTCTATTCCCTGTGTTGAAGTAGGATCGCTATCATCATTAAAACAATTTTCGCAAAGAAAATCTATAAAATTAGTAGTCTCATGTAAAATAATTTGTCCTTGAACTTGTTCCGTTTGAGGTGTTCCTCCCTTATGAACTAGGTCAAACTCTACAACCATTTTCCTATTGGGTGCAGTTCCCGTAACGAAAAAACTCGATAATCCTGAAGAATCCACTAGATCATCCCACATCAATGCTGCAATTTGATTGGGTAGAATGTTTACAGGTATGGTGAGGTTATTAGCGAAAGATGGAAAAGCGGATGAACTCATCATTAAGTAACCGTCCACCGCTGCTCTTACTTCAGTAATTGGCGAGCAATAAAACTCGAAGGGGAAAGGAAGATTAATAATAGTACTCGTCCCGTTATCTGGGTTGGAAAAGTTTAAAGGTGTTTGATTTGCTGAAAACTCTTTATAATAAGGAATAGAAAACCCTGTATAACTTTCATTACAATCTTGTGATATTCCGGACACATTTGCGAATAATTGATCAATTTCACCGGGACAGACAGTCCCTTTTTCTGCCACAGCACTTACACTGTAGAATGTAGTAGTCACTGAGTCAGCACCACAGGCCGAGGTAGCCGTATAAGTTTGCGATGGACCCGGACTTGGTGGGTTGGCAAATGGATTTTGGCTAGTTGGGTCATCTAAGCCAATTGCTGGAGTCCACAAAACAGGTGCCCATGGGGCTACACCAGTCATGGTTAAGGTATCTCCTGTGCCAACTCCCTCACAGATAAAGAAATCATCCATTACAAGCGTCGGATTTACATTGATTAACACAGTCCCGGTGCAAGTGTCGTCAACACCGTTCGTATAGATTATCGTGTAAGTTTGGGTATCGGTCGGTGAAACATAGAGAAAGTTAGTATCAATAACTACAAAATTGTCATCATAAAAAGTATAAGCCGGATCGGCAAGTTGTACTGTAATATTATCAAGCCCCCAATGGTCGCAGCATGCACCAGAATTAAATTCTTGAATCCATTGGAATGAAGTGTTTGCTCCCAGAGCGCCAGGCGGTATAGGAAAGCAAACTGAATTCCATACGGTGTATGGAGTTCCTGTATTACTGAAAGGAGGATTATTCATTGGGAAACCCGGTCCAGGATTACTTGGAAGTTGTTCTCCATTAGGCATGAAATAAACAATATCAACCCAAGTTATTCCTCCATCGGGAGAATATTGCAAGGTAATTCCTTCCTCAGATAAATCAGGTCCTTCAGCGATATTAGTAGGTCCACCTTGAATAGCATAAACGAAATCAAAACAAATCTGTCCACCAAAAGTCACATTAAATGGAACAGTTTCGAGTGCTGCAGGCAGCACATTAGTAGCACCCATCCAAAAATAAATACCACCATTCACCGCACCAGAATTGGGAGAAGGAGGACTAGGAACGAAAGGATTGTTATAAACTGCACCCGCAGTTGTTTGCCATCCGGGATCAGTGGGTCCTGTAGCCGAAAATGATTCCGATATGGCAGAGAGGGCAAATCCCGTAATTTGAATTTCCGAAGAATCGCCACAATCAATTAAGGAGTCGATTAAAATAGGCGTAACTGTACATTGGCTGTAAGCTATTGAATTAAATGAAAGAGCGACGAGTAATACTAATAAAATCTTCTTCATGCAAAATGTTTAACAGCATATAAAAATACGAAATAAATGCTTAGAAGCTATTATTTTATGGATAGTATTTATTCAAAACTGCTAACTTACACTGGAATTTTTTGACCTAATTTAGTTAGATTAATTCTACTCGTTTTTGATGTCTACCTCCCTCAAAATCTGCATCTAGGTAGGCACTTAGTATAGTTCTAGCATTTATTTTACTGATATATCTTGCTGGCAAGCAGAGTATATTGGCATTGTTATGCTGCTTGGCTAAGGCGGCAATCTCTGGTTGCCAGGCTATTGCCGCACGTATTTTTTTATATTTATTCGCAGTCATGCAGACCCCGTTGGCACTCCCGCAGATCAGAATTCCAAGGTTATCCTTATCTTCTAGTACTGTTTTAGCGACCTCATGCGCATAATCCGGATAATTAACAGAATCCATACCGTACGTACCCTTGTCATCTATGGCTATCTCTATAGACTGCAAGAATTTAATTAGGTCTTTTTTTAACTCAAATCCCGCATGGTCAGAACCGATGATAATTTTCATAATAAGTATAAGTTTATGGGTTAACTTTTTTTGCAATTAAAATACTACCTAAATATAAACAAAACAATGGTACGGTAACCATAACCATTGAAGCAACATCAGGCGGAGTAATTATTGCAGAGAGAATTATGCAAATTATTAATGCATAGCGCCAATATTCACGCATCATTCTTGAAGTGATAATCTCCATTTTTGCTAAGAGGAAAACAGCCATGGGCAGTTGAAACATGATTCCGCTTGCTAAAACCAAAGTACTAATAAAGCTGATGTAGTTTGTCAAGGTAAAGGTATTCGCTACAATGTTACTTACATTATACTTTGAAAGAAAATCCAAGGAGAAAGGGGTTAAAACATAATATCCAAATAAAATTCCTATGAAGAACAGTATTGCACTTCCAAGAATTGCCTTTCTAGAGGCCTTAACTTCTTTTATATGAAGACCTGGACTTATAAAAAGCCATAGCTCCCAAACTAAATAAGGAAATGCAATGATAACCCCTAAGGCCATTGCTATTTTGATATGGACCATAAACTGACCAGCCATTTCCGTGTTGATGATAGTGAAATCTAGATTACCTAAACAAAGTTCCTTAGATACGCCAATACTTTGAATGAACATACACCAATATTCGTATGCAATAAAGTTTCTGTAAGTCGGTGCAAAAATGATGTTATCAAAAACAAAGCCCTTAAAAGTAAAGGAAAGAATTGCAAATAGAAGAACGACACCGCCTGTCCGGAACAAACGCCACCTCAACTCTTCTAGGTGGTCAAAAAAAGACATTTCTTTAACGTGTTCTGGCACCTTTTAGTTATTTAAAAGGTTCATGATTCTATCCAAATTAGGTTTGAGAATGATTTCCGTTCGCCTATTTTTGGCCTTTTCTACAGGGGCACTGTTTTCATTTAAAGGGATGAATTCCCCACGACCGCTGGCTGAGACATTTTCAGGAAGTACACCTCCATTTTGAGTTAATATTCGCACAACTGATGTTGCTCGCTTTACACTTAGATCCCAATTGTCCAATAGCACCCCAGAGCCATTGAAAGGATCATTATCCGTATGCCCTTCAACTACTATATTGAAATCAGTTTGATTTCTTAATACTTGCCCTAATTTACTGATAGCATCCTTCCCTTTAACATCTATTGCAAAACTTCCTGAAGAAAAAAGCAATTTCTCTGAAAGTGAAACATATAAATTGCCATTTTTCTCCTCTACGCTTATCTCATCAGAACTAAATCCTTGAAGAGCAGCTGAGATAGTTGCTTTTAAGTTTTGTAAAGCGAGATCTTTTTCTTTTAATCGATCCTCTAATTCTTTAATTCGGTCACTTTGCACTTGGTTTTCTTCTTCCAAAAAGTCTAATTCGGCTTCACGTGCTTTTAATTTTTCATCTAATACCTTTTGGGCCGCGGATATGGTATTCAATTCTTTTTCTTTTAATGCTAGCTTGTCAGCTAAAATCTTTTGATTAGAGCTTGCTTCATCTAACAAACTCTTTTTAGATGAAAACAAATCATCATTTAGTTTTTTGTATTCTTCCACAAGACTTTCTAATTGATTTATATCTGTTAGCAATTGATTCCGTTCTGATTGAATCAAATTAAAGTCAATCGCTAACTTTTCTTTCGCTTGAAGACATTCATCTCTTTCTACTGTGATATTTGCCAGTTTTTCCTCTACATCCCTTCGGTCACTTAAATGTTTATCACTTAAGGCATTTAACTCGTTGTACTTTTTTGAAGTAACGCAAGAACTTGCCATAACCATGACCACTATTAATAAACTTAACTTCTTCATAAATATATATTTTAAACAAAAATAGATTAGTTATTCGAGATATTATACTTGGCTTATTCACGTTTAATAGTGGATAACAATTGAAAGTTTGTTTTTCAAGCTATTTAAACCCTGGAAAGCTTTAATTTATTCAAATCAACATATTAAATTCAAAATTTTTCTTGATGAATCGCTTTTAGATTAAAGAGCATGTCTCTTAGTCTTGCTGCTTCTAAATAATCTTTTTGTCCAGCTGCTTTTTTCATTGACTTTTCTACAGAATCTATTTTAGCTTTTAGATTTTTATCTGAGGTGTATTCACTACCATCCTCTGCGGCTAATTGCTGATGCTTATCAAAAATCTCCTCAGTTTTCCCTGTATGCATGAAATCGAGAACTGACCCAGACTTAATAATTTCTTCACGGGATTTATATACTGTTTCAGGAATAATGTTGTGTTTAAGGTTGTATTGGATTTGTTTTTCTCTTCTGCGTTCCGTTTCATCAATGGTTTCTTGCATGCTTCGCGTAACTTTGTCTGCATACATAATTACATATCCTTTGGCGTTTCTTGCTGCACGTCCTGATGTTTGTATTAAACTACGTTTATTTCTCAGAAATCCCTCTTTGTCTGCATCCAATATCGCAACTAATGAAACTTCAGGAATATCCAAACCTTCACGAAGTAAATTAACACCGATAAGCACATCAAACTTACCTAAGCGCAAGTCTCTAATTATTTCAACTCGCTCGAGTGTATCAATATCGGAATGAATATATCGGCATCGGACTCCCATCTTAGCGAAGTATTTTGCTAACTCTTCTGCCATCCGTTTCGTAAGAGTAGTTACTAAAACCCTTTCATTGAGATTTCTTCTTATTCTTATTTCTTCCAGTAAATCATCAATTTGATTTTGAGTAGGTCTTACCTCAATTTCTGGATCAAGAAGTCCCGTAGGCCGAACAACTTGCTCAACAACAACTCCCTCACATCGTTCTAGCTCATAATCCGTAGGTGTGGCACTCACAAAGATACTTTGATTCATAATCCCTTCAAATTCTTGAAAATTAAGTGGCCGATTATCCAAAGCAGCAGGTAGTCTAAATCCATACTCAACAAGGTTGGTTTTTCGAGATCGATCACCTCCATACATACCTTTCACTTGAGGTAAAGTCACATGGCTTTCATCTACTACAAACAAGAAGTCATCTGGAAAATAATCGATTAGACAAAAGGGTCGTTCGCCCTCATTTCGTTTATCTAAATATCTTGAATAATTTTCAATACCTGAACAATAACCAAGTTCCTTAATCATCTCCAAATCGAATTCTACTCTTTCTTTTAGTCGGGCCGCTTCTAAATGCTTATCAATACTATTGAAATAATCTACCTGTTTTACTAAATCATCTTGTATATTATTGACCAAAGAGCTCATTTGGTTTTTTGGCGCTACATAAAGATTAGCTGGGAAAATGGTCATCTCTTCTAGGTCAGCTTCTGTTTTACCAGATTGCACGTCAAACTTTGAAAGCTCTTCGATTTCATCTCCAAAAAAACTAACTCGATAACCATAGTCTGCATAGGGTACATTGATGTCAATAGTATCGCCGTTAACTCTAAACGTAGCTCGTGCGAAATCACTAATTGTTCTGCTGTAAAGCGAAGAAACTAAGTCGTACAAAAATGTATTCCTGCTAATTATTTGGCCAATACTTAGTTTTATAATTCCGCTAGCAAAATCAATTGGATTACCCATGCCATATATACATGAAACAGATGCAACTACAATTATATCACGACGACCGGAGAGGAGAGAAGCGGTAGTACTTAGCCGTAACTTATCAATTTCCTCATTAATTTGTAAATCTTTTTCAATATAGGTATCAGATGAGGGCATATATGCTTCTGGCTGATAGTAATCGTAGTAAGAAACAAAATATTCAACTGCATTATTAGGAAAGAACTGTTTAAATTCTCCATAAAGTTGAGCAACTAAAGTTTTGTTATGGGTTAGAATTAGTGTCGGCTTCTGTGTCCGCTCGATCAAATTTGCAATGGTAAAGGTTTTCCCAGAGCCGGTTACACCCAATAAAGTTTGCGCTTCTTGTTGGGTCTCAATACCTTTTACCAATTCATTGATTGCTTTAGGTTGATCGCCTTTTGGTTTAAATTTAGATACTAGTTCAAATTTCATATGCCTTACAAAAATGAAGAATTTTTTTTTCTAATCTGATAAGCTTGAACTTAAAATGTATTTTTCTTAAGATTTAGACAATATTGTTTTTTCAAGCTGCGTTCTTAAGTCAAAATCACCAATTAAAATTCTATGAAAAGAAATTTTACTCTCGACGATTTATTATTATACCACTACAACGAAATGCCAGCCGAAGAAGTTCAAGCTTTCGAGTTATGCCTAAAATTTGATGAAACATTGGGTGAGGAAAATACAAGCTTAATTAAAGTTGAAGCCTTGTTAGATACTCAAAAAGAGGTGCCAAGCGATTCAAGTATACGTTTAATATTAGACTACAACAGGCAAAATAGCAATGAGTTGGAAGCTATTTAGTTAAGCTACCTTAATCAGTTTACTCAACTTTGATTTGCTCAGTTTTTCCATTGCATATTCCAAAGTAACCTCAAAAGATTTAACATCTTCAGATGGAAGATCAAACATAGCATCTGTAATTATGGCCTCGCATATTGATCTTAAGCCACGCGCCCCCAGTTTGTATTCAAGTGCCTTGTCTGTGATGTATTCTAACGCAGAACTACTAAATTTAAAATCAATACCATCTAATTCAAAAAGCTTTTGATACTGTTTCACTAATGCATTCTTTGGTTCAGTAAGGATACTAAAAAGATCTACTTTCCTTAGAGGATTTAAGTGAGATACCACAGGAATTCTGCCTATCAACTCAGGAATAAGACCAAAACGTCTTAAATCTTCTGGATTGATATATTGCAATAAGTTGTTTTTATCAACCTCTTCTTCATACTTTTCTATTGAGCGGAAACCTAATACTGACGTATTTATTCTTTTCGCAATATTTTTCTCAATTCCATCAAAGGCACCACCACAAATAAAAAGAATATTTTGAGTATTCACTTTAACCATCTTTTGATCGGGATGTTTTCTTCCTCCTTGAGGTGGAACGAGTACTTCAGCACCTTCTAATAGCTTCAGTAAGGCTTGTTGAACGCCTTCGCCAGAAACATCTCTGGTTATAGATGGATTATCTGATTTACGCGCAATTTTATCAATTTCATCAATATAGATAATACCTCTTTGTGCAGCCTGAATATCATATTCGCACACTTGAAGTAATCTGGATAGAATGCTTTCTACATCCTCTCCTACATAACCTGCTTCGGTAAATACGGTGGCATCTACAATAGTAAAAGGAACATTTAAAAAACGTGCAATAGATTTTGCTAGTAGAGTTTTACCGGTACCGGTTCGGCCAACTAATAAAATGTTTGATTTTTCAATTTCAATATCTTCTTCTTTTCGCTGATTAAGTCGCTTATAATGATTGTATACAGCGACAGCAATAACTTTCTTGGCTTCCTCTTGGCCAATAACATACTCATCAAGAAAGCCGGCGATATTCTTAGGTTTAATTGACTTTGGAAGAGAAAATCTAAAACCGTTAGAAGAATTTTTTCCTACTTCTTCGTTGACAATAATTTGAGCCTGTTCTACGCAATTCTCACAAATATTAGCATCATTACCTGAAACCAACATTTTAGTTTCATTTTTTGGTTTACCACAAAAGGAACAGTTCGTTATATCTGGTTTATCAGCCATTTTAAATAGTATAAATATTAGACAGTTTACTTACTTTTTTCGAATGAGTACTTCATCAATCATACCATAATCCATCGCTTCTTGGGCCTTCATCCAGAAATCACGGTCAGAATCTTGTTCAATTTTTTCATACGATTGGCCTGAATGCTCACTTAGAATGTCGTACAACTCTTTCTTGAGTTTTCTAATTTCATTTATAGTAATCTGCACGTCGCTTGCTTTGCCGCCAGCTCCACCTAAAGGCTGATGAATCATTACTCGACTGTGTTTGAGGGCAGTTCTTTTACCCTTGGTACCAGCACATAATAAAACCGCACCCATTGAGGCTGCCATCCCTGTGCATATTGTAGCAACATCAGGAAGAATATACTGCATGGTATCATAAATGCCAAGACCTGCATAAACCCCTCCGCCTGGACTATTTACATATATTTGAACATCGCTTTTCGCATCTATTGACTCTAAAAATAGAAGCTGTGCAGTAACTATATTGGCAACGGTATCATCTATAGGAACTCCTAGAAATATTATTCTATCCATCATCAAACGAGAGAAAACGTCCATTGCTACAGCATTCATCTTTCGCTCTTCGATGATATTAGGCGTGATCATGTAATTATGCACCGAAGCATAATCATCATACACTGACCCACTAATTCCTTGATGTTTTACTGCAAAATCTCTTACTTCTTTGTCAAAATTTTTCATATTCTTGGCAACTATTGTTTGTAAAATTCTTCTAAACTAACTTTTTTATCCTTAGTTTTTATTTGTCCCTTAAAAAATTCGAACAATTTTTCCTCTAATAAAGTTTCACGCGTCTGACTAGAATGGTCTTTTTTGGCCATCATATTCTGAACAAATTTTTCCATTTCCTCATCAGGCATGTCAGGAATTCCGTAGCTAGCCATTTGTTGACGAACTTGATCAGCGGTGCGCGCCTTTACCTCGTCCATACTAACATCAACACTATTCTCTCTGCTAACTTTTTTTACAATTAAACTCCATTTTAAATTTTTTGCAAACGCCGGATATTCCTTTTCAATTTGTTCTTCGCTAATTGGTTTTTCATTGGTCAACTTAATCCAACGCTTTAAGAAATCATCAGGAAACGACATTTTGGTTTTCTCAATGAGTGTTTCAGCTAATTTATTGTAAAGTCTTGAATCCTCTTGCTTTTCGAAGTATACCTTGATTTCTTTTTCAATGTGAGAACGCATCCCTGCTTCATCTTTCACATCATTTCCTTCCCCATAAACAGTTTTCAAGAAATCTTCAGTTATTTCAGCTGGATGCACTCGTTTTACATCCACCAAACTTGCTTGAACTCCAGGCAAGGTTTCAGGAGTTAACTCCAAATTCAATATTTGTTTAGCTAAATCATCTGCAGACTTTTCAAAAGTCTTCTCTAAATCGCTGATAACAAAGTTCTCTCCTTTTTTAAGGCCTTTTACAATTTTCTGTATCTTTTTATCCTTAATCATATCCAATGCAATTGGCGCATTGTGGCTAATACCATTTTCTACTAAAGCACCATTAGAATCAATTTCATCAAATTGCAAGGTGAGCATGTCATCTTTTTCCATCTTTCCTACAACTTCTTCAACATTTCCATACCGCTTGCGCACACGATCCATTTCTTCATCAATCATTTTGGCGGTAATATCGATTACATCTTTATTCAGAGTGGGTTTCTTTTTAAAAAAATCTAAATCAAACTCAGGAGCAAGTCCAATTTCATATTCAAAATCAAAATCTTTAAGATCATTAATTTCGATATCAAATTTTTGATCATTTTTGGGTAGCGGATTTCCTAGAACATCTAACTTGTTTTCGATGATGTAATTATTAACTAACTCATTAAGCATATCGTTAACGGTTTCCGCAAGAATATGATTACCATACATTTTTTTAACCACTCCTAAAGGAACTTGACCTTTACGGAAGCCTTTCAAGTCAACTTTTTTTCGATATTCGTTTAGTGACTTTAAAATCTTAGGTTCGTAATCTTCTTTCTTTACTTTAAGTTTCAGAATAGCATTTAAGCTATCCACATTTTCTTGAGTAATTTGCACAGATAATAATTTTAATTAAGAATAATTCGTGAGCGTTTATTTGTAAGAGTGCGGGTAAAGGGAGTCGAACCCCCACGCCTTGCGGCACTAGATCCTAAATCTAGCGTGTCTACCAATTCCACCATACCCGCATGTAAATGAACTTCGCTTGTAAAGCGGGTGCAAAGATAATATTTATTTGATTTTAAGTATGATAAATCATCTTTTCTTTCTTTTTTTTTCGAAATCTAAAAAAAGCAACATTGAGCTAAGCAATATTTAGTAGTTTAGCATTACGTAGCTATTAAGTATTAAATGTTAGAAACTAAAGATATAACACTAAGTCCACTAGAGAAAAAGGAGATTCTAAAAGAGTATCGACGGCTTCTAGGAAATGTACAGTTCAATCTTCGAAAAGGAGATAGAGAACGAATTCGTCAAGCTTTTGAAATGGCGATTGAACATCATGCTGGTATGCGCCGAAAATCTGGTGAGCCTTATATTTTCCATCCCTTAGCAGTCGCACGTATTGTGAGTGAAGAAATTGGATTAGAAACGACTTCCATAGTTTGTGCCCTTCTCCATGATACTATAGAAGATACAGAGCTAACGCTAGAGGATGTTGAACATGCATTTGATAAGAATACTGCCAAAATAATTAATGGACTTACAAAAATTTCAGGTGTTTTTGATTTAAACAGTTCCATTCAAGCAGAAAATTTCAGGAAACTTTTATTGACACTTACGGATGATATTAGGGTTATATTAATTAAGCTAGCAGATCGATTGCATAATATGCGAACATTATCTAGTATGCCTAGAGACAAACAGTTAAAAATAGCTTCTGAAACGGATTTCTTGTATGCGCCTATTGCTCATCGAATGGGATTATACAAGGTGAAATCTGAGTTAGAAGACTTATCTATGAAATATCGGGAACCTGAAATGTATAAATTTATAGCGAAAAAGTTGAACGAAACCAAGCGCTCTAGAAATAGATATATCAATAATTTCATCACCCCTTTAAATGATTTATTTTCTAAGAAAAAGTTAAATCTAGAAATTTATGGTCGCTCTAAGTCCATTCTTTCTATTTGGAGCAAAATGAAAAAGCAAGGAGTTAGCTTTGAAGAAGTATATGACTTGTTCGCTATCCGAATCATTGTCAATAGTCCAGATGCAAAGGAAAAAAGTGATTGTTGGAATGTTTATTCGATAATTTCTGACTTATATAGACCCAATCCTAAACGATTGAGAGATTGGATCTCCAATCCAAAGTCTAATGGCTATGAAGCACTCCATACGACTGTTGTTGGGCTTAAAGGTAAATGGGTTGAAGTCCAAATACGTTCCAAGAGAATGCACGAGATTGCTGAAAAAGGAGTTGCTGCCCATTGGAAATACAAAGAAGGGGGAACTGCTCATTCAGAGGATGGAGTAGATAGATGGTTGGCAAGTATCCAATCCTTATTAAACGATAAAGAGCAAAATGCTTTGGAGATGGTCAACAACTTCAAGATGAATTTATTCAGCTCAGAAATATTTGTTTTTACCCCTAAGGGAGATCTTAAACGCTTAAGAAGAGATGCAACCGCACTTGATTTTGCCTACGATGTTCACTCCGATATAGGAAATAAGTGCATAGGAGCGAAGGTTAATCAAAAGTTAGTGCCTTTAAGTTATGTATTGAAAACAGGCGATCAGATTGAGATTTTAACTTCTAAAAAACAAAAACCAAATGAAGACTGGTTAAGTTTTGTGGTAACAGGGAAAGCTAAAAATGCTGTAAAGAAAGCCATAAACGAAGAGTTGCGTCTCATTGCGGATGATGGTAAGCAGGTCTTAATAAGAAAGTTTAAACAGCTTAAAATTAATGCTGTTGATGAGAATTTTTGGACGATAAGCAATTACTTCAAACTTACATCTCCATTGCATTTGTTTGTTGCGATTTCTAAAAATAAAATAAAGTTTGGAGACTTAAAAAATCTTGAAGTTGTTCATGGTATAGTTAAAGCTAATCGACCGAAAGTTCAAGCAAATAAGGATGATTTCCAAGAAACTATTGCTAAGACGTTGTCTAAGAATTCCGAGCTAAGTATTATGGGGCAAAGTTCCGATCAATTAGATTATTCTTTTGCACCATGCTGTAATCCTATACCAGGGGATGATGTATTTGGCTTTATTACAATAAACGATGGAATTAAAATACATCGAACGACTTGCCCAAATTCGGTGCAATTGATGTCTAAATATAGTTATCGAGTTGTGAAAACAAAGTGGAATAATCAACGGGATGTAGCCTTTCTTTCGGGTTTAAAGTTGAATGGCATTGATACTATGGGCGTTATTAGCCAGGTGTCTGAAATAATTACAAACAACTTAGACATTAATATGAAATCGATTTCCTTCGAAAGTAAAGATGGAATATATGAAGGTAAAATAATGTTATACGTTACGGATAGTGAGCAGTTAGAAATTGTAATTAAACAAATGAAAGCGATTGAAGGACTCGTCTCTGTTACCCGATTTGAAGTAGAGGAGGAGCAAAGTGTATAAATGTTAGTACTTTTAGTAACATACTTTATAAAAACCTTTAAATTTGCCCTGTGCTCGCAAATACTGATACAATAGAAGCCGTTAAAGATATTTTTTCTACATATTTAGAAAAAAATGGATTGCGTAAAACATCTGAACGTTTTGCTATTCTAGAAGAGATCTATTCAAGAGAAGATCACTTTGAGGCAGAAACATTATACATTGATATCAAAAATAAAAATTTTAACGTGAGCAGGGCAACAGTATATAACACCTTGGATCTCTTAAATTCATGTGATTTGATTCGGAAACATCAATTTGGCAAGAATTTAGCTCAGTACGAAAAGTCATATGGATATAAGCAACACGATCATATTATTTGTGCTAAATGTGGAAAGGTTGTAGAGTTTTGCGATCCGAGAGTGCAGCAAATTAAAAATTTGATGGGAGGATTACTTGACTTCGAAATTACACATCATTCATTAAATTTATTTGGATATTGCAGTGGTTGTCAATTAAACAAGAAAAATAAAAATTCACAAAATGGAAATTAGTAGAATAATTGAAAACAAGATAACTATCTTAGAATTAAGCGGCAATCTACTGGGTGAAAAGGATGCCAGTCCTATCCTTGAAGCGGTGGATATAAGTTTGGCTAATGACAGTAATCGATTTGTACTTGAGTTATCCAAAATGAAATTTATCAATAGTACAGGATTATCTGTGCTAATTAATATCCTTACTAAGAGTAAGAACGCCGGAGGCGATATGGTTATCGTTTCTATTCCAGAACAATTAAGTAATTTATTAGCAATCACAAAACTGACGGATGTGTTTCCACAGGCCGCAACAAAAGAAGAAGCTATAGCTTCACTATAATTAAAGAAAACTTATGAATGTAGATGTTTTAATTGGAATGCAATGGGGAGATGAAGGCAAGGGTAAAATTGTCGATCATCTAGCACCTAAATATGATATCATCGCTCGTTTTCAGGGTGGACCAAATGCAGGTCATACGCTTGTAGTAAATAATGAGAAAATTGTTTTGCATACAATTCCCTCTGGAATCTTGCACGACAATACGTTTAATCTAATCGGCAACGGTGTGGTGATTAATCCAATCACCTTATGTAAGGAAATTGAACAAGTAAAATCGTGGGGCGTAAATATTGAAAAATATCTATTGATTGCTGAAAAAGCACACCTAATTTTACCGACCCATAAAGTTCTTGACGCAGCTTCTGAAGCGGCGAAAGGAAAGGCGAAAATCGGTTCTACGCTGAGAGGTATAGGTCCAACTTACATGGATAAGACCGGAAGAAATGGTTTGAGAATAGGAGACATACTAACACCAGATTTTAAGGCAAAATATCAAAAATTGAAAGAGAAGCATCTGCAGATTATTGGTATGCATAATTTTGAATTTGATATAGAAGAAGAAGAAAAAGAATGGTTTGCTAGCATTGAAGAGTTGAAGCGTTTTACGATATTATCTGGAGAATATTATGTAAATAATGCGCTGTTAAACAATAAAAAAATACTAGCTGAAGGGGCTCAGGGCTCAATGCTTGATATTGATTTCGGAACCTACCCATTTGTAACATCTTCGAATACCATAACTTCAGGAGCATGCAATGGTTTAGGTGTTGCTCCAAATAAAATTAAAGAGGTTATTGGTATTACAAAGGCATATTGTACTCGTGTTGGCAGTGGACCTTTTCCCTCTGAATTGCATGATGATGTCGGTGAGCGTATTCGAAAAGCGGGATTTGAGTTTGGTGCTACTACTGGAAGACCAAGAAGGTGCGGTTGGGTTGATTTAGTGGCTTTGCGTTACGCATCATTCCTAAATGGAGTGACACAAATTGCCTTAACTAAGGCTGACGTGCTTAATGATTTTAGTGAAATAAAAGCATGCGATTCATACACTGTGAATGGAAAAGAGACTAGGGAGCTTCCGTTTGAAGTAACTGATAGTATTAATTGCAATTTTAAATCGTTCAAAGGTTGGCAGTCTGATTTAGAAGGTATTGGTTATCATAATTTACCTTCAAATTTACAAGATTTCGTGAGCTATATGGAAAATTATTTAGCTGTTCCAGTAAGTATGATTTCAACAGGACCAGAAAGAGAAAAGTTGCTGATTAAACAAAGCGCCTTAGTATAGACTTAATGGTCGAACAAAGTAGTTTTTCAATTGATGAGGTTTCTCTGTTTAAAAGGAAGCTCTTGCATTGGGCTGACCAATTCCCAGTTTTTATCTGTCTGGATAACAATGAGGCAAGTTACCTATCATCTTCTTTAGAATTTACTGTTGCTGTTGATAAAGTTCGAGAACTCTCTTTGACAGATGAAGCGCTTCAATTCAAGCAGCTTGAAGAATTTCAGCATACTTCCTCTGAAAGTATATATGGTTATCTTTCGTATGATTTAAAAAATGAGCTCGAACAGCTGCATTCAAAAAATCCAGACTATCTAGAAATGCCGAGCACGTATTTTTTCGAGCCAAGATATACTTTTCACATAAGCAATGGCCAATGTACGATAAATAGAAGCACACTTGAATCTATTCACCTGATGGACCAGATTAATGCTATGGTTTTGACAGAGTCCACGAGGCATAATACTGAATTGGAGTGGAAAAGTCGAATGACCAAAGAAGCGTATATCCAATATCTTAAGTGTATAAAAAATGATATTCTTGATGGAACTGTATATGAATTGAACTTTTGTAGAGAGCTTTATGTAAATACCCAAAATTTCAATAGTTTAGAAGCCTTTTTAAGAATTAATGAAAATGCGAAAGCTCCTTTCTCTGCTTATCTTAAAATGGTTGATCATCATATCTTGAGTTTTTCTCCTGAGCGATTTATGAAGCATGAAAAACGTAAAATTATTTCTCAACCTATCAAGGGTACTCTAAAAAAAGGCAATAATCATAAGGAGAATGAAAAGAGAAAGCTTGACTTATTTAATGATGAAAAAGAGCGTGCTGAGAATGTTATGATTGTAGACTTGGTGCGAAATGATTTTGCAAAAAGTGCCATGCCCGGTACTGTTAAAGTTGATGAACTCTTTGGTATATACGAGTTTGAAAATATCATTCAAATGATTTCTACTGTAAGTGCTCATTTAAAACAAGACATCCATCCTTTGCAAGCGCTAAGAAATGCTTATCCAATGGGTAGTATGACAGGAGCACCAAAGGTAATGGCTATGAAATTAATAGATAAATATGAACAAGTTAAACGGGGCGTTTATTCTGGTGCATTGGGTTATATTAATCCAGATTTGTCTTATGATTTTAATGTATTAATTCGAACTTTAGTTTTTAATGAAAAAAAAGGCTATTTATCTTTGCAAGTGGGTGGTGCAATAACCTATGATGCTATTCCTGAGAAGGAATGGGAAGAAACTTTGGTAAAGGCAAATTCGGTATTGAAATATTTAGGATAATCCAAAAAGCTTATTTATATTTGTTCTAAATAAGAATCAATTGACCGAATTTGACACCACCATATTTAGATTAGAACTCTTGGAAACCCTTCCAAAGTCAATCGATAGCTACAACAATTGCTCCAAGAAAAAAAATAAGTGTTGCAAAAAATACAAGAAGAAAGATAAGCCTTGCAAAAAGTGCCCGAAGTTTTAGTCGGTTGACACATAGGTTTTTATTATCTTCGAGCGAATATTTAAATAAATGAAAGTATGGCAAGGATTTTTGGCAAAAGTGAATTAGCTTTTTTTGAGAAGTATATTAATAATGCATCACCCACCGGATATGAGTGGAATGGCCAAAAAATATGGCTAGATTTTATCGGTAAATATATTGATACGCATCAAGTAGATAACTATGGTACCGTCTACGGTGTAATTAATCCAGAAGCCGAATTTAAAGTGGTTATTGAAGCTCATGCTGATGAGATATCATGGTACGTTAGTTATATAACGGATGATGGGTTTATTTATGTAAAAAGAAATGGCGGCTCAGACCATATGATTGCTCCTTCAAAGAAAGTAAATATTCATACTAAAAAAGGCTTTGTTCAAGCAGTGTTTGGATGGCCAGCAATTCATACAAGAAGAGGAGGCAAGGATCCCGATTTAAAAGCTGATTCAATCTTTTTAGACTGTGGAGCAACTTCTAAAAAGGAAGTCCTAGAAATGGGCATTCATGTGGGTAGCGTAATTACTTATCAAGATGAATTCATGATTTTAAATAAGAAATACGCGGTTGGTCGCGCTTTAGATAATAGGGCAGGTGGAGTCGTTATTGCATTGGTGGCTAAGATGTTGAAAGAAAATAAAAAGAAAGTGCCTTTTGGACTTTACATTGTAAATGCGGTGCAAGAAGAAGTTGGCTTGCGCGGTGCGGAAATGATTACGCAAACCATTAAGCCGAATGTTGCTATTGTCACTGACGTGGCGCACGATACTTCTACCCCAATGATTAATAAGAAAACAGAAGGTGATTTTAAATGTGGGAGAGGACCTATTCTTACCTATGGACCTGCTGTTCACAACAAGTTATTAGATTTAATTATTGATACTGCAGAGGCGAAGAAGATACCTTTCCAAAGAGATGCCGCATCAAGAGCTACCGGCACAGATACTGATGCATTTGCATACTCCAATGGTGGGGTTCCTAGTGCATTGATTTCATTTCCTTTAAGATACATGCATACTACTGTCGAAATGGTCGAATTGGCGGATATGGAAAATGCAGCTAAATTAATCTATGAAACTTTACTAAAATTGACTCCAGACTTTAACTTTAAGTATTTAGACTAGGATCTCCCTTTTATGCTTAGAGAGCATAAAGCACTTATTAATCTATAATCTTCAAATGGCAGCTAATTTTTGGAATAGTTTAAAACCAATCATAGACGCCATTGTTTTTTCGAATACCTGGATAAGTCTTGCAGCCTTAAGCCTATACTTATCTACTTGCCTTGGTGCTGATGTTTCACCAACTTTTACCGAGGGTATACTTATTTTTACTGCATCGTTTATTGGATATAATTTTTTAAAGCTTAGAGGGCTTGATGCAACAGGAAATACGGGTATTTTTAATGCCTGGCTTAAGCAGCATAAATCGATTATATATGGATGCTTATTTATCGCAAGTCTAGGGTTTATTTATGCTTTAAGTGAAGTCTCGTTTTTACAATTACTTATTTTACTAGGAGTAATAACGTTATCTATAGTATATATTGGGTTTGAGCGATATAATCTAAGGTCTTTTTGGTTTCTTAAAACTCAAATTGTTGCATTGGTATGGGTAGTTTTTGTTTTAGGAATTCCCTTAATCGATAATTATAATCATTTACCTAGACTTCAATTATTTGTGTTATGTAGTGGAGTTTTCTTTTTTATTTTAGGGTTAACAATTCCCTTTGATATACGAGATTGGAATGCTGATCGGCAAAACCCGCATATGACAACTTTGCCGATGTTGTTTGGTTTAAGAGCAACTAAATTCATCTCGCTCATTCATTTATTGTTAGCAATTGCTTGCTTATTGTACTATTCTTATATGAGTGTAATTCTTTTACCTATATTTCTTTTAGGAGCCAAGCTTATATACGCTTTGAAAAGGGATGCGCCAGAATACATATACACTTTTGGTCTAGATGGGCTGATTGTATTAGTTTACCCTGTGCTTTGGATAAGCAAGTATTTTTTGTCTTCGGCAGACTTGATTTGACTTCGCTTATACTCAATACCAGTATAGAGTAAAAATTCTAGGATAATAATTCAAAGGAGTTTAAGTAATTCTTCTCTCTTATTCAAAAACTCCTTTATCTTTGTACTGACAAAACGTATAATATGGAACGGTGGACTAAAGCACAAATTTCAGAGATATTCAATAAACCATTACTGCAGCTCATGTATGAGTCTAGTGAAGTGTATAAAAATAATTTCGAAGTAGGAGAGATTGTTGTAAATACGCTACTATCGGTTAAAACAGGTGGCTGTCCTGAAGATTGTTCGTATTGTTCTCAATCCTCTAAGTATGTAACGAATGTGAAAGCTAGTAGAATGATGAAGGTAGAAGCCGTAAAGGCAAAAGCGAAAGAGGCGAAAGCCAACGGAACTACTCGATTTTGCATATCAAGTATGGGTACGCGTGTTCGTGATAATCACGATTTTGACAATGTGCTAGAAATGGTGAAAGCTGTTCGGGAGGAAGGTTTAGAGGTTTGCTGTACCCTTGGGATGTTAAATCCTGAGCAGGCCGGAAGATTAAAGGATGCTGGTTTAAATGCGTACAACCATAATGTGGATACCTCAGATGAATATTATGATAAAATAATAACGACTAGAACCTACAAGGATCGGTTAGAGACGCTTGAGGCTGTTGCAGGCTCAGGACTAAAAATTTGTTCTGGTGGAATTATTGGAATGGGAGAAACGGATGAAGATAGGGTAGGTATGCTTCATACTTTAGCCAATTTACCCGCTCAACCTGAATCAGTCCCAATTAATTGTTTAGTGCCTATCAAAGGGACACCTTTAGAACAAAATAAACGTGTAGACGTCTGGGAAATGCTTCGAATGGTGGCTACAGCTAGAATTACAATGCCGCAAGCGGTAGTGCGTATTTCTGCGGGTAGAGAAGTTATGAGTTTGGAAGAGCAAGCATTATGTTTTATGGCTGGAGCGAATTCAATCTTTGCTGGAAACAAATTATTAACCACTCCGAATCCCGAAATTGGAACGGACAATTACATGTTTAATCTGCTTGGCCTTAAACCTAGACCTTCATCTGTTCCTCAAAAGAGTAGTGCAGATTTGCCTACAATAGCTTAAGCAATTTTAAGAACTATGGCTTTGGTATTTTCCCAAATTGAAAATCTTTAGTAATTTTCTAAAATAATTGGTAGAGATAGACTTGGCTAGAACGTCTAGTGTCTGCTTTTGTCAAATATCCCCTAGTTGTGGTCTTAAAACAATATCTTCTACAACTGTTCTACTGCTTAATTGATGGACATCCCAGATACTCTGGGCGATATCACTAGCTGGCATAAAACGGGTTTCAGGTATATCGACTCCCGACCAAGAATCTGTCAGTGTTGCACCAGGATAAATGGTCGTTACTCTTATATTGAACGGCTTTAGTTCATCACGTAATGTTTTGGAATATCCCGTTAAAGCGTGTTTGCTTACATTATATGCACCGCCATTGGGGTAGGCCGAAAAACCTGCAATACTGCTCATGTTAAAAATATGACCTACTTTATATTTTTTCATTTCACCAACCAAAGACTTAGTAAGCGTAAATGCGCTGCTTATGTTGGTCCGCATCATTAACTCAAAATCTTCTCCTTCCATATCATGAACATTTCCTGGCAAGAAAACCCCAGCGTTATTGACTAAAACGTCAACATTACCTAAAAAATCTGCTGCGGCTGCGGCAAATACTTCTACTTCATCTTGCTTGGACATGTCACAGGAAAAAGCAAGATACCTGCCTTTTGGATTCACTTTTTCAAGTTCTTTTTTTAAGCTGTCAAGCTTCTCTTGACTTCGAGAACAAAACGCCACATTCCAACCGGCTTGTGCAAAGTGCACAGCAATCGCCTTTCCAATACCTCGACTGGCTCCACTTACTACAATATTATTCATAACTGATTAATTTTAAAATTGTTGGTAAATATACGTTCATTTTAAAAAGCCTTGTTTAACTTTGGCATTATTCTTTTAAATGGGGTTTCTTCACGACATAGGTAAGTACATTTTAATGATCTCGAGTATGTTTACTCGTCCAGAGAATCTAAGTATGTATGCCAAAGAAACCATGCGCCAAGTATACCAAATTGGTATTGGTTCTGTTCTTATTATTGCCATTGTGTCAACTTTTGTTGGTGCAGTAACCGCCGTACAGTTTTCTTATCAATTATTGGATATTGGTTTAATTCCAATGTGGTGGATGGGTATTATCGTTAGAGATTCATTAATTCTTGAAATGGCTCCGACTATATGCGCTTTGTTATTAGCGGGTAAAGTAGGTTCAAATATAGCTTCTGAGCTTGGTAGCATGAGGGTTACAGAGCAAATAGATGCATTAGAAATCATGGGAGTAAATACTACAGCATACTTAATAGGCCCGAAAATTATGGGAGGTTTAATTATTGTTCCGTTTCTAATTGTTATGGCAGTAGCATTAGGTATTATCGGAGGGGGTGTAGCGGGAGTCCTTGGTGATTTCTTTAGTGTTGCAGACTATATTAGAGGCCTTCAAGATGGCCATGAAGCATTTTACATAGTAATAATGTTGATTAAATGTTATGTTTTTGCTTTCATTATTACCTCCATAGCTTGTTATCAAGGTTTTTATGTAAAGGGTGGTGCACTAGAGATAGGAAATGCCAGTACAAGGGCAGTTGTTAATAGCTCAATAGTAATTATTATTGCAAACTTTTTAATTGCATTCTTACTGTTATGATCGAAGTTCGTAATATCAAAAAACGCTTCGGCACTCAAGAAATATTAATGGGTATTTCCACACAATTTCAGAAAGGAAAATGCAACCTAATTATTGGTTCTAGTGGTGCGGGCAAAACTGTTTTTCTAAAATGTTTGGTTGGTTTGTTTAATCCGGAAGATGGAGACATTCTCTATGATAACAGGCCTATTGGTTCAATGGGAGTCAAGGAGAAGAAGAAATTACGCAATGAAATGGGAATGCTTTTTCAAGGAAATGCATTGTTTGACTCACTAACAGTTGAGCAAAATGTTCGTTTTCCGCTGGATATGTTTTCTGAAATGTCCTTGGAAGAAAAAACAGCGCGGGTAAACTTCTGTTTAAGTCGGGTTAATTTAGAAAATGCTAATGATAAATATCCTGGTGAAATAAGTGGTGGAATGATGAAAAGGGTAGGAATAGCTAGGGCTATAGTTATGAATCCAAAATATTTGTTTTGCGATGAGCCTAACTCTGGTCTTGACCCCAAAACAGCTTTAGTGATTGATGAACTCATCAAAGAGATTACTGTAGAATACAATATTACTACAGTTATAAACACGCATGATATGAATTCAGTAATGGGTATTGGGGATAAGGTTACTTTTCTTCACCAAGGCTATAAGCATTGGGAAGGGTCTAAGGAGCAAGTGATGGAAGAGAGTGAAAATAAGGAATTGTACGAATTTATTTTCGCATCTGATTTCTTGAAAAAGCTTCGCGAAGCTGCGCTTCAAAATAAGTAAGATGAATGTTTTTCAAAATAAGCTCGTAGTAATAACGGGAGCTGCTTCTGGCATAGGAGCTGCTTTAGCTCGCCAATTTGCCGCAGAGGGCGCTAGATTGTGTTTAACAGACAATGATCAGGGAAGATTAAGGAGTATTGAACAAGAGATCTCTTCACACGTCGTGAAAACATATTGCTTCGATGTAGGTGATTATCCTTCCTTCGTTAAAATGGCCAATGAATTAGAAAAAGACTTTGGAGGAGCAGATGTGCTTATTAATAATGCAGGAGTTGCTCTAGGAAAAATGACAGCAGAGGAAACGTCCATAGAGCAGTTTGAGTGGTTAATGAAGATTAATTTTTGGGGAATGGTCAATGGAAGTAAAGTTTTTCTTCCACAACTAAAAAAGAAAAGTGAATCCGCACTAGTAAATGTATCTAGTCTATTTGGTCTTGTCGGCGTCGATTCTCAAAGTTCATATTGTGCCAGTAAGTTTGCCATAAGAGGCTATACTGAGGCGATTATGGTCGAAAACAGGCATAAAGGATTAACTATACATGCGGTTCATCCTGGAGGAGTAAATACCAATATATCATTAAATGCTAAAGGTGGTGATAAGGCATTTAATCAAATATTTCATGACAAGTTTTTAAGTAAAAGGTCTCCTGAAAAAGCTGCCAAAATTATTATTCAGGGCATACGCAAAAATAAGAAACGCATTATTATTGGTGTGGAAGCAAAACTAGGAGAGCTAGCTGCAAGAATTTTCCCGATCAGCTTAATAAGTTTTATTCAAAGGAACTTCTTAAAAGATTTTAATTGAGATAGGAGAAAATAATACAACTCCTTATTTATCTAAGAATTTTGAATTGGTATTCCTGAAAAGGTCCATTTTGATTTAAAACTCAATAAATGTCTTTCGTATTATCTCGATACATTCGTCCAATTGTTGCTTACTTATCACTAATGGTGGAGCTAGTCTTATAATATTACCATGAGTCGGTTTAGCTAGCAAACCATTATCTCGAAGTTTAAGACACAAGTTCCATGCAGTGCTGCTTTCTGGACTATCGTTTATCACAATAGCATTTAACAAACCCTTACCTCTTACAAGATTAATTAATGGACTTTCAATTTTTCGTAGTTCTTGTCGCAAGTATTTACCCAAAAATCTTGCATTATCATCTAATCTTTCGTCCTTTAGTACTTTCAAAGCTTCCACGGCTACCTTACATGCTAGTGGATTTCCCCCGTAAGTTGAACCATGTTCGCCTGGTTTAATACACAACATAATCTCATCATCTGCCAAGACTGCTGAAACTGGATATACTCCGCCAGATAGTGCTTTACCTAGAATTAAAATATCTGGTCTTGTTTCGTATTTATTTTCACAAAAACCCTTACAGTTGCAATCACCGCAAACCGCCAATAAGCGACCCGTTCTCGCTAATCCTGTTTGAACTTCATCAGCAATAAATAGCGCATTAGCTTCCTTGCATAATGCCTTACATTTACTTAAATAATCTTGGTCTGGAACGACCACTCCAGCTTCTCCTTGAATAGGTTCAACCATAAAACCAGCAACATTAGGATCTTCTAAGGCTTTTGCCAGAGCATTTGCATCATTATAAGGAATCACTTCTAAACCGGGTAGATAAGGGCCAAAACCACCTCGACTATCGGGGTCTGTAGAACCCGAAATAACGCCTAAAGTTCTTCCATGGAAATTAGCTTCTACCATAATTATTTTTGCTTGATTCACTGGAATACCTTTTTTTTCATACGCCCATTTTCTGCAAAGTTTTAAGGCAGTTTCAACAGCTTCAACACCGGTATTCATAGGCAGAACTTTGTCGAAAGCAAAATATGAGGTAATATACTGTTCATATTCGCCTAAAGAATCATTGTAAAAAGCCCTTGAAGTTAAGGTTAACTCTTGCGCTTGATCGGTAAGAGCTTTAATAATTCTTGGATGACTATGCCCCTGGTTCACTGCAGAATAAGCAGATAGAAAATCAAAATAGACCTTCCCATTCACATCCCAAACAAAAACACCTTTTCCCTTTTTTAAAACAACCGGTAAAGGATGGTAATTATGGGCGCCATATTTATCTTCTAGTTGTATTGATTTTTGGGGAATACTTAAAACTTGATCTGTCATGATTCATAATGGTTTAGTCGTGTAAAGTTAAGGAAAAATGTTCTACTTAATTGCAAATTTAGTTGGGCTAAACAAGCGGTAATTTTAATCTAAAGCACGTGCCATTTTCATTGGATTCTTTGATATAAATTTTTCCTTTATGATAATTTTCGATAATTCTTTTAACCAAAGATAATC
>CAZZMB010000003.1:29879-44755 GCA_964655225.1 uncultured Chitinophagales bacterium | reverse complement strand
ATATAAATTTTTCCTTTATGATAATTTTCGATAATTCTTTTAACCAAAGATAATCCTAGTCCCCAACCTCTTTTTTTTGTGCTAAAGCCAGGTTGGAAAATTGTCTCATATTTTCCTTTTGGAACTCCTTTTCCAGAATCTATTATATCAATGATTACGTTTTTACTAGACTTAAAAACCCTCACTTTGATCGAACCTACTCCCTCCATAGCATCTATCGCATTTTTAATCAAATTCTCAATAACCCAATTGAACAAAGCATCATTAATGGCAAACTTAGTTTCCTCTTCTTCCAATTCTAGACTGAATTTCACCTTATCTGAACTTCTCTTTTCCATATATTGAACCGCCTTTTCAATACTTGGCCTTACATTTTTTACTACTAAATCAGCCTTAGAGCCAATTTTCGAAAATCGCTCAGCTATTAGCTCGAGTCTATTAACATCCTTTTCTAATTCATGAATAAATTGTGAATCGTTAACAGCATCCTCTGGCATTTCTCTCATATAATCTAGCCAAGCAGATAAGGATGATATGGGAGTTCCTAGTTGATGAGCAGTTTCTTTAGCCATACCTACCCAAACACGATTTTGTTCAGCATTTCTAGTACTACTAAAGCCCATATAGGCGACAAGCATCAAAATACTAAAAAGGAAAAGTTGCACAAATGGGAATGCTTTGAGCTGTTTTAAAATAATGGAGTTCTTATAGTAAACAGTACGTGTACTTCCATCACCTAGATCAATTATAATCGGTATATTTTCTCCTTTTATTTCATCTAAAGTCTGCTTCAAAATAATAGGAGAGAGTAAATCGTTATTAATATTTCCACTTGCTATAACCTCTTGATTTTCATTAACTAAAATAACAGGAAGTGAAGCAGAATTAACTACAATCTCTGAAATAAATGATTCTATCAAATCATTTAAGGTTTGCTTTAACTCGGAAAATATTTTTGAATCACTGTAATAAATAAAATTTTGGCCAGTGATGTAATCAATTTGTACCGGAGGGTAAGTTTGGAAAGCACTTGACCTAAAAAGACTATCCAAATATTTAGTCGTATCTGAATCAAAAGGAAAATCTATATTTCGATAATCAATGATTTCATTACTGTTACTTGCATGAATAACGGGAATGTTTGTATTTCCTATAATAATTTTGCTCAAAAAAGTAATGGACTTTGGCTCTTCTGTCTTAATGATTAAGCTAGTCGCTGCAGCCCAATTTTCAATATCTTCTCTTTGGTTGGCAGCAATCTTTTCAAACAATTTTCCCGTAACCTTCACAAGATGAGCTCTTTTCTCTAGGGCTTGAGCCCAAAGGAGCACCTTATTTTCTTCTTCATCGGCGATCTTATTAGCTAGCTGGTTGGTATACCACAAGGACCCCCCTGCAATAAGTATTGCCGATATTAGTAACACTATTTTTATCCCTGATTTTCGCTGGTATATATCCATATATTATGTAAATATAAGAAGGCTAATCTTCCCAATCTAAATACTTATCCTCTTCTTGAACTTCTTCAAAGTTTATTTCAATATGTTCGAATTCACTCTCTTCGTCTTTTTTGAAGAGATTTTTAAAGTCTTCTTTCTCTTTCTTGAAGTCATTTTTCATTTTGTCCTTAACGCCTTTCTTGTCAAAAAATATTATTGGATTATCGACTGTTCCTGCCATACTTATGAATAGATTAATGCCTCCCTTAGCATCGTTCACATAATCCTCTACTTTTGTTTTTTTCTTTTTAAATTTAGCAGCTAACAAATTTTTTAAATTTAAAACTAACTGATAATCAATTTCATTATCAAAACTATGTTTGCCTCCAGCATCTAAACTTAATAAATTACTTTGTATTGTTGTCATTGGCATGAATATCCATTCATCTTTAATAGTAATATCTGCTTGTAATTCTTTAAAATATAAATGCTCCAATTGGTCTAATTCCAATTTTCCAGATAGACTCATCAGAGGAGCAAAGTTTAATAATTCGCCATCTGAAAGCTTAAGCTGACTGTGTAAAAGAAAATTTTCACTATCTAAGTTTGTGAAATCTAACCAAGTGGCACTAAAATCTAATTGAGCATTTAACTGCCCACGGATATTTTCACTTCCCCAATCTTCTTGGCCAAAATTATTAAAAGAGGAAAATAAATCCTGAATAGCCACACGCTCTATATCTGCACTTAAGTTGATTTCGAAATCATTTTCAATTACATTGGTCAGTAAATGGCCACTAAAATGTCCGCCTAAGGTTTTTGAATCTATAATATCAAAGATATAAGCTGCATTATTGGCATTTGCTTCGATGTTTAAATCATAAATATTTAGTGCTTTAAATATGACATGGGCAAGTTTGAGCTTAATATTACCAAATATTGGAGGAAATTGAATCTTCTTTGTCGCTTTATTCTCCCCCTTACTGCTGGATTGTATAAAGTCATTCAAATTGAAATAATCACTGCTCATATTACCATTGACCCCTAAGTCGACGATATTTTCTTTTTCTTGATTAAGTATGATTTCCAGAAGATTATTTACTTCTCCATCAAACTTCAGATGATTGTCACCGATATTAATATTGATTTCTTCACTTGAAAGGAAGCTTTCTTTACCAGTCAAGCTTCCCGAAAAGTTAAATGGTAAATCTAGAACGTGTAGTTGGCCATTGAGTTGATTTAATCCAAGTTCACCTTCAATTTTCCTCAATTGCCAGAGACTGTCTAAGGTGTTATGGTGGATTAGAAACGTCATTTCATTCAGCTCAATCGAACCATCTTTTACCTCAAAATCATCAGGTAGAAATTTGTTTAAAAATTGCTCATTTAAGCTTGCTGTTAAATGAGCTTCAATGGAAATGTCATGCAGGTTAGCAATAAGTAAATCACCATTTAAAAAGGAGTTTGCTGCTCTTGTATTGAACTTAGTAATATGCAAACTTTGTTTATTGTCTTTTGTTTTACGATATAAACCGTCCAGATTTAAATCTTTAAGTTGAAGCTGTTGTTGTTTAAGATCTAAAACTCCTTGAGTAATATTGAAGTCTAGTTGTATGGCAGGGTTTTTTAACTCTCCAAAAATTGCCGATTTTAGTTTGAATGCTCCATTCCCAGAAAAATTACTTGCATCTAGCCACTCGTTTGGCACAAATCCCAGTGCTTCTTTTAAGTCGCTTCCCTCCGCATGTGCGACAAGATCAATTAGTTTAGTCTTATTGCAAAGTGTCCCTGAAACCAAAAATTTATTCTGTTGGATGTTTAGCGTGTTTTCATCAAATACGATACATCCCTCGATACCCGTATACTTAAGCTTAAGCTTCCCTTTAACACTTTTGGCTGGAAACAATGAAGCATCATCTATAAACAAGCTGTAGCTAAACAAATCTGCATCTATCATTAAATCAAAATCCTTTTGGTAAAAAGATCCCGATATATCACTTCTAATACTGAGTACATGTGAATATATATTGTTTTCTTCATCATCATAAATTAACTCAACATTATTGAGTACTATACTTTTCAATTGCAATAGTGTACTTGCTGAAGGAGATTCTTTAGGTTTAAGAATGTCGTAGTTCGCTAATCCCTGCTTATCCGCATATAGATGTATGAATCCATTGCGTGCATTTATACCGTCGATAGATACATCTTTATTAAGTAAAGCCCAAGTGTTTAAATGTAGACTTACATTCCCAAGTGAAGCTAGAGTGTCATTGGTCCGAAGCCTATCGGCTATGATGACCTCATTAAAGCTTAAACTTATATTCGGGAAATTACTTAGAAAGGTTAAATCAATAGGCCCACCAACATTAATTTCCGTATTTAATTGCTTATTGAGAGCTTTTATACTTTGATTTCGAATAAAATCTTTTTGGATAAACAGAAATGCACTAGTTCCTCCAAGAAAAAACAGTAAAGCAGCGAGGAAAATCCAGAATATCTTTTTGAGCAGAGCCATAAAGGTTTTAAAACTTAAGTAAAGATAGATACCGATTATTGTGATATATCAATCTAGCCAATAAAACGATTAACAGATTTGAGTATTGTGTGTATACAAAATTAGATGACGTAGTCTTAAAATCCATCGAACTGAAAGCTCTGGAATTTATTTACTAGAAAAAACTAGTCTTCACATTAATCAAAACTTATCTAGATTTAATCGACTTTCTTAAAACTTAAAAGGAGCGTATCTCCTCGATAAAAATCCAATTGTATTTTAGACAATTGATAGCTTTCAATTTTTTCTAGTTGGTTTAAATATTGAATTTCATCAATGTTTATACAATACATTTTGGTTGAGGCCACAGGTCCTAAAGAAAAGTCTTTATCACCTAATCCCTTAATATAGGCAAAGTAATTATTGCAGCCCCCGAAGCCACTAACCTTTAAATCTTCTACAAAAATTTCCATTGTAGGAACTCCCGCAGTAAATTTTAGTTTATCCAAACTTAGCCCTTTTATAGCGGTTAAGGCCCAAATGTCATGCAATTGGACTACATTCGATATCGGCATTGATTGATCCTCCAAAGAACTATTTGTAAGCTTTGATTGCTCAAAATTGCAAGATTTTACATTTAAATTTAAGAACACAATACACAAGATATATTTTAGCATAAATCATTTTTTATGTTACTATTCAAATTGAATGCCAAATTTAATCAATAAACTGCTAATGCCGCTGTCTCTATTTATATAATTCTTGCTAGTTTGCTTTTGTTACCTTTGTACTTTAAAAATTATAAATACGAGGAAGAACAAAAGATGTCAAGAAAGAAAAAAAAGAAGAGTGGTAACTCGGGGATTGATGGAGCAATTCTAAAATATATCGAAGCGAAGAGAAAGTCTGGAATGAACCCTGACGCTGTGCTTAGTCACTTTTCAAAAAAGTATAGCCCAGAAAAAATAGAACACGCAATTAGTAGATTACAAAAAAGAGGACTGATTGATTTTGGTTCGACTGGTAAGATTTCAAAGAAAAAGTTTTTATCCAAACCCAACGAAGTTCTGCAAGGTAAACTTGATCTAGCAAAAAGTGGTATTGGTTATGTCATTATTGATGATTTTGAAGCTGATGTGAAAATTCAGCGAAAGCATACCATGAATGCAATGTCGAATGATGTTGTTGAGGTAGAGATAACGAAGTATGACAAAAAGAAACCCGAGGGAAAGATAATTCGAATTATCAATCACTCGCAAGGTGAGTTTATCTGTAAGTTTCAAAAAACCGATGGTTTCGGTTTTGCGGTTCCTAATAATGATCGTATTCCATTTGATGTATTTATACCGGAAAGCTTCACGATGAATTGTGAAACAGGCGATATGGTAGTTGTTCATATTGTTAATTGGCATGACACTGCAGGAAAGAATCCAGTTGGAAAAATTATGGAGAAGTTAAATAATCTTTCTCCAAATGAACTTGAAATGCGAACCATCCTTATGCAGCAGGGATTTAATATTGTTTTCCCAAGCGATGTTCTTGCAGAAACGGATAAAATAAATGAAAAAATATCCAAACATGAGCTTAGCGAGCGTTTGGATTACAGGGAGGAGTTAACTTTCACTATTGACCCTGTTGATGCAAAAGATTTTGATGATGCACTTTCAATTAAACCACTAAAAAATGGGAATTTCGAAATTGGCGTGCATATAGCAGATGTTGCGCATTACGTGCGCCCTGGCAGTGCGCTAGATCGAGAAGCTCAGTTTAGAGCTACTTCAGTATATCTTCCCGATAGAGTATGTCCAATGTTGCCTGAAAAATTATCTAATGTAGTGTGCTCTCTTCGCCCAGGAGAGGACAAATGTGCGTTTTCAGTATTGTTTGAAATTAATGAGAAATATGAAATTGTAGAATATTCTTTTGCCAAAACAGTAATTAATTCTGATAAAAGATTTGCTTATCATGAAGTACAGGAAATCCTGAATAATCAAGAAGGTGAATTTTTTGATGAATTAGAATTTCTCAATCACATTGCTTATTCACTTAGAGAAAAACGAACAAAAAATGGTTCAATTAATTTTGACACGGGTGATGAAGTGCGATTTAAGTTGGATGAGGATGCTGTTCCTACAGAGGTTTACGTTAAGGAAAGAACGGATGCAAATTTATTAGTGGAAGATTTCATGCTTTTAGCTAATACTACAGTCGCCAAATTTTTAAGTAAAGCGGAAAAGGGTAGAGGAAAGCAGCCAGGTGTATATAGGGTTCATGACAAACCCGATTTGTCTAAATTGACGATCCTGTCTAATGTAGCCAAGCGATTTGGATACAATATTGCATTTAAGGATGCTGAACAGGCAAGAGATGCATTAAATAATTTGATGGGTATAATTGTTCAAAAACCAGAACTAAGTGTACTAGGCCGTTTAGCAGTTCGTTCAATGGCTAAAGCCGTGTATACAACCAAGAATATAGGGCATTATGGTTTAGCTTATGAACACTATACTCACTTTACTTCTCCGATAAGAAGATATCCGGATGTTCTAGTGCATCGACTACTTTTACAAACCTTACTTAAAGATCGTCCTCGATATACCAGTGAGGAATTGGAAGATCTCTCTCAGCAGTCTAGTTTAATGGAGCGTCAATCGCAAAAAGCTGAACGTGAGGCAATTAAGTATAAGCAGGTAGAATATTTATCTACTCGAATAGGAGAAGTATATGAAGGCATCATAAGCGGAGTAATAGCAAGAGGATTCTTTGTAGAATTAGTGGAAAATAAGTGCGAGGGAATGGTCGCTATGGTTAATATGCAAGAAGATTTTGTCTACGACGAAGAAAATATGCGGCTTACAGGCTTAATTACAAAGACCATTTATCAAATTGGTGAATCCATTCAGGTTAAGGTATCCAAAACTAGCTTGAAGGATAAACAAATAGATTTAGAGATTGCTGGGTAATCAATTATCAATAATTTTAGTTTAATGAAGCATAGTAAAGATTTACAAGCCAAATTTCAAGGTCTACATCAAGTCTATTTTAAGGACACTCCCGAGGCCCTCTGTCAGCCTATTTCTTATGCCATGGATTCAGGGGGTAAATATATTCGCCCACTGCTGATGATTTATTCAAATGAAATGTTTGGTGGTAAAATTGAGGATGTCATTTCAAACGCATATGGTATTGAGCTTTTTCATAATTTCACTTTAGTCCATGATGATATTATGGACAACTCATCTATTAGAAGAGGAAAGGAAACGGTTTATAAAAAATTTGGCTTAAACTCAGGTATTCTAAGTGGAGATTTTATGTTTATTACAGCCTTACAGATGGCTTGTAAACTGAAAGGAAAAACTTGTGCAGATTTATTTGATTTGATAAGTAAAACAGCGGTAGAAATTCATGAGGGACAGCAAATGGATGTTGATTTTGAGACTCTAGAAAGGGTTTCTGAAGAAGAATATATAAAAATGATTGAGTTTAAAACAGCGGTTCTTTTAGCTTGTAGTCTTCAGATGGGCGCCAATATAGCTGGTGCATCGCAAGAGGATCAGAAAAAAATATATGAGTTTGGTCGATTACTTGGAATTGCTTTTCAAATACAAGATGATTATCTCGATACTTTTGGTGATAATCAGCTTGGAAAGCGAATTGGAGGTGATATACTTAATAATAAGAAAACCCTTCTATTTATAGCTAGCCTAGACCTGGGAAGCAAAGAGGAGAAAATGAATTTACTTCGCTGGTATGAGGATAAAAGTGGTGAAGAGGAAGAGAAAATATCCTCAGTAAAATCGATCTTTGAATCTAGTGGAGCTAAAGCGTATTGCGTGCAAAAAATGAAAGATTTAATCGATGAAAGCCTACTAAATCTTAAAGCCATAGAAACCACAAAGTCAAAGTCCGAATTAATGGGTTTAGCAGATTTAATTATTCAAAGAAGAAATTGACTATTTCTGCTCAATAATAATGTGTAGATTATTTGATATATGTAAACTACATAGTCTTATTTGATTTGATCTTTTGTCATTCATTACCAATACTAATTTGGAGTTATATTTTTTTAAACTTCTATTTTCATAGCTTATTTAGATTTGTTTTTTACGGTACTATTTGTCTTAAATTTTGCTTTAAACACGATAATTATCTTGTTAAAAGCTAATTTATTAGAAATTTTTAAGTTGTTCCAGCGTAACTTCTCATTAGCACTTAATCTATAATATATTGAAATACTTTCACATCGAAAAAGGCACTATCCGAAATAAGCTAAACTCCTATTAACACTAAGTATAAATTACTTTTAGTGGTTCATAGCTTATTAAGCTTTTTATACTTTTCACCTATTATCTTATAAAAGAACAGAGAGAACGCAGTATTTATTCCGCTTGGTTTCACCTATCCATTTGAAACTATCTTATTCTAATCTCGTAAATACCTTCATGAGATTATTATTAGACATAAAAATGGTTGCTCTGAGAAAGGTTTTCTTTTTTCTTTTTACGGTTATATTTTTATTGAATTTAAATACGGCATATGCTACACATGCCTTAGGAGGTGATTTGGTTTATACACAAGTAGGAGCCAATACTTTTAATCTTACCTTGAAACTATACAGAGACTGCAATGGAATAGCTCTTTATGCTTTCGAGAGCATCGAATGGCAATCAAGTTGTGGTTCTGGAGTAGCTACTGCATTTCGTAGTGGTTATACTGATATTACTCCAACCTGTCCTGGTCTTCCTACAGCATGTCAAAGTGGATCTGGTACTATTGGAATAGAGGAGCATATTTATACAACTACAGTCAATATCCCTTCAGGATGTACGGATATTATATTTGATTACACACTTTGCTGCAGAAACTACTCTATTACTACCTTAGCGAATCCAGGCAGTGAAAATATTTATTTATCGGCATCCTATGCAGCGCCAAATAATACTTTAAATAACTCTCCTGTATTTAATAATTATCCAACACCAATTGTTTGTGTTAACCAACCTGTCATCTATAATCATGGTGTTTATGATCCGGATGGTGATTCTCTGTATTTTAGTGCAAGTGATTGTTATGAGGGTTATAATGATCCTGTAGAGTATCTTCCAGGTTTTAGTGGTGTCAATCCTTTGACAACATCAAATCCTATTCAAGTTAACCCTAATACTGGAGCTATAAGTTTTACTCCATCTGCACAGCAAGTAGGTGTAATGTGTATTTTGGTTGAAGAGTTCAGAAATGGTGTTAAAATTGGTTCAACATTAAGAGATATTCAATTTAATGTTACTGCTTGTGCGAATGTTTCACCCACAGCATCAGGTATTAACAATATTCTTGGTTCGGATTCATTAGATTTTGTAACAAGTGTTTGTGCTGATAACCAAATTTGTTTTGATCTCTCATTCAGTGATGCTGAATCTCAAATACTAAGTGTAGATTGGAATCAAGAAATTGCAAATTCAACCTTTCAAATTTTTAATAATAATACTACTGCACCTTCCGCTACATTCTGCTGGACTCCGCAAACAAGCGATATAGGCCTTAGCTTTTTTTCAGTAAATATCGCTGATGACGCTTGTCCTCTTGTTGGTAGTTCAACTTATACATATTCAATAAATGTATTAAACAATCAAGGAACATTCAGCTTAAACGCACCTAGTTTTGTATGTAATGGAACTGCGGAAGCAATAACTCTAGAGGGAGCTTCAACGTTAGATAGTATTTATTGGACACCAAGCCCTAATCTTGTTATAGTTAACGATACTTTAGTCATGGTTACGCCATCAACCCCAGAAAATTTTACAGCTACAACCTTCTTTAATGGTTTCTGTCCAGTCACGCAATCAACACTTATCAGCGTAAACTATTTTACTCCTGTTGTGGGAAATGTAAACACGGATGATTTATGTTCAAATGGATTAGTCACTCTTACTGGTTCTGGAGCATCAAACTATTCATGGAATAATGGTGTATTGGATAATGTGGCTTTTACTCCACCATTTGGTACAACGGAGTATATTTTAACAGGATATAATTCAAATGGATGTCTAAGTTTTGATACGGTGGTTGTTATTTTTAATCCGAACGCAATATCAAGTATTAATCCTATATCGCCTATTTGTTTTGGAGAAACGATTACACTTAGTTCTATAGGTGTTCAAAATGTTACATGGAATAATGGGGTATTAGATAATATCGCTTTTATTCCGCCATTAGGAACGACAACATATATAATGACAGCATCAAATGCTAATGGTTGTATAATTTCCGAGAGTATTGATGTTATCGTTAATACTTTGCCCAATATAAGTATTACATCAAGTAGTGATTCAATTTGTAATGGTGAGAGTGTAAATTTAACAGCCAATGGAGCGGATAGTTATTCTTGGAGCCATGGTTTGAATAATGGACAAGATTTTGTTCCAAACCAAGGACTTTCAAATTATACCGTAATTGGAACTGATTTAAATGGTTGTGCAGATAGTGCACAGACAACTATAAATGCATTGGTAGCTCCAAGCATAAGAATTATAGCTAGCGACACTTCAATCTGTGCTGGTGATAATATTACGCTTACTGCCTCTGGTGCAAGTGACTTTTCATGGTCGAATGGAATTTCAAATGGGATAACGTTTGCGCCACCAATAGGAACTAATATTTATAGCGTTGTGTCTATTAATAGCTCTAATATTTGTCAAGGAGGCGATTCAATAGAGATTATCGTTAATGGATTACCAGAGGTTACTGCACAAGCTACATCAAACATAATATGTGAAGGAGATAGTATAATTCTCTTAGGATCGGGAGCATTAAACTACATATGGAATAATGAGGCTACAAATGGGGTAGAATTTGTTCCAGCTGCAGGAAATTTATCATATGTCGTAACAGGTTACGACAGCAATGGTTGTTCAGATTCTGACAGTATTGAAATTGTAAATAACTCACTTCCAGATATTTCAGTATCAAGCTCTGGAAACGATATATGTGAAACTGAATCTATTACATTAAATGGTTCAGGTGGAAGTATGTATACATGGTCAAATTCAGTTGAAGACGGTGTAAGCTTTTTTCCTCCATTAGGCATTACAAGCTACACATTGTTTGGAGTTGATTCAAATGGATGTTCAAGTCAAGATAGCGTTTTTGTTACTGTTTTTCCTCAACCTAATATAGGAATTATTGCCTCAGATACAACGGTTTGTTCTGGAGAAAGTATCACATTATGGGGGACAGGTGGCCTATCTTATACCTGGGATAATGGAGTTATAAATGGTCAAAGTTATACGCCATCTAATAGCGGAAACGTATATACTGTAGTTGGAGTTGATAATAATGGTTGTTTAAATACAGAATCAGTAACTGTTATATTACCAAACAGCATTGATTATTCAGAAATAGAAGATATTACTATTTGTGATGTTTACAATCATACCTTAAGTTCGAACTCTTCATACGTTGAAAACTACCAATGGAGTATTATAAGTAATAACTTACTTTCCAGTTTAGAGAATAACTCTGCATTTTTAGGGGTGGATTCAAGCTTACTTTCTATTCAAGGAATTGAAAGCGGCGAATATACATTTCAGCTTCTTATGAATGGCTATTGTGGAGAAAAAATATATGATACCGTTAAACTTACTATCAATGAATCAACACCAGTTAATGTACTAAAAGATACCACTCTTTGTATGCAAGATAACAACACAATATTTGCTGAAATTGAAGGATATAACTTCATTTGGAGCGATGGTACAGAAGGGCAGTTTCTGAATCCTAATTATTCTGGAATGTATGCAGTTAGCTTTGAAGAATTAAATACAGGGTGTCAGGTATCTGACTCGCTTTATATTGATATTGAAAATTGCGCAAAAGAATGTGCTATAGTCTTTCCAACAGGATTTAGTCCAAATCAAGATGGGATTAATGATTATTTTAGATTGATTAATTCTTGCGAAATAGGATTCTCAAATTATCAATGTACTATTTATGACAGATGGGGGCAAGTTATATATATGAGTGATGATTCTAATGCTGGATGGAATGGTTCAGTGAGAGGGCAGAAAGCGGAAATGGGTGTTTATTCATACAGCTTATCCTATACTTCTGAAAACAGCAATGATATAGAATATATACAAGGGAATGTAACCTTAATCCTTTAAGTGGATTGACATAGAACTTGTATGGTATCATTGGTCTTCTGAGTCAAAAAAATATTTTTTTGTTCAAGCTCTCGGTTGAGCACCTGATCATTGTAATGTCGAATAGTTATAAGATCTAAATTCTCCGTTTTACTGATACTGAATGAAGGTTGGAGTGAATGGAGTACCTCTAAAATTTTTGATGTATTATGGTCTATACCTGCCAAGAAATTGATAGCTCCATTCTGCATAATATTCATGCGTAATCGTGCTTTTGCAAAGGCTCCAAAAATTTCTTGCATATGATTTTCGGCTATGAAGGAAAAATCTTTAGCTGAGAATTGCAGCAATACCTGCTTCCTTTTATGAACTATAATTGGTGGGTACTGAATTTCTTCATCAAAACGATGAATCAAAGTCCCGCCTTTATCACTTTTAAGAAAAGAACGAACTTCTAATGGGATATTTTTATTTTGAAGTGGCCTTATGGTTTTGGAGTGAATTACTTTTGCGCCATAATAGGTCATTTCAATAGCTTCCTTAAATGCAATTTTTGAAATCAATATAGCATCCCTAAACATTTTGGGGTCAGCGTTCATTATGCCTTCCACATCCTTCCAGATCACTATTTTTTCGGCATTCAAACAATGAGCAATCACCGCAGCAGAATAATCGGAACCCTCTCTCCCTAAGGTAGTAGTAAATCTTTCAGAAGTACTTGCAATGAAACCCTGAGTAATAATAGTTTTCTCTTTAAGCTCGTTAATTTTATCCTCAATCAATGTTTTCGTGGTTTCCCAATCTATTTGGGCATCTGTAAAAGAACGATCCGTTCTAATAATATCTCGTGCATCTACCCATTTATTTGAAATTCCTACATGATTTAAATAGGAAGAGACTAAGGATGTTGAAGCCAATTCACCTAAACTCACAATCTGATCATATATAAAAGTATAACTATCTGAATGATGTGCTGAGCAAAAAATTTCGACTTGATCAAAAAGAGCAAATATTTTATATTGAATAGGACTCTTGACCCCAAAAAGGTCATCAGAGACCATTTGATGATATGCTCTAATTTCATGCAGATATTGTAGGTACTTTTCATCGTTTTTTACGAACAAATTCACCACATCCTCTAAGGCATTCGTTGTCTTGCCCATTGCAGAAAACACAACTACCTTATCTAAATCTTCATTTTGCTTGAGTATAGTTGCTACATTTTTGATACTTTCTGCATCCTTCACTGAAGCACCACCAAACTTAAATACCTGCATCCTTAACGTTTACTCAAAGGTAATGAGAATTTTCAGTTTGAAAATGTATTATTAAACATATCTTTGCTGTTAATAAACCCCAAGCTTATGAATCACTATAATGGTTTTACTTTAGATGAATTCATCATTTTAAAAGAGAAAGATTATTCAGATGCCACCGGAAATTTATCTAAGTTACTCCGAGATATTGGAGTTGCTTCTAAGGTTATAAATAGACAAGTGAACAAGGCTGGTCTAGTAGATATACTCGGTGCAGCGGGTGGCACTAATATACAGGATGAAGAGCAGCAAAAGTTAGACGTTTACGCCAATAATATGCTGATTAACTATTTGAAAAATGGTGGTCAATGCACTGGTATTGGAAGTGAAGAAAATGAGGATATTATTGTAGTTGACACGGAAGATGGACACAAGGCACATTATGTGGTTCTGATGGATCCTTTAGATGGCTCTTCGAATATTGATATAAATGCAAGTATTGGAACCATATTTTCAATTTACAAACGAAAGTCTTCGAAAGGCATATGCAATATAGATGACTTTCTTCAAGAAGGAAATAAGTTAGTCGCTGCTGGCTATGTGATTTATGGAAGTTCGACGATGATGGTCTATAGCACAGGAAATGGTGTAAATGGGTTTACTTTAGACCCAAGTATAGGCGAGTACTGTTTGTCACATCCAAATATCAAAACTCCTGATACAGGAAAGTATTATGCAGTTAATCAATCGAATTATGCATTTTTCCCAGAGCATACCCGTCGATATATTGATTGGTTGGTTAATGAGAAAAGAAAAGGCTTACGTTATATTGGCTCCATGGTTGGTGATATGCACAGGACTTTGCTCAAAGGTGGCATTTTTATGTATCCTTCCACAAGTAATGCTCCTAATGGTAAATTACGTTTGCTTTACGAATGCATCCCAATGGCTTTTTTGATGCAGCAAGCAGGTGGTAGAGCGAGCGATGGGCACCAAGAAATTATGGATATCATCCCTCATGATTTACACCAAAGAAGCCCTATCTATATTGGTAGCAGCCGATTACTGCGCAGGGTAGATCAATTTGTAGAAAAATACCATAAAGTAGATTCCTAGTTTTGCAGTTTAACATTTGATGAATCAAGCTGAAATGACTGTAGCTTTAACATAATTTCTTCATCAGTTAAGGATAAATTTTCAATCGAGAATTGAGCGTCATCAGCAAGTTCATGATTGGGGTAATGCCTTAAAAAATCACTGTACTTAGTTTTAGCCTTTACTTTGTCTAAAAGATAGTTTTCAATGATAAAAGCTTGCATAAAAACAGCATCAGCACTTCGGCTATCGTCGGGGTACTTTTTTACTAAGTCCTCGTAGGTATTTAAAGCTTGCTCATAGTTATTGTTTGCAGCCTGATATTTGGCTTTTAACTCCATGTAAGAAAAGCTTTCATCTGCATCTGGGTATTCTTCAATATAACGATCAAAAAGAATAACTATCTTTTCCATATTTGCCTTACTTGGATAGTTCTCATTTTTCATTATTC
>CAZZMB010000003.1:8701-29779 GCA_964655225.1 uncultured Chitinophagales bacterium | reverse complement strand
ATTACTGAATTCTTTACCCATATAATACTCTTTATAAAGGGCGTCTGTTTTACGGACAATATCACTAGGATTCAGTCGAAGTTTTGAGAGTAAGTCCTTTAGATCCTTTATATCCATCGTCCCTTCTAAATAGAGAACTATAGAATAGGGTATATTTTGTTCTTCAAGTACCTTTAAAGCATTTCTGCTTTTCATGCATCGACTGTTATGCAACACAATTAAATTATTCATAGCGTTTTCCTCAAACCTTTGATTTCTATTCAATACTAAAGTTAACTTGATTTCTGTATAATTTATTAAACTTTGGAGCTAAAAGCTTTAAGGCTTGCTTATATTTGTATCCATTATGATATTAAGTGGTAAAAAAATAAAAGAGGAATTAGATAATAATATATTTATTGCTCCATTCGATGAGAAACAATTGAATCCAAACAGCTATAATTTGCGCTTGTTTAATGAACTTTTAGTCTATGATAAGCATACATTGGATATGAAAACGCCTAATACAGCAAGCAAGATTATTATTCCTGAAGAGGGTTTGCTTTTGGAGACAAATAAACTTTACCTAGGTAGAACGCTTGAGCATACCCGAACAGAAGGATATGTGCCTATGTTGGAAGGAAGAAGCTCCATCGGTCGTTTGGGTATGTTTATCCATGTAACTGCTGGTTTTGGAGATGTTGGGTTTGATGGATTTTGGACACTAGAAATATTTTGCGTTCAACCTATACGTATATACCCAAATGTTGAAATTTGTCAAATATACTACCATGCTATTGATGGCGAATATGATGTTTATAAAAGTGGAAAGTATCAGCATAATAAGGAAATACAACCAAGTATGCTTTACAAGGATTTTAAATAATCTAGTTTCATGAACAAGGAAATGTAGAAATATGATTTGGAAGAAGGAATTTACATTAGATGGATTAAATAATACCCAGGGCAATATGGTCAGGCATTTGGGCATCAAGTTTAGCGCCGTTGGGGATGATTATATAGAAGCTAACATGCCGGTTGATGAGCGGACAATACAACCATTCGGCGTTTTGCATGGCGGGGCTTCAGTTGTGCTTGCCGAGACATTGGGTAGCATGGGAGGTTATCTTTGTTTAGAAGATTTAAAACAAACAACTGTAGGACAGGAAATTAACGCTAATCATTTAAGATCAGTAAGAAGTGGAATAGTGACTGGCCGAGCGATGCCTATTCATCTCGGACGACAGAGTCAAGTTTGGAGTATTGAAATTAAAGATGAAAATGGTAAACTTGTAGCGATATCACGTTTGACCTTGGCTATCATTTCAGTGAAGTAAAATCAAACCAGAAGATAAATTTTTCAATTCACATCATATGCATTAGCGTACTTTGGCTAATGTATGCGTTTATCTAACTCTTGAAATATATTTTCCCATCTGTGCAAGTTGCTCTTTAATTTCTTTACTCTGCGGCTTCAATTTTTTTGCTTTTTTGAAATACTCTTTCCCCTGCTTGAGTTGTCTACCCTGAATTTCTATTGAAGATAGTTGCAGCAGGGCAGCAGCCATGCTGTCATCATCAGGAAGACCTTTTGCCAAGGCCTGCTTCAAATTGCGCTTGGCTTCTTTACGATCACCCTTTTGCATAGCTAACATACCTAGTTGTAAATAAGAAGCGCCTTCAAATTCCTCGCCCGCAAGACTACTTTTACTCTTAATACTTTCCTTTAAAAAACCTTCAGCCGTGTTAAAGTCTTTATTCTGCATGGCCATGTTAGACTTAACCATATAGTATCCCTGCCTCACTGGCTTAATAAGTAGTTTAGGAAACTGAACCATCTTCAAATACTTATCAGCGGCTTCCATATCTCCTGCTTGAACTGCCTCTTGGATTAATCGAAGCGGGCCAAAAAGGAAATGAGATACGAAAGCAATTAAACCAATCGTTAAGCATAAGCTAAACCAGCCCCAGTTATCTCCTAATATTGCCAAAGCAATTGATCCAATCAATAATACAATACCGATATATAATCGATAAATCAATATTTTCTTATAAAACCACATCATAATTAACTTATTTATTTACTTCAATCAAAATTTAATTGCTCTGGCTTTGGTAAGCGCACTATCAAGACCTTCAACATTTTTACCACCAGCGGTTGCAAAAAAGGCCTGACCACCTCCACCTCCTTGAATTTCTTTGGCTAGTTCTCTTACAATATTACCAGCATGTAGCGAAGTAGACTTTGTCAATCCATCACTAACCATGACCGTTAAAATTGGTTTACTGTCGACCACAACGGCGAGAACCAAGAAAAGATTAGAAAGCTCATTTTTTAGTTGAAAGGCAATATTCTTTACTGCATCATTACTATCTAAACTAACTTTCTCAATAATGACATTCACTCCACCGATCGTTTGAATTTTATTTTTTAGTTCTTCCTTAACCATGCTTTGTTGCATGATTGAAAATTTCCCCAATCGCTTCTTCAGTTCAGTATTTTCCTGCTGTAATTTCTCTATCGTCTCTATCGGTTTAGGTGATTGCTTTAGAGTAGTTTTGATATCCTCTAACAGAGCAACCTGCTCTTTAAAATAGCTTAGTACTTTACTTCCGGTCCAAGCTTCTATTCTTCTAATTCCAGAAGCTATTGAGCTTTCACTCATAATTTTAAAGTGCCTGATTTGACCAGTGTTTTTAACATGAGTCCCGCCACATAACTCTATAGATGAATCAAACTTAATGACACGAACTCGATCACCATATTTTTCACCGAACAAGGCCATAGCACCCATACTCTTTGCTTCTTCAATGGCGACATTATCCAGAGCGGTTAAAGTAATGTTTTGATCAATTTTTTTATTGACGAAATCTTCTATTTGCGCTAACTCTTCTTTACTCATTTTCTCAAAATGAGAGAAATCAAAACGTAAATATTGCTCATTAACTAAAGAACCCCGCTGTTCTACATGCTTCCCTAAAATTTCACGCAGCGCTTCATGCAATAGGTGAGTGGCACTGTGATTCATTTGAGTTGCTTCTCGTTTTTGAGCACTGACTTTTGCGTTAAAGCTTACTTCAAGATTATTTGGTAGATGTTCTAATGTATGAATAAACAACTGATTCTCCTTAGTTGTGTCTATCACTTCATATTTGGCAGTTCCATCTTGCAGATAGCCCGTATCGCCAACTTGACCACCACTTTCAGCGTAGAATGGTGTTTTGTCTAATACTATATGGTAAACTTTTTTCCCTTTTCGCTCAACCTCACGATATTTAACAATATGAGCGGTACTTTCTAATTGGTCATATCCAATAAACTTGCTGAGATCACTATCCATTAAAACCTGCCAGTCACCTTGCTCGGATTGTTCCGCATTTCGTGATCGAGACTTTTGTTTGAGCATAGCATTTTCAAAACTTTTAAGATCAACACTTAAGCCTTTTTCTCCAACAATTAACTGAGTTAAATCCAATGGAAAACCATAAGTGTCGTAAAGTTCAAAAACCCTTGATCCGTCAACCATTTTTTTCTCTGTATTGAGAATTAGATCATCGATTAATCGAAGTCCTGTAGCAAGTGTCTTGAAAAAACTTGCTTCTTCTTCATTTATCACCTTTGCTACAAAATTATGTTGAGCTTTCAATTCAGGAAATATTCCATCAAATTGATCTTCTAATACAGGCAATAACTTAACTAAAAAAGGTTTATTAAGACCTAAAGACGTATAGCCATACCTTACAGCTCTTCGGAGGATTCTTCGAATTACATAACCCGCGCCATTGCTTGCAGGAAGTTGTCCGTCGGCTATAGTAAAACTTATTGCGCGAATATGATCAGCAATTACTCTAAAAGCAATGTCGGTCTGTTCATCTGAACCATAGGTTTTATCGGAAATATCCTCTAATTTTCTAATCAGTGGCATAAATATATCCGTATCATAATTACTAGTCTCGTCTTGAAGTATACGAACTAATCGCTCTAATCCCATTCCCGTATCTACATGCCTGCTTGGAAGCTTTACTAAGCTGCCGTCTGCCTTCCGTTCAAATTCAATAAATACATTATTCCAAATTTCAATGACCTGATCGTGGTCCTGGTTAACCAGACTAGCCCCACCCGTTTTTGCTCTTTCTTCCTCACTTCTTCCGTCATAATGAATCTCAGAACTAGGTCCACAAGGGCCAACTTCGCCCATTTCCCAGAAATTATCTTTTTTGTTTCCTCGAATAATTCTATCTGCAGGCACCAATTTTCCCCAAGTATCAAAAGATTCTTGGTCAAAGGGAATACCTTCTTCTTCACTTCCCTCAAAAACTGAAACGTACAATCTATTCTTATCTATTTGATAAACCTCTGTTAATAATTCCCATGCCCAGGATAAAGCATCCTTTTTGAAATAGTCACCAAAGCTCCAATTACCCAACATCTCAAACATAGTGTGATGGTAGCTGTCTACACCTACCTCTTCAAGGTCGTTGTGTTTTCCTGATACGCGCAAGCATTTCTGGGTATCTGTAAGCCGTGAATTAATTACTGCTTTATTCCCCAAAAAATAGTCCTTAAATTGGTTCATGCCAGCATTGGTAAACATTAAGGTAGGGTCATCTTTGACAACTATAGGTGCAGAAGATACAATTTTATGTTGCTTTGATTCGAAGAAATCTAAAAAAGCTTGCCTAATTTCCTTTGCTGTTTTCATAGCAGGATTAAGTTTTTTTAAGAGTCTAAGCTAAAATTAATTAACTATATTTGACGTACATTTATTCAATTAAAAGTACAAAAGTACGCTTTTATATAGCTGTGAAAAAAGAAAAGTTCTATTATAATTTAAAAACCTTGCAATACGAAAAAGTAAAGGTTTCATGGAATAACAGGATATTGAAAGTTTTAGGATTTTTATCTGCAGCAATTGTTACCGCATTTCTCATTATAATTATTGGCGGTTCCGTCTTTTCATCACCTAAAGAGAAGATGTTAATGAAGGAAAATAAGACTCAAACAGAACAGCTCGAATACTTAAGTTCTTCTATGGATCAGCTGAGTAAAGTAATTGAAAATTTGCAAGAACGGGATAGAAATATTTATCGAGTAATCTTCGAATCTGAGCCGGTTTCGTCATCTCTATGGAATATTGAAGTGGGAGGCAGTGAACGTTATCAGGAACTTGCAATGTATAATACTGGAGATTTATTGGTTGATGTAAACCTTAAGTTGGATGCCTTAAAGCGCAAAATGTTTTTGCAATCAGAATCTTACGATGAAATTGCTAATTTGGTGCATAAGAAAGAGGATAAACTTAAGTCTTTACCAGCTATACAGCCCGTATCTAATCATGATTTAAAACGCATGGCTTCAGGTTATGGTTGGAGGATAGATCCGGTATATGGAGTTAGTAAGTTTCACGCAGGAATGGATTTTACTGCACCAAAGGGTACGGAAATTTATGCTACGGGTAAAGGAAAAGCGATTAAAGTCAATTATAGCACTGGAGGCTACGGCAAACGCATAATCATTGACCATGGCTATGGCTATAAGACCCTCTATGCCCACCTGAATGGTTTTGCTATAAACCAAGGAGAGGAAGTTCAACGCGGACAAGTAATAGGCTATGTCGGAAACACTGGCAAGTCGGTTGGGCCACATCTGCATTACGAGGTGCACAAAAATGGACAAAAAGTAAATCCCGTATATTTTTATTATCAAGACTTAGATGATGATAGTTTTGAAGAAATGGTTCGACTTTCTGAAAATACTGGAAGTTCCTTAGATTAATCTAGTGGATCATTACACTAGGCAAAACATTCAGATTTCTGAACTATCCCGAAGATTAGAATTAAATTTAAAATATGTTTGAGAAATAAACACATTTTAATGTAATATGAATAACTTTGAATATCTAATCAGTTAAAACTTAATTTCAATGCCTTACAAAGAGTTTAAGATTGAAAAACTATATTATTCTATAGGTGAGGTTGCGAAAATTTTCGATGTGTCAACATCTTTATTGCGCTATTGGGAAAAAGAGTTTGATATCTTAAAACCACGTAAAAACAAGAAAGGTAATCGCTTGTTTACAAAACTGGATGTGAAAAATCTGAAAATGATTTATCATTTAGTTAAGGAAAAAGGGTATACCCTGGACGGAGCTAAACAAAAATTAAGTTCGAATACAGATAATCTTAAAAATAACCAGCGAATTGTTGAGTCGTTGCAACAAATTAAATTATTTCTGAACGAAGTAAAAGAGGATCTATAATGTCCTTTTCTGACAATCTTAAGTGATTGTTAAGTTATATTTATCCTATCTACATTGAAACACGGTAAGCTAATGATATCGGTTATTGGGGTATAAGAAATCATATTTACTCTAAAAAAAAGGCCTTTCCAATGACTTGAAAAGACCTTCTGTGACCTAGTAGGGAGTCGAACCCCAAACCTCTACAGCCGTAATGTAGTGCTCTATCCAATTGAGCTACTAGGCCAGTGGTAGATTAAAACTGACATCAAACTTAACTAAAGTTTTGATTGTAAAAAAGGATTTCATACAATAGATATTTAATGCCTGTACTTTTCATCTTGCGGAGCCCAATTACCATGGATGCCTCTTAAAGTTCTATCTAAGCGTAAGAAGCTGTCTTCCTTACTGAATGAAGTTACCAAGAACCATGCTTTCCCTACGATATGATCTTCAGGAACAAAGCCCCAAAATCTGGAATCTTGGGAACGATGACGATTATCTCCCATCATCCAATAATAGTCCATCTTAAACGTGTACGAATTACTCTCCAAACCATTAATGTAGGCCTTACCATTCTTAATCGTTAAGCTGTTATTTTCATAAACACGAATACATCGCTCATAGAGCAAGTAGTTGCTCTTATTTAAGGGGATAGTTAGTCCTTTGCTCGGAATAGTTATCGGGCCATAATTGTCCTGATTATATCTGAAATCTTCATGGTATGGGTAGAAAGTATATGCTGAACCATTATAATCGTCACGCTCATTGTAAAAGTAGGGTTCAACTGATGTAACCTTATCCATTGCAGCTAGCAATAATGCTTTAGACTTATTTGTATACACTTCATACACTGAAGGAGCAGATGAAATCACATTAAATTCAGTTACATCAATATCATGAAATTGATCATCACTAATTATTGAACTTGCATAAACAACAAAAGTGAATTGCAAATTTTCAGGTTCATAAGCTGGTGCATCATTGATCAATAACTCACCACTTCTGACTTCCAACTTATCTCCTGGAATAGCTACGCAGCGTTTAATGTAATTCTCTCGTTTATCGACAGGTCTTGAGATGACTGTATATTTGTCTTTTATAAATTTGTCTGCGTTTGGAATACCTTCAGCCTCGGCACGTCTTACTAGGTCATAATAGGGGAGTGCACTGTCAAATTCTCGGGTAGTGGTATCATTTGCAGGAAAGTTAAATACAACCATGTCATTTCGGCTAACTCTTTCTATTGCGGGCAATCGATTATACGGAAGCTTTATCCATTCTAAATACGATTTACCACCGCCTAAAAACTTAGGAAAACTGTGATGAACTAAAGGAAATGCAAGCGGTGTATTTGGTACCCGACTTCCATAGTGAAACTTACTTACCACCAAAACATCACCAACTCTCAAAGTTCCTTCCATACTTGATGTTGGAATAGCGTATATCTCAAAAACAAAAGTTCGAATAAAGTATGCTGCACAAACTGCAAAAATGATTGCATCTGCCCATTCCCGTATTTTTACCTTTACTGGCCTTTTGTAATTGTCGTTTTCTCCCCCTGCACCATGATATTTTTCTTCTTGTTTTCTTCCAATATAAGGCAGCCAAAACCAACCGCCAAGTATCGCAATGGTATGTTCCCAAAATGCATAACGTCTATAACTATCGCTAGTTTCACCAATCAAATTCGTATAAATAAAGAGATTAAGAACAGGAATAAAACTGCCCACAACAAACCATTTTGGCTTATTAGTCAATTCAATCCAAGTTTTAATTCTTAAATAAGGCACGAAGGCCTTCCATCCGAGTTCTCCAGCTTTCTCAAACCAGAGATATAGACCAAACATATAGCCAACTAACAATAATATTATTGCAATAAAAATCATTTATTCATTATTTTCTGTGGGTGGTAAAATTAAAGTTTTTCGCGCACAAATTTTTAAAAATTAAGCATATCGTCCATTCCAAAAAATCCTCTCTTTCCGATGACCCATTCAGCCGCAATAACGGCGCCGAATGCGAATCCTTTTCGAGAAAAGGCGGTGTGTGAAATACTCAACTTATCTACGTCGGAAAAATAATCGACAGAATGAGTGCCTGAAACATCTTCTTCTCTTTTAACCTTGATTAGAAGCTCACTTTCAGTGTTTTTAAAATTTTCTACCCATTGATCCTTCCTTTCTATTTCACTTAAAATAAGCGCAGCCGTTTTAATACCCGTCCCACTTGGCGAATCTAACTTTTCCTTATGATGAATTTCTTCAATTTCAACATCATAACTTTCATGTTGATTCATCAAACCTGCTAAAAAAGTGTTTAGTTTAAAGAATATATTTACGCCAATACTGAAATTTGGAGAATAGAAAAGAGTGCCATTCCTTTCATTTAATTCTATTTTTAGTTGATCTAAATGTTCCAGCCAACCTGTCGTTCCAGATACCACAGGAATTCCTGCTTCAAAGCATAATCGATAATTAGAAAGAGCACTTGAAGGATTTGAAAATTCGATAGCAAGATCACAGGATTTTAAATTATCCAATGTAAGTTCTTCTAAATTACCATCATTTATTTTTAAGACTACTGTATGCTTGCGTGCTAATAAAACATTTTCGATGGTCTTGCCCATTTTACCATATCCTAGTAATGCAACTTTCATTTTTTTGTACCTTTATTTTTATGTAAAGTTATAAGTTTTTATATCCCGAAGCATACTAGTTATCCATATCTCCACCATAGGATCTTGAGTAGTTGAAGCGATATAATTTTAGGTGATTCCCCCTTCAAATTTTTTAGCAATAAAGGCCTTATGATTCTCAAAAGTAACCAAGGCAATTTCAATTCTCCTAATCGAATAAGTTGAATTTGTTGATGAAGTTCATTTTTATTCGGGCTACTATTATAAAGTCGCTTTAGGTTGCTTACTGCACTTTTTTGTTTATCAATAAACACAGTTGTATTTTCTAAACCAACATGCTGTACGGGATTGTCTAGGTGATAAATGGTTATACCTCTTTGCTTGGCTTGAATACCAAACAAGGTATCCTCATGACCATATCCATGGATAGATTCATCAAATTTTAATTGTTGAAATGTTTGTTTAGTGCTTGCAAAATTACTGGTCATGAATGAACGATAGGGAAAGGCTTGCCTTTTTTCAAAATTTTTACTTTCCACTTTTACCCCATACATCCAATGTAATAATTTCAATTGGTCCAAAGGAATAGTCTTCTGATAACTATGTCCTCCCACAAGAATTATGTCCTCTTTTAATGCCTTCAGATAAGTTAATAGGAAGTCATCGCGTATGACACGAACATCTCCATCCATAATAATACAATTATCATATTGTGCTTTTTCAAAGAGTAAATTACGTATCGCAGATCTACCGATGTTTTGGCTTAAGACTTGATAGTCTACATTGGTGTATGAACTAACCTTTTGATTGATATAGCTAATGCTTAGCTCCGAACAATCGTCTACAAATAAAATTTGGAAATTATCGGAGAACTTAGCTGCCTGCTTGCAAAGTTCATGGCATAAGCACTCAATATGAGTATTATAAACCGGTATGAGTATGGAGAAATCCATACGCTTATAATGACATCATCATAGTTTCATCTTCCTTGAGAGTACCATCTATGCATTTGACAATACGACCAGGAAATTTTTCAATGATAGCGTAGTTATGTGTTGCCATTAGAACCCCTGTATTTGATTCTTTATTAATTTTAAACAATAGATTCATTATATCATCAGAAGTGTCAGGATCCAAATTTCCTGTAGGTTCATCTGCCAAAATTAGTGCAGGATTATTGAGTAATGCACGAGCAATAACAACTCTTTGCTGCTCGCCGCCAGAAAGTTCATGTGGCATTTTGAAATGTTTAGTCTTAAGTCCGACTTGATTTAAAACATCTTCTATTCTTGTGTTTATCTTATTGGACGATTTCCAACCGGTAGCTTCTAAAACGAAAGAAAGATTCTCAGCGACACTTCTATCCATTAATAATTCAAAATCTTGAAAGACAATACCTATACTTCTACGTAAAAGAGGAATCTGCTTATCCCTCAATTTTCGAAGGTTAAAGGTATTGATAGCTCCCTCTCCCTTAATCAATGGGATATCAGCGTATAAAGTTTTAAGCAATGAACTTTTGCCACTACCCGTTTTTCCAATTAGGTAAACAAACTCTCCGGCATTTACCTTGAAATCCACTTGATTAAGAATCAAAGAATCCTCCTGATAAATATTGGCATTTTGTAAATCTATCAAGGATATGACCGATTGCTTCTCTTCTAGTATATTTTCTTCTTGACTCATTGCTTTCTAATTCAAGTTAATTTCTTGCTTTAAATATTCGAAGTAAGCCCGCAGTGATTGGGCACTCTCATCTCCGTTTGTTCTAATCTCTAAAATAGCACTTTCATTTGCTTCTTGAATAAAGTTGGTGAATTTAATTCTAAGCTCTTCTAGATTTGATGCTGTATAATAGGCACACGAATGCATATTTGCTAAATGTTCAAAGTGGTAAGCGTGCTTCGTTTCGAAAAACTGTTCTAGCTCTGAAAGCTTTTGCGGTCCCGGAATTATTTTAAAAATATTTCCCCCTTGATTGTTAATAATTATCAATTTTAACTGAGGACTTAAATGCGCGCTCATTAAAGCATTGGAGTCATATAAAGCGGCGACGTCACCTGTAATACAAAAACATAAGTGATTCGGTTTGGCAATACTTGCTCCGACTGCGGTACTCATAACCCCATCAATTCCACTGACCCCTCTATTCGAGTTTATCGATAAGTTTTTCTTCTCCTCAATTCGCAATAAATTCGCGTATCGAATAGGTGTACTGTTTCCTAAATGCACATTACTTCCTTGAGGTAAATTTTTAAAAAGAAATTCAAATACTTTAAAATCGGTAAAAATTTGTTTGTCCAGATAGTCAGTATGTATTCGCTCAGCAGATAGACTTAACATTTTCCAATCTTTACGATATGTACTTTCACATTCATCAATTGAAGCATACATGCGCTCGAAGAAACTTTGTGCATCGTGCTGTAAGACTTTAGATAAGCCTTGAAAAATATCCCAATGCTCAAACGAACTGGTAATGTGCCAATGATTCAGATTTTTTTGTGCTCTCAACCAGAATTTTAATTTTTTTGAAACAACGGCTGCCCCTATGGTAAGTATTAATTGCGGTACGTATTTATTTGATTTCAAGTCTTGGATTACTTCAATGTTAGCATCGACCTGATCAATAAAATTTTCTCCATAGACATTGGAAATAGACTCCTTGAGGATAACTACGTTACTCTGGTCACTGAACCTTTGAAGTATGCGCTCTAAATCAGTATCTCTTTCCTTTAGTCCGCCAACGACAATCAAAATCTTATCATACCCAGCCCATTCCTCTGCAAGCTTTTTAATCTCTGCAGTTTCCAATGCATAGACAGGTTTAGCTAAATCTATAATTTTAGTTTGTTTAATAGTTGTGTTTCCTATATTGTATAAAGGCTCCCTTAAGGGTATGTTAATATGCACAGGCCCAAAATCAGGATAAAGGCATGTATTCAAGGCTTCTGCAATAATTCGATTACAATACCATAAATCTTTCTCTGTTTCAACATGCACAGGAAGTTGATATGACTTCTTTATATAGTTTTTATATATCTCAAACTGGTTGATACTTTGATTTTCTCCTTGATCAATCCATTCATTGGGACGATCTGCACTCAGAACCAATAAGGGAACTTTTTGATAAAATGCTTCTGCAAGTGCAGGAGCGTAATTAAGGGTTGCAGAACCGGAAGTGCAAATAAGAGCTACGACCTGTTTGCTTTGTTGTGCAATACCTAAAGCAACAAAGCCAGCACTTCTCTCATCAATAACAGAAATACACTCAATTCCATCCATTTGATTGAATGCAATAATTAGAGGTGCACACCTAGAACCAGGCGAAACAATAGCATGGGAGACCCCTTTTGCTTTGCAAATTGCGGCTAAGTGTTGGATGTGTTCTTTATCTGTGTTCAATGCCTTACAAAAGTAAAAGAAATAAATGAATTAGATTTTTAAACTTTGTAAAAATAAGGCTTCTATTATGTATTAATGGCTAAAGTTTTAAAGCTTTATGGTAGGAGTCCAACAACATTTTTGCAAAACGCTCAAATACACCATCAAAGTTGCCTTCCGAATAGAATTCCTTAAAAGTAATCAGCAAGGGAAAGAAATACTAATCTTCTAGTATATTTTTCATCACATCCGCTTTCGCCTCTGTTTCTTGCCATTCCTTTAAGGAAATAGAATCTTTTGTTATACCTGCACCTACATACAAATTAGCGAATTTATCATGGATTTGCATACAACGAAGATTGACGTAAAGCTTGGTCAAATCGCCAGTTATACCTAAATAACCGGAATATAGAGATCGATCATCTTTTTCAAAACGAGTAATAATGGATTTAGCTGCTGATACAGGTAATCCACAGACTGCCGGAGTCGGGTGCAGGTATCTTTCTACTCCCTGTAATGAATCAAACTCAATAACAGTTTTAAGATGTTTAATGTGACCTGCTTGGACCTCTTGAACAGCGCTTAGATGGATATTTTTAACTTGCTGCGTATTAAGCGTATCTATTATATAATTAGTAACTAGGGCCTGTTCATGCTGTTCTTTTGCCATCCAAGGACTTTGATCCTCCACTAGTTTAGTTCCTGCCAATGCTACGGTACAGGATTTATTTCCTTTGGTATGAACCAATACTTCCGGACTTGCTCCCATCCATGTCCCTGAATTACAATGCGCCAAATAACAATAAGCTGATTCATGATTAATTAGTGTTCTTGCAAAAGCCTCGGCTAAGATAAATCCTGCAGGTAATGGCACTCTCTTTTTTCTTGCAGCAACACATTTAACTAAATTACCTAACTGAATTTCGGCTTGGATACCTCGTACATAAGTCTCGTATTCATGCTGAACCATGTAATGCTGTTCTCTCGACCTTTCTTCTTTTAAAATTGATGGCTCCAATTGAAAGTCCTTAATAAGCTCCCAATTATCGAGTGAGAAAACTTGTCCTTTTAGTTCTTCGCTATTTAATGTGTTGAAAGTATTTAATATGTAGCTTTTTACTGCATGTGATGCTTGATCTACAAAAACATTGATTTCGGATTCTAAAGGATAACTATAAATAACAAATCTTACCTGCTGTTTAAGCAAGTATGATAAGCATTGATTTAGGGTTCTACTTAAAACGGATGATTGTTGCCCCATTTCCACCTTTCTTTTCCTCTTCATATTGCCATGAAGAAATGTTTGATTTGTATTCACGAATTAGTTGCTGTAATTGCTTTCTCAAAGCTCCCGAACCTTTACCATGAATAATCTTTATCTCATCTACACTATTGTAGAGAGCTTGATCAAAATACTGTTCGATGATTGGCCTTGCTTCCTCTTGCATTAGTCCGCGTATATCGAATACACTTTCCACTCCGTGATTTGCAACTCTCCGTTTATTCGTTTTAGGCAGAATATCCTGCTTAATTATTTTTTGAAGTTTTTTTAAGGAGATAGTGGTTTTTAAACCTCGAACAGCTACTATAGCTAAATTACCTCTTAACTCAATGATTTCTCCTTCACTTTCTGATTCTCCAATAAGCACAATATCTCCAACAGCTAGTTTTCGTGATGATATAATTTTTGAAGGCTGAATCGCTCCCTCTTTCTTCGCTAAGACCTCTTTTCGTAATTTGGCGAAATCCTTGGCATTTAATGCCGCAGTTTCTTTACTTTTTGCCTTGTTTATTTTGTTTAGAACCTGATTAACGCCTTGTTCAATGGCTTCATTTTTCTGTTTTTCCAGATTGATTATTTGCGTGCGAAGCTCTCCCTGTCTTTCCTGTATTTGAGTATTTAATTTTTCAAACTTAAGGGTTGCTTCTTTTAATTTTTTATTTTCTTTTTTAATATTACTATTCTCCTCTTCAAGTGATTTTCGTTGTTTTTCTACTTTAGATATGAGTTCCTCAAATTTTAGGTCGGTATAATCTACATAGGTTTTAGCTTCTTCAATTAGGGCCTTGTTTAATCCTATTTTTTCGGCGATATCAAAAGTATAAGAACTTCCTGGCTTACCTGTTAAAAGCTGATAGGTAGGACTGAGGTTATCTTCATTAAACACCATTGCAGCATTAAGGAATCGTTCATCCTGTTCTGCCACCTTTTTCAGATTTGAATAATGCGTAGTTAGCACTCCGTATGCTCCAGTCTCTGCTAAATGAATAAACAAAGCTTCCGCCATTGCAGCGCCTAATCTCGGGTCTGTGCCGGTGCCAAATTCATCTATAAGAAACAATGTTTTTGAATTTGCTCTTTGCAAAAAGGTCTTCATTAAAAGCAAATGTGAACTGTAGGTGCTTAGTTCGTCTTCAATGGATTGCTTATCTCCTAAGTCTGCAAAAATTTGCTCGAATAAAATAACCTTAGAATTCTCATCACAAGGTATAAGTAGCCCGAATTGTAACATAAGCTGCATTAATCCCATTGCTTTAAGAGCGACGGACTTTCCACCAGCATTTGGTCCACTGATAAGTAATATTCCTTTGTTCTTGTTAAGTGCCACATCAAAAGGAACCGTTTCTTTTCCTAGTGACTTATTTTTAATTAATAAAAGCGGATGATAAGCATTGAAATACTGAACATTGCCGTCATCTCCAATTATAGGCATATTACCATTCATTAATCTCGCAACTATCGCTTTACTTCGAATAAGGTCATAACTAGCTAGTAATTCTTGATAGCTGTTAAGTAAGGGAATGGCTGCTGCAATTGCTGTACTTAGCATTTTTAAAATACGGTAAACTTCTCGTTTTTCTTCTCTTTCAAGCTCAAAAAGCTCGTTATTGAGTAGGACGGTCTCCTGTGGCTCGATATAGCTTGTTTTTCCAGAATCAGATTCATCATGAATGATTCCGTTGATACTTCTTTTACTTTCCGCCTGAAGAGCCAAAACTCTTCTGCCATTTCGAATACTTTCTTGTGTTTCTGCTAGTTTACTTTCATTTTTAAGATTGTTAAGTATCCTTCCAAATACAATATGAATAGCCTTAGATTTAGAATTAATTTCCTTTCTAATCTTCACTAAAGCTGGAGAAGCATCACTGCGAACCTTTCCCTCTTCATCGATAACTTTATCAATTGAATTTGGAATACTTGGATCAATGGGAATTAGCTCTATATTTTTACGTAGAGTTTTAAACTGATCAGGATGTTTTTTGAAGAAAAGGGATATATTTTCAACTGTTGTAGCACTATCTAATATCTTTCGAAATTGCTTTCCTTCAATAACATTGTTGATGATACTTAGAGACTTTAATTCTTCACTTAAATCATGGTAATTTTGAGCAGGAAACTTAAGGTTATTTTCCAAACCAAACTTCATTTCTAGTACTTGACGCAAAACGAAATTTAACTCATCCTTTTGATACGAAAAATGATTACTTGCTAAAGCTTTTCGTCCCAATGCACCTATACATTGTTGATCCAACAAATCACAAATCTTGTCAAATTCAAGTGAGTCATTTGCGTCTTCAGGATATATTGAAAATCTAGATTGCATAATTAGGAGACAATATATTCTGCATCCTTATCTGAAGAAAATCTCATCAAAAAATCAATCCCTTTTTTAATCGCTAAATCTTCGAAAACAATTTTATATAAAATTTCTGCCAATGGGGCTCTATAGCCATATTTCTGCATTGCTTTCACAATTTGTAAAGTTTTAACTCCTTCAGCGACTTCACCAATAGACGCTATGATTTCGTCTAATTTTTTTCCTTCAGCCAACTTTAGTCCAACTCTATAATTTCTACTTTTAGGACTACTACATGTGGCTATTAAATCGCCTATACCTGCTAAGCCTAAAAAGGCTTTCTCATTGGCACCTAAGGCCTTTGCGATATAAATCAATTCTGCCATACCTCGCGTAATTAATAAGGCTCTTGCATTTTCGCCGTATCCTAAACCTGTTAACATCCCAGAAGCAATCGCGACATAATTCTTGAGCACACCCGCCAACTCAACACCTAACAACTCATTCGATCCGTAGACCTGAAACCGACTACTTCGCAGTGCCTGTTGCCCCAATTCTATCACTTCATTGAACTTACTTGCTATAACGGTTGCTGCCGGCTGATCTTCAGCTAACTCTGAAGCTAAGTTAGGCCCAGCTAAACAACCAATTCTTACAACACCTGTTTTTACTTTAATTAGTTCGGACATAGTAAATACCTCCTCCTTTCTCAACAAAATATCACCTGAAATCTTCTTTGGTGTATAAAGGCCCTTCGTTCCATGTATCAGTATATGATAGGGTTTTAAGTAGGGTGCAATGTCCTCAAGCATACTCACAAAACCATTTGAGGGAACAATCGGAAATATTAACTGACACTCGGCTGCAATTGTTTTGAGATCATTTGTCGCAACCACTGCCTTCTTCATCACATAATTTTTGGATAAGTGATCACCATTGATATCCTTTACTTGTTTCTCATTTCTAGCATATATGAGCACATCACCATTTTCTGCCAATAAATTAGCAATGGCAAGACCGAAGCTACCCGCTCCTATGACTCCATATTTACTTAAAGTGTTGTTCGAGTCCATATCCCATTAATCTGTTTCTATAAAAATATAAGACTTTTAAATCTTGTGTTATGATATTACCGTTTGCATTTTTAAGTAAAGGCAAACTCGGATGGTAGACACCTAAGTTCTTTAAACCATGTTTAATAATTTCATCATTATCGCCTTTGATACGATCATGAACCCTCAACTTACCCTCAGCATATAAATCAATTATTTTTTCTTTAATAGTATTAAGCTTCACCCTGAAATCTTCAATATTGATTTCAATTTCATCCACTGGGACTCGCAGTAATTGGTAAATATCTAAGTTTTTAAATTCTATTTGAATTAATTCAAACGCAACAAATGAAACCAAATGACTGCTAAGAACAGTGTTTGCCGTAAGGAATTTTTCAACGATTTTTTCACCTAGCATTGAAGTATATACATTGTCCCGTTGTTTGTCCTCCCTCATTTTTCCTTCTAAAGTAAAGTAGTCTTTAATATCTACATTTTGTCCAATGTTATTCATACTATTCCCTTCAAAATCAACTTCATTACCAACAACATCCATCGGTGAAGAAAAGGAAACCGTCATGCCTGGATTCGCAGTAATTACATTGAAAATCAACTTTAACAACTTGTAGGAAGTACTAAAATCATCTTTTTCAGGAATAAATTGTTCTTTTCCCTCGTAGGCTAAATGCTGCCGAATTAAAGATGACGCCTCCATAACGAAATGATAATTTAAGACGACTGGCACGATATATACTTTTTTAGCCGTATCCTTATGGAATTTCAATAAATTCTGCCGTTGAGCTTCAAGCGCAGTTCCAAGTAATCCTAGTTTTAATTTCTTCTCAATTTGTCCCGAACGAGACCGAGTTCCTCCCGGAAAAAACAGCGAATGAGCTCCTCTTGAAATGGCTACGGTACTATAATTTTTTAACAATTCTAGGTAAGGTTTATTTTTTCTTCTTCTATCTAGTTTATACGCACCTAAATCATTCAGCCACTTTGAAAGAATACCAATGGTAAATAGATTAATTCCCGCACCATATGTCATAGCTGGCAAACCAATGATATCAATAATCAATCCAATAGTGGGAGAGTCTATATTACTAAAGTGAGTAGGAACAATAATTACCGTACCTTTTTTAGATAAATTTCGAATATGATCGATTGGACCGGTAATATTAAATTTATCGTAAATGGTTTTCTTGCTGCCAAACAAAAACTTAAGTTTTTTACCTGGTGAGGCATTCATCAAACGGCTAAACAGAAAGGGTAAAATACGCCGCGCTATATTATATTTTCTAGGCTCGAAATTTGCTACAATTTCACGCGAATAATATTCAAGAATTGATCGAAGAATTTTTTTATCCTGTTTAAATTGTTTCTTCTCTTCATCAAGCTTATCGGTTAAGAGTATTTGGCGCTTTATTTCACTCCAAAAAATTCTTTCTTCAGGGGTGTCACTTTTCCAAGGCTCTTTGGTTAATCTGTTTTTTTCTTGAAAAAGCACACTTTTTAGCTCGCTGTGCAAAACAGCAGCGCTACTATATGATTGCAATAAATTATCAATAGTTTTAGCAATGGCTTCCTCAAGAAAAGAATCACGATCTTGGCTCAATTTGTAGATGGGCCAATCAGTAATCTCTGAAATTACTGGCTCTAATCGATTTTTAATTTGCTGATGTCCGTCCATTTAGTCCTTGGGTATCTGAGCCAAAGTTAAGAGAAAATATAATTTAAACTAAGCTAAGTTAGCATGCCCTATGAGTTCTTTACAATTAATTTAAAACCTTGACCGTGAATATTAACAATTTCAATTCGATCATCGGCTTTTAAGTACTTTCTTAATTTGGTAATATACACATCCATACTTCGGCCTGTAAAATAGTTGTCATTTCCCCAAATTGATTTCAAAGCAACGTCTCGATCTACTATTTTATTTACATTGTGGGCCAGCAACTTCAGCAGCTCAGCTTCTTTAGTGGTGAGCTTAGTTGAATTTTCACCTATTTTTAAGGCTCTATCATTATCTACATAAATATATTTACCTATTACATATTCAGCTTGCTGGCTGGGAAGTATGGAACTATTCACTCTTCTCATTACGGCTTCAATTCTTAGTTGTAATTCCTCAAAACTAAATGGTTTCGTAATGTAATCATCTGCTCCAAGTTTAAAACCTTCTAATTTATCTTCTTTCATGGATTTAGCAGTCAAAAAGATAATCGGCATTTTAGGTGCGACCTTCTTTATTTCTTTAGCTAATGTAAATCCATCTTTCAAGGGCATCATCACATCTAAAATGCAAATATCAAAATCGTCCTTATTAAATGATTTCCATGCCTGTTCACCATCCGCAAACAATTCGACATAATTGTCTTCTAATTCCAAAGAATCTTTTAAAACAGTTCCTAAATTGAGGTCATCTTCAGCCAATAGTATTCTATTGTTAATGTTTTTCATAATTTTTTACTTTGTAATTGGTAAATTAACGATAAATGTAGTGTACTTATTGAGTTCAGATTTAACACTTATTTCCCCGTGATGGGCTTCTAAGATGGTTTTAACATAACTTAACCCCAATCCAAAGCCTTTGACATTATGGACGTTACCCGTTGGAACTCGATAAAATTTTGTAAAAATCTTTTTTTGATCATCATTGGACATTCCAATTCCATTATCTGTTATTTGTATAATAAGTTGATTAAGATCGTTTTGTGTTTTGATGTCAATATGCAAATCTCCCGCTTGTTTATATTTTATTGAGTTATCCAATAAATTAGAGAAAACGCTGCTTAAATGCCCTCTATCTGCTTTTACCAAAAAGTTTTCAGCTATTAAAGATTGTGTAATTTGCGTATCAGCATCTTCAAATTGTAGCTTAAATTTAGATAAGGTATCCTCCAGTAGTGTGTGAATATCGACTAAATCCTTACTGAGGTTTAAATTATCTTTATCCAATTGGGCAATTTGCAAAACTCGTTCAATATGCGTTCCTAGACGTTTATTTTCGTCACCAATGATTCCAAGGTAGTTTAGAATCTTAGTTTCATCTTGCCTTACTTTTTCCTTATTTAACATTTGAGTAGCAAGAGAAATTGTAGCAACAGGAGTCTTCAATTCATGCGTCATATTATTAATGAAATCAGTTTTCAACTCTGCTAGATTTTTTTGCTTAAAAATTATAAATATACTCGCACCAAAGGAGATTGCAATAAGTAAAATGAAAATGAAAGAAGAAGTAAGTAATTCGCTATTAGACTTGAGTAAAAAACTTTTCTTTTTAGGAAAGTCGACCAGTAATATTGTATGATCTCCAGATAATGGCCCCGAAAGAATGGAGGTCTTAAATGCATTATTTTGTAATGTAGGATTAAATTTTTTGAATGTGCTAAAAAATTGGCGAAAGGTGTAGCCATCAATCAAAGCAAAATCAAAGGGTGTATTTATAGCTATTCGTTCTAACTCATAACTTAAAGAATTGTGAATCTGAGTAGAGTCATAACCGGGGCTTGAAGTATTGCCATATAAAAACTGCATAGTGAGATCTTCCAACATCTCATTATACCCTTCCAAAAGACCACCCGTAAGTTCTGTCTCAATTTCTTCTCCTAAGTCTGCAAGTTTAACAAGACTATCAATTTCGTTTAGAGTGGTTCCTATGAAGGAAAAACTTTCATCTTCTTTTTCAACATCCAATAAAATTAAACCATTTTGATATTGAAGGCTAATCCCACAACTTCCATTACTACTTTGAACCTTATCGTAAATTTTTTCTAATCTAGGGCGGTTTAACATTTTAAATGCCGCCTCTTCCTCAATTTTCACAGCAACACGCACCAAGGCATCATTGACATATTGATTAAAGATTTGATTTTGTATAACCAATCCTCTTTTAATATAGATATATTGCACATAGACTAGCCCCATAAGTGCGAGCGTTAAAACTCCAATAATACCGTATATATACCATTTCTTCATTCACTATTAAATATACTAGGCTATTTGATGAGATTATCCGAGCTTAACACTATTTAACTCAAATTAAATAAACATAGCTTTTAATCTAATGGATAATTTTTAAAAATAAATAATTACCTGCAAGAACGCTACTTAAGTAAAACCATCCCTCATACTTGGTGGTTGTTTAACAATTTTTCGAGCTATATTACTACCGTGCTTTATATTATGGCTTGCTTCGACTAAACATTTTT
>CAZZMB010000003.1:0-8601 GCA_964655225.1 uncultured Chitinophagales bacterium | reverse complement strand
TTAAAATATTTCAAATATTTTAGCAAACAAAAAGGAATCGTATTACGTTTAGTATAGTATGAGCTATTTGTTAGATGATTTTTTTTAATACCCAGCATACACAGCTTTGTTAATCCTAAAAAGATAAAGCGTATGTCGTAACTTAGCCAACAATATATCAATTTTCATTAACCCCTTTATGTATTAACTCATTGGAAGAATTTTTATCAGGCTTATTGGTTTTCAGTTTCTCAACTGTGAAATTTTTAACAGGAGTAGCAACCTCCCTAGGATTCCAACAAGGCTTAATTCCGAGTTATGTGAGTACTGTAGGTGGCGGAATCCTTGGTGTTTTTATTTTCACTTTCTTTGGAGATTTATTAAATAAATGGTTCTTAAAATTGTTTCCTAATCATTCCAAAAAGACTTTTAGCCTTTGGAATCGATTTGTTGTAAAAATTAGAAGGAATTTTGGTTTACCGGGAATAGCCTTGTTAACACCGATAATAAGTATACCAGTTGGTATATTCCTTTCCTTGTCATTAAGCAACAATAAACTAAGGATAAGTGCATTAATGTTCTTATCATTTTCAATCTGGTCTTCAATTATTTTTATCCCTTATTATTTATTTGACCTCAATATTCAAGAGCTTGTTAAGTCTTGGTTTTAAGTAAATTCTATGAACGACATTACACCACGAAAATCTGCTGATAAAAAGCAGAATTTAAACCCTCTTATAATTGCTCTTTCACTTGCAGGCGGAATTTTTATAGGCTGCATCGTTAATCAACAAAGCGCAGATAAATCAACAGTATTCAATAAATATGAATACAATAAAATAGAAGACGTTTTAGACTTTGTGGAGCAAAACTATGTAGATTCTATAAATCGACAAGATTTAGAAGATAAGGCTATTGTGGATTTACTTGAAGATTTAGATCCACACTCGTATTATATCACAGCAGAAGAAACTCAAGGAATTGGAGAGGATATGCAGGGTAATTTTGAAGGGATTGGTGTTCAATTTAGAATAGTAAAAGATACTATAAATATAGAAAGCACTATTGAAGGTGGACCTTCAGAAAAAGTAGGCGTTTCAGGTGGTGATAAGATTGTTTCCGTCGAGGATTCTATTGTTGCAGGAGTTGGCGTAAGCAATGGAGATGTCATGAAATTGTTGAAAGGTCCAAAAGGAACTAATGTAGTAATTTCAGTGCTTCGTAATGGCAAATTACTTGATTTCGAAATCACACGAGATAAAATCCCTTTATACAGTGTTGATGCGAGTTATATGCTCAACAAGAATACAGGTTATATAAAGGTCAATCGCTTTGCAGCAACAACCTATGAGGAATTTATGAATGGCGTAACTGGGCTGTTGCAAGAAGGTATGGAGAATCTTATTTTTGATTTACGAGGCAATCCTGGAGGATATTTACAGGCATCTGTAGAAATGGCCGACGAGTTATTAGATGGGCGTAAATTAGTGGTATATACGGAAGGATTACATCAAGATAAATATGAATACACGACAGCACGTAAAGGCATTTTTGAAACTGGAAGATTGATTATTCTAATTGATCAAAACTCTGCTTCAGCCAGTGAAATATTAGCAGGAGCAGTGCAAGATTGGGACAGAGGAATCATAATCGGAAGAAGAAGTTTTGGAAAAGGATTGGTTCAAGATCAATATGCATTTCCAGATAATTCTGCCTTGCGCCTTACTATTGCAAGATATTATACCCCCTCAGGTAGAAGTATTCAAAAATCTTATGAGGATTTAGACAATTATTTTGATGAAGTTGATTCCAGGTATGATAATGGAGAATTACTAGGTTTAGATTCTGTAAATAATAATCAAGACACGATAAAATACTACACCATGTTGAAAAATCGTGTGGTATATGGTGGTGGTGGAATTTCTCCAGACATATTTATGCCTATAGACACGAGCTATGCGAATTTCTACGTCGCTTCGCTGCGATCATATATTTCCCCATTTTTGTATCAGTTTATCGAACTGAATTCGACTAAATTAGCTCAAATTAATGAGTCGACATTTGTAGACGAATTCGAGATTACAAGCCAAATTATAGACTCATTTAAAGTATACGCAGATAATCAAGGGTTTAAGATGCAATCCATGGAAAAAGAATCCTACGATCAAGGACTCAAACTATTATTAAAGGCAAACCTAGCAAGACAGCTTTTCAATAAAGAAAGTTTCTACAAAGTTTTAAATACAGAATCGAAGATTATAAGGGAAGCTTTGCAACAACTAAACCATTAGATTTAGCTAAAGTTTTTGTTTATTCTGTTCTGCCATGCCGTCCTCAAAGCATTTTCTACAGCGTGGTTCGTAACTTTCTCTTTCGCCTAAGAGAACCGTTTTGTCATTAGATATTTTACGAAAAGAGTGTAAGGCTATCTCGCCGCATGGCACACATATTGCATGTACTTTCGTAATATAATCAGCGATACTTAATAAATAAGGCATAGGGCCAAATGGTTTGCCTTGAAAATCCATATCTAATCCAGCAATTATTACACGCGTTCCCCGCTTAGCTAACTTTTCACATACGCTCATTAGCTCCATGTCAAAGAATTGCGCCTCATCGATACCGACAACTTCTATACCATCAGCGAGCAATAAAATATTTTGTGAATGACTAACGGGAGTGCTACGAATACTATTTTTGTCGTGGCTAACCACTTCGCTCTCATCGTAGCGTACATCTATTTCTGGCTTGAATATCTCGACTTTCTTATTCGCTATTATGGCTCGCTTGAGACGACGAATGAGTTCTTCTGTTTTTCCTGAAAACATAGAACCACAGACGACCTCAATCCATCCCTTTTTATCTCTATTAACCGTTGGTTCGATAAACATCGACGTAAAAATACAAGCTATTATAAGAAATTGCTTTCTTTGAATAAATTATTTTCAATTATTTTCGTTGTATAAATAAAATTACCGGTATGTCTCAAGAAAAAATCACGTCTTTAATGGACAAAATTAACTTACTAATGAATGTTTTCATGAAAGATGGATTAGAAAAAGTGTCCCAATTAGAAAAAGATTTACTTAAAGAGCAAGTCTTGCAATTGCTTGATGAAGTGGATAATTTAACCTTGAAAAGTAGTGCGGAAATCTTTTTGGAGGAAAATTCTTTTCCTGAAACTAATGATTTAATAGTAGAGAATGAATCTGAAGTATTACCACAAGAAACTTCTCAAATGGAAGTTGAAGAGGTTCCACCAGTCCAAAAGATTAGCAATAATACGAGAAAATATAGTTCACACAAGCCCTTTAGAAGTTTAAAATCTGTTATTGATTTAAATAAAAGTTTTATTCTCAAAGCTGAATTGTTTCATAATGATGTGCAGAGCTATAACCAATTCATCAATCAACTTTCTCAATTAAACTCAGAGGAAGAATCATTTATATTGTTAAGAGAAAAAACCAAAAGCTTAAATTGGGATGAAGAAAATATAGCTTATGAATTATTGATGCGTGCAGTTGAAAAAAGGTTTTTACCTTTGTTACATCAATAAATGAAAAACCTACTTAAATACATACTGCATTTTTTTGATGATAATCTCTTTCGTTTTATCGTCAAACTCGCTTACCCAAAATATCAGCGGCCTCGAAAAGGATACCAAGCTAATTATAAAATATTGGGTAGCTATTTCATTCCTCAAAAAATATTGAGAATCAATAGCAAGGCTAAATGGCCAGTACATTTCACCTCCAAAGTTATTGGAGTAGAACATATTGAAAAAGGTATTTGTTGTGATCCTGGTGATAATATTGGTGTATACATTAATGCATATGGAGGATTAAAGTTGGGGAATAATGTCAACATTGGTCAGCATACGATAATTACAACTACGAATCATTTCAAGTATGACCATCGAAAATTATCGCACACAAAAGGGATTAACATCGGTGATAATGTATGGATTGGAGGGAACTGTAGCATATTAGCAGGCAGTAATATTGGCAACAATGTTACTATTGGAGCTGGATGTGTGATTCGAGAAGAAATCCCATCCAATTGCACAGTCATTCAATCAGAACAGCAACTCCAAATCATTTCTAAAACCAAAGAATACGAGTGGGATTGTACTAAAGATAAGTTAATATGATCCAAGGGGTTTTACAATCTACTTTTCTTCGTCTTTCTTCTATTGTTTTTGTTGGAAATCTTTTCTCTCAAGTTTTAATTTTCATTGCCTATGCCTTGTTTGCCAGATATTTCGACAGGGTTGAGATAGGTATATATACCGTGTTCATTTCCCTAAGTATTTTGTTAGCTGTGCCATCCACTGGGCGTTACGAATTGGCAAGCATGCTACCAAAGCAATTGAAAGATTCATCTGGACTATTAAAAATTGCTTTAGGACTCTCTTTTATTTTTAGTGCTTTACTTTTTATACTTCTCTACCTTATCCCATTTCATTCCTTTATTCCTCGTTTAGAAAAAATAAGTACGCTTATCTTATTATTGCCAGTTGGAATTTTCCTTATGGCGTCTTTCCAAAGCTTTATTATCTTCCATAATAAGCTAGGCAATTTCAGGCTAAATGCTTTATTTAAGACTATCCAAGCTTTGATGATGCTAGGTATGAGTTTCTTTTTAACGAATTTTTGGGGGTTTACCGCCACGAGTTTGGTCATGGCCTGGATAATGAGTCAAGCCGTTCTTTTTATTATTTATTCAACTATTGAATTAGTCAAGAGAGAAAATCATCAGTTGGAGGAACTAAAAACTTTAGCAATAAATTACAAACGCTATCCAACAGTATCTATGTTGAGTAACTTTATCAATACTTTTTCTGTTGAGTTACCCAATTATTTTATTCCTGCATTTTGGGGAGCAGGCGTACAGACACTATACGCATATGGGGCCAGAGTGGCTGGTATGCCAAGAAACTTTATTGGTTCTGCCATAGGAGATGTATTTTTCAATACTTCAAGTAAGTTGGCGATAGAAGATCCAAAACAATTACTCCCACATTTAAAAAAGGTCAGTCAATCTCTAATATTATTTTCTGCAGTCATTTATTTCTTGGGTATTATTACTGCAAGATTTCTTTTCCCTTTGGTCTTTGGAGAAGAATTTATTGAAGCTGTACCTTTTTTCCAATGGATGGCAGCAGCTTCTATTTTCTTGTTCGTTCAATCACCCATAAGCGTGATAAGTGATGTAATCAATAGATTAGATGCACCTCTAGTATTTAATACCGTATCGATTATATTCAAAATAGCCGCACTTGTAATTGCAGGATACTTCTTCAACAATCCCGTGCACATGATTATGCTCTATGCTATTACAACTGGTTTACTTTCTTTATTTTGGATAATCTATTTACAACAGCTCACCAAAACAACAATCAACAAAATTTAAATATTTGGACGAATAATCACTTCGTTAATTGCAACATGAGCTGGCTTGCTCAGCACTTCGTATATAGCCTCGGCAATATCTATTCCCTTCAAGGTCTCATTGTTAAAGAAGAAATCACGCATTTGTTTTACATTATTATTTTCCTCAGATTGCTCTAAAAATTCAGTTTGAACAGCTCCAGGTGAAATATTACATACTTTAACTTTATCACGAAATTCTTTTCTTATCCCAAGTGTAATAGCATTTACAGCATGTTTAGTCGCACAATAAACTACCGTATTTGGAAATACTTCATGCGCGGCCACGGAAGCAATGTTTATAATTGTACCCTTTTCCTTTAGTAGATAAGGAAGTGATTTATGCGTGCACGTTAAAAGACCATTCACATTGACATTAAACATTTGATGCCAATCTTCCAATTTCCCTTCTGCTAAAGGTGCAATGTAACCCAGACCCGCATTATTGATTAACACATCAATTTTTCCAAATTTATCAATGGTTTGTTTAACTAAGCTTTCTACTTCATGCACTTTACATACATCCACTTTTACTAAAAGGTGATGTTCATTCAATTGTTCAGCAATCTTTTCTAATTTGTTCATTCTTCTTGCTGCTAAAACAACTTGATAGCCTTTCTGATTGAGAAGTATAGCTGTTTCCGCTCCAATACCGCTGCTGGCTCCTGTAATAATTACTGTTTTCATAAAACATTTGCATTTGATAATTAATTACAAATATATAGTGACTTGATTATTTAACTTAACTTTATTGTTACTTAAAACAATTAAGTAAAATGAAAATATACCTTACCCCTTTATCTTGTATTACAATACTATTTTTGTTTGCTCAAAAGCCTACGGTGCCTTTTTCTTGTTTTGAGACAAAAATAAATTTATCAAAATCTACTTTTAAAAGCTTAGATACAAGAAGTGATTCAATTGATATTTTACATACTGACCTGCATATTGACATGAGTGATTGGAATGCACGCACGCTTCTAGCAGAAGCAAATATTGAGATAATAGCACTTCAAAATAATGTATCATCTATTCGCCTAGATTTACAAGGTCTGCAAGTGGATTCAGTCAAACGTGATGGAAATATTTTAAATCATATACATAATGATCCCAATCTATTTATTGAGCTAGGAACTACACTTAATCAAGATCAGCCCAGCGAAATTCAAATATTTTATGGTGGAACACCTGTTCAGAACCCCGGTGATTGGGGAGGTTTTTATTGGAATAGCATCTATGCATTCAATATTGGTGTTAGTTTTTTGGAAGATCCGCATAACTATGGTCGAATCTGGTTTCCTTGTTTTGATAACTTTGTAGAGCGAGGAACATTCGGTTTTCACATCACTACCGACGATACAAGAAAAGCGTTTTGTAACGGTATATTAATAGAAGAAATTAATAATATGAATGGCACTAAGATATGGCATTGGGAAATGAACCAAGAGATTCCTAGCTATTTAGCTTCTTTAGCAGTATCTAATTATGAGACGATAAACATGACTTATAATGGTATACAAAGTGTTCCAATACCTATACAACTTGCAGCAAGAGCTTCCGATACAGCAGCGATGAAGGCCTCATTTATTCATCTAGAAAACGCTATGCAATGCTATGAGGAAAACTATGCTCCTTATGCGTTTGATCGTGTGGGATACTGCCTGAGTTCATTTAACTCAGGTGCAATGGAACACGCCACAAATATTACTTACATGCGAGCGGCAGTAAACGGGACAACTTCCTATGAAACACTAATGGCTCATGAACTATCTCACCATTGGTGGGGAAACTTAGTGACTTGTGAAACGGAAGGGGATATGTGGCTAAATGAAGGTTGGGCTAGTTTTTCAGAGGCCTTATTTATTGAGTTTGTATACGGAGAAGATGCCTACAAAAACTATTCTAGAGACAATCATGATAATGTACTAAGACTAATACACCATAATGATGGTGGCTATTATCCTGTTTCTGGTGTTCCGAGTGATAAAGTATACAGCAGCACGGTATATGATAAAGGCGCAGATATTGCGCATACATTGCGTGGAATATTAGGTGAAATTGATTTCCAAAGTTGTATTGAGGGATTTTTGAATGACTATTCTTTTCAAGAAGTAAATTCTAGCTTGTTTGAGTCATACTTGAGTGCCTGTTCAGGGAAAGATTTATCAAGCTTCTTTGAGTCTTGGATCTCTGAAAAAGGTTTCCATCACTATAGCATTAAAGATTTAGCAACAACTGCTATAGGTAATTCATTTCTTATAGAGGGAAGCATTCAACAAAAATTGTGGGAAAACATAAGCTATACCACATACTTGCCCATTGATATTACTTTTTACAATTCTCCACGGGAATTTCAAACTGTTCAAGTCAACACTTATGGACCCTGCTCAAGTTTTAGTTTGGAACTACCATTTGAACCTAAATATTATGCATTAGATGTGGAGGAGAAAATTCAAGATGCCACCGTGGATAAATACGAATATATCAATCAAATAGGTGCTAATGATTTTGATTTAGCCAGAGTCATTTTTAATGTAAAAACCATTAATGATTCGATTCTTATGCATGCCACACATCATTATATTAAACCTGAGCCATTTCAAGAAATTATTGAAGGGCTTCATTTATCACCAAATAGATATTGGAGTATAGGTGGCGTATGGGATGAAAACTTTAAAACAGATGCTATATTTCGCTACAATGGAAGTAACAACAGTACGAGTGGTCTATTGGACAATGATTTCATTACAAACTCAGAAGATAGTTTAGTTATTTTGTTTAAAGCTAAGCCCCAAGATGATTGGAGAATAGTTGATTCATTTGAGTTAAATACACAAGGAAGTACTCAAAACAAAATAGGCTATTTTGAAGTCTTTAATGCACAACAAGGGGACTATGTATTAGGCATTTTCAACAAACAATTCCCCAATGACACCCAGCAATTTATGCCATGCAAATACACCAGACTTATTGAAAGAGATGAACGATTAGAATTAGCGGATATTTCCCCCATTCCGGCACAAGGATTATTTAAAATAGCAATTAAAAATAAATATAACAGAGTCTTTCAAGTAAAGGTCAATAATATGCTGGGTAAGGAAGTCTTTGCGCATCGACTTAAACCTAATGAATCTATTCTAGATGTATATACGGCTGAATGGTTAGATGGTACATACATTGTGAGTATTTATGA
>CAZZMB010000002.1:8986-90675 GCA_964655225.1 uncultured Chitinophagales bacterium | reverse complement strand
ATAAATCAATTGGCAAACGTCTTCCGCTAAATTTTTCCAAAGTAAAAACCAAGCTTCCACTCCAATCATAAATCATAACATCCGTTTCATAAACTAACTCCGTAAATTGCAATATTTTGTCTTTGACAGGGTTTTCGAAAAAAGCCAACTCACTCAAGGTATGGCTTCGCAATGCCGTAGGAGGTTCTATACCGCATGAATCTGAAAGTGCATTGAAATCCTCCAAAATCCCCTTTCCGCTCAAATCTTTTCCTTGAAGTCCGGGATAAGATGCAGGTAAGCGTTCCCCTCTAAAAATAGAGTTATTAAAATTCTGAATCGTATCAAGTTGTCCATAAATAATGCTGCCACTAGGGTTTTTATATACCCACAAAATCTCACCTAGACGATTCAATTCTGTAACTTGACCGTTGAATGTTTCACAGAAGGCAACATTGCCATTAGGCATTACATTCATGCCAGATTTCTTTCCTTGAAATACAGTTTCCCCCAAAACATCCCCATTCCAAGACCAATAATAGTCAAGTGGTAAAAACTTGCCGGCATTCATTTGATAGGCTCCATTGACAACAGTGGGCTCCAGTATAAGCAAAGAACTGTACATCGCTGAACTTGTATCGCCCCTATTACTAAATACAGAAATTCTTCCCGCATCAGCATAGGTATTTGGTATCCACTTTGGATCATGCTGAAGAAACAATTTTTGGTCTGTAACATTACCCTTATCATAAACCGCAGGATTACCCCATCGCCATAAAAAATCACCTCCTCGATTAGAAGCTCCTCCACTATGACTAGCAGCCTCTGCAGTACTTGTACTATGATCAATTATCATAATTTCATCAATACTTCTAGCGGAAATTAATATTTGATCAAGGTGGGGATTATAATCAATAGCATTGCAATGCGTATAATCTGTTCCATAGGGCGTATCATAATTAATATCCAATAACTCAGGATGATCTGCAATAACTCCAAAGTTTATTTTTGTGCTGTCAAAATCCTGAATAAAATGATCCATAAAACGCCATTCCCAAACCACAATTGCGCTATCTATTCCAATGGGTTGTAGCTCAATAATTTTATCTAATTTTATTTCTCCCGGAACGCTTAAGGTATCTTTTCCTAGGTTACGCATATCTATACTTGTTTGTTTATCCGTAATCAAGCATAGCACATTTCCGTTAGGCATAAATTCAATATCGTGATGTTGATTTAATCCAAGCTTATCATTAATTGAAAAGCTCCAAACCAAATCCCCTTCCCAAGTCTGAATTTCAATCGAATTTCTTCCCGCTCTTAGTAAATTTCCATTCTCCAGTAGATAACAAACCAATCCCGGCTCTTCCCTGAAACTCCATTCATTTACTTGCTCACCGCAATTATCAATGAGGAAAACCTTAGTATTTTCTTGTGGAGAATACAGTAAATATCCATCACTTACATCATTACTAGATATGCGTAATCCCACATTAGGGACTTGCGCTAAAATAGAACTGGAAAAGAGATAGAAAAATATAATAAGTGCAAAAATTTTCATAGATTAAAGATAAGCTTTTTCGGATTTTATTTTACTTAAGCGCATTATATAATACTTGCGCGGGATGTAAAGCTGTTCTTCTTGTGCCATCAAATATTTGATGCCTGCAGCTCGTTCCTGGAGCGGCCACAATGACTTGGTCATCGCATTTTCTTAGCGATGGGAATAAGACCAATTCACCTACTTCCATAGAGGTTTGATAATGCTCTTTTTCATAGCCAAAACTTCCTGCCATTCCACAACAGCCGGTTGACAGCGTTTCAACATGATAGTTTGGAGGTATGGATAAAATTTTCTCTGAATAGCTGACCTCACTCAATGCCTTTTGATGACAATGCCCGTGTAATACGACCTGTTGGTGTGTGCTAACAAATAATTCCCGTTGTATGGATCCTGCTTCCTTAGCTTTTACTAAAAACTCCTCGATAGTTAAACTAAATTTCACAAGACATGAATCTTTGAAATCCTTGTGATCAATCAAGCGGATATACTCATCTCGAAATGAAAGGATGGCACTGGGTTCAACACCAATCAAGGGAGTATGTTCAGATATCAGTGGAAGAAGGGCCTTTACATTGGACCTAGCCAATTGTTTGGCTTCATTCAGCATTCCCTTTGATAGAAATGCTCTACCGCTGTCTGCGATAGGGGCCATCAAAATCTTATACCCTAAAGCCTCCAACAAAAGAATGCAGGCTTTACCCGCTTCTACGTCATAATAATTAGTGAACTCATCCGCAAAAAAATAAAGGGACTGCTTCCCAGTATTCTCCTTGATTATCCTTCTAGAAAACCATTTTTTTAGTGTTTCTTTTGCTAATTCCGGGGGAGTTCTTTCTACCGCGATACCTAAAATATTTTTCGCCAATGGCGTAGCATTAATTTTATTTACTAAGCCAGGGAAAATTGAGGCAAATTGATTTAGTTTCTGAACATGCCCAAACAATTTTGTGCGAATTGGTGTCCCTTTTCGTTTTTGGTATTGATAGGAAAACTCTGCTTTCAAGCTTGCCATATCTACATTACTCGGGCATTCATTTTTGCAAGCTTTGCAGCTCAAACATAAATCTAATGCTTCCTTTATCTCTTCAGAGGTCCACTTTTCTCGATCGTTATCACTTTGGGTAAGAAACTCCCTCAATACATTCGCTCTTGCACGTGTTGTATCCTTCTCATTTTTTGTTGCCATATAGCTAGGGCACATAGTTCCGCCACTTAAATGTGTTTTCCTACAATCGCCCGATCCGTTGCACTTCTCTGCAAGTCTTAATATCCCACCCTCCTCATCAAAATTCAACAAGGTGCTCAATACAGGTTCTGTTCGCCCTATCTCATACCTTAGGTCCTCATCTATCTTGGGTGCATCCGTAATTTTCCCCTTATTAAAAACACCATTAGGATCCCAATTTGCTTTTAGTTTCTGTAGAAGTTTATAATTCTTTTCGCCAAGCATATAAGGAATAAAACTAGCACGCACTCTACCATCTCCATGCTCTCCACTTAAAGAACCTTTGTATTTTTTCACTAACCTTGCGGTATCCCAAGCTATTTCCTCAAACAACTTCACATCTGCTGATTCTTTCAAATTAAGTATTGGTCTTAGGTGTAACTCACCTGCTCCGGCATGCGCGTAATAGACTGCTTTTTGACCATGAGTTTCCATAATTGCCGTAAAATCGTCAATATATTGTGCTAAATCATCAATATGAACCGCAGTATCCTCTATGACAGCCACTGCTTTCTTATCCCCAGGAATATTAGCCAGTAAGCCCAGTCCTGCTTTTCGCAATTTCCATACATTTTGAATGCGAGGAGCAAAAATTTCTGGACACTCATAACTTTCCGTCTCATCTGTTAAAATTTGCTGTGCTTGATCAATCAAACACGCAAGTGCATCTTTGGTTTCTGCTCTTAACTCTAGCATTAAAATCGCTGCTGGGTCCCCTTTAAGGAAGTACCGATACTTTTTGTATTCCAAATTTTCCTTGGTACAATCCATAATTAGCTTGTCCATCAGTTCACATGCATATGGCTGCAGTTCCATAATTGGTTTAACCGCTTTTAGCGCATCTTGTACAGAATTAAAATGAGGGCAAAGGAGCACATGTTCCGCAGGAGGCAAGTCGACTAGATTAAGTTTAATTTCGGTAATAAGAGCCAGCGTGCCCTCTGAACCAACCATCAACTTACATAAATTTAAGGGATCTCCTTTTGATATAAAAGGTTCGCAATTTATAATTTCATCAATAGCATATCCTGTATTTCTTCTATGAATGGAAGCTTTGGGGAATTGATCTATTATCTCCTCTCTAACAACATTTGAGGCCAACTCTTTCAACAAAAATTGATACAATCTACCTTCCAAACTATCTGTAGTGTTTAACACCTGGAGCTCCTCTGCAGTTTTCGTATTGAGTTTAACCATACTACCATCACTAAGAAACACCTCCAATTCCAACACATGATCTCTCGTGTTACCATATCTGATTGAATTGGTCCCCGTTGAATTATTTCCAACCATACCGCCAATCATAGCACGATTAGCTGTTGATGTTTCTGGCCCAAAAAATAAGCCATGCGGCTTTAAAAATAAATTCAGTTCATCTCGAATTACTCCTGGCTGAACTTTAATCCACTTTTCTTTCGCATTAAATTCTAAAATTTGAGTGAAGTGCTTTGAGATATCCACGACTATACCGCTGCCCACACATTGGCCAGCCAATGAGGTTCCTGCTGCTCGAGGAATTAAACTCAAGGCATGACTTTGAGCAAAATCAATAAGCAATTTGAGGTCGTCCTTAGACCTTGGAACGGCAACAGCCACAGGAAGTTCACGATAGACAGAAGCATCGGTTGCATAAATCGTTCGCATCATACTATCCCAGTATAAATCACCCGAAAATTTGGCTTGCAAGTCTTTTAAACTTTTAGTTACTCCCATATTCAACTACAAAATAAATACATTGTGTAGCATTTTATGTATTTTTAAGCAAGAAAAATTTAGGTTGATGTTACGCGCAACCGATTTGAACAAATTATTTCATTCTGTGTTACCTAAAAAACAAAAATTATGAACAAAATAGCTTTATTTATTCTCGTGATTGGATGTGCAATATTCGCAGGCTTTGCGCCCGGTGAAGAAGAACAATTTCCAACAATTGAACTGGGGGCAGCGATGCCAATGATGGATCTTGAAATGAGAAACATTGACAACAGTATGATGAGCCTCAGCGATATCAAACAGAAAAACGGCACCTTGGTAATCTTTTCTTGTAATACTTGTCCCTTCGTGACACAATGGGAAGATCGTTATGATGATGTTACTGCAATTGCTGGTCGTTATGGTTTTGGCACTGCACTAATCAATTCGAACGAAGCAAAAAGAGCAGGTGATGATTCTTTCGAAAATATGGTAAGTCATGCGAAAGAAGTGATGTATAAGTCACCATATCTAGTCGATAAAAGCTCTGCCATAGCGAATGCTTTTGGAGCGAAAACAACTCCTCATGTATTTCTTTTTGACAGTGATGACCTTTTAGTATATGCTGGAGCGATAGATGACAATAGTAAAGATGCCGATGCGGTAAGTGAAAGTTATTTAATCAATGCATTAAATCAGATAGGTATAGGTAAGGCTATTAAAGTCAATCAAACGCCTGCGAAAGGATGCAGTATTAAAAGAGTAAAGTAAATTAAATCTAATTCAAATTTTTTGGCTTCAGTGATCGTAATCGCTGGAGCCTTTTTTATTTATTTGCTATAATCGCTTCCATTTTCATGCTTCTTGATCCTTTAATCAGAAAGGTGAATCCATTTAACTCTTGGCTTTTCAACCATAGTTTTGCTTCTTCACTCGTTTTAAAAAACAAGCCATCTTCATTCTTACATGCATAGAATCTTTCCCCCACCAGTGCATAAAACCCAAATGAACCCTTAGCTAGATAATCAACAATCAACTGATGTTCGGCTTCGCTAGACTCCCCTACCTCCAACATATCGCCTAAAAAGACTCCTTTATTCTTCGCATCATTGTTTTCAAAATACTCCAATGCAGCCATCATTGATGTTGGATTTGCATTATACGCGTCCAGTATTACCTCATGGGTGCCATACTCAATAATTTGCGAACGATTGTTTTGAGGAGTATAAGCTTCCAATGCTATTTTAATCTTCGCTAAAGGCACTTTGAAGTATTGACCAACTGCCAGGGCAGCTGCCATATTCGCCCCGTTGTATTTGCCTATCAGACGACTTTGAATGTGAAGATCCTCTACCTCTAGAGCTATGAATTCCTTATTTTCAACAAGTCTATACTTATATTTTGGCATATTAATTTCGCCATAAGCCAATCGTCGATCTAATAATTTACTTTGTTCAGTTAAAATGGTGTCATCTCCATTATAAAAAACTAGTCCATTTCTTGAAGCTATATCTTGAAACAGCTCCGTTTTGCCCTTCTTCACTCCTTCCAATCCACCAAACCCTTCTAAGTGAGCCTTCCCAATGTTAGTAATCAAGCCATATTCGGGTAGCACCCATTTGCAATAAGAAGCAATTTCTCCCTGATGATTGGCTCCCATTTCAATAATGGCAAGTTCATGCGCTGGGGTAAGTGATAGCAATGAAAGAGGCACCCCAATATGATTGTTCAAATTTCCTTTCGTGGCAAAACAGACATACTTTTGAAGCAATACGCTGCGCATTAACTCCTTAGTCGTTGTTTTTCCATTGCTTCCGGTAATCGCTATAATTGGAGTTTTAAGAACTTGGCGGTGATACTGTGCTAAAGCTTGTAAGACCTCCAAAACATTCTTCACTAACACACTTTCCCCTTTAACCAAAAATTCTTCTTCATCAACAATAGCAAAGCTTGCTCCGGCTTCTAAAGCTTGCTTAGCGTACTTGTTCCCATTAAAATTATCGCCCTTTAAAGCAAAAAAGATCTGCCCAGCTTGAAGTGTTCGAGTATCAGTACAAACACCTTTACTTTTTAAAAAAACTTTATAAATCTCTTGTATTGTCATGACTTATTATTCAATTGAGCTTCCAAATGAGTAATTTTTTGCTCTAATGCACTTAAGCGATCCTCAATATACAGCGCTGGAGGGGGAGGAAGCGATTCTTTTTCTGTGCGATCCTGTACTATGCTATTAGCGTCCACATTACCTCGAACCAACTGATCTACTGTCACATGAAAATGATTAGCAATTTTAATCAAAGTCTCTATTTTAGGCTCTGCTCTGCCTTCTTCATAGCTTCCAATACTAGCTCTACTCAATTCAAACAAACCAGCAAACTGCTGTTGACTGAAGCCATTTGACTGACGTATATATTTAATATTTTTTCCGAATAGAGACATGGTAACTTATTCCTTAGCTTAAAGATAATCACTCTGCGATTGCCATTGTCCTGAAAGGAATATCTTTATGAACAAACACCATGTTTATTGTCGATGGGAATCCACACCAACTTGAAACGGGACCACACAAGCGCTTTGAATATTCTTGATTCAAGCCAACAAAATTAGCGTTGAATATAGATTAACCCCCCCTTTCTTTTTCCTCAAAGTATTTCAATTAAACTGCTCTCATTGGAAAAATGACTCAAAACAACAACAATAATAACTTTCTTCATTACTTTTACATGAGGTGACACGATATGGCTTTAAAAGTGTTTTTTGATACCTGCCTCAACGCTTTGATTACATTTAAGTTCATCATATAAAAAATGCTAAATGGAAACTCAATCAAAATATTTATCGATGCTTCTTATCCTTGTAAGCTTGACACTTTTTATAAGCCGATGCGATCAAATTCCGCCACAAAATTGCAGCACCTACGATACCGCCAAGTTTATTGGAAATTATAATGTAAGTGAATTCTGTCAGCAAGGGTTTGGTCATGGCTTCACTTTTGCTACGATTAACCCGGGCAATGGGGCGGAAAATGAATTGGACTTTGTAAACTTTATAAATTCTGGTCAAACTATGAAAGCCTATATAGACTGTGAAGGAACTTACTTTAGAATACCCCAACAAACATTGGGCAGCTCTGCCTTATCGGTAGTTGGTGAAGGCAATTATTTTAATACTGGTGGATTTGAACAATTACAGTTTGATGTTCAATTAAATGAATTTGGTCAAGCGAACTATTGCACTTTTACATTTTCTAAATGAACATGGAAGAATTTAGAGCATACTGCCTAAGCAAGAAGAGGGTTATCGAAAGTTTCCCCTTTGACCAATCTACTTTAGTTTTTAAAGTAATGGATAAAATGTTTGCTCTTTCAAGTTTAGATAATATTGAGCGAACTGCTAACCTTAAATGTAATCCTTATTATGCGGAAGAGCTAATCGATCACTCGTATGATTTAGTTGTGGCGAAATTGCCAAAAAAGAGAAAAGAAGACTTAAGTAATTTTAAATAATATGGACATTTTTATTCTTATTTATCTTGCCGTTAAAATACATAATCGGGCAAAAGAACATCAAGAGAAACCTTGGTTTTGGGTTTTTCGTTTGGTGACTTTGTTTGTTTGCTCTGAACTTTTAATTGGAATTATCGTTTTGAATTATTTCGGTTTAGAAAAAATTATTTATGCGGTAATCCCTGCTTTGGGTCTTGCCTCCCTGAGCGCTTACTATGTTTTTCAGCAATTGCGTATAACTATTGCCCATAAGGAAGATGAACTCGAGAATGAAAATCGAGAAAGTAAACGGCCCAATCTAGATCACTTCCGGTAATGGATCAAGCAGATTATTTAATTGTTGGGCAAGGATTGGTTGGGAGTATTCTCGCCTATAAACTTAGTCAACAGAATAAACGTGTAGTAATTGTTGATAAGGGCTCTGGAAATACTGCATCACGACAAGCATCTGGACTAATTAATCCAATAACTGGTCGACGATTTGTGAAAACTTGGATGATCGAAGAACTCCTTCCTGAGGCACGGTCATTTTATAAAGAGCTCAGCACTAGATTTAATCATTCCTTGTACAAAGAAACTAGTCTTTTAAAAATTCTTCACACCAATGAACAGGTAAATGATTTTCACATTCGAAGGGCGTCTAAAGCATATGCAAAATATCTTTTTGAGTATCCCGATGAAACTCCCGCATCTATTCAAGGTGGCTTTGGTCGAGCTAAAATAGAACCGCTACTTCAAATAGATATTAATTTAATGATGGATGATTTCTACACTTACCTCAAAGAGAATATAAACCTCCAAGAAAGTGAATTTGAACATCTCGCTCTAAAGGAATTTGAGGACGGATATAAGTACCATAAAATCTCTGCAAAAAAAGTGGTCTTTGCAGAAGGCTATAAAATGCGCTTCAATCCTTACTTCAATTCTTTACCCATTCAATTTTCAAAGGGAGAGGCCTTAATAATTGAATGTCCAAATTTGAATCTTGATTGCGTTTTAAACAGTAAGATAAATATTAACCCACTCGGAGAAAATCGATATTGTATTGGGTCGACGTATGATTGGAACGATATGGTTCAAAAACCGACTCTAGAGAAAAAGAAATATTTATTGGATGCGCTGACAGCAGCCATAGATGCACCATTTAAAGTAATAGCACATAAAGTTGGGATCAGACCTACTGTTATAGATAGAAAGCCGATATTAGGTGAACACCCCAATCATAAGAATATGTATGTTTTAAATGGCATGGGGACAAAAGGCTTATCTTTAGCACCATATTTTGCTGACCGCCTCATCGCGCACATGGAAAATGGTACGCCATTACTCGATGAAGTAAATATTGAAAGATTTTATGAAGCTTGACGTATTGTATGAAGACAACCATATTATTGCTATAAACAAGCCTAGTGGAGCACTTGCGCAAGGAGATAAAACCGGCGATGTGCCCATTGTAGAAGATGTGAAGGCTTACGTAAAGAAAAAGTACAACAAGCCAGGAGCAGCATATATCGGACTACCCCATCGACTGGATAGGCCAACTTCGGGTATTCTTTTATTTGCTCGAACGAGTAAAGCACTGGTTCGTCTAAATCAAATGTTTCAAGAAAAACAGATTCAAAAAACATATTGGGCAGTGGTAAAAGATCTTCCTAAAAAAAGTGAGGATACTTTAACTCATTACTTGCTAAAGAACCAAGTAAAAAATAAATCTATTGCTAAAAAAGAAGCCTTTGGGAAAGCCCTGCGCTCAGAGTTAAGCTACAAGCTCCTTGCAAGTAGTAAACGTTACTTCCTCCTGGAGATCCTGCCTAAAACAGGAAGGCATCATCAAATTAGAGTACAATTAAGTAGCATAGGATGTCCAATCAAAGGAGATACTAAATATGGTTTCCCCCGAGCGAATGAGGATAAATCCATCCATTTACATGCGAAAAAAATTCAATTTATTCATCCGGTAAGTAAGGTTGATATTTGTATTAACGCTCCAGTGCCTGATGATATAGTTTGGCAAGCCTTAAAAAATTAGTGTTTTGGTTGGTCCAATTGCTCGAGTAGGATCTACTTAAAGTATTTGTCTTTTTTGTGAAGAAGTAAGAAGTATAGCACATGACTACCCCGAGTAATATTATAAGATTATCCTGCTCATCTCTTCAACTGTATGGGCAAAATGTGTAGGTCCGGCATCTTTTAAATCACGTGTTTTACCATAGCCATAATCAACAGCAATAGAATCAACATTATGCTGCTGAGCTCCTTTTATATCATAAATAGTATCCCCAATCATCACGCACTCCTCTATCGATCGTGGATTGAACTCAACCAATACTTCTCCGATAGTTTTTTCCTTTGGGAATAACTCCCCTTTCAGCTCACTACCATGTATACTATGAAAGTAACTATCCCATAAGTTTTCTGCTAATATGCTTTGTGCATATTTGGTGGGCTTTGCAGTGGCTATACCAAGCATTTTATGCTGCTTATGAAGGGCTTTAATAATCGCAAAGACCCCTTCATATGGTTTAGATTGCATGTATCCTTTGTCTCCATAATATTCTCTAAGTTTCACAACAGCGTATGCGGTATCATCCTTAGAAAGTGCAAAATGATTTTGAAAAGAGTCGTGCAAGGGAGGGCCAATAAATGAAGTTAAAACCTCTTCTGAGGGGTGGGCTATTTGCAGCTTATCAAGCGCGTATTTCACGCTGTCGACTATACCTATTCTAGAATCAAATAGGGTGCCATCAAAATCAAATATTACATAATTATAAGGCATTATTTTTTTACTTTTTTTCTGGCTTGAATAGCAACGAAGCTGAATTCACACAATAACGAAGTCCCGTTGGTGGGGGACCATCCTCAAACACATGGCCTAAATGACCTTTACAAGATGAACAGATAATTTCAACACGCTTAATTCCAAGTGAAACGTCTTCGACTTCTTCAATAGCTTCCTTATTTATTTGTTCGAAAAAACTAGGCCATCCACTTCCACTATCAAACTTTGTATCCGATAAAAACAAATGACATTGACAGGCAGCACAGGTATATATTCCATCTGCCTTGTTGTAAAGATATTTTCCAGTGAAAGGTTTCTCTGTAGCTCCTCCGCACATCACCTTTTTCTGAAAATCGTTTAAATCATTAAAAACAGATGTTTCTCGATTTTCAAGAACATAAGAGTTATTGCTTTTCCCTTGACTAAAACCTAAGGAGAACATACCTAAGCTGAAAATAAAAAGTAAAGTTTTCATATTTAAAGGAAACAGAATGTGTTGAGGATTAGTTTGAGGACCTTAGTTAATCTTCCTTAAAATCAGTATCAAAAACTCTATCCCAGACTTTTGAAGTAAAACCAAATCCTTCCTCTGGATTTTTGTAATGATGCTTCATATGATGATCTTTCACCATTTTCAAGTATTTGCCAGTCATGGGCACATGATGAGATGCATAATGCATCATGTCATAAATCAAATAAGCCGCTACAAAACCAGCGAAGAAGGCAGAATGAAACTGAAGTATCCCAAGCGGTTTCATTATCAAAAAAAACATCCAGTAGAAAATGACCGCCAATGGTATACTCACCGGAGGTGGCATAACCAATCGAAGCGAATCTTGAGGATAGTCATGGTGAATGCCATGAAAAGTATAGTGTATTTTTTTTGCCCAATCAGAAACTGGATGAGCATGAAAGATATACCGATGAATGAGGTATTCCATCAGGGTCCAAACCACTGCACCTATAAAAACGGATGACGTAAACGCTATTACCGATATACCCGCTTCCTCGAAGGACAAATACGAGTAATAACTTATTATTGGAATAAAAATAATGAGTGGAACATAAAAAGGAACCCTCGAGAAAAAATCCAAGAAGGCATTTTCAAACATTTTAGGAGATTCATCTTTAGTACTTACAAATAATTTGTTCGCCATAACTTAGTTTTACCTTCCAAAATTACACAATAAATCCCAATACTCAGAAAAGATAAGTGTCAAGATTATTCCATTAAATTATTTAATGAATAAAAAAAAGGCATAAAAAAGCTTCCATTAACTGGAGCTTGAATTATTAAGCTAATTTTTCAATGAGTTCAGCAGAATTCTTAAATCTGTCTTTATTTAGTGTATAGTGGATAAACTTTCCATCTCGTCGAGTATCTACAAACCCAGCATTCCTTAAAATAGCTAAATGTTGAGAGGCGACGGATTGTTCCGTTCTAAGGTGAACATAAATGTCTGTCACAACCATTTCTCCATTCTTTTCTAGTAAGTCGATAACCTTTTTTCGAAGCGGATGATTTATTGCTCTGACGGCTAAAGCTGCATTTTGTAAAATTCCACCTTTAATAATAATGTCTTCATTTCCATTTTTGATGGCAATGTCTGCTGTTTTTTTTGTACTGAATCCCATTTATATATATATTTAGTTTTAAAAAAAATTAACACTCAATCTATTGAAAAGGTTTCAAATATTTTGGTTCCGTGTAAACAAGGTCATCAAAATTTTTTTCAATAAAGCGCTTAACCCCTTCGGTGATATAGTTTTTTGCTTGATATTGCGTTTGGATGGAGTGCAATTCAAGCCCTAAATTAGCAGCTAAAATCTTATCTGAAGTATTTCCGCTAATATAAACACTATGTTTCGCCCATTTATTCCAATCTAGCTCAGTAATTTTTGCGGGTCGAGAAGGGCAAATCAACCCTCCATTACCGTCCATAGCAGCATAATATATTTCACCTTTACGTGAATCCAATGTGGCTAAATAAATGGCCTCTTTATCTCCCTGTTGAGTAAGCATCGTACTTGCTAAATTTTCCAAAGAATCAAGAGCAATCAATGGAATATCCAAAGTGTAACACATTCCTTTGGCTGTAGACATTCCAATTCTTAATCCAGTGTAAGAACCTGGACCAACCGCTACCACAATGGCATCTAATTGCTTGGGTTCTATTTCCGCTTCCTGAAAGATTGATTGAATAAATGTAGGTAATAATTTAGCATGTGAGCGAGTATGAAGTTCCATTTTAGTGCTAACTATTTGTTTATTTTCCACGAGTGCAACAGAACAATTACTTGTTGATGTATCAATAAAGAGTAACAGCGCCATTAAAATTGTATTGGTAAATCCATTAATTTATCATCCCTAAGAATAGTAACTATCGTACTTTGTCCCGGCTTAAACTTACTCAAGGCAGTCATGTAAGCCATCATGTCAGTAATTTCAATATCACCCAATTGCTTGACCACATCTCCTGCAAGAATACCGGCACCATTAGCTGGCCGTCCGTCCGTAACACCATCGATACGCAGACCCTCTCCATCAAACATATAATCGGGCACTACACCCAATGTTACAGAAAATTTAGGCGCATTTCGGTTATCCTCATCCTTGGTCTTCACAAATTCAAATTTCCCTTCATCATCTAAATCTGCAATGAGTGCGTAGGTGAAATCAAATACCTGAGTCATCCCTTTGTAATTAATTAAGTAAGGGTCATCGGAAGGCTTATGATAATCTGAGTTATTTCCTGTGTAAAAATGTAACACAGGTTTATCCGCCATATAAAAAGAAGCATGATCGGAAGGTCCCATTCCCGATTCAGTTGTTTTCAATTTAAGGTTTCCTTCTCGGACACTCAAGGTCTTTGCTTTAAACAAGGGAGAGGTCCCTACACCATTAACTGCCATGGTATTCTCTTCATCCAATCTACCAACCATGTCAAAATTCAACATATAGTTGATTGATGAAACGTCTATAGTTGCATCTTTCACAAAAGATTTAGAGCCGTATAAGCCCAATTCTTCTCCAGAAAAAGCAACAAAGAGATAGTTGTTCCCCTTCAGGTTTGTGGTTTTGATAGCTCTCGCCAATTCGAGCATGAGCGAAACGCCGCTTGCGTTATCATCTGCTCCATTGTGTATTGCAGGTTCACCACGATACAAGGAGCCGCCACTTTCTCCCCAACCTAAATGATCATAATGAGCACCGATTACAACCGTATTTTCCGCACCATTGTCGATGTAAGCAATCACATTGTTACCTGTTCTCTCCTGTTTTATCAGATCGACATTCAACTTAATCTCATCGCCACCGTTAAGAGATTCATTAGTCACAAAGATCACCGGAATATCAAAAGATTTCACCTTCATTGATAGATCAAATTCAGGATCATCTAGATTTACATCATTATTATAAAAAATCACGGCAGAAGCTCCAAAGCTTTGGGCAGTCTTAATTCTGGTTTGATAATCTGTATAATTTAAATACTTAGAATGAGGATGAATACCGTCAGGGGATGATAAGTTAATCACAAATACTTTCCCCTCAAGGTTCATTTTATCAGCATAATCATCGTATAAGCCAGGAGCATGAATTCCATATCCCAAATTAAGCGCATTTGCATTTATGGTGGCGTTACCTGAATATATCAGTGGAAAGTAATCATCGGGAATAAGCATCATTTGACTATTAATTTCCAGGGCGTTTGTTAATCCCACCTTCTTACCCAATGAAAAATCAAAGGATTGGACATAACCATCTTTGCCCTTTGGGCTTAACCCATATTGATTAAAATAGCTTGCAATGTACTCCAAGGCAATTCGCTCGCCTTCGCTCCCGGTAGCTCGACCTTCTAATCTGTCGTCACTTAAAAAATAAACATGCGCGCTGAGCTGCTGCTCCAAATCTTGAGCAATTAAACCGCTTAGAGGCAACAAAAATAAAAAGAGTACAAATTTTATATTCAAAGAATTCACAAAGCGAAAGTAAGTCATTCTTTTAAACTGTGTATATCAAATTGCTTAAAATTTGAACTTTATACATTTTGTTGATTCATAAAATTCAACATAGCTCTTTCTATTTTTTCCGCACTTAGTATCGACCGGGATGAATAAATGAAAATTATACTCAATTCTTTAAGCTTAGATTGGTTTTTTTCTTCAATTAGGGCTTTATTAAGCCTATATGCTTCGCGCATCCTGCGTTTCAAAAGATTACGGTCTACAGCACGCTTAAATTTCTTTTTAGGCACAGTAAATGCAACCTGCACTGTGCTTTTATTAGAAGGGGTGTATCGATATCGGACATGAAGTGGGGGAAAAACAAAATGGCTTCCCTTACTAAAAAGAGAAGCCAATGTTTCTTTGCTTTTTAATCGCTCTTCGCGACTAAAAGTAAATTTCAAGCTGCTATTTAAGTCTTCTTTCGTCAGAAACAGTTAGTTTTTTTCTGCCTTTAGCTCTTCTTCTCGCTAAAACTTTTCTCCCATTTTTCGTACTCATACGCTCACGGAAACCATGTTTGTTCTTACGTTTTCTTCTGGACGGTTGAAATGTTCTTTTCATCTTATTATATTTTTAACCCTGTAAACAAGGCGATTTGCATTTTTTAAACGGAGTGCAAAGATAGTCTGCGCAACTTTAATTAACAAACTTATTTAACTCTTATTGTACTTAAGTTCATTTTCCTTCCTATTTTGTTGCTACACCCGTTTCTTTTAAAGTACAATCGTTTGACTACTAATCGATTTTACAATATATCGCTAATCTGAAAGGAGAAGTCTAGGAATATTTACATTAACGGTTAATGAAAAAAGTCGTTTTAATGATTTTTGCATAGTGTTAGCAATAGTTATTTTCTGATTAGTTGCATAAATTTACTCACATATATTTCTTCTATTCAGAGTCCATCAAAGGCACTGTATCGAACTTCATAAATTTTCCGCCTCGAGCCTGCGACAATCTTAATACCAGAGCGTTCCCTAGCCCTGTTGAAGGGGTCAATATGCCTGCTCGGTTCGATGATTTGCTATGGTCATCTAGCGCTAGGCAGAGACCAAGCTCGGCAAGCATCTTGGAAGTTGCCCCGTAGCCAGGGTCTCCTTTTCCGGAAATTCGGGTGCGGGCGACTTTCGTCTTTGTACTAGCGCTAACTTCGATCTCGAATCCTCCGTCACGGATTAGCCACGGGGGTGGACCTTCTCCGGAGGTTGGTTTGATCTTGATAGGTTCGCCCAGGAAATATCCTAATCCACGACTCAACCACATTCCTGCCAAACGAATCCACATCCCTATGCTAGCGCACTCGCTGTATGATATCTTTTGGTGTTCGTCGCGCAGCATAAGGCTGCGTCGAACTATTCTAGCATTGATAGGTGCCATGAAAAATTTCGTAATAGCAAGGTGTGACGGATCGAAAGCCCATTTAAATTCCTTGGCCATGCCATCTGCGGTAGCTGGATCTTCGGACTCTATTCCGTTTTTTTTTGGTGACAGTAGATAGGGATCTGCTTCCATCACATCGGTCAACCTACCGGACTTTTTTGCTCGCCCACTTGCCTTACCTGAATTTATGGTGCCACCGGAAAAGGACCCCGTATAACGAGTGTAAACGCCACGAATCTGCACTTTATCGTTAGGTTCTCTGTGTAGTGAGCCAGCGGCTATAAAGGCAGCGAGGTCTGAAGGTATTGAGTCGACACCACCGCCTAAAATCACTTTCGCACCGGACTTTTGTGCTATGTCATGAAAAGCCTCAACCATTTCTGCTTGCCAGAATCCTTCTCCGGATAGGTCTGAGTAATGAGTGCCTTCTAGAGCACATGCCCCCAAAAGGTTAGCCCCATTATTAGTAGAGTATGGACCAGCGCAATTGATAACCACTGTCGTACGCAAGACCATAGCGGTCACTGCAATGGTGTCTTTCAAATCAACGCAGAGAGTCTCGGGCCTATTTCCAAGCTTGGCAGATAGATCGGCTAGTTTACTTTGAGTGCGACCCGCAATGGCCCAAGGTTTGCCACGAAGTTCGGGGTGGGTGTCAAGGTAGGTGGCGACCAACTTTCCTGTAAATCCGGTCGCTCCATAAACGATTAATACCAATGGTTCTGTTGAGATAGGGGTAATCTCTTTTTCCGCGTATTCCTTTATAATTGGTTTCATTTAATTAAACTTGGTTTATTATATGCTACAACGTTTGTATATACATCGTATCTATTAAATTAGACCCTAAGTATATATCTTATGTAGTATCTGTAAGTTAAAAAATTATCAAGAAAAATAGCTTGATTTCATTCTGTTTTATTTTTATCCAAAAATTCTACTCTAAGCCCTATGACTTGCCTTTATTTTATATGAAAAGGTTTTCTTTTCCTTTGGGTTTAAAATCATCAATCCCATTTGATTATTGAACGCATCTGGCGCGCATGTCATTGGTTCAATAGCAATACTTGTTCTATTTTTAGGCGTATATATTTGAAAAAATGGGAATTCCTCTAAACTGCCTCCTTTAATCTCTAGAACGTAGTGCTTCCCTATCAACTTAAAACCTATGCTTTCCTCAGAGAGTAACTCAAAGCAATCATCAAATTGATGCAAACTAAGGTCTAAGGTTTTAGGAATACTGTTGAAGGGTAAGTGATTTCCTGTAGGAATCAAGGACCTATCCAGCTCAATTTTTCTGCTTGGCGGGAATTCAAATGTTAAATCATCTATCGATTCATTCATTTTAAAATATGGATGCCATCCAAGACCAAAGGGCATTTTATCCTCTTTATTTTCAACTGCTGTCGAGATATTTAAAGAGCCATCTGATTTAAGCTCGTATGAAACCATCAAAGAAAAAAGAAAAGGATATCCCTCTTTTTTTTTACTGTAGTTGTAAGATAAATCTAATCTTCCCTCACTTTGGAAGTCGATCTCAAAAGCTTGATCATACAAAAGTCCATGAAGGGCAAGGCCCTCTTTTTCCCTATTAACTGCTAAATGATAATCCTCATTTTTAAATGTATACTGCGCCCTTGCCACACGATTCGGAAAAGGAGCTAAAATGACGCCTCTGTATTTTTGATTTTGAATCTCTTCAGCTTGAGTATAACCTTCTACAAATTCGTAATCAAGATGCTTGTAGGATATTAATGACGCGCCATAACTAGCTAGAATTTTACAACTATATTCACCTTGTTGTAATTGGATAACATTCCATTCTTGATGGTTCACTTTACTGGTAAACTAGGCGAGCCTTGATCTCAAAGATATCATCAATAGCCTTATCTCCGATATTATCAAAAAATGAAGCAGAACCATAACGCACATTAAACTTTGAACGATCAATTCTGATTGTTGCGAGTGCTTCCTTTTCTTTTAAGTTTGCATAAAATTCGATTGGCTCTGTCGTTCCCTTAATTGTAATGTCGCCTTTTAATAAATATGAATCGCCTTCAATTTGCTGCACACTCGTAAAAATTAATGCTGCTTCCGGAAATCCATTTACATCAAAAAAGTCTTCGCTCTTAAGATGCCCTACTAAATTCTCCGCTTTTCCACCCTCTAAATCGGTACATTTAATTGAGTTCATATCCAAGACCATAGAACCTGACACCAACTGACCATCCTCATAATTGAAACCTGCTTCCCCAATATTAATAGTTCCTGAGTGTTGGCCTGTAATTTTTTTGCCCGTCCATTTTAAGCTGCTTTTTTCTAAGTCTAAACTTTGTGCTGAAAGCAAAGTCAGCGCAAATAATGTAAAAATTGATAATAAAATTTTCATAGTAAGTATTTTTTCGTTTGTGAAACTTAAAGTTAAACGAATAATTGACTTGAAAAGTTTACTTTGAGTTATAAAGTATTAATTTTGATAAAAAAGATACTATGAAAAACTGGATTATACCTTTACTTGTTTTAAACTTTCTTGTGGCATGCAATTCCGATAGTCCTAAAGGAAGTGATGTCGAGGGGGAATTAGAATATTTTGGAGATAAAATATCAAAAGATGGCGCAATTTCTTCGGATAACTTCTTCGACTCTTTTACTGAAGGCGATTCTATTCCACTAAAACTTAGCGGCAAAATAAATGATGTATGCAAGAAAAAAGGATGCTGGATGAGCATAAGTATTGGTGAAGACAAAGAAATGATGGTGCGTTTTAAAGACTATGGATTTTTTGTTCCCCTTAACGCTGACGGACGCATGGCTACTTTCGAAGGTTGGGCTTACAAAGAAGTTTTGAGTATTGAGGAATTGAAACATTATGCTTTTGATGCAAACCAAACAGAAGAAGAAATTGCAGCAATATTGTCGCCTGAGGTATCCTATACATTTATGGCCAATGGCGTAATTATTGAATAATGAAAAAAATAAGCGCCATACCCTGCTTATTTATAATTCTATTTATTGCGTGCAACAAGGGAAATAATCAAACTAGTAAAGAAGCCTCAATCATGTATGAGTCCAAACCTCTGGCTAATTTGATGTTGAAAATGCATGGTGATGCTTTGACTTGGAAAGGAGCTATTGAACTAGGAGAATTTTCTGCTAAATTTCCAGTAGATTATGACGGAATATATACAGTGGAAGCTACTGATTCAGGCGTTCGAACGGATGTTTTTGAAGAGAAAGCCGGCAGATACCTTCAATCGGTGGAAGCATTATGTTTAGAAAGTAACACCCCGCAACATCTTGTAAAATTCAACTTAATGATTGTCTCTTGCGTAGATTGCCATGAAATTTTTTGCCAAGGGCCCATCGATAAAATAGAAAAATTGTACTTAAAGGAATCACTATAAACTATTTTTCTTGGACACAGTTTTTAAGCTTGTTTAAGAACGCTGAAGAAACTCCTTTTTTTGTTATTTTTTCTTTTATAAATTGACGATATTTCTCTTCTAAGTTATATTCTTCTAAACAATGAATACATCGCTGAAGCTCACACATCACGTCTTGCTCCTCCTTGGGATTCAGATCACCATCTAACATCAGGTTAAACTGTGTTACTACATCTTTGCAGTTGTGACTTTTTTTCATTGCTCTTAAGCTAAGGTTGGATTTTTAGGGAAAAACCATCAATGGAATAAAAAAGTTCAGACGATTGAAAATTATCTCAATTCTTTAAACCCCTTTTCTTTAGCATAATCCCGCAACTGATCCTTCATTAAGTTTCTAGCCCTAAACAATCTAGACCGAACCGTACCTATAGGAATATCTGAAATTTTTGCAACCTCATCGTATGTAAATCCTTCAATATCAGACAAAATAATGGCAACTCTAAAGTCGACTGGAAGACTATTTAATGCGCCAGTAATTTCATCGCCTATCATGTGGGTATAAATGTCTTGTCCAATATCAATACTTGAAGCTTGTTTCTCTAATTGATTTTTATCTTTATAATCTTCAAAATCAACTTTTTGCGGTTGACGACTCTTTTTTCGATATTCATTAATAAAGGCATTCTTCAATATCTGGAATAGCCAAGCTTTTGCATTGCTTCCTGGCTCAAAAGAATGGATGAACCGATAGGCTTTAAGATAAGCCTCTTGAACAAGATCTTGCGCACGGGCTTCCTCAAAAACAAGCGAATAAGCAAAATTGTACAAAGCATCTGCCTGAGGAATTAACTCCTCATTAAAAATTTTATCTTTTATTTGCTTTGTTAAATTATCTTTACTCACCACATTCAAATATAATCTATAATTAATCGTTCAAAAACTACACCATCCAAAATCATGAGTCAAATTGGCAGTTTGAAATCGTATACTAATCGAACTATCCTCATAATATTCCTTATCTTATTTGGGTTAATCTCTTCGAGGGCCCTTGTTAGTATTGGCACTTTGCTTCTTGCTTTTAATTTGATAGTTTCTGGCAAAGAACATAATTGGCAATTTGTCAAAATTGGCAATTTCGGAATTCTATCAGGAACAATATTTTTCTTGACCAGTTTAACTTTTGTTTTGTTTTCACCTGATATTTCTCTTGGATTTAAGCAAGTCTATTACAGGCTCCCGTGGTTAATTATTCCGCTAAGTATCGCGGCTATTAAAAAGCCAAAGACCATCAATCTTAATCTTGTCTTAGCCTTTTTTGTAGGTATCATCTCAGTTAGTGGAATGGTGGTTTTAGTCAATTACTTTTCCAACTACGAATATTACACCGCGCAAATTGCTTTAGCTAAAAACATCCCAGCACCACTCAATCATATCCGCTTCAGTTTAATGGTGGCTTTTGCTGGATTAACTGGTCTTTACTTTGCAGTTAAGGGTAAGCTTTACTTATGCCGTAACGATCAAATATTTATGAGTATCGCAAGTTTTTTTCTATTTGTTCTGATTCATATTTTGTCCGTTCGTAGCGGTTTAATTAGCTACTATTTAGGGCTTATTTTTCTTATCTCTTATTTCGCATTTTACTTTCGGAAACTCTGGGTGCTTCCATTGTTTGGATTGGCGGTAATAGCAATGCCATTTATCGCTTATCAAGCTTTTCCTAGTTTCCAAAGCAAAGTAGCTTACATGAAATATGATGCAGAACAGATTAAGGCCGGCAATATTGGACATAACTCTGATGGAAGAAGATGGCGATCTTTAAAAATGGCAAACGTACTCATTACGGAGAAGCCTTTAATGGGATATGGCTGCGGTCAAGTTGAAAAGGTGAGTAGAAATTATTATCAAGAAAATCACCCATATGTAGCGGAACAAAATCAAAAGGTACCACACAATCAATTTTTATTTAGTGCGGTAGAAATGGGCGTATTTGGAGCTCTTGCTGTTTTTCTAGTTTTTTGTATACCACTAATTCAAAAAGGAGTGCTTCAAAATCCACTTTATATTACTCTTTGGATAATCATATTATCATCTTCATTAGTTGAAAATACCTTCGAATCTCAAATAGGTATGAGCTTCTTTCTTGTAATGGGGTCACTACTTTTAAAGCACAGAAAAGATGAATGATATATCCATAGTTATCATAAGTTTAAATGCAGAGAAATTTATTCTTCAAGTGCTTGATAAAGCTAAAATGCTTAGCAATGATATTGTAGTAGTGGATAGTGGCAGTTCGGACAAAACGAAAAAATACTGCAAGAAGTATAAGCTTAGTTTTTCTGTAAAAAAATGGGCTGGATATGGCGCTCAAAAAAATTACGGAAACAGTTTAGCGCGTCATGATTGGATATTGTCTTTAGATGCTGATGAAATAATGACTGAAGAATTAGTTCGTGAGATAAGTCAACTGACCTTAGATGCTCATGTGGTCTACAGCATTCCATTTGCCAATTCCTATTGTGGAAAGCTTATTCGCTTTGGTCGTTGGAGAAATGAACGCCACGCGCGATTGTTTCATAAATCCAGTGTCTCGTGGAATGAAGAAGCGGTTCACGAAGGGCTAAAAATAGCAAACAAAAAACAAGTCAACTTGAATCATAAAATTATTCATTACTCCATGTCATCCAAAGCAGCGCATATAACTAAGGCTAAAAAATATGCACTCATGGGTGCAAACAATATGCTAAAGGCAGGTAGAAAATCTACAGTTATTAAACAATATATCAATCCGGTGTTTAGATTTGTTCTCGATTATTTTATATTTCTTGGCTTTTTAGATGGTCCTTTAGGCTTCCAAATTGCGTGGATTACTGCGAAAGAGACATACTGGAAGTATAAACATTTGAAAAACATGAGTTAATATGAGAATTGGAATTGATGCAAAACGAATATTTTCAAATGCTACTGGACTTGGTGTTTACGGGAGAAATCTGGTCCATGGTTTAAGCCAGTTAGGTTCAGGTCACCAATTTGTTTTGTACACGCCCAATAGTTCTAGTAAATATTTTCAAACGTCCAAATTGTCTAGCTCATTTGAAATTCATTCAACGGATAAAATATCCAGTTATTACTGGCGTACTTTCTCCATTAAGCAAGATATTCAAAAAGACAAAATTGATATTTATCATGGACTTAGTAATGAGTTGCCCTTGGGGATAGAGAAATTATACATCAAAAAGATTGTAGATATTCACGATTTATGCTTTGTGCGATTTAAAGAGGATTACTCATGGCTAGACCGTCAAATATTTTGGTTTAAGACCAAAAGAGCTGCCCGGGTGTGTGAGAAAATAATTGCAACTTCTGAGGCTACAAAAAATGATATAATCGACTTATTGAAGGTGCCCGGTGAGAAAATAGAAGTCGTTTATCAATGCTGCGATAAAATATTTAACGCGACCCATACCCTAAATACTAAAACCGCTGTAAAGCGAAAATATAATCTTCCCGATAAGTACATTTTGAGTGTTGGAACTATACAAGGAAGAAAAAATCAAAAAATAATTGTCGAAGCAATTGCATTACTTCCACCACAGGAAAGAATCCCATTGATACTTGTTGGTAATGGTAAAAAATATTTAAAGGAATTGTTGCAATTAGCTGCTGAATTAAAGGTGGAAGTTCAAGTCATCCCTAAAGTCAAATTTAAAGATTTACCCTGTATTTATCAGGAAGCCAAGATTTTTGTTTACCCTTCCATTGTTGAAGGATTTGGAATACCCGTATTGGAAGCAATGACAAGTAAAGTGCCTGTAATTACCAGCAGAGGTACTAGTATGGCAGAAGTCATTCAAAATGATGAATGCTTAATATCTGCTACCAATAAAATAGAATTAAGTGAAAAAATTCAAGAATTCTTGCTTGGCAACAATGAAGAGCGGATTCATCAAGCCTTTGAAAGATCAAAAGCTTTCTCCCAAGAAAAATTTGCGCAGAAGCTTCTAAAAATCTACGAAACCATATGAGCACAAAAGAGACCATACTTTCGGCTGCATCAAGCATTCATGAGGGAGGCGTAATACTCTGCCTTACCGATACCATTTGGGGGCTAAGTGCTGATGCTCGAAATTTTAATGCAGTGAATAAAATATTTGAGCTTAAAAAAAGACCAGCTCAAAAAAGCATGATTGTTCTGGTTTCTAATCTTGAAATGCTGCAGACCTTCGTGTCCGAAATACCTGCAGTGGCGCTTAACCTTATAGCTAAATCGACTCGCCCTAGCAGTATAATATATCCGAAAGGCATCAACCTCGCTAGTAATGTTATTGCCGAAAATGGCAGTATTGCAATTCGTATAGTGAAGCATGGGAAGTGTCACAAACTTATCCAACATTTGGGCTATCCTATCGTTTCAAGCTCGGCCAACCTAAGTGGAGAACCTGACCCACAAAACTTTGGGGAAGTCAACGTTCATTTAAAAAATAGTGTAGACTATATTCTGGAGGACACCACAATGAATGAGCCAGCCACCCAAGCATCCGCCATTTACCTTATTGAGGGGGATTTACTGAAACAAATTCGATAATTCTAACTGGACTAAGTCTTACTGAATTGAACAGATTCTTTGAGTACTTTCTCGTAAAACCTTTCATAAGTAGGAAGTATATTGGCAATGTCAAATTTTTTGGCCTGAATGAGTGAATTGGTCTTAAATCTCTTCAAGGTATCTTCATTACTTAGAATTTTTAATGCATTTAGTGCCATTTCGTCAACATTTCCCACATCACTTAAGAAGCCTGTATCACCGTGGATATTGATTTCCGGTATACCTCCCGTATTACTTGAAATTACGGGAACTTCACATGCCATTGCTTCTAGAGCTGCTAGACCAAAACTCTCACTCTCGGAAGGCATCAAATATAAATCTGCTATTGCCAATAATTCCTCAACGGCATCCTGCTTTCCAAGAAACATAACGTCTTTTTCAACATTTAATTTTCGCGCTAACTCTTCAGCACAAGCCCTTTCTGGGCCATCTCCTACTAACATTAGCTTGCTGTTCACTTCCTGTTTCACCTGGTGGAATATTCTAATCGTGTCTTCGACCCGTTTAACCTTTCGAAAGTTAGAAGTATGTATCAATAGTTTTTCATTGTTGAGTGCTATTGCTTTTTTGAAATGCTCTTTATCCAATTTCATAAATCGCGTAAAGTCAATAAAATTAGGAATAACCTCAATCTCTTTTTTTATGTCAAAATTGGTGTAAGTATCACGCTTTAAACTTTCCGAGACAGTGGTGATACCATCCGATTGATTAATGGAAAATGCCACAACACTTCTATATGCAGGAGCCTTTCCTACAAGCGTAATATCCGTCCCATGCAATGTTGTAATAACTGGAATATAAATGCCTTGTTCTTTTAAAATTTGCTTGGCAATAAAGGCTGCCGAAGCATGCGGAATTGCATAATGAACATGCAGCAAATCCAAGTTTTGATATTTTACAATATCTACTAAATTGGAGGCCAATGCTGTTTCATAAGGTGGATACTCAAAAAGCGCATAATTTTGGAAACTGACCTCATGAAAAAACACATTTGGTTGAAACACATCGAGCCGCGGAGGCCTCATATAGGTTATAAAATGAACGAGATGCCCTTCTTTTGCAAGCGCTTTACCTAGTTCTGTGGCAACTACACCGCTTCCCCCATAAGTTGGGTAACATACTATTCCAATTTTCATGCTGATTTGGGTTGAATATTAGGTAAACAGTTCTTCACTACTTTCAGTTTCATTTATACCAACCTGAATCATAGATGTATTGTTCTACTGATTCTGGTACGAGGTATTTGATGCTTCCCCCATTCTTTATTTCCTCCCGTATGTATGACGCAGACAAATACACTTGAGGTGTTTCTTGCATGATAATGTTTGTGGGATATTTTTCTTCTGCCAATTCAGTTTCTGGGCGTTTATAAACATAAATTGGGTAATTTTTCATCAGTAAATCACCTTTCTTCCATTTGGGAAGGGTTTTTAAGTTATCTGCCCCCATAATTAAGGCAAATCGATAATTTGGATATTTCTCCTCTAAAAAAATTAAGGTATCGATAGTATAGGATGGTTTAGTTAAATAAAATTCTATATCCTTCGATCTTAGTTTTGGATTATCCTCAATCGACAAGTTAACTAAATGTAATCGATCATATTCGGAAAGTAAGTTTTTCTTTTCTTTAAATGGATTCTGTGGAGAGACAATGAACCAGACCTCATCTAAGTCCGTATGATGAGCCATATGATTAGCAATAAACAGATGTCCTAAATGGATGGGATTAAAAGAACCAAAGAATAAGCCAATGTTCATAATTAACAAATGATTTTTTGCGTTTAGTAGTAGAGCTCATGTTACATTTGAAAAGTAAAGTTAAGTAAAACATGAGTGATTTTTTAAAAATATCTTTATGGAAACATCAATTAAAATTCATCCTGTTTATACGAGTATAGCAATCGTTCTTTTAATTATGATAATGTATGTTTCTTTACTACCCTCAATAGAGCTATCAAAAGCGCCAGTGATGCAAGCAGATAAAATTGTACATTTTAGTATGTACTCCCTTTTGTCTTTTGTTCTCTACAAGGCTTTTTTCAACAGAAAGTTATGGCGTAGTATTGGCTTTGCTTGTATGTTATCCTTTTTTTATGGATTTATTGTTGAATGCTCACAATATTATTTTACATCAACTAGAATGTTTGATGTTTTTGATATATTCGCAAACGGAACAGGAGCAATGTTTGCATATGTAATAGTAAATAAATATCTTTAAGCACATAAATAAATTAGAATGTTACAATTAGCAGGAATATTATTATTAATCATTGTCGGACTCGTCGCGGCGGGTTACGGCATTGCATATTTTTTGCTCTCTGGCGGAAAAAGCACTGAACAGATCATTTCCAAATATGAGGGCTCTGATGAATCGAAGTCGGTATTTGTGAAAAAATATGCAGAAGCAGATTTGTCTAAAGTTAGAACAGTAGTTTTAGCTTTTGGTGCAATTGTGGCTTTTTCATCATCTATATATGCTTTGAGCTGGAGAGATAAGCCTCAACAAATTAAAGCTTTAATAATGGAAGCCATTGATGACGAATTAGAAATTGAGGCGCCTCAAACAGAGCAGATTAAGCCACCTCCTCCACCTCCTCCACCTCCAGAAATTCAAGTGGTTGAAGATGACGAAATTTTAGAAGATGAGCCGGAAATTGAAGATATAGAAATCGAAGAAGATGAAATTATTGAAGTTCCTGATATGATTGAACCAGAAGAGTCAGCTGAACAAGAAATCTTTACTATTGTAGAGGATATGCCTAAGTTTAGAGGCTGTGAAAATTTATCGGGTAACGCTGCAACAACTTGCACAAATACTGAAATTCAGAAGTTCATTGCCAAGTACATCGTTTATCCTCCAATGGCTTTAGAAAATGATATTGAAGGAAAAGTATTCGTTCGTTTCGTAGTTAATCAGAAAGGAGAAGTTACTGATGTAACTATTGCAAAAGGCGCTGATAGCTTATTGGATAACGCAGCACTTAAATTAGTGAAAACCATGCCGAAATTTACTCCTGGTAAACAAAGAGGTAAATCTGTTCCTGTGCAATATATCATTCCAATTAATTTCAAAATTGGTTAACGTAAAAAACTAAGTTAAGGAAGTCCTACAAAATAAATTGTAGGACTTTTTTAATTCTTAAAAGCAACTTGCAACATCTATATTCATTAGCTTCGCTTGTTGAGAAAACAATTCGAGCTGAAGTTACTTATCTTTAGGTCTACGATAAATGAAGTTGAAATTATTCATATTTAGCGCCTTTACATTCCTCCTGTTTGGGGCAAATGCTCAAGTTGATAAAACTTTAGCCTTGGCTAAACAATATTATCAAACAGGTGATTATGAGAAGTCAGCCAAGTTGTTTGAAGAATTATGGAAGGATAATAATCAGAACTTATACTATTACACCTCTTTATACAATTCATATATTCGCTTGAACGATTATGCTCATGCTGAGCAATTAGTGAAAAGGCAAGTCAAAAAAAATAAAGACGACTTAAGCTACAAAATAGACCTAGGCTATGTCTATTCACAGAATAATGAATCCGCTAAAGCCGAGGATATTTATAATAAGGTAATAAGCTTGCTGCCGGATAATCAAACAATTATTCGCAGTACTGCATCAAAATTTATTGGAATTCGCAAACTTGATTATGCGATTGAATGCTATTTAAAAGGGCGTGAGCTTTTGAAGGATAAATCACTATTCGGATTTGAACTGGGTAATGTTTATTTGCAGGAAAACAAAATAAAAGAGGCAGTAGGCACCTATCTGTACTTAATGAGCGAAAATGCCATCTACAAGAACTCTGTTCAAAGTATTTTGACCAATAATATTGAAAAAGAAGGTTTACAAGACGAATTAGAAGAACAGCTATATAGCTTAGTTCAAAAGAATTCTGCAAAAACTGAATATTTGGAGTTGTTGATTTGGTTATTTACTCACCAAGCAGATTATGAGCAAGCCTTGATTCAAGCCAAAGCACTTGATAAAAGAAATCAAGAGGATGGAGGACGTATCATCCAACTGGCAAATGATGCCATTACAGAGCAACAATATGATGCCGCAATAGCGGGATTTATTTATGTGCAATCTAAAGGAAAAATTGGCCGATTTTTTCAATTAGCTAAATCTGGAGAAATTGAATCACGAAAACTTAAAATCACGAATACACTTGAGTACTCAAATGAGGATATTGCTACTTTACAGCAAGAATATGAAACATTTCTATCCAACTATGGTAAAAATTTAAGTACTGTAAGTTCCATACAAGAGCTAGCTAAATTGCAAGCTTATTATGTGCATGATATCGCCGCTGCCATTCAATTGATGGAAGAATTATTAGCAATCCCCAATTTACCCAAGAAAACCAAAAACCTTGTTAAGCTGGATTTAGGTGATTTCTATGTATTGTTTGGCGATGTTTGGGAGGCCACCCTTTTATATGCTCAGGTAGATAAAGACGAGAAAAATAGTCCAATAGGTGAAGACGCGCGTTTTAGAAATTCCAAGCTATCTTATTTTAAAGGTGAATTTGAATGGGCACAAGCTCAATTGGCAATACTGAAAGGAGCAACTACAGAGCTTATTGCAAACAATGCGTTGAAACTATCCATTTTTATATTAGATAACTTAGGTTTAGATACTACCACTGCGACTATGCAGATGTTTGCAGATGCTGACTTATTGCATATTCAAAATAAGGATCAAGAAGCTTTGAGCCTATTGGATGATATCTTAATTAAGTATCCAGGACATGCGCTTACTGACGATATCTACTACAAGCAAGCGCAAATCTTGCTCGAATCACAAGAATTTGAAAAAGCCAACACTCTTTTAAAATTATTGTTTCAAGATTTCAGTGAAGATATATTAGCCGATAATGCCCTCTTCTTATTAGGAGAGGTGTATCAAAAATATTTAGATCAACCTGATAAGGCCATGGAATACTATAAAATTATTATCACGGACTATACAAACAGCGTGCTTATGGTTGAAGCTAGAAAAAGATTTAGGTTTCTAAGAGGTGATGATGTCTAATTATTAATTCTTGAAATATTCTACTTTACGCTAAGCCAGAGCTTCGCGCCACTAAACCTTCACCATGCTCGAAATGAACTTTACGCGCGGCAAAAGTTCCAATTTCTATTAATTGAAAATTCATAGTGTTATATTTGATACTCCAAGCCAATTTAAAGTAACTGCCCAGATATTTATTTAAAAAACATGACAATGATAAACAATGAAACAGGCATTCTTCGAAAAGTAATCGTGCATCACCCAGATGACGGGATAGAAGTAATAACTCCTAAGAATGCATTAAAATTTCTCTATGATGATATTGTATTTCTTCCCTTAATGCGGCAGGAACACGAACTTTTCACTTCAGTTTTAGCTCATTTTGCTGGAAAAGAAAATGTCATTGACACCTTACAAATGCTCGTAGAGCTTCTGAAGATTAATCCGAAGAATTCAAAAGATAAGTTAATACAATACATTGCAGACTTAGAAAATTTGGAAGAGGAACAAACAGAAAAAATAAGGTCGTTAAATGCTGAAGACCTAGCTTATACTCTTTTTACAGGAATTCTTAAATCAACTGAAGTTTCCATTTTACCTCCATTGCCTAACTACGTTTTTACTCGAGATATTGGGGTCGTGGTAAATGACCATGTTTTGATCTGCCATGCGTCTAAAAAAGCGAGAACAAGAGAGTCTATTTTAACTCGATACATCATATACTATCACCCTGAGTTTCTTTCCTTTCAAGAAAATGGAGATGCCAAGATTATAGATATGACCAAAAAAGGAGATGAACATACCTTGGAGGGTGGAGATGTCATGATGTTGGACAAAGCCCACCTATTGGTTGGATGTAGCGAACGATCTACCCCCGAAGCCTTCAATAGTCTGAAAGAAGAATTGTTCCAAAAAGGAGTAATTGATAATGTGGTCAGAATTGTTATTGCAAAAGATCGATCTTCTATGCATATAGATACCCTCTTTACCCAAATCAGCACCAATGAATATGTTATATACAAAGATACCCTGCGCTCAGATATAATCAAGGTGACCAAATATTGTAATGACGGTAGTAAAAAAGAATATTCCACTTTATATGATTTCTTTACAGACTATAATCCCCAAATGAAATTTATTCTATGTGGAAATGGAGATGAGACATTTGGAGCAAGAGAACAATGGACAGATGGCTGTAATTTAGTAACTGTAAAAAATGGGGTTGCTATTGCCTATGACAGAAACTTTCATACCGCTATTGCATTGAAAAATGCTGGTTATCGGGTCATAAATGCAAAGGATTTCTTAGACAAAGCACCTGACCCAACGACTGTTGAGAAAACCATTATTGCTATTCCGAGCACAGAGCTCTCAAGAGCAAGAGGAGGCCCGCATTGTATGACTTTTCCGATAAGTCGAGGTTAGCGAATACAAAGAGCCGCTAAACAAGAAAGCAATCGTTCTCAATCTTTCAATACTGAAAGGGCTTATCTCTATAATTCATCCCTTTTTTCATATTCCATATAAAACACAAAAGCCATCCCGCTTCAAACGGATGGCTTTTGCTTAGATTTAAAAGTAAGTTTAAATATCAGCCAGAACACATTTCACATGAATCTGGATCATCCAATGAACAAACTGCCGCTGCAATTTTATCATCGTCAATTTTATCTCCTTTCAAGTACTGACTATCAACTGTAAATTTAATTGCATCTCTAGCTGCTTTCGTTCTCAAGTAATAAGTCCCCGTTTTTAATCCTGCTTTCCATGCGTAAAAGTGCATAGAAGATAGTTTTTTGAAAGTGGCATTTTCCATAAAGATGTTCAAACTTTGCGATTGGCAAATGAAGGCTCCACGATCTGCACTCATTTCAATAACTGCTTTTGAGGATATTTCCCATGCCGTTTTGTACAAATCCTTTAGATCCTGAGGTACTTCAGGGATATCTTGAACTGAGCCATTTCGAGCAATCAACTTGTACTTCATGTCCTCGCTCCACAGTTCTCTTTCAATCAAGTCTTTCAGCAAGTGTTTATTTACAATAACAAACTCACCCGACAGCACTCTTCTTGAGTAAATGTTACTTGTGTATGGTTCAAAGCACTCATTATTTCCTAAAATTTGAGATGTTGAAGCTGTTGGCATTGGCGCTAACAACAAGCTATTTCTAACTCCATGCTTCATTACATCTTTTCTTAATTTGTTCCAATTCCACATGCCACTTGGCTTAACATTCCAGAGGTCAAATTGAAATTTGCCTTCACTTAGTGGGGATCCTTTAAAGGTCTCATAAGCTCCTTCTTTCTTCGCTAAATCTTTCGAAGCTGTCATTGCTGCAAAGTAAATTGTTTCGAAAATGTTTTTATTTAACATTCTCGCTTCCTCGCTTTCGAATGGCAACCTCAACAACATGAAAGCATCCGCCAATCCCTGTACCCCAATACCAATTGGTCTGTGACGCATGTTTGAATTTTTTGCTTCTGGTACTGGATAATAATTATTGTCAATAATCTTGTTTAGGTTTTTGGTGACCTGATAACTTACATCGTATAATTTTTGAAAGTCATACTTGCCATCTTTACCAACATACTTATTGAGAGCTAATGAGGCCAAATTACAAACTGCCACCTCATCTGGTGCTGTGTATTCTAAAATCTCCGTACATAAGTTTGAAGACTTAATCGTCCCAAGGTTTTGTTGATTCGATTTATTGTTCGCGGCATCCTTATATAAAATATATGGTGTCCCAGTTTCAATTTGAGATTCACAGATAGCAAACCATAATTTTTGCGCCTTTACTGTTTTTCGCGCTCTACCTTCCTGCTCATACTTGGTGTATAAAGCTTCAAATTCTTCACTGTGCGTATCCGCTAAACCAGGAGCTTCGTTTGGACAGAATAAACTCCAATCTCCATCCTCCATCACCCGCTGCATAAATAAATCTGGAATCCATAGGGCATAGAATAAATCTCTTGCTCTATTTTCTTCTTTACCGTGGTTCTTTTTCAAATCTAAGAAATCAAAAACATCAGCATGCCAAGGCTCCAAATAAACCGCAAAGGCGCCTTTTCGTTTCCCTCCACCTTGATCCACATAACGAGCCGTATCATTAAACACTCTCAACATTGGAATAATGCCATTAGATGTTCCGTTTGTTCCCTTTATATAACTTCCATTTGCTCTCACATTATGAATACTCAAACCAATACCTCCTGCAGATTTAGAAATTTCTGCACATTGACGCAAGGTGTCAAAAATACCTGAAATACTATCATCCTTCATCGTTAGTAAGAAGCACGATGACATTTGTGGTTTAGGAGTACCTGCGTTGAACAAAGTAGGAGTGGCATGCGTAAACCATTTTTGAGACATCAGGTTATAGGTCTCAATAGCCGATTTAATATCTTCTTTATGAATACCTACTGACACACGCATTAACATATGCTGAGGACGCTCTGCTATCTGGCCGTTCAACTTCAATAAGTATGCTCTTTCTAAAGTCTTAAATCCAAAGAAGTCGTAATGAAAATCTCTTGAATGTATCACGGCAGAATCCAACTCTTCTGAATTCTTCATGATAATTTCATGCACATCATCTGCCACTAAGGGAGCTGGTTCATCTGTTTTTGGGTCTACATACTTGTGTAAGTCTTCTACCACGTCTGAAAAAGACTTCTTTGTGTTTTTGTGTAGGTTTGAAACCGCAATACGAGCAGCTAAAATTGCATAATCTGGATGAACCGTCGTCATTGATGCTGCCGTTTCGGCCGCAAGATTATCTAATTCTGTAGTTGTCACCCCATCGAACATTCCTTGAATAACCTTTTTAGCAATTTCAGCAGGTTGTACGTATTTGTTATCCAATCCATAGGATAGCTTGTTAATTCTTGCAGTGATTTTATCAAACATCACTGCTTCTTTTCTTCCGTTTCTTTTGATTACGTACATTATAGTTAGTCTTTTAGGTCGTTTTTATCTTGATTTATTCGTTAGCTGTGGTATTAGAAATCTTCGTCAATTGAGAACGAGTGATCTTCTTTCTTTGCAGAAACACCTGCTTTTTGGTATTCAGCAACTCGTTTTTCGAAGAAGTTGGTTTTTCCTTGAAGCGAAATCATCTCCATCCAAGGGAATGGATTTTTCGCATTATAGACTTTTTCGTAGCCGAGAGAAACTAATAATCTATCCGCTACAAACTCTATATAGTCGCACATCATTTCTGCATTCATTCCAATTAAAGAAACTGGCAATGCGTCGCTTACAAATTCTTTTTCAAACTCGACAGCCTCCATAATGATAGAGTTAACCTCTTTAACATCTAGTTTGTTATTTAACATCGTATAAATCAAGCAAGCAAAATCACAATGCAATCCTTCATCTCTACTAATTAACTCGTTAGAGAAGGAAAGTCCGGGCATTAGACCCCTTTTCTTGAGCCAAAATATTGAACAAAAACTTCCAGAGAAGAAGATTCCTTCTACGGCAGCAAAAGCAATTAATCGGTGCGCAAATGACGGAGAATCCTCAATCCACTTCAATGCCCAATCTGCTTTTTTCTTGACACAGGGAATCGTATCGATAGCGTTAAACATTTTAGACTTCTCTTGCTCATCCTTGATATAGGTATCAATCAATAAGCTGTATGTTTCCGCATGTATATTTTCAATAGCTATTTGAAAACCATAAAAGCACCTTGCTTCTGGAATGGTGACATCTTGCATAAAATTAATCACCAAGTTCTCGTTAACAATGCCATCGCTTGCTGCAAAAAATGCTAAGACATGACTAATGAAATGCCTTTCGCCTGAATTAAGGCTTTCCCAATCTTTCATATCAGGAGCTAAATCAATTTCTTCTGCTGTCCAGAAGCTTGCTTCAGCTTGTTTATACATCTCCCATATCTTGTCGTGCTGGATTGGGAATAACACAAAACGTTCGTTGTTTTCGTGTAGAATTGGTTCTTTAACTTCTATATTCATTAAATTTAATTTAAATAGGGTGTAAAAATTATCATTTTTCGCCCCTAAAAACAGAAAAATGATTTGTGATCAAAGTAATTGCTTACCTCTACAATTTTATGTGAATCTAACCCGAGGTAATTATTCGAAGAGCGCGAAACTAGCACCTTATGGAACATTCCAAAATAAAAATTACCTGTTTGGAGTTTTGGCAAGCAACCTTTACTGTTATTTGCTTTTCAAAAGTATTAGGAAAAATTCAAAAAAGAAAGGGTGGTTTTCAACATTAAATGTTGAATGTGTCTTATAATCAATAAACACAACTACTAGGCCTGTGGATTACAAAAAACTAACATTTTATTAACACTCAAAGAAAAAAAATTTTGTTTTTTGCTTAGGATTTTTATTGCTAGAATTTGCCAAATATTTCAATGCGTTTTCTTCTAGGTTTTAAACTGATTTACTCCTAAAAAAATTAGGCCACAAATCAAAATGATGAAAACAAGAAGATTAAATCACTACCATTTTGTAATTCTCGCGAATCGATTCAAGTATATCAAATAATTCTTCATGCTCCATCGAGTTGACCAGCTTCATTCGGTAAGATTTAATATCTCGGAAACCTCGAAAATAGCTCCCATAGTGTCTCCTTGTTTCAAGAACCCCGAGCACATCCCCTTTCCATTCAATTGAGGTCTTTAAATGTTTTAGTGCGGTATCAACTCGCTCATCTACAGATGGAGGAGCAAGATGCTCCCCTGTCTTCATATAGTGTTTAATTTCCCTGAAAACCCAAGGATATCCAATTGCTGCTCTACCAATCATTATTCCATCAACCCCATATTTATTTTTATACTCCATGCACTTTTCCGGCGTATCAATATCTCCATTTCCAAAAATTGGGATTTGAATACGAGGGTTTTCTTTAATCTTGGCAATCTCAGACCAATCGGCCTCCCCTTTATACATTTGCTTTCGGGTTCTACCGTGAATACTAAGTGCTTTAATACCCACATCTTGCAATCGCTCTGCAACTTCTTGAATACGAATAGAGTTACTATCCCAGCCTAACCTTGTTTTAACGGTTACCGGTAATTTAGTAGATTTCACAACGGCCTCTGTTAAGGACACCATGCGGGGTATATCTTGTAAGATACCAGCACCCGCCATTTTCCCAACGACTTTTTTCACTGGACAACCAAAATTAATATCTAGAATTTCTGGGTTAGCTTCTTCTACAATTCTTGCCGACATCATCATGGACTCTAAAACCGAACCAAAAATTTGAATACCGATAGGTCTTTCCGCATCGTAAATGTCTAACTTTTTGACACTCTTGTCTGCATCTCTAATCAAGCCTTCAGTTGAAATGAATTCTGTATACATTAGGTCCGCCCCATTTGCCTTGCATAATGCCCGAAAAGGTGGATCACTTACATCCTCCATTGGTGCTAACAAAAGAGGAAAATCTCCTAATTCCAATTGGTCGATTTTCACCATGAAGCAAAGATACTTTTTTTGTCAAATTACTGTAAATCTTATCCAGTTTAAAAATTTTAAGATCCACTTAACAAGAAGTATATAAGACGGCTTTAAATAATTTGTTAATTTTACAAATCTATGGAAGATGAATTACCTCAAAAAAAAAGAGGGACATTGGAGCACCGACCTTTATTGGTTTTTTTATGGACGGTTCTCCCTATAATAGCGGTTTTTGGAGTAACGATTATGAGGCCATCTCCCAGTTCGCTTGAGCTAATCGGCAATCAGACCATACTGGAGCTGGGCCTTGCCCAAATTGTGTCGGTAACCATTATGTTGATTTTACCTGCTATTCTTATTACATACATATACAAGAGGCATGTGTTTACGTTTTTAAAGCTTTTAAATCCCCCCAAGCTTTCGCACATTTTATTGGGAGCTTTAGTCATCTTAAGTGCTAATTTCTTTTTGAATTACTTGATGGAATTGAATAATATTATTCCCCTTCCTGATGGTTTAGAGCTTAAATTTCAAGGCCTGCAAGAAGCTACTTCGGAAGCCCAAGCATTCTTTTTAAACTTTTCCGGTTTAAGCGATTTTTTAATAGTCTTCTTAACCCTCGCCATTTTCCCTGCGATAGCTGAAGAGATATACTTTAGAGGCCTGTTAATAGGTGTTTTGAATGATATGAAGATAGGTGCATTTCATGCCATCTTTATATCTTCTATCTTATTTGCCATGATGCATTTCCAATTCTACTACATTCTTCCCTTATTGTTTATGGGTGGAATATTAGGTTATGTTTATTATCGAACAAAAAATCTTTGGGTAAGTATTTTTATGCATTTACTCAACAATGGGTTAATCGTACTTCTGACCTTAAGCAATCAAAATAAGATTACGCAGATAGATTTAGAAGCAAATCCGCCTTTATATATTTCTACAATAGGAATAATTGTTTTTATCATTAGTGTTTACTACTTTCATCACCTAACCAAAGCTAATAAGCTAAAAAACGCATGAGCACCTTTTTAACTAGAGCCTTAACAGGCGTTCTTTTTGTAGTCATAATGGTTGGAGCTTCTTATTTTCAAGCGGGCTATATTGTACTTATTGCCTTTGTTACTGCCTTTTGCACCAATGAATTTTTTGATATTACTGTTTCTCTTCGGGATGAAAAACCTAAATATGCCAAAATTTACCGAGTTTGGTTAATGGCGACCAATGTTTTGGGATTCCTTATTACTGCTGCTTTTATGTCGGACAAACTTAGCATCAAGTTTATCAGCATTCTTCCTGTTTTAATTTTTGGACTTTTTATCCTTGAATTATACTCTAAGTCAGAAAAACCATTAATCAATATTGGTTTAAACTTGAGTGCATTCGTATACATCGGTATTCCATTTTCAATGCTTAATTTTATTGTATACAAAAATGGGTTTTATTCTCCGGGAACATTGCTTGGCATTCTCGTTTTGGTTTGGGTCTATGATAGTGCGGCCTACATAATTGGTAGTCAATTTGGCAGCAGGCCACTATTTAAAAGGATTTCTCCTAATAAAACATGGGAAGGCTCAATTGGAGGGCTTCTCGTGCTAACTGCACTAGGCTTCAGTTTAGGCTATGTTTTTCAGGATTTGAGCACCTTAGAATGGGCCGTCATATCTTGGCTTATTGCCTATTTTTCAGCTACAGGGGATTTAGTCGAATCACTCATGAAAAGAAGTTTAGGAATAAAAGATACGGGGAATATACTTCCCGGACATGGAGGATTCCTCGACCGTTTTGATGCATTCATTTTTGTGATTCCCTTCATTGCCTTCTATATCATTTGTTTTACTTAAGTGCATAGGAACAATTCTTGGTTATTATTGTTATTTTTGCACGGCTTATAGGGAAGCAATTTTATGAGAATAAACAACAAATACAATATACACAAAGAGGGCTACAAGATTATATTGGTGACTATCGCTCTTTTGCTTTTAATCAATATTGCAGCAAATTTCATTCATTCTATGAGCTCTTTCCGTGTATTTTTCGGAGTTGTCTCACTAATATTTTTTGGATTTGTAGTTGCCTTTTTCCGAATACCTTTCCGAATATTTAACCAACATAATGATCAAGTTATAGCTCCCGCAGATGGTAAGGTTGTCGTTATTGAAGAAGTTGAAGAACCAGAATACTTTAAAGACAAGCGAGTTCAAGTGTCTATATTCATGTCTCCTACAAATGTACATGTGAACAGGAACCCTATCGCAGGAGAGGTGAAATATGTACGTTACCATCCGGGAAAATACCTTGTGGCATGGCACCCCAAATCTTCTACCAAAAATGAACGGTACACCGTTGTTCTTGGTAATGAGCAAGTAAGTATATTAATAAGGCAAATAGCAGGTAAGTTGGCAAGAAGGATAGTCAACTATCTAAAGGTAGGGGAAGAAGTGGAACAATGTGAAGAGTTTGGATTTATAAAATTTGGCTCAAGAGTTGACTTATTTTTACCCCTAAACACTGTTATCCATACCAAGCTTAAAGAAAAGGTGAAAGGTGGAGTCACGGTTATTGGCACAATTCCTTCAAAAAAATAAAAACAATAAATTATGAAAAAAATTAATTTACTTCTTCTCAGTGTTGCATTTGTGGTCTTCGGATTTAGTCAAAGTTTGGAAAAAAATGAAGTAACTACAGAGGCGGATGAAACGATTAAACTGGATCCAATCAAAGTGGAGCAGACAAGCATTAAAATTAATGTAACTCCGTCAACAATTAAACTCAATAGCGACAAAATAGAACACAAAGATCTCATTCTAAAGATGAAGGAGGACAGTAAAAAATTAATGCAAACTACCGAATATAAAAAGAAAGCTACGCAGTCGAAATCAAACGAAACAGCGACAGAAGATTATTAAAGAGCGGTAAGCTAAAAAAAAGAGCATCCTTAGGTGGATGCCATTTTTTATTGTAAAATTTTCCTTTCGGTCAGAAGGCTTAAATTTGACTACCTTTTACAAATAAACAAAACATCAAGTATGATAAATGTAGCTCTACTAGCCACTATTACAGAAACCGCCGGAGCTCCGGGTTTCGAAAATCGGATACGTAATTTTATTAAACATCAAGTGACTCCCTTTGTCGATGAAGTAAGTATTGATGCGATGGGTAACTTAATTGCGCTTAAAAAAGGAAAAGACAGTAGCAAGCGTGCTATGGTTGCTGCACATCTCGATGAAATAGGTTTTATTGTAACCGGAATTGATGATAAGGGGTTTGTTCGTTTCCATACGCTTGGGGGATTTGACCCAAAAACTTTAACTGCGCAACGAGTAATCGTTCATGGCAAAAAAGATTTGATCGGAGTTATGGGTAGCAAACCGATACATGTAATGACCCCTGAGGAGCGCACCAAAAATCTTAAGACAACTGATTTCTTTATTGACATGGGAATGAGTAAAGAAGAAGTTGAAGAATTTATTGAAGTTGGCAATCCAATTACGCGCCAACGAGAACTAATAGAAATGGGTAATTGTGTAAATGCTAAATCTTTAGATAATAGAGTTTCAGTTTTTATATTACTAGAAGCGTTGAGAGAGTTGAAGGATAGAGAGGTGCCTTATGACTTATATGGAGTTTTCACTGTCCAAGAAGAAATTGGTATTCGGGGTGCTACAGTTGCTGGTCATCATGTAGAGCCTCATTTTAGTTTCGGACTTGACACGACTATTGCATTTGACGTACCTGGATCGCAGCCGCACGAACAAATCACTCAAATGGGCAATGGAACCGCTATTAAAATAATGGATAGCTCAACAGTCTGCGATACTCGAATGGTAAGATATATGAAAGAAACTGCAGATAAGCATAAGCTCAAATGGCAAGCAGAAATCTTAACTGCTGGGGGTACCGATACTGCTGGAATGCAGCGAATGTCCAAATATGGAACAATTGCTGGTGCAATTTCTATTCCTACCAGACACATACATCAAGTGATAGAAATGTGCAACAAAGAGGATATACATTTATCTATCGAAATGCTTAAAGCATGTGTAAGTAATTTGGATACTTTTGATTGGTCTCATCAATAAAACGCTAAAGAAATGTGGAAAGAAGAAAACAACGAACTTGTAAAGAAATATACCTTTAAGGATTTTTCTGAGGCTTTTGCTTTTATGACTAGAGTCGCAATTTTAGCTGAAAAGCACAATCATCACCCGTGGTGGAGTAATGTATATAATCAGGTAGAAATTCACTTGACCACGCATGACGAGGGAAATACCATTACAGCAAAAGATCGAGAACTTGCGAAAGCAATTGATAGCTTGTAAAATAATTGCCAAATCCTATAGCTTGAGATAAACTTTTATCTTGAGATTGACTCTTGTCTGTCAACTATTTATAAGTTCTAGATGTTGGTAAAACTAGCTCAACTTATCGAATCCTACAAAGGATTGAATGGCCTTTGGCATTCGAATACCGTCCGGTTCTTGATTATTTTCGATGAGCGCCGCTAGAATTCTTGGAAGTGCTAAGGCACTGCCATTGAGCGTATTAGCCAGCTTTCTGTTTCCATCAGCATCTTTATAACGCAACATCAAACGCTTAGTTTGATAAGTTTCGAAGTTAGAAATACTGCTGACCTCCAACCATCGTTTTTGTGCAGCACTGTATACCTCAATATCATAGGTTAGCGTAGAAGTGAAGCCTAAATCACCCCCACACAAGCGCAATACTCGATAAGGCAGTTCTAAAGCCTTTACCAAAGACTCCACATGAGCTACCATTTCCTCGAGCACTTCATAACTCTTATCTGGATGAGCAATTTGTACAATTTCAATTTTATCGAATTGGTGCAGGCGATTCAAGCCCCTTACGTGTGCGCCATAAGAACCAGCTTCTCTTCTAAAACAGGGAGTGTATCCTGTTAAGCGGATGGGTAAATCTTTTTCTTCTACCAATTCGCCTCTGAACATATTTGTAATTGGCACCTCCGCTGTGGGAATAAGAAAATAAGGATCTTCCTTCATTTCATACATCTGTCCTTCTTTATCGGGTAGTTGACCAGTTGCACGAGCACTTGCCTCATTAACCAATAATGGCGGAATTACTTCTTTATAGCCTGCGTTTGTGGCTTGCGTAAGAAAGAAGTTTATTAATCCTCTTTGCAATTGTGCACCCTTTCCAGTATAAACAGGAAATCCCGCACCTGTCAACTTGACGCCTAATTCTAGGTCAAAAATTTCAAACTTTTTAGCCAAATCCCAGTGCGGTAAATCATTGTCACTAGCTAAAACGGGAAACTCTCCCCATTTTCTAACTACCTCGTTATCTTCTGGTGTTTTTCCTGAAGGAACAGATTCGTGGGGTATATTAGGTATTTGCAGCAAATCTTCTTCCAAATTTTGTAAGACTATAAGCTGCTCATCTTGCAATTGACTCACTTCTTCTTTTAGGTCAACAGATTCTTGACGCAAATTTTCTGCTTCTTCACGCTTACCCGATTTAAATAATTCTCCTATTTGCTTAGATAGCGCGTTCAACCTAGCCAATTTTTCGTCTAATATTGTCTGTATTCGCTTACGTGTATCATCCAAAGCAACAAGCTTGTTCAATAATTCATCTGCATTCTCAATATTCCGCTTTTTTAGACCTGCACTAGCTAAAGCCATTTTTTTCCTAATAATATTTATATCCAGCATTAAAATTGATTGTTTGATACAAAAATAGCCAATGTATCGGCAAAATACATCGAATAAAGGCTTATTTGTTCAAATAATGTTTGTGGAGATAAAAACTTTGCGTAACATTGTGATGGTTTAAAAACACCACAGCTAGTTCTAGCACTTCAAATCAATCTCAACTAATTTTTTCGAAAGAACTAATTTCAAATAAAATCAAAATATGTACAATTTTTCCCAGCTGAACGAGATGCTTGTCCCTGAATTAAAGGAAATAGCTGAAAAGCTTAAGGTTAAGGATAGCAAAAAGCTTGTTAAACAAGATTTAGTTTTAGCTATTATTGACGCGCAGGCTGTAAATCCTGACGCAGTTAAAGAAATCAAATCTGATAAAGATATAGCTCCCCCAGCATCTAAGGACAAGGCTCCTAAGCAAGAAAATAAAGGTGGAAATTCAGAAAAGGGTGGACAAGCTAAAAGAACAAGAAAACCTATGCCATCTGCGGCAGATATTCAAGAAAATCCCGTTTCAAATTCTCAATCAAACGATGAAAAACCTGCTGCTAAGGAAAGCGGAAAGGATAATAAGCATCATAAACCGGAAAGAATAGATCGTGATGATAAAAATAAGGACAATCCAAAATACGATAATCGTGACAATCAAAAGAAAAGTCCTCAGCATAGAGAAAAGAAACCATCTGCACCCGTTTTTAATGTAGAAATAGATGGTGTGATAGCCGCTGAAGGTGTATTAGAAATGATGCAAGAGGGATATGGCTTTTTGCGCTCATCGGATTATAATTATTTGTCCTCTCCCGATGATGTTTATGTTTCTCCTTCTCAAATCAAGTTGTTTGGTTTGAAAACCGGAGATACATGCACTGGTAAGGTGCGACCACCTAAAGATGGAGAAAAGTATTTTGCCTTGCTGAAAGTAGATAAAATTAATGGTAAAAACCCTGAAGAGGTGAGAGATAGAGTACCTTTTGACTACCTAACTCCATTATTCCCCAATGAGCGATTCCATCTATCCACAGATGAACCCAGAAATTATTCTACTCGTGTTATCGATTTGTTCACTCCAATTGGCAAAGGACAAAGAGGGATGATTGTTGCTCAACCTAAAACAGGTAAAACAACTATTTTAAAGGATGTAGCCAATGCAATCGCTAAAAATCACCCAGAGGCATATTTAATGGTCTTGTTGATAGACGAACGTCCAGAAGAAGTAACAGATATGGAAAGAAGTGTGAATGCAGAAGTTTTATCTTCTACATTTGATGAAACTCCTGACCGTCACGTGAAGGTTAGTAACATGGCTTTACAAAAAGCAAAACGATTGGTGGAATGTGGACACGACGTAGTTATCCTTTTAGACTCGATAACAAGATTAGCAAGAGCATATAACACAGTGGCTCCTTCTTCAGGTAAGGTGCTTTCTGGTGGTGTAGAAGCCAATGCTTTACATAAACCAAAAAAGTTTTTTGGAGCAGCACGTAAAATAGAAAACGGTGGTTCCTTAACCATACTAGCGACAGCATTGGTCGATACAGGGTCTAAAATGGATGAAGTCATCTTTGAAGAATTCAAAGGTACGGGGAACATGGAACTTCAATTGGACAGACGTTTAGCCAATAAACGTGTTTATCCTGCTATTGATTTAGTGACATCAAGCACGCGTCGTGAAGATTTACTTCTTGAAGAAGATGTGTATAAGAAAATGTTGATTTTACGAAATCACTTAGGAGATATGACTCCTGATGAATCCATGAATTTTATTCTTAAAAATATGCGCGGTACTGAATCCAACGAAGAATTTCTGATTTCGATGAACAGCTAGAGTTTTGTTCTCTAACATCACATTATTGAATGCTATGTTGAAGTTGGATAAGTGATTTCCATCGAATGCCGGTGTTCAAGTCTTTTAAGACTCCTTGGAAAAGAACGATGAGTTGTTGAATACCACCCAACTTTTGTTGAGTCTTTTTTACTTTATACCCTTAGTCTTCAATATCCAATTATTTAAATTTTATATCTCTTAAAAGCTTAGCTGAATCAATTTCACTTTGATGGATTCCCTTCTGCTGGCTCTGGGAAAAATCTTTTCTGAAAAATGATAATTAATATGATCCCAACACTAATTGCGGCATCAGCAATATTAAATATGAATGGGAAAAATTTTTGACCGCCATATAAAGGAATCCAATTGGGTATGCTAAATAACTGAAAGGATAACATATCAACCACATTGCCTTGCATAAAACCTTTGTACCCTGTCCCTACAGGCACAAAATTAGCAACATGATAAGTACTGTCACTAAAAATAAGGCCATAGAACAAACTATCAAAGACATTGCCCATTGCCCCGGCCAGCAAGAAAGCCATAACGGCTATAAGCCCCTTATGCGCGTTGGTTTTGATAAGCGTATAGATGTAATATATAATGACTCCAATTGCCACTATTCTAAAAAGAGTAAGGCTGTATTTCCCGAGTTCACCACCCCATGAAATACCCATCGCCATTCCTTCATTTTCAACAAAATGTAGTTTAAACCAAGACCCAAAGACTTTGATTTCTTGACCCAACACCATAGATGTTTTGATCATTATTTTTGAAACCTGATCGAGAATAATTGTAATTAATGTAATAGCAAGTACAAGGTAAGTTCTGCTTTTCAATGCTTATTTCTTTTGCGACTTCTTGGCTTCGATACTCAAAGTGGCATGAGGAACAATTCGTAGCCGTTCTGGAGAAATTAACTTCCCCGTTTCTCGACAAATCCCATAGGTTTTATTCTCAATTCGAACCAAAGCCTTTTCTAAATGACTTATAAATTTTGCTTGTCTTGAAGCTTGTTGGCTTAAATACTCGCGCTCTACTAAAAGAGAACTGTCCTCTAATCCATTAAATTTATAGTCCGTATCAGAAGATCCTGTGTTTTTCTTTGAGATTTGGTCTTGATAATCTTTCAACTCAGCTCTTGACTCTTCTATCTTTTTCACAATCAAATCCTTAAACTCTACTAACTCAGAATCTGAATATCTTGTTTTTTCTTTGGCCGCCATATCACTATTTTTTAATTAATTCTATCTCTAGATTCATATCATTCACTTCGATTGATTGACCTTCCCTTAGAATGGAAATCAATTCAATATCCGTTGCTAGAATTTCAGTACAAATATAATTTTTATATTTATCTAATGCAGGTTTAAAATCATCATTAACCAACATTTTAATTACTATTTTATCCGTAACGTCCAAATTGCTCTCTTTTCTCAAGTTCTGAACTCGGTTCACGAATTCTCTGGCATTTCCCTCTGCCTTTAAGTCGTCACTTATATGAATATCTAAGGCGACAGTTAAACCCTTATCACTAGCCACTAGCCAACCTTCAATATCATCAGAACTAATTATAAAATCTACATATTCCAAAACAAGTTCCTCACTTCCTATATTTAAAGTATACGACCCTTCCTCCTCAATAGTTGCAATTTGGGCCTGATCAAAGGATGCAACCTCAACACTTATTGCCTTCATATGTTTCCCATACTTTGGCCCTAAAGTTTTAAAATTTGGTTTTATTGACTTTGAAATAATCCCAGAAGTATCACTCAAATACTCCATTGCCTTCACATTAATTTCATTGAGGATATAGTCTTCCACCTTCTCGACTTTTCCTTGTAAATCTTCATTAATAATTGGAATAATAACTTTTGCCAAGGGTTGCCTTACCTTTATTTTTTCCTTTTTCCTCAATGAAAGGACCATGGAAGAAATGCTTTGAGCAAGATACATGCGCTCTTCAAGATTAACATCAATATTACTTTCTTCACTCACAGGAAAGTCCGCTAAATGAACCGAGCTTACATCTACTCTACCGCTTACTTCATTTAAGTTTTTAAACAAAAAGTCACTGAAAAATGGAGCTATCGGCGCCATTAATTTACTTAAGGTTTCCAAACAAGTATACAAGGTCTGGTAAGCCATTATCTTGTCTTCTGAATAGTCCCCTTTCCAAAATCTTCTTCTATTTAAGCGCACGTACCAATTACTTAAGTTGTCGTCAACAAACTCTTGAATAAGTCTTGCTGCATTAGTAGGTTCATAATCCTCAAAAGCGATTGTTACATTCTTAACCAAACTATTAAGCACAGATAAAATCCATTGGTCTATTTCTTGACGTTTTTCTACTTCTATATTTTTCTCTGCGAAACTAAAGCCATCAATATTGGCATACAAAGCGAAAAATGAATAGGTATTATATAGCGTGCCAAAAAGCTTTCTACGCACTTCTTCGATACCCGTAAAACTAAATTTCAGGTTGTCCCAGGGTTGGGAATTTGCAATAATATACCATCTTGTTGCATCTGCTCCATATTTATCTAGCGTATGGAAAGGATCAACAACATTACCTACACGCTTTGACATTTTCTGACCTTTTTCATCCAGGACCAAACCGTTTGCGATAACATTTTTATACGCCGGTTGATTAAAGAGCATTGTAGATATCGCATGCAATGTAAAAAACCAGCCTCGGGTTTGATCAACGCCTTCTGCAATAAAATCGGCCGGAAAATTTTGTTCAAAAACTTCCTTATTCTCAAATGGATAATGCTGTTGGGCGAACGGCATACTTCCTGAATCAAACCAAACATCTATCACGTCAGCTTCCCTTTTCATCGGCTTTCCCGATGCTGACACCAAGGTTACTCGGTCAATATATGGCTTATGTAAATCTGTGATTTCTTCATTTTCAATTCCCAAAGCCTCATTAGCCTTTTGCATTTCTTCTTTCAATTGAGCAATTGAACCAATACAAAGAACCTCTTCCCCGTCTTCAGTGCGCCATATTGGCAATGGAATACCCCAAAATCTAGATCGCGATAAGTTCCAATCTTGTAGGTTCTCCAACCAATTTCCAAAGCGTCCTTTTCCTGTACTTTCTGGTTTCCAATTGATCTTATTATTATTGGCAATCAATTGCTCTTTAACCTTCGTAGTTTGTATAAACCAACTATCCAAGGGGTAGTATAAAATAGGTTTATCTGTACGCCAACAATGGGGATAATTATGGACGTATTTCTTTACATTAAAGGCCTTATTTTGTTCCTTTAACTTTATTGAAATATCGATATCTACTGATCGATAGTTTTTCTCTTCCTTATAATCTTTAACATATCTACCGGAAAACTCGCCAACACCTTGGATGAACTTACCTTGTTTATCGACTAAAGTTAATGAACCGATTCCTGCAGTTTTTGCAACTCGCATATCGTCAGCACCGAAGCTTGGCGCAATATGTACGATTCCAGTTCCATCTTCAGTACTTACAAAATCACCTAAAATGACTCGAAACGCATCTCCATCCTCAGGCTGGTGGTAAGGCAGGAGTTGTTCATACTTTATACCTTCTAAATCTTTACCTGTAAAGCTTTTAACTAATTCCCAAGGAATCGCTTTTTGACCCGGCTCATAAGCATCAAAATCGGCATGCTCATTTTCTGGCTGAAACCACTTCGATAGTAGCTTTTTAGCCAAGATGACATGCACTGCTTTAAAGGTGTAAGGGTTAAATGTTTTAATCAGTACATAATCAATCTTTCCCCCTACCGCGAGTGCGGTATTTGAGGGTAAGGTCCAAGGAGTTGTTGTCCATGCAATAAAGTGCGTTTCCCCTGTTACTGCACCAAACAATTCCTTAGCATTCTCATTTTCAATCACTTTAAATTGGGCAACTGCGCTGGTGTCGGTGACATCTTGATAAGCTCCAGGTTGGTTTAACTCATGTGTACTTAGGCCTGTCCCCGCTGCTGGTGAAAATGGTTGAATAGTGTATCCTTTATACAGTAAGTTCTTTTTATATAACTCACTTAATGCCCACCAAACAGATTCAATATAATCATTATCAAAAGTAACATAAGGACTATCCAGGTCAACCCAATATCCCATTTTAACAGTCAAATCATCCCATACACTTTTAAACTCTTGTACTGTTTTTCTGCATTCCTGATTGTATTCCTCTACAGATATTTTAGTGCCAATATCTTCTTTGGTAATCCCCAACTCTTTTTCAACCTTCAACTCAACGGGCAGGCCGTGCGTATCCCACCCCCCTTTTCTTAGCACTTGAAATCCTTGCATGGTTTTATATCGACAAAAAATATCTTTTACCGTACGACCGATAACATGATGTATTCCCGGCATCCCGTTTGCTGAAGGTGGCCCTTCGTAAAAAACGAATTTGTCATTACCTTCCTTAGCGTCAATGGACTGCTTAAAGACCTTATTTTCCTTCCAGAATGCAGCAATATTTTTATCGATTTCCGCTAAATTTAAACCTGTATATTCTGGATAAAATCCTTTGCCTTGCGCATTTTTTTGCTCCATGAGATGCTTGTATTTTGAATTAGTGCCTCAAAAGTAAGAAGATTAGAGGTAGAATGTAAAATATCACCCTTTCAATTGCGTTTTTAAATTGATTTTGTTTTTACTTTGTAAACCATGAAAGGACTTTTTATAAGCCTATTATTTATTATTCTGCTTTCTCAGCTTGGTCATTCCCAAAGCATTGGAGATTGGCGTATGCACATCAATTATAGAAATTCAAATTTTGGTGTAGCTGGAGATAATAAAATTTTATCGGCCAATGATAAGTCTATTCTTATCTATAATTTGGAAGATGGAAGCATCCTCACTTTAGATAAGGCGAAAGGATTAAGCGATTATGGCGTAAGTGCAATATCCTATGACCGTAGTTCAAATACCTTTGTTATTGCTTATGATAATAGTAATATAGATCTATTAAAGGGAAATACTTTAATCAACCTGCCTGACATCAAAAATAAGCTTACAGCAGGCTCTAAAACCGTTAATAATATTTATTGTAAAGAAGGCATTGCCTACTTAAGTACAGACTTTGGTGTGGTAGCATTAGACCTCATCAATGAGGAAGTAGATAATACTTATGTGATAGGATCTAGTGGCGATCAAACTATTGTTTTGGATTGTACTGTAAGCCAGGACACTATATATGCCCTAACCGCCGAGGGAATGAAAAAAGCATATTTAGAGATCGCTAATCTGCTGGATTATAGTCAATGGGATCATAGTTTTTCTGCCTTACCGGGGGTTACAGCTATTGAAATGTATGATGACCGCCTGTATGCATTAGCCAATAATCTGTATGTGCGTGAAAACGGTAACTGGCTTGAAGTAACCAATGCAGCTGGCAGAACTTTTAGCAATCTAACCGGCAGCGACTACTTATCTTTTGTAAGTGATGATATTGACGTACTTAGATACGAATCTGGAATACTTGATACTTTAGATACCGGCTTTTTAATTGACCCTACGTATAGTATTGGATATCAAGGAAACAAATACTTTGGGGATAATAAGTTTGGCTTGTTTCAAGGGAATCAATCCATCAGCACCTCATCTAGTCCATTCACCAATGAAGGTTTTCGAGCGATATCTGTAGGCGACAAAATATTAATAAGTTCAGGAGGATTTAATAAAAATCTTGATGGAAATGGCAATGTGGAAGGGGGGTTTTACGAGTTTGAGAATAATCAATGGGTCAATCACAATATTTATTCAAGCATCGGTACATCTGCTCCAAGTAGAGACCTTAATCGCATGGCTTTTAATTCCTTCGATGGAAAATTGTATGTCGCTATGTTTAATGGATTAATTGAATTTGATTTTAACTCCGTTCAGATATATAATACCACCAATAGTCCCATTGATTCTGCTATCGGCAATACGTTTTTTCAAAAAACAAGCGGAGTGGGTGTAGATAGTGAGGGCAGCGTTTGGGTAGTGAACCCTCAAACCACTGCAGCATTATTGGCCAAGTCATTAAATGGAAATTGGACGGAGTTTGTTCTGGGAAATGATAACTCAAAATTCAACAATTTATTAATTGATAGTTACGACCAAAAATGGATTGCTCTGAGGAATCAAGGGGTACTGATATATAAAGAAGGCGAAAATATGAGTAGCACCGGAGCACAGCAAATCAACTTAAGCACGAGCAGTAATCAAGGGAATTTACCCAATAATAATGTCAATTGTATTGCAGAAGATAAAAATCAACAAATTTGGGTTGGCACAGATGAAGGAATAGCCTTATTTACTTGCCCCCAAGATATACTAGACCCTAGCACGCCATGCAGGGTGTCTGATAGAATCACGAATACCTTTGATCAGTTTACTGAATATCTTTTTGAAACGGATGCTGTTACTGCTATAGAAGTTGATGGAGCAAATCGGAAATGGATAGGAACAAGCGCGGGAGTTTGGCTATTGAGTGAAGATGGAAAGACAGAGATTCTTCGTTTTAATACAGAAAACAGTCCTATTCCAAGCAACACCATTTATGACATAACTGTTAATCAAGGCACAGGAGAAGTATTCATATTAACCGACCAAGGAATGGTATCGTATTTTAGTGATGCTACAGAAAGTGCTGAAAATTATGATGATATCATCGCTTATCCCAACCCTGTCCGACCAGAATATACTGGTTTCATTTCTATTACAGGATTTGTTGAGAATGCCTTTGTAAAAATAACAGACCAACACGGCGTCCTTATTGATGAAGGATTTGCTCTAGGAGGAAAATATATTTGGGACGGCAATGACTATAACGGAAGGCGGGCAAATACAGGGATTTACTATATTTTTAGTGCTAATCCTGATGCCAGTGAGAAAGTAGTTACCAAAATTGCTTTCGTAAAATAAGATACATTTTACGTACTTTTACCTTAGCCATGATAAGCAAAGAAACCATAGCGAAAATTAATGACGAAGCCGACATCATCGATGTCTTAGGTGACTTCATTTCCATGAAAAAAGCCGGCAGTAATTATAAAGCTAATTGCCCTTTTCATAATGAGAAAACTCCTTCTTTTGTTATTTCACCTGCTAAACAAATCTATAAATGCTTCGGCTGTGGTAAAGCTGGTGACAGTGTGAAGTTTGTCATGGAGCACGAGCACTTCAATTACGTGGAAGCACTAAAATACCTCGCTAAGAAGTATAATATTGAGATAGAAGATATTCAGCAAAGTCCAGAAATGATTGAGCAACAATCCAAGCGCGAAGGACTGTATGTTGTGAATGAATTTGCAAAAGACTTTTTTGTGCAAAACATGTTTGAGCACGAAGATGGAAAGGCAATCGGCTTGAGCTACTTTCAGGAGCGGGGATTTTCAGAAAGTATTATTAAAAAATTTCAACTTGGTTTTGCTCTAGCTTCATACACTGCCTTAACAGATGCCGCTTTAGAAAAAGGATATCAGTTAGAAATGCTTCAAAAAGCAGGCTTAAGCTCAAAAAAAGAAAACACCAAATTAGATTTCTTTAGGGAAAGGGTCATGTTCCCTATACATGGGGTTTCAGGTAAAGTGCTCGGTTTTGGTGGAAGAATATTAAAAAACAATGCAAAAGCACCCAAATACATCAACACTCCGGATACTGACATTTATGATAAGAGCAAAGTGCTTTATGGAATCTTTTACGCAAAAAACACTATTCGAAAAGAAGACGAATGTTTTTTAGTAGAGGGGTATACCGATGTAATTTCACTGCATCAAGCGGGCATTGAAAATGTAGTTTCCTCTAGTGGAACCTCCTTAACCAAAGATCAGGTGCGCTTGATAAAACGCTACACAGAGAATATTACGGTACTCTATGATGGGGATGCGGCAGGAATAAAAGCTGCTTTACGGGGTATTGACATCATTTTGGAAAATGGCTTGAATGTTAAAGTTGTCTTATTACCTGAAAATCAGGATCCAGATTCCTTTGTCAGAGAGAAAGGGCTTGCAGGATTTCAAGACTATATTCAAGCTAATCGGAAAGATTTTATCCTGTTCAAATTGGAATTATTGCTAGAAGACGCCAAAAATGATCCCATAAAAAAAGCGGCACTTGTGGGCGATATCTTGGATAGTATTTCCAAAATACCTGATGCTATCAAGCGTTCTATTTATCTTAAAGAAAGTGCAAACCTTTTAGGTGTTAATGAGCAAATCTTGCTCAACGAGTCAAACAAGAAAAGAAAAGATATCCTTTCCAAACAACGCAAAGATGATCAGCGCAGTGAGGAAAAATTGGTAGATAATCAAGCACTCGTGGAGGAGTTGATTCAAAGTGATAAAGACTATATAGAAGCAGGAATAAGTATTGAAAAATTTGAACGAGATGTTATCCGTACCTTATTAGAATACGGAGGTAAACCATACATCGAGAATCAACTTACCGCTGATTATATTCTAAGTAAGTTGGACGGTATTCCATTTGACAATGAACTGCATCTAAAAATAATTGAAATTGCAAAAAGTTTAGAAACACAAGAGCAAAAGGTAGCCATCAGTGACTTTTTTGTGAATCATATTGACGAGGAAATAAGCAATTTGGCTATTACCTTAATTCTTGGAAACTATAATAGATACGACACTGAATTATCTGATGGCTGGGCAAAGAAAAAAGTATATACCCTAACTAAGAAAGATATTTTCAAAGAAGATATTGCTACTGAATTCTATTACCTAAAATATTGGCGGATTAAATTATTGGAAATAGAGGTTTTAAAACGTTTAAAATCTGCCGATCCCAGTGAAGATTTCACCAAGCTCTTACTCATGAAAAAGAAGGTCGATGATGAAAAAACCAAACTGGCTAAGGAGAAGAATACAGTGATGACGCCCAAGTAATTAAGAATCAAAATAAGGCAGCTGATAGCTGCAGATGGCCGCTCGCGACTAATCTCCACAACATAAATCTTTGGAAGCTTTGACCGACTCTATATAAATATTACAACTATTGCTTTTGCAGGTTTAGCGTTGAAATTATTCTATCTATTTCTAGACTTAGCGATATTAAATCATCTGCCGCTCCTGTATTTCCTTTTACTTGCTTATCAATTTCTGTAGTTTTATAATTGATTAAAAACTGAGGAAAATCTTGGTTATCTATAGGATATTCGGCAGGATAATTTTCCCAGTCCAATGAATGAAGTGTATTGAACAATTTTTTGGCATCATCCAAATCGATTTGCCCCGTATATTTACCTTCATAGTCAGTGTAGGCCGTACCTTCGTATGCAACAATCCCATTGCCAAATATGGCTACTTTATAAATTGGGCAAGTGCCAAAGCATCCTGTTCGTTGTAATAGAACCATGTCAATTGCTTCTGGTTCGTATACCGAAACAGAAGTTTGCTTTTTTGAGCCCACGCAAGCGGCTAAGAATAGTAGAATACACCAAAATAAAGTTTTCATAAAACAGCTTTAACTAAAGGTAAAAAAAAAGCCCCGACAAATCGGAGCTTTAACATTTCATTATGAATTTTACATGTCGTAATCTTCGTAGTGGTAAATATACCAATACACTTCTCCGCCATCTAATCCCACCTCAGCATCCATTTCATCGAGGTACCAAGATATGTATGTAAAATCATTATCGGCATATTCCTCCTCAGAACCATACTTGGCTTTAAAGTTTTCTTTCATATCGGTGTAGAAAGCATTTGCCTCGGTTTCATCATAGTTGTTTTCTTTATCATAGAAATACACATAACCGTCAATAGAGTTCAATCTATTGTCTTCATCAAAATAAAGGTCTAGGTAGTATTGGTTGTCATCAAGTTCCCAAAAATAGTAGAGGTAACTGTCTGTTTCATCATCAAATGCATCTTGAGGTAGTTTTATTTGTACCTCCTCTCTAGAATCCCCCAATTTTAAACCGACAAAATCACCTTCATTAGTTGGAACAACTTCAGCAAAATAGACTGAATTATAATTTGCGGTGACTTCCGTTTCGGCAGTAACATCATCAGTAGACTCGTTGCTGCACGAAGATGTCATGAATGACACAATAAAAGCAATCATTAAAATTGATAAAAACTTTTTCATTTTATTAGCTTGTGGGTTGATTATTGATTAGAACTTCAAGTTATGAAGTTAAAAATAATAATCCTAAATTATTTTTGGAAAGAGTTCCATCCTTGAGCAACTAATTCATGCAGGTGATTGGCTCTCGTTTGAAGCATTAGCCCTTCTTCCTTAGCTACAATTTTTCCGATTACGGTAATATCAATTTCCTGTCCATTAAGCTTACTTTCATCTGAGGGAGAAACCGTAAACAATAACTCATAATCCTCTCCGCCGCTTAAAGCAGTTGTAATAGGGTCCATATTGAATTCTAATGCTTGATTGTAGGTTTCATTATTTATGGGAACATTAGCTTCATAGACATGACAACCCACATCAGCTTGCCTGCACAAATGCATCAAATCAGAAGATAGACCATCTGACACATCAATCATTGCTGTAGGATGAATATCAAAGTCTTTCAAATAAGCGATAACATCTTTTCGTGCTTCAGGCTTAAGTTGTCTTCCAACCAAATATTTGTGTTCATCCAATTTAGGTTGCATTTTTGGGTTCTCCATGAAAACCTCTTTCTCTCTGTTCAACAGCTGCAATCCGATATAAGCACCCCCCAATTCACCACTTACACAAATAAAATCACCTTCTTTTGCTCCATTTCGATAGACTAAATCCTTCTTCTTCGCTGCTCCAACAGCAGTAACAGAAATACTTAAGCCAGTAGAAGAACTCGTGGTATCGCCGCCTACCAAATCCACACCATAGGTGTCACAAGCATGCTTAATTCCAGCATACAATTCATCCAAAGCTTCTACTGAAAACCTGTTAGATATCGCTAAGGATATTGTAATTTGGCTGGGTGAGGCATTCATTGCATAGATATCTGAAAGATTAACTATCACAGCCTTATACCCTAAATGTTTCAAAGGCATAAAGGATAAATCAAAATGAACCCCTTCTATCAATAGGTCCGTTGATAAAACTGTGCACATTCCCTCATGATTAATAACCGCTGCATCATCTCCTATTCCTTTGATGGTTGATTGTTGTTTAGTTTCAAAAGAATTGGTTAGATGATCGATTAATCCAAACTCTCCTAAACTACTCAATGGTGTATGTTTTTCACTCATACCGCAAAGATAGCTTTTAGTTTATTTAACTATCTTTGGTTTGCTGATAAATTAATAGCCTTGAACAGAAAATCTTTGTTTCACCTGAGCATATTCACCCTCTTTGGCTTCAGCCTCATTGGGTATATCATGCTTCATTTCAGCTCAGAATTAGACTTTTGGGATATATTGAGTTTATCCTACCTCAACTGGAAAAGCATCGGAATTGGAACAGGCATTGGCCTACTAAGTGCTGGTCTTGGTTTACTATTAATTCAGGTGCTTCCAAATGGAAAGCTAAATAAGCTCATGAAAGGAATCATGGATGACCTTGATCCCCAATGGCACCATATTCTCTTCTATTCGTTTTGTGCAGGATTTGGTGAAGAGTTATTGTTTAGGGGAGCTGTGCAGCATTACATTCTTCTCTGGCCAACCGCTGTTATTTTTGTGCTTATTCATGGCTATTTAAATATAAAAGATAAAACCATGCTCCTTTACGGAGTATTCTTGATTTTCATTTCTGGAGCATTTGGCTATTTATACAAATTTCTTGGCATCTATGCAGCTATAAGTGCTCATTTTATATATGATGTTGTCATGTTTGGATATATGAAACGCAAATAAAAAGCATTAAGATTTAACGATAAAAAAAACCCATCACTTTACAGCAATGGGTTCTAATTTATTAAGAATAATCTTCTTCTATTTTACTTATTGGAAGCGAAAAGTTCACTTACTTTACCCCAATCCACTACGTTAAAGAAGGCATTGATATAATCAGGTCTTCTGTTTTGGTAGTTGAGGTAATATGCATGTTCCCAAACATCCAATCCTAAAATAGGAAAGCCCCCACAGCCTGTATCTTTCATTAATGGATTATCTTGGTTTGCTGTTGAGCAAACTTCAAGTTTCCCTCCTGGATGAACACACAACCATGCCCAACCTGAGCCAAAACGAGTTGCTGCCGATTTGGAAAAAGCATCTTTAAAAGATTCAAATGAACCAAAGGCATCATTTATCGCTGCAGCCAGTTCGCCAGTAGGCAACCCTCCACCATTCGGACTCATAACTTCCCAAAATAAACGATGATTATAAAATCCACCACCATTATTTCTGATAGCGTTATTATCCGTGTGATGTTCCAATAAATGTTCAATATTATGTGAAGACATTTGCTCGTGTCCTTCAATTGCTGCGTTTAACTTATTGGTGTATCCTGCATGATGTTTAGAATGATGGATTTCCATTGTTCGCGCATCAATATGCGGTTCTAAGGCGTCGTACGCATAAGGTAATTTGGGTAATTCAAAAGCCATAATTTATTATTTAAAATTTACAATTAGTTGATATGGGATTAACAAAATTATTGGGATAAAGTTTCCTAAAACACAAATGTAACAAAATAGAAAATTTATTTGGGTATTCCTTATTTTTACCTCTATGCAACGACGAACCCTCTTAAAGCTGGGGATACTATCCACCGCAAGCTTTTTTGTTAGACCCTTTAACAGTATCGCTCAACTCAAAGCTATGAATGAATTAAAGAGACAATCTTTTGGAACTGATTTTTTATTTGGAACAGCCACTGCCGCTGCTCAGATTGAAGGAGCTTGGACTGCAGATGGTAAAAGCCCGTCGATTTGGGATACTTTTTCTCAAAAAAAAGGCAAAATAGCAGATGGGAGTACGACCGAATTTGCTTGCGACTTCTATCACAAATATGAAGAGGATATAGATCTCATGGCAGATTTAGGTTTTGATGTTTTTCGCTTCTCTATAGCCTGGACGAGAATATTGCCAAACGGAACGGGGCATGTCAACCAACAAGGAATTGACTATTACAATCGCGTTATAGATAAATGTTTAGCGAAAGGTGTGCAGCCTTGGGTAACCTTATATCACTGGGACTTACCGCAAATATTAGAAGACCAGGGGGGATGGACAAATAGAGATATTATTCAATGGTTTAGTGAATATGTAGCGGTATGCGCTAAACATTTTGGAGATAGGGTAAAGCATTGGATGGTATTTAATGAACCCATGGCGTTTACTGGTCTAGGATACCTAGGCGGGCAGCATGCACCCGGCAAACGAGGCTTGTCAAAATTCTTAAAATCTGTGCATTATGTAAGCATGTGTCAAGCTGAAGGTGGTCGTGTATTAAGAGGTTTAGTGCCTAATGCGACCATAGGAACGACTTTTTCTTGCACTGCAGTAGAACCAGTTAATCCCAATAAAAAAAGACATGTTGTTGCTGCAAGAAAAGCAGATGCCCTGTTCAATAGACTTTTTATTGAGCCGACATTAGGTATGGGGTATCCGCTGGAAGACCTATCGGTGTTTAAGGGTATAAAAAAGTATATCGAACCAGGCGATAAGGAAAAGTTAACCTTTGATTTTGATTTTATTGGTCTTCAAAATTATTTTCGCACTGTAGCCAAGTTTAGTTTGTGGCCGCCTTTGATGTGGGCAAATGTAATTGACGCTAAAAAATTAGTAAAAGATAAAGATGAGCTAACCGCTATGGGATGGGAAATTAGCCCAGAAGGCATTTATGATGTAATTATGCAATTTAATAGGTATGGTAAACCGATGATTATTACCGAAAACGGTGCTGCATTTGAGGATCACTTAAATGATGATGGCAGTGTGCATGATGACAGACGAATACAGTTCTTCCAAGGCTATCTTTTCAATGTCCTCAAAGCAAAAAATGAAGGTGCTCATTTAAACGGGTATTTTCTCTGGTCGTTTATGGATAATTTTGAATGGGCCGAAGGATATGAGCCTAGATTTGGAATTGTATACAACGATTTTGAAACACAAACGCGCCATCCAAAGAACAGCGCTTTATGGTGGCAAGCATTTTTAAATTCTAAATAGAAATACATATAGTTTGCAATTTTAAAAGAGCACCAGTGAAATCAATCGCTTAAGGATAGATTAGTGTTTAACGAACCGAAAAAATAAAATAAAATTTGTAAATACTGCTACTGATGCTGAATTTTAAGCTCGGCAGTTTTCCACTGAGAAGGTGTATTTCCGGTGTTTTGCTTGAATATGCTGTTAAAGGTAGACTTGGAATTGAATCCACTCTCAAAAGCTATTGCGACGATCGTTAAATGCTCAAATCGTGCATCTAACAATCTTCTTTTGACTTCTTCTACTCTGTATTCATTGATAAAAGTGAAGAAGTTCTTTCCGATATCGTTATTCAATAACTCGGTAAGGTGATGTCTAGAAATATTCAATTGCTTAGAAAGGTCTTGAACTGTTAATTCTGGATTGATAAAAGGTCGCTCCTCATCCATGAAGGTGAGTATATGTGTAACATATTCTTCCTTCTGCTCTTCTGTTAGATTAGAATTTTTATATTTTCTTTTGCTTTCATTCTTCTTTTTTAAAGCCATGAATTCCTCATTTTCCTCAGGAATCACTTTAAATAAGTAGGGCTGCTTAATCCCAAAATAACTCACTGAAAACGCCAGAATAGTTAGAAAAACATCAGAAGTATAGGCGATATCAAAAAAGCCTTGTTTCATTAACACATTGTATGACCCTAAGGAGAAATATAAAAAGTAGGTTATTCCAAATATTGCAGTAAGCACGTACAACCAATTCAACTCATTGCTTTCGGAAAGGAATGAAAATCGATCTTTCAATTGCTTTCTATGTCGACCTAAAATTTTTAATGTCAAAAAGGTGTAGTAACCCACAGAGCTCATAAATGCGATGGAATACATCAAACGCACCCAAAGATATCCGTCCTTTAAAAAAAACATATGATTGTCAAAGCTCAGCTTGCCTTTAAAAAAGGAAAAATATAAAAAAGTAAAAAAGATAAACGGGGTATAATGTAAAAAGTCTCTTGATTTAAAAAACCATCTCCGATAGAGAAGATTTTTTGTGTACAAAAACAAAAATGGACCAAAAGTAAGCGGTATCAATCCTATGGAAAATTGATTATCGAAAAACTCCCCATGCTCAGCACTTATCAAAAGAATCATCATTTTGAAGGAAATGGTCAGCAACCATGCCATTAACACAAAATCCGATCCTTGCTTATTTGCTTTGGTAAATAATACCAATGAAACGAACAAGGCTTGAGAAATCCCTATGTAATATAATGTCTCTGGAAACATATTTTATTTTTGGACTCTCGTCCAATCTTGTGTTTTTGCCAAAAAGAAAAAGAAACCATAGTGTCCGGTAAGTTTTAGTGCATCTTCCTCTATTTGAATTTTACCGTTGTATGAGTTGCCATTTTTAAAATTATATATTTTACCATCAACCCAATTATGCCTAGCTTCATGGTATACAAAATCTATCCAAACATCTAATCCTATTAAAGTACTACTCTTTTTTCCTGATTCCGGATTTTCCAAGTCTAATAGACTGCCTGGATTATAGCCATTAAGATTGGTCAACTTTCCAACAAAAACATCTCCCTGTTTAATTACTTGTACAATTTGCGTACTGTCTTCATTTGCCCATAAACCGAGGATATCTTCTGCTTGCTGACTGTATAACAAAGATAAGGAAATAAGACTAAGTGAAATAATGGAATAAAATTTCTTCATGCTTGGGCTTTATAAAACTGAAAAAAAGTCGCTCTATAATAAAAAACAGAACGACTTTTAAAAACACCTTAATTATCATTTTATTAAAAACTGAATACGTTCAGATTAACTCAAAGAAATGAGATTATTGGTAAAAAGTGAAGCAATACTTTGACTTAGGTGTCCGAATTACGAGATGCGAACCTAAAATTAGTGAAAACAAGTCAATTTAAAGGTCTTCAAACAAACCTGTCTTTTTGTTTTTCCTTACCTTATCCCAGGCATAATATTTTCCGTTCATTACAATATATACGCCAGGTGGAAGAGCTTGAACAAAGGCTAAAGCACTTCCCAAATTAAAAAGTGCATCACTCGCACCGAAAGCATAGGGAACCATGGCGCCGGTGAGAACGATAGTTTTATTTAAATCAAAACTAGCCAAATACCTTCCTGTTTCAGTTATCGTATCCGTGCCGTGAGTAATGAGGATGTTATCTTCCTTTGCCATTTCACAGTTCCGTTTGATCACGTCTCGATCAGTTTCGCTCATTTCCAAGCTATCCACCATCATTAGTGTGCGAATAGAGTAATCCACGGTACACCGGCCTAATTCTAAAATACCTGGAATATGTGTTTCTGTAAAATGCAGGTCTCCATTTATCAAATCGTACTCCTTATCGAAGGTTCCTCCTGTAACTAAAATTTTAACCGACATTTTTAAATTATTTCAACAAAAGTAATGGCTTATTTTTAAAAGATAAACGGAATTGAAATTTTGTTCGCTTAATCTATCTATATAAAATTCCAAGCACTACAGCAGTAATCAAAGGAAGTGGCATATCGCCCTTAATTTGCCATTCGTTATCTCCATAAACGCCAAAGCGTTTCCGAATGACCATATCTTCGATAAAGTATTCGTTTTTATAATTATTATTCCATGTTTGCCGTAAAACTCCATTTTGCCAGGTCCATTGATTACTAGGATCTCCTCCCCAATAGGGCTTTAAGCCTTGTCCATCCCAAGACCATTCCTCTTGAGTTCGAGGATAATTAACTGGTTGTAGTTTTTCGTTTTCATATTTCCATACCATGGGATGGCTGCTATTCATTCCATTTGGATAGAGGTAGATACCATCCCAAATCCATACTATTTCTGCACCGAATACCGGCTGCATAATAGCTAAGCCATCCATATTTTGTTCTTTGGATGTATTTACCACACTAATTAATTGGGCCTTCATTCCTGTACTATTCCATAAGGCGTAAAAAGAGGCAAATAAGGATGCATTGGATACTTGAACAGATGGAAGGTAAGCCAAAAGACTGTCGTTTAAGTTATTGTAAATGGCCCAATAATCGTCATTTTTTACAAAAGTAGCTACTGCATAGGTTTGATCCTTATAAGCATAGTTAATGATCGATTGCTGAATGGTAAACAGACTCCTTGCTCCTTTTCGATTGTAGATTACACTTTCCTTCTCTTGAGAAATACTATCCAATGCAAGTGTAAAGAGAATATCCTTGTATGAGCTACTCTTCCCTTTAAAGATGATGTTTCCTTTGCTTGAGAATAAAACACTATTTGTAGGACTAATAATTTGACCGTTTTCAATTTGCAAAAGTGTGTCTTGCTCTAAACTTAAGACAGGTGTTTGAGCCGAAGCGAAAAATCCACAAAACAATATTAAATATTTAATATAAGTCATACAAGTCCTCTCGATTGGTTAGATGCCAGGTCTGAATTCCCAGTTTGGCAGCGGTTTCTATATTCTCAAATTTATCATCTATAAACAAAGTCGCTTGGGGGGCGATTTGATGTTTTTCAAGTACATAAGTGAAGGCAGTGCTATTTGGTTTTCTTTCTCCAATTTCATGTGAATAGTATACAAAATCAAAGATTTCATTTAAATCATTAAGTTGATGCATTGGCAGCAACTTTGCATTTACAAAATCAATATGTATTTGATTCGTATTGCTCAACACAAAGGTTTTGTAATTCAAACGCAAGTTTTGTACCAATTGTATTTTTCGTTCCGGAATTCGAATAAGCATTGCGTTCCAAGCATCGTCAATTTGAGCATCGGTAATGTCCGAGTCGCTTTGCTTTCTTAGTTCATCTCTAAACTGCTGCTGCGACACCTTACCGGTTTCTAGTAGGTCAAAAACCAGTGCTTGTGAGCTGTAACTGTATATCGAGTTTGATTTGCTTGACAACAATGAATTAAATGCTCGTTCAGTAGCCAAAATATCTAAGTCCACGATTACCTCCCCTAAATCAAAGATGATGTTTTTAATTCCTCTAAGAATTTCATTCATAAAAAGCTTGAAATTTTGAGCAATATACTTACTTTTGCAGTCCTTCGGAAACCAAACAAGTCACTTGTTTAGGAAAGAAGTAAAATGAGTGCTATTTTTAATAGTATTCTGGTCCTATAGCTCAGTTGGTTAGAGCACCTGACTCATAATCAGGTGGTCCACAGTTCGAGTCTGTGTGGGACCACGATGAAACCCTTTACTAGCAATAGTTTAGGGTTTTTTTGTGTTCGGTGGTTAGACACTACAATGTACGAAAAAAGTACTCAAATGGGCAGTTATTGGCAGTAAATTGACAGTTAAATCGTCAAAAAATCCGGACTGCAATATTCAATCAAAACCCCCGTCACAGTTATACATCCATTTTTTTTGGGGTATACTCTTCTGAAACCATAGGTAATATTACTGCCATTAATATCTCTGAATTATTTGTTTTGACAATTTTTGTGTTGTATTTTGGCTCTTGGAGCTTTTTCATTGACTTTGAATAGCCCAACACAAAACCTAAAGACATTTAAACTAATTAAACATAACTTATATGAAGAAATTAATACTCTCACTTGTTGCAACAGCAACAATCTCAATAACATCGTTTGCACAACTTCAAAGCTTTGATTCTGGAGTGTGGCCTCCTGTCTTACCAAATACTATCACTACGCCCATCTGGGGAGGAGGAGGAACTTCCTCAGGAGATCCTGCCACTTGGTACAGAAGTGATGACCCTGTCGTCAACGGTAGTCCATTTGGAATGAATGGATTAGATGTTGGCTATGGAGGATCAGGTAATTGTGCCATTCTTTATTCGAATCAATTCGATGGTTACGATCCATTTTTCGAAGTTGATATGATAATTAATAATATTGATATTTCCTCCTACAATGCGCCAGGGTTAAAGTTTTACATGAAACATCCAGATGGCAATGAAGAAATCGAAATAGCCGTCAGTAGCATGGGAGGACCTTATTCAGTTCTTCAAACATTTACCTCTAATTTTACTGATTGGACATTACTTTCAGTTGATTTATCAGCTTTTATCGGCTCACCAGATTTAAGTATTCGATTTAGAGGAAAAGAGAGTAATCCTTTTTCTGCTGACATGACCAATGTGGGAATCGATCAGATTGAGGTTTTTGAGCAAACGAATATGGTATATGTATCTTCAACGACTACACATGATGGTTGTGGATTGAAACAAGGGTATAATGATCAACCTTTAATGAGAATAGACGTCACGACCGAAGGTAGTTTAAATCCTCTGGATATTACAGAATTGATTTTGAATACTAATGGGTCATCTGATGATTGTAGTGATGTTGTATTGAAGAAAATATATTCAACAGGTACGAGTAGTGTTTTTAATACATCAAATCTGATTGGTTCTTCTAATTTAACAGGAAACTATACTGTGACAGGTAATATTACCTTAAGTGAAGGCACAAATTATTTTTGGGTTGCATGTGATATTCCAACAACCAGCGCACTATCAAATGTTGTAGATGCAGAATGCACAGGTTTAGTAGTTGATGGGAATACAGAAACTCCCTTGATAACTGCTCCCGCAGGTAATCTCGTTATTAACAACACAGGAATCTTTGAAGTAACTAACCTTAACGATACTGGTGCGGGATCTTTGAGACAAGCTATTATTAATGCTAATGCACTTGGATGTGGAGATGCTGTAGTAGATGCATCAGGAGTTTCTGGAACAATTAATTGGGGGAGTAAATTAAATTGCAATCCGAATCATGACGTATCCATCATTGGTCCAGGGGCTGATCAACTTATTATTAGTGGAACCAGTGATGCATTTTTATATCATTACGGTGATGGATCATTAATAATAAATAATCTTAAGGTTACTAATTTTTCTGTTGGTGTTTCTGGCACAGGAGTAATTTATAAACCGGATGGAGGTGACTTTATTATTGAGAATTGTGATGTAGATGGAAATTCGAAACAATTCCTATATTTTCCTAATGACGATGGAAACGTAATTATTAGAAATTGCACATTTTCTAATAATTCCAATGCTGGTCAGTCAGGAGTTATGTATTGTCCAACTGATGGATCTGTTTCATTCTATAATAGTACATTCTATAATAATTATTCAGGTGATTACGCAGGCGTAATGTATACTACGACCCCTTCTTTGACTTTGGAAAATTGCACTTTTAAAGATAATTCATGCATTGGTGTGGAAGGGAATATTCTCTTCTTAGGAAGTGGCACTTGCACAGCTATCAACACAACTTTTGATAATAACACTCCAAACGACTTTTCTGGACAAATTAATATGAATTATTCCCATATGAGTAATACATCTGGCGCCACAATTACGGGATTAAATAACATTCTTAATGTTACTGCAAATTTATCGGTATTAGCAAACTATGGCGGAACAACGCCAACATGTTCTATTAATCCTGGATCACCATTAATCAATGCAGGTATTGCAAATATTGAATATGACCAAAGAGGATATTGTAGACCTAACGTAAGTGACATCGGTGCGTATGAATACAATGGTATTCAAGACGTTACGGCTCCGATTCCTGACGTAGCTAATTTACCTGATCTTGTGTATTGTCCGCTTTCTATGGTAACCACCTTGATAGAGCCAACGGCGACTGATAATTGTGCATCAACTGTAATGGTAACACACGATGCTTGCTTACCTATTACAGCTTCAGGTACAACAGTTGTTACTTGGACTTACGATGATGGAAATGAGAATACATCGACACAAACACAAAATGTTGTGATCAACGATATCACAGCACCAGTTGCAGATGTAGCGTTACTGGCAGATGTAACAGCAGAGTGTGAAGTAACAGCATTAACAGCACCAACAGCCACAGATAACTGTGGAGGAGCTGTGATTGTTACGAACGATGCCGTTCTTCCTATCACCACTCAAGGAACAACAGTTGTCACATGGACTTACGATGATGGAAATGAGAATACATCGACACAAACACAAAATATTATTCTGGAAACAGTTGATATAAATGTCACGCAACTCGAAAGTCTATTAACGGCTGACGCAACAGGAGTCTTTTATCAGTGGCTAGATTGTGACAATGGAAATGCCTATATCAATGGTGAAACAAACCAATCTTACGCGCCGGCAGGTACAGGTAACTACGCTGTTGAATTGACTTTAAACGGATGTGCGGCGGATACATCAGCTTGTTACCTTGTGGATTACACCGGTCTTGATGACTTATCTTCTTTAAACCTATTGGTTTATCCAAACCCTTCAAATGACGGGTATTTTAATGTTCAATTCGAAGGGACTATCTCAGCAATCCTGGTATATGATATGTTGGGTAGAATCATCGCAGCTCCTTTTAACGTTGAAGAAGGAACGCTTGATGCTTCATCATTGGAGGCGGGTAAATACAGTATCAGCATTCATTCGAATAAAGGTGTGTTTATTGAGCAGATGGTAATTGTAAAATAGATTAAACTATAAATGAAAAGCCCGTTCAGCAATGAGCGGGCTTTCTTGTGAGTTATTTTCGAGAGTGGGGTAAGGGTTGTTGGTTATAACGTTTGTATATAAAACGTATCGTATAAATTAGATACTAGGTATCAAGCATTTGTGCAAACATAAAAAGATAGTACTTTAAAATCCGCTACATTACGAATACTCGCACGAAAGATTTACTTTGCGTTATGAAATTTGCAATTGCTATTATTGGAATTTTATTCTTAGTTGCCGCTTGTGATTGGCAAAGTGAAGTCAATAATCAACCTTCAGAGGTTAGTTCAAATCCTATTGAAGACAATGCAGTTCAATTGTCAAAGGATTCAATTTTTAGTTTCCCATTTTTAGAAAATGTGTTTGAAGTTGAAGTGCTTTTACCGAATGTAAAGAAGGTTAGAGGGACCATTTTGGTTTTACAGGGTTGGAACTTTCCGAGAACGAATTGGTGTGACAGCACTTTCTTGTGTGATAAAGCGCTCGATTTAGGCTATGTATTGGTGATGCCGGAAATGGGAAAAAGTATTTACTCGTTACGCACTTACCCAGAAACAAGAGAAGATTGGTTGAAGTATCCAACTAGAAATTGGTTGTCGAGTGTCGTTATTAAAACACTACATTGCGAGTTTAATATTTTTCATCCTGAACACTCTAATTTCATAGTGGGCTTATCAACAGGGGGAAGAGGAGCGTTACTTCTAGCAAAAGACCATTCCAACTTGTTTTCCGGAGCAGCCAGCTTATCGGGTGATTTTGATCAAACCAAATTTCCTTCAGATAATCTCTATCGTGGCTTTTGGGGAAGTATGAAAGACCAAGCTTCTAGATGGAATGGGCTGGAAAATCCTTTTACGAAAATTGAGGAGTTAAAAGTCCCTGTCTATATCGGTCATGGTGGAAATGACAAAGTTGTATCGATGAGACACTTCGATATGATCCAATCAAAGTTGAAAAAAACGGAGTTGTATTCCACTTGTGTATTTCATTTAGCCCCTGAGGCAGAGCATGATTATAAGTACTGGAAAAGTGAAGTGGACAGCGTTCTAAATTTTTTCAAAACACTGTCCAAATAATTTATTTTTTCCGGGCTTTCATTAGATTGGGATTTTGATTAACCTTTTTTAATATCCATAATTTAAAGTTTTGGCGCAGGTCTATTCGAATTGGGAAGATGTTGAAGTGTCGACTTTTGGTCTCCTTATACTACTACTACTTCTCTATTCTATTATTTTTATTTTCTTATATGATAGAAAAAAGTTAACATAGTTAACAACTCACTGATAATCAACAACAAACTCAACATAAAGTCGACACAAGGTCAACACTATTATATATAAAGTCTACACTATTGGGTATAAAAATTAATATCGTATAGATATTTTTTAGATGTCATCAAAATTATCTATTTTTAAAAATAAAAGTATAATATGAAAAAATTAATTTTCACTTTAGTCTTGGTCCCAATAATTGGATTTGGGCAGGGCCCCTCCAATGAAGAACTGAATAAAGCAATGAATCAATGGGTTTTCTTTTCAGGAGGAAATCCAATTGATGGTTTTAGCCGAGATGCGATTAGATTCAATAGTGAGCAAGAGGTGGAAGAGAATATGTTTTTACTAAAAGTCGAAAGCTCAGCCGAGACAGTGGAAATCGAAAACTCAATGGGCGAGGATAATAATGATAGAGATAATATACTTATTGAATTAAGGACATTTGGGACCTTTGACTATATAGATGAAGTCTACATGTATTTTGATAATGAAAAAATATTTTATCGTGTAAATTTTAGACAGTATGGTAGCGGCAGCAATGGAATGATTTTGTGGAATGCCGTAGGAAATAATGATGAGGAATTTTTGACTAGATTTAATATCATACAAAAGTTAAAAGTTAAAAACAATTTATTCTTACGATTTATATACAAGGACGCTATCAAGGATGAAAAGCAGATTAATATATCTTTTGATTTAGAAGGCAGTTCAAAAGCATTAAACCAAGTTTTTACTATGCCTTATGTCGATGATAAAGATTATTACATGGATATGATATCAGGAGTGACAAGAAAGGCGCAGTTTTGTGCAACCACTGAGCTTAATGCTTATTTAGATAATTTAGTGATAGATTCTTTAATAACTCATTTTCTAGACTCTACTGTTAGCACCTATCATAATTGCTTTATTTTCGATTATAAATTAGTAAATGGGTCTGTATTTGCATATAACTTAAACGATGATTTTGTTGTCAGAATACCTTATGATTATTTTAATCATAATAATCGAATTGTAAATAAGATTTTAGAGACTCTTTACTCCTCAGCATATTGCCAAAACACATTTTCAAATTTTGAAGAGTTTGTCAATCAGCTTAAACAGAACTATCGGGTGATCTTAATGGAGATTAAGAATTCACTGCCTGATGATATTTTTGATGATGATTTTACTTTTTATGATTACACCCATCCTTTAAAAAATTGGTATAATAATTAACCTTTTTTAATGACAAAAAGAGATTACATAATTCGTCAAATAAGAAAGACAAATAAAAAGAATTACGAGAATTATGTCGTAACTCGAGTATACCATTTGTTAAATCGAACAGACATTAAATTTATAACACAGCAATATGTGAATCGTCCAGAAGGTCATGCTTTGACAGATATGTATTTTCCACAAATACAGTTACATATTGAAATTGATGAGCCTTTTCACAAGAGGCATGTCGATTTAGATATTGGCAGAGAAATTGATATAATCCAGGCAACAAACCATCAAATAAGTCGAATTGAAATTACGGATGATTTAGAATCAATAAACAAGCAAATTGACAAATTGATCATAGAAATAAACGCTAAGATTGAAATTTTGGTGAAAAACCAAAAATGGGAAGCATGGGATATAGATAAAGAGTTTAATCCTAATTATTACCGTGAAAAAGGATATTTAGACGTTGAAGAAAGTCCCGCTTTTAGAAAAATAGTAGATGCTTGTAATTGCTTAGGACAAAATTATATATCTGTCCAGCAAGCTTGGTTTAAAAGTAAAGTTTATCCCAATCACAATTTATGGTTTCCAAAATTTTATGAAAACGAGGAATGGGATAATCAAATCAGCTCAGACGGAAAAGTAATAACTGAAAAGTGTAAGAATCCCGATAAATATGAAGAATGGTTTAAAGATGTGACATCAAATTTAGTGAAGCGGATAACGTTTCCAAGAAGTATAGATAATCTTGGATTTAGGCTTTACAGATTTGCAGGAATATTTGAGACCGATTTAAATTCCTCTTCATTAGAAAATGGAGTAATCCATAGGTTAAAGGAAACGAGAATTGAAATATAAATCGCAAGATACATTGCTATTCCTTTAAATATTTTTTATCAAACCAAAAGGTTCCAAAGGGGATAACAGAGACTACTGCCGCTAGTGAAATTGTTTCAAGGTTCCAATTTAATTTTTTGCCTGTAGGATAAATTAAACCTATATAAAGCATAAACAATAAACCATGCAGCATACCCCCTATATAGTTGGGTGTAGGTATATCCAATCCGTACTTTAATGGCATGCCAATAAACAGAATAAAAAGGTAGCTTAAGCCTTCTAAAATTGCTGTAATACTCATCCATTTTACGATTGATTCTTGTTTTCTCATGCTTTGTAAATTTATATTTAAAGGTAAAAAGATTAAACGAGTGCACCACTAAAGAGATGCTCAGGTTTTACTGCTTCGTGCTTGCTTCATGTATAAGTTGTAATAATGTCCTTTCAACTTGGTCAATTCAGTATGACTGCCCATTTCCTTGATTGCACCATGTTCTATAACCACAATTTTATCACAGTTCTTGATAGTAGAGAGCCGATGAGCAATGATAATTGAAGTTCTGTTTTCAATAATCTTTTTAATCCCGTGTTGAATTTTCGCCTCAGTCAAGGTGTCGATTGAAGATGTTGCTTCATCCATTATTAAAATGGCAGGATCTTTAACTACAGCTCTTGCAAAAGAAACTAATTGCCGTTCGCCACTGGAAATATTTGCTCCCTCCTCGCCTACATCCATATCCAATTTTGATATTAAATCATCCGCACCTATTTCTGCCAAAAGTTTACCCAATGCTGCATCACCCGGCAAGGCTTTGTCGGTGCCCCTGAGGCCAAACAAAATATTACTTCTCAGGCTACCTGAAAATAAAAATGGAGTCTGTAAAATCACTCCTAACTGAGATCGAAAAGAACTCAAAGTTCGTCGTCTACAGTCCACTCCGTCTATTAGCAATGCTCCCTTTTTAGCTTCATAAAACCTTCCTATCAAGGCAGTCAATGTAGTTTTACCGTGACCTGTTGGACCCACAAGCGCAATAGTTTCACCTGGAGTAATTTTCAATTGCAAATTTTGCAAAATCATTTTATCCGGTTGATAATAAAAGTCTAAATTTTGAAATTCTATTCCTCCTTTTATGACTCCAAAATCCCCCGCTGCCTGCTCATCCGTAATATCCTCCGTTTCATCAATCAAGGAAAAAATGCGTTCTCCAGCCGATAAGCTATCCTGAGCAAGTGCATAAAATCGAGCAATATCAAAAATGGGTTCAAAAATGTTTCTAGCATATCCAAAAAAAGCAGCCCAAACCCCTAAGCTTATGACTTTGGCAATATAGAGATTTCCGCCATACATGATGACAAAAGCCGCGGCAAATGCACCAGTTAAAAATATTAAGGGAATATAGAGCGCCGTATACAAAGATGAATTGAATGCATAACGATGCATTTTACCAGTCTGCCGCTTATATCCCTCGATAGCACTCTCTTCTTGAACAGTTGCCTTATTCACCGCCACTCCATTGATATGCTCCGTCACATAAGCAATCATTTCACTGTTTTGCTTTCTTGCCTTTCTAGAATATTTCAAAATTAATAATCGAATCTTCATAGAAACAAAGAGTAAAACAGGCATACTAAGTAATACGCCCAGTCCTAACTTCCAATTTAGAATAAACATATAACTGAAAGACATAATAACCATAGCAAACCCCCATATTACCGAAACAAACCCCCAACTAATAAGCTCCGTAACCCTATCCGCGTCACTGGTAATACGAGAAACTAACCAACCTGTTGAGTTTTGATCATAAAAACTATAGGACAAATGCTGCAATTTATCAAACATCATCTTCCGCAGATCATAAATAATTCGTTCTTTGATATTTTCAGCACACCAAATAAAACACAAAACTCCTAATGCCATCACCACAGTCCAAACAATAAACTGAATCATGACAGGAATAAAAAATTGAAATTGAAATTCAAAAGACCTACCCGCTTGGCTTGCTTCTTGTAAACTCAATAAATTTGGGCTAATCACATCATCAATGAAGTACATCCAAATCAAAGGAAAAGTTGCATCTGCCACTGCCACGGACACCACAGTTAACACCAAGCCCCAAAACAATTTTGGGTAATTCAGCCGTGCTAATCCAAACAAGCGCTTTAAAAAAGGCCATAAAGTATCCTTTCCTATAAATTCCTTTTCTTCTATTCTATTTTCCATGATTAATGGCTATCTCCGAAAAGCCCAGTTATTAATCTAAATCTTCTATTTCACTTTCCAGCACATTCTGTATATCAGAAATTTGCTGATAAAAAGTACTTTGTTCCATTACTTGTTCGTGACTTCCTTGGGCCTGAAGTCTTCCATTTTCAAGAATTACAATCCTATCTGCATAAGGTACAACAGTTAGTCGATGGCTTATTATGAGCGTTGTTTTTGCTGACCAGCGTTGTTTCAGTTCTTTAAGGATGTTTGCCTCCGTTGCGGTGTCTAAAGCTGAAGTGACATCATCTAAAATTAAAATATCTGGATTCTGCAAAAGAGTTCTTGCCAAAGAAACACGTTGTTTTTGTCCACCAGAAAGTGTAACCCCTTTTTCACCAACCATAGTTTCATAGCCGTCGGAGAAAATATTTTCCACTTCTAACAAGCTGGACCATGCAGCTACTTCAAGGATGTCTCGATGATTGGCCCGTTTTTGAGCATAAGCAATATTTCCAGCGAGCGATTCTGTAAACAAAAATGCATCTTGCAAAACCAAACCCATTTTCTGCCTTAATAATCTTTTATCATAGGTCTTAATGTCTTTGCCATTCAGCAGAATTTGGCCCTTTTCAAGTTCATAAAAACGAAGTAATAACTTCATCATGGTTGATTTACCACTTCCCGTTGGACCGAGAATGACTAGAGTCTCCCCGTTATGTATTTTAATACTTAAACCACGCAAAGCATATTCTTCCTCTAAAGGAAATCTAAACCAAACATCCTTAAACTCAATAGTTTGAAGTGTTTCTATCACTTCACTATTGGATTCATTGACTTCTTCTTTTGCTCTTAAAATATCCTGAATTCTATCCATGGCTACCAAGGCCATTCCCATTTCTGACAGTGTTCGCCCAACCTGACGCATTGGCCAAGCTACCATGACAATGTAAGTGAAGAAGCTGACCAATTCGCCTAGAGATATCGCTTGCATTAACACCATATACCCTCCCACCAAGACAGATAAGACAATTTGCCCATGCACCAAAAAATCAGATAACGGCCAAAATATCGTGTGTAATTTTGCATGACGCAATGCAACGCTTAGCTTTTTTTGATTTTGATTGTCAAACTTTTTCTTTTCCTGTTCTTCTTGGGCAAAAGCTTTAACCACCCGAATCCCCGCAATATTTTCTTGAGTAATAGCATTTAACTTATCTGCTTCATCTTCATGCAATTGCCAAACTTTTTGTTCCTTCTTAAAAAAGATAATTGCACTGATGGCAATTAATGGGGTCGCACAAATAGCGATGAATCCAAAGATGATATTTCCTTTAAATAACCAATATGAAGCGAACGTAAAAATTGCAGTTAATCGGAGTACCTCAACCAATTGATTGCCGATAAACCGACGTATAGTCTCGATATCTCCAGTTGAACGTTGTATTAATTCACCCGTTGAAATACCCGAAAAATAATCCATAGGCATCTTTTGGATATGACTAAAAAGAGAATTTCTTAAGCTTTCAGTTGCATATTCTGTAGCAGAAGCGTTTATTGCTTTAGCGGTAAAAATAAATATTGAGCGGACAAGTGTAATCAACAAATAAATAACTGCTAATATCAGCAACAAACTAATGAAGCTTCCACTTGAAAACCTTTCCAATAAGCTTACAAATAGGGCGACTACCTTATCGGTTTTCCCCGTTTTGAGCGTTACCTCAGTAAATATTGGTACTACATGATCTATGGCCACTTGAAAGACTTTCGGCTCGAGCATTCGGAAGAAGATTCCTATAATAAGTAATATTGACGATGAAAAAAATGAGAATCGCCAAGGTTGAATTAATTTAAATAGGTGTTTTAAATTTTTCATTGTATTTCAAAAAGAAAACCGCGAGCTTTAGCGCGCGGTTTTTGATAATTTTATTTAGGTAGAATAAATCACTCTCAGCTAAGGGGTATTGGTAATTAAACGACCTCGCTCCAGAGATTGTTTAGAGACAAATAATTATATGTTCTAATAGCCCTTGTATTGGCAGCAAATATATAAAATCATTGAATAAATTGTATGTTTTAAAATAATAGTTGCAAAGCTTTACCTTTAAGCCATGCAAACAACACTTTATCTAATTCCAACAACTTTAGGCGATAACTGGGATTACATTCCTTCGGATGTGAAAGAAGTAGCAAGTGCACTGAATGTATTTGTTGTAGAGAATCTAAGATCTGCCCGAAGACATTTAAGAAGGCTTGGAAATAAAATGGAATTTGATAGCGAAGTCGAATTTTTCGAACTGAATAAACATCAATCTGATTTTGAAGAACTTTTCAATTTCATTCAAAAACATTCTTCAGAAAATAATTCTATTGGCTTACTGTCGGAAGCGGGAAACCCTTGTATCGCTGACCCAGGATCTGTAGTGGTTGAATTGTGTCACCAGCTCAACATACAAGTCAAGCCAATGGTAGGCCCTTCATCAATTTTGCTTACACTGATTGCAAGCGGGTTTAATGGTCAGCAGTTTACTTTTCATGGTTACTTACCCATTGATAAAAAAGATAAACGGAATGAATTGCGCAAATTAGAGAAGATGGTCAAACAAACAGGCTATACTCAAATATTTATGGAAACACCTTATAGAAATGAACAGCTGCTTACAGAAGCCCTGAGTTCATTAAATGCTGATTCTAAACTTTGCATTGCTACAGATATTGGAGAAGATAATGAATTCATATCTACTCGACTGATTAAAAACTGGAAAGAGCATCCCAATTTACATAAAAGACCGACAGTGTTTGCTTTAGGAAGATAGATAGCCACAGAAATGATAGTTAAAAAAATTAGAAACCCTTATGATTGCTATTGATAACAAACTTATTTCAGAGGAACTTAAAGACAAGCATTTTGTATGCGATTTGGCGAAATGCAAAGGCGCTTGTTGTGTGGAAGGCGATAGTGGAGCACCAATTGAGTTTGATGAGATGGACATATTGGAAGATGAAAATTTTTTGAAAGAAGTTTCCCCATATTTAACGCCTGAAGGACTTAAAGCCATTGAGGGCAATGGGCCCTTTTACTTGGATGAAGAAGTGGGCCAAATGAAGGTTACCCTAAAAGAAGACGATGCCTGCGCATTTGTTAATTATAAAAACGGTATTGCTTATTGCGGAATAGAAAAAGCTTGGTTAGATAAAAAAACATCCTTCCGAAAACCTATATCCTGCCATTTATATCCTATTAGGGTTCAGACATTGAGCGAGTATGAAGCAGTAAATTATGAACAATGGGACATATGCAGCCCTGCATGCTCTCATGGAGAGGCCCTAAACATTCCGGTTTATCAGTTTGCTAAATCAGCCTTGATTAGAAAATATGGTGCTGATTTTTATGACCAATTAGCGGCTACATTCAAGCATTTGGAAAGTTAGAATGTAGAAATTTCTACTTATTCTTCAACATCCTAAGAATATAAGATACGCTTTGTAAGGAAAGTGCCGAAACAAGACATAATGATCGCCCATGAATGTCATTATTCATCCAGATGGTTACTAAAAATTATTGAGTTTATCTGCTGCTTGGTTCTTAAAACCAGAAATACCGTTAGCAAGTTCTTGGAGCAATAACTTAGCGCCCGCGATATCTCCTTTTTCCTCTAGAATAATTGCTTGATACCATAGGGCATTATCTCTAAGCGAGGAGGTATTATTCTTCAATACTTGATCAAAAAATATTGAGGATTTATTACCTTCTTCCAATTTGTAATAACTCATAGCTATGTAGTAATGGGAATCTGTAACCCTATGATTGGCTTCTATGGAAACAAGAAAATTATCTATTGCTTTATTATAAGTCTTGGAAGCATAATTAGTCTTTCCAAGATCAAAATAATAGGATGAGTTTGGAGATAGGCTATCCGCAGCAGCCAGTGACTCTTTTTCCGCTGTATCGACTTTAAAAGAAATAGCAGTTTTTTGATTGACTTGATTGTCAACAGCTGAAACGAGAAGAATCGAATCATCCGTCGCGCCAATTTCGGTAAGCTCAACCTCAATTAACCCCATCTCTTGTTCTTCAAAATCATCAGCTTCATCCTCTAGAGATTCAACTTCTTCATCTATTGAAAAATCGGCTTGAAACTCATCTAAAACCCGCTCTTCATCTAAATCAATATCCAAAGTTGGATTACTATCTATCGATAAAACTATTAGGGTATCGGTTGTAGCTGGAAAATAGCTAGGCTCTTCTGCCATGTCGACACTTGCGACCGACGTTTCTTTCTTCATCAAACCATTGATGAAAAATACACCCATAAAAAACAATGCTACACTTGCTACAATAGCCAAGGATTTCCATATTGGGAAAACCTTATCGACTTCCTTCTTTAAGCCAGTACGTTTAGCTACTTGCTTTTTCACCTCTTGGATGGCGGCATAGCCTAGTTCATCATTTTCCAATGATTTAAAGCCCTCTATCGCTTCCGATTCAAATGAGTCAGCTTCCAGACTTTCTTCAAACATCTCTTTCTTTTCAAAAGAAAAATCACCAGAAAGATACTTCTCAATATCCGAAGAATTCATATTTGGATACTGTTCAACCATTATCCTGTTCTAATTTTATTTTCAAATTTCTTTTTCCATTCTGAATGTGACTCTTTACTTCTTTAAGTGAAAAATTTAATTCTTTGGAAATATCCGCATAGCTCATCCCCTCGAGGTAAAACATCTTCAAACAAGTCCGTTGATTGTTTTTTAAAGTTGGAATCAATGCCTCCATTTTAGCCAATAGTGTCTCTTTTTCATTCTTTGGATGCAACTCCAAGTCATTTTCCATAGTATCCTTTAAAAAATCTTGAAGTAAATCCTCTTTTTTAAACAAGGACTTTTGTTTTCGCAACTCTTGTAAACAATAATTTTTTGATACGGTAAATAACCAACTTTTGAATTGGCTAATGTGGTGCCTTTTCAGCTCATGGTGTAGCAGTTCAAAAATACGCATAGTTGCATCCTTGGCAATCTCAACATCCTTAAAATATTTAATACACAGCCCTAACACCAAATGAGCATAGCGCATGTATAGCTCCCCTATGTATTGGTTATCGTGAGAATAGCGAAAACGATCGACTAACTCATTATCTGATAACTGCGAAATTCTTATTTTACCGTTTGATGGCATACTATTCAAAGGTAAAAATAATAATATGGTTTCTTGTAGAAAAAAAACGATAAGGATTCACATTTTATATGGCGATTTAAAAACAGTGCTTTGTAATGTTCAAAATAGAAATCTTGATCTGTAATAAGCCATTCTGAGGCATCAGGGTAGTTTTTCTTTTTAAGAAAAAGTTTTCTCTGTCTGGGATATTATTTTGTGCAGTCTAGATTTAAAGATTAATATAAAATCCTTAGATAATACCTAATCAGGGAATTCCTCTTTAAGCATTCCCCAAACTAAATGCATCTCAAATCCTTTTCTTTGAAGATAGTCCGCTACTTTCTTTCTTCTAACAAGTATATTCTTTTGCTTCACCATTTTCATTTTAGCATGGGCAAGCTTTTTCAAGAGCATTTGATACTCTTCTTGATCAATTTGCTGAATCCCAGAATTTATATCGCGCTGTTTAATTCCTTTGGATTTCAGGCCTTGTTTTATTTTTTGCATCCCCCAAGCATTGTTCCGAAACTTACCGCGAGTGTAACTTTCTGCAAACCTTTTCTCATGCACAAAGTTTTCTTTTTTGAGTAATTCAATAAACTTCCCTTGTAAATCATCACTTATCTCTAGGGTTTTCATTTTATCCCTTAGCTCACTGATACATCTTTCCCTATAGGCACAATACCTGCATAGTTTCAGAAATAAATCCTTTTCTTTGCTTCCTGTTTTCATTTTTCGAGAACAGCAAAAATACGCATTTGAAAAATAAAAAAGCCATCGCACTTTTGTTTGCAGCTAATACCGTGAGTGGAGTTTCACAGGGTATCAGTTTAATCGCTATTCCCTGGTACATTGCCAATCAATTAGGAAGGCCAGGCTTATATGGTTTGCTCTATTTAATTGTCACCACACTCACCTTATTTTGGGGGCCATATGCCGGCACGCTTGTAGATAAATATGATCGGAAAAAAGTAATGATTAGCATACAAACAGTTGGCCTTCTTTGTGTTTTTTCAATTGCTGCATTGGGCTGGTATTGGCAAAATACTACCTTGTGGATGGCTGCAGCAATAATGATTATCACCAAACTCATTTACAACATTCACTATCCAAATTTATATGCATTTGCTCAAGAAATTACCGAAAAATCAAGGTATGGAACAATCAGTTCCGCAATTGAAGTTCAAGGGCAAACCACATTTATTTTATCTGGAGCAATAGCTGCATTTTTAATGGAAGGAGAGTTTCTTAGTTTGAACTTTGAGGCATGGAAAATGCATGAAATTTTCATGCTTGATGCCGCTACTTACATCCTTGGTGTTGTCTTGATTTCCATGATAAAATATGAATCCTTAGTTGAGCGAAATTTTTACTCACAAGCCACATTTTTACAGCGATTGAACGAGGGGTTTTCTTACCTAAAAGGCAATCCGTTAATTCTTTTGTTTGGCTCAGTTGCAGGATTTGTATTTGCCACTGTATTGGTTTGCAGCTTCTTTACAATGCCTATCTTCATTGAAAAGTTTCTTGGTGGAACGCAAAGCCATTATGGATTTGCAGAGGCATCTTTTGCTTTGGGAAGTATGATAAGTGGCTTCCTAATTTTATACCTATTCCCAAAGAACAAACTAACCATAGGAATTATCTTGTTAAGTCTTATCGCCGGAGTAATGTACTTCTTTATCGGAGTGAATCAAGATTTCATCTTATTATATATCGCTTATGCTAGTATAGGTTTTGCAAATGCTGGGATACGGATATTACGGACAACTTATATCTTCAGCGTGATTGACAATAATCTTATCGGCAGAACAGGCAGTGCCTTTACGGTTATCAATGCTTTATTCCGAATAGTATTAATAGGCTTGTTTAGTCTTCCGTTTTTTACAAGTTCGGGCAACATATCATACAGTATGTTTATTTTAGGTTTATTCGTAATTTTGGGAGGATTGATTTTCACTTATAAATTCAAAGCGCTTAGAACATTAAACCCAAACCATGAATAATCAATATTTTGTTTGTGTCAATCCAAATTCTGGAGCAGGTAAATCTGGGAAAGATTGGCCTTTAATAAAGCAAAAATTGGAAAAGAAGGGATTCGTATTTGATTACGCCATTTCTACTCACCATCGACAAAGCATTGAACATATTCAACAGGCCTTGAAAAAAGGGTTTAGAAAATTTATCGGCGTGGGAGGTGATGGGACCATGCACCATATGGTGAATGGTCTAATGTTGCAAAATGCAGTTCCTAGTACTGATGTAGAGCTTTCACTAATATCCATTGGAACTGGAAATGATTGGGTTAGACATTATGACACGCCTCGCAATTATGATCATGCTATTGCGATGATAAAAGCAGGTAATACGCAACTGCAAGATGTAGGATTACTCAGTTATAATAATGGCGCTAAAAAAGAATATTTCATGAACTTCGCAGGTATAGGCTACGATGCTTATGTCGTAGAGCATACCGTGGATTTAAAGAAGTTTGGTCAAAGTGCTTATTTATATGGATTAGTGCAGTGTTTGTTCCAGTTTGAAGGGCAAGATTTAAAAGTGGAAGTGGATGGAAAGCCTTTTTTAGATGAGAAAATATTCATGATGATCGCTGGCCTGGGAAAGTTTGCAGGTGGGGGTATGATGCTCTCCAAACATGCTGTAATAAACGATGGGTATTTTGAACTAACTGTTGGAAAAGATTTAAGCAAAAAGGATATCATTTTCATGGTTCATAAGCTGTTCAATGGAAATTATATAGACCACCCTTTGGTTGAGACCTTAAAATGTAAACAAATCCGTGTCGAAGCAAAAAATAAAGACATTGTAAAGGCTGAAGCAGACGGGGAGCTAATTGGTACTGGGTCGTTTGAAATTACACTAATATCAAATGCACTTCGTGTGGCAACCTTATAATGCAGCAGTCTGAAAACAAGCATGAGCATTTTATGCAAAAAGCATTCGCTTTGGCTCAACAAGCGTTTGAGGAAGGTGAGGTTCCAGTCGGCGCAGTGGTGGTTTACAATAATAGAATTATCGGGAAAGGATATAATCAATGTGAGCGCCTTAAAGATGCTACCGCCCATGCTGAAATGATCGCAATTACTGCAGCATCAGAATTTTTAAATAGTAAGTATTTAAAAGATTGCATTTTATATGTCACCTTGGAGCCATGCATGATGTGCGGAGGAGCCATCTATTGGAGTCAGCTGAATCATATCATTTATGGAGCTTCAGATCCACAGAAAGGATGTCTTAGCGCCAATAAAAATTTATTTGGAAAGAAAACCAATTGGATATCAGGAATTCTAAAGGAACCTTGTAGCGAGCTAATTAACCGATTTTTCAGTCTACAACGAGAAACAAAATAAAAATATTGATACAACGCCGTGCTCCCTTCCAGATAAAATTCTCTAGGAATAATTCCTTAACTTTGCTCAACAAATTTCATGACATATGTCAAAAGGTAATGTTTACTATAGCGAGTATCTTCAGTTAAATAAAATTCTTGATGCGCAGATGCCTGAGTCCAAACTTGCAGGCAATGAAGCACATGATGAAATGTTATTTATAATCATTCATCAGACTTATGAATTATGGTTTAAGCAAGTGCTGCACGAAATTCAATCTGTGACCAAAGTTTTCAATCAAGATAAAATTGTCGATACTTCTCCAGATTTACAAATAGCTGTTCACCGACTTAAAAGAGTGGTTAAAATTCTAGAAATTACCGTCAAGCAGGTAGATGTTATTGAGACCATGACTCCATTGGACTTCCTAGATTTCCGAGATATGCTTAGACCGGCATCTGGTTTTCAGAGTATTCAATTTAAGCAAATTGAAGCGGTTTTGGGGTTAAAAATGGAAGATCGAGCTGGTAAACAATATTACAAATCACAACTAAAGAATGACGACAAGAAGTTTATTGAAAATGTAGAGAAAGAAAAAACACTTATTGAGTTGCTGAATGACTGGCTAGAACGTATGCCGTTTTGGGAAGGCGATGAGTATTGGGACAGTTATGTGGGTAAATATCCTGATGACACTGGAGAAACACATGTTTTTTGGAAAGATTATTTACGCATTTACGGTGAAAGTTTGGGCGAAAAGGAAAAATCGAACATAGAACGATTCAAATCCGTTTGTTTAGGTGAGGGTAATCTTGAAAGACGATTAAGTCCAAAAGCAAATAGAGCCGCATTATTTATAATTTTATACAGAGATTATCCCTTGTTGCAAATGCCTTTTCAATTGCTTAATACTTTACTTGATATTGACGAGCAAATGGCCACTTGGCGATTTAGACACATCAATATGGTCCATCGCATGATTGGTCTTAGAGTAGGTACTGGAGGAAGTACAGGTAAAGACTATTTGCAAGCTGCGTTGAACAAACATTACATATTTAAGGAAATAGCAGAATTAACCTCATTTCTTGTTGAACGAACAAAGTTGCCTGTATTAGATGATGGCCTTATTGCAGCACTTAGTTTTGGAGGAAAGCACTAAAAATAAAAATTATTAAAAATTAAACCATATTACCGATTATGAATAATTTATTAAAAGGAAAAAAAGGGATTATTTTTGGAGCCTTGGATGAGAATTCAATTGCTTGGAAAGTAGCACTTAAGGCTAAAGAGCAAGGTGCAGAATTTGTATTAAGCAATGCGCCTGTGGCCCTTCGTTTAGGGAAAATTAATGAGCTTGCAGAATTGTGCGACACAACTGTTATTGCGGCAGATGCAACCAGCATTGAAGATCTTGAGAATCTATTTGATCAGGCTACGGAAAAGTATGGTAAATTGGATTTCATCCTTCATAGCATAGGGATGAGTCCCAACGTGCGTAAAAATAAAGCCTATACGGAATTAAACTATGACTGGTTTCTGAAAACCCTTGATATATCCGCTTTATCTTTTCACAAAGTCCTGCAGGTAGCTTATCAAAAGGATGCCTTAAATGAATGGAGCTCTGTGGTTGCATTGACATATGTTGCAGCGCAACGAACTTTCCCAGGATATAATGACATGGCTGAAGCAAAAGCAACCCTAGAATCAATCGCACGATCTTTTGGCTATCACTACGGTACAAAAAAGAATGTACGCGTGAATACAATCTCTCAATCCCCTACCATGACTACAGCTGGCTCGGGTGTCAAAGGGTTTGACGTATTCTATGACTATGCAAATAAGCTCTCTCCCCTAGGAAATGCATCTTCTGATAGTTGTGCGGACTTCACCATAGCTCTGTTCAGTGACTTAACTAGAATGGTTACCATGCAAAATCTATTTCATGATGGAGGCTTTTCCTCAATTGGAATGACAGAGGCATTTATGGACGAATAGTTGTTGGAAAAGCAACTGGTGTTTTTTCAAAATGCCCTGAATTTATAAAAATCTTGATTGTGAAGAAAAACATCACACTAATTGCTTTCCTTTCACTTGTGGCTTTTGGTTTTGCGCAAGATAACATGCCCTATGAGGATGTTTTTAAATCCAAGATAGGTTCAACGGATAGAGGTGCGTTTACCAAAACTGGCAATAATATAAAGAAAGGCCTTCAGGTAGAGATCGGTCTGGATTACGAATGGACAGACTCCTATAATACGGTGTTTAAAACTGATGTGTTTAGTCCCTTTGAAGGGAAAATTCGCTTAGGGTTAAATAAATATATCGAAGTAGATTTTGCTATTAGTCATAGAAAAATCCACTTAAAACCATGGGATGATAATGGCAGCTTCCAAGAAAAAAGCTATTCGTATTGGACTCCATTAGAAATTGGATTACGTACTCAATTTATTGATTCAAAGCACAAAAGCAGGACTGATGCATCCTTATATTTGGCACTTTCTGTCAACAATACCATGCGATCTGCATATAGAGAAGATGGGACATTTAGACCCGAGGTATTGATTGATCGTCCAAGCTATGTAACTCCTGAGATCGCCCTTTTTGTTAATCATAATATAGGTGAGCGAGTTGTCTTAGGGTATAACGCAGGAATCAGATGGACTGGAATAGAAATAGATGGACCCGCATCTGCAAAAAATCCCAACTTCGTATATACGCTCAGAATTTTAGCTCATGTATCTGAAAAAATGGATTTATACGCAGAGCACTTTAATTCCATCCGAGTAGCCCACTCACCTTCACTCGGAATGAATATTGGTGCCCGTTATGGGGTCAGCCAAAAATTAACCATCGACCTTAACGGCGGTGTTGGATTAAACACAAGTTCACCTGACGGATTTGCTGGTTTAGGACTTAGTTATAAGCTAGGTAAGTAGTAAGATATGTAAGTTTGAGACTATAGATACTTCTAAAGTTTATAAAGAACGTATAAACCCAATGCCCGATTTAGGTAAGTATTTCAAACATGTTAAAAAATAGAA
>CAZZMB010000002.1:0-8886 GCA_964655225.1 uncultured Chitinophagales bacterium | reverse complement strand
GTATAAACCCAATGCCCGATTTAGGTAAGTATTTCAAACATGTTAAAAAATAGAAGGCTATTTCTTAATTTGCATTTTCACTCATAAATTTAATGCGGACGATTTGTACATCGATTAAATCGATATCTTCATCTTCAAAATCTTCGAGTACTAGTTCTAAAGAATCCGTTTCTGATTCTTTGAAATATTCGTAAATTTCTTCGGCTAAATCTTCATCTACAGCTTCATTAATTGCGTATGAAATATCCAATTTAGTGCCTGAATTAACAATTGTTTCCATCTGATTAAGTAACTCTTGGTAATTGATGCCTATATTTTTAGCTAGGTCTGCTAAAGGCAAGCGCTTATCTACTGCTTGAATAATTTTTACTTTATCACTGGATTTATTCACCGTAGTTTTGACCATAAAGTCATCCGGACGATCAATGTCATTTTCTTCTACATACTTCAATATCACTTTGGAAAACTGCTCGCCATACCTCAAGGCTTTCCCTTTACTTACCCCTTGAACATTAGCAAACTCATCTGAGGATATCGGGTAGATAGTGGCCATATCTTCCAAAGAGGCATCTTGAAAAATAACATAAGGAGGAAGTTGATGTTGGTTCGCCACTTTTTTCCTTAAATCCCTTAAAATACTGAGCAAAGTGTCATCCAAGGCTGCACCTTTCCCAATACTCACAAGCTCTTCACTATCCGTCTTGTAATCATGATTCTTTGTAAACGTAAAAGGTTTTGGGTTTTTAAGAAATTCTCGTCCTTTGTCTGTTAAGGAAATTATACCATATTGTTCTATATCCTTCCATAAATAATTAGCAATTAGAGCTTGCCGAATAACGCCTTGCGTAAATTGCGGATCTTTATCTTCGAAGGCCCCATATTCCTTCAGGGAATTGTGGCCATACTCACTAATCTCGCTTGATTTGACTCCAGTGAAAAACTTCATTAAATACTGGATATCAAATTTTTCACTTGTATGAACTATTCCATTTAAAAACGTTTGCAATTCTTGGCTTACCTCAATTTTCTCCTTAGGATTTTTACAATTGTCGCACTGCCCGCAATTCTCAAGCTGATAATTCTCTCCGAAATAGTGTAAGATGAATTTTCGTCTACAAACCGATGATTCAATAAAAGCTAAAGTCTCATCAATAAGCTGCATACCTCGTTGACGTTCAGAAACTGGTTTATCCTTCAATAAATGTTCTAGCTTGGTTACGTCTTTATAATTGTAATAACAAATACAATCCCCTCCTAATCCATCTCTTCCCGCGCGCCCTGTCTCTTGGTAATAATTTTCTAGGCTTTTGGGTAAATCATAGTGAATTACGAATCGTATATCTGGTTTGTCTATCCCCATCCCAAATGCAATAGTAGCAACTACAACATCGACATTTTCCATTAAAAAGTCATCCTGTGTCTTCGTTCGTACTTTTCCATCTAATCCAGCATGATAGGGTTTTGCATTTATCCCATTTACTTGTAATAGATTAGCAATCTTCTCTGTGGTTTTACGGTTTATTGTATAAATAATACCGCTTTTACTCTCCTTACTTCTAATAAACCCTACCATATTCTTCAGGGTCGCGTCCTCATTCTTTTTCGGACGAATTTCGTAGTATAGATTGTCTCGGTTAAACGAATCAATAAAAATGGCAGGATCTTCCATTTTCATAGTTTTGATTATATCTGTTTGAACCTTAGGAGTGGCAGTTGCGGTTAAGGCAATAGCTGGAATATTGATGCCAATCTCCTCAATCATTTTTCTAATTTTCCTGTATTCAGGCCTAAAATCGTGGCCCCACTCAGATATACAATGTGCTTCGTCTATAGCTACGAAAGAAACATTTGAAGCTTTAAAAAACTCAATACTATCTGCTTTAGTTAGGGTTTCTGGGGCAATATATAATAGTTTTGTTTTACCGCTCGATACATCATCCAGCACCTGTCTTTTTTCGGTTTTATTTAAGGAGGAGTTATAAAAGTGGGCAATCTTATCATCACTTGCATATCCCCGAATCAAATCAACTTGGTTTTTCATCAAGGCGATTAACGGAGAAATTACTAACGCTGTTCCTTCACAGATTAATGCGGGCAATTGATAGCACATAGATTTACCCCCACCTGTTGGCATTATAACTATCGTATCTTTTCTGCTTAAAATACTTTGAATTATTTCTTCTTGTCTACCCTTGAAGGAATCAAAGCCAAAGTTTTGTTTTAATTCTTCTTTTAGGGTTTGTTGTTTCATTATCAACATAAGGTAAAATATATTCTTTTGAACTTAACTAAAGATACTATTTAATTCTAAATGGTAAGATAATTGTTGTAGAAAAGCATTTTAAAATTCGCTAAATTTGCAGGCACTAAGAATTTACTGCAGATGAAAAAAAGGAATGTATACGTTGCGATTATGGCTGGTGGAATTGGTAGTCGATTCTGGCCTTATAGCCGAGTGCAAAGGCCTAAACAGTTTTTGGATGTTTTAAATACCGGAAAGACATTAATTCAATTAACTGTTGAACGATATTTAAAAATTTGTCCTATTGAGCATATTTTTATTGTTACAAATGAAGACTATATTGATTTAGTAAAAGAACAAATTCCCAACATTAAGGATGATCAAATTTTAGCTGAACCTGTTCGAAGAAATACGGCGCCTTGTATTTCTTATGTCAGCCAAAAAATTCAAAAAAAGGATGCAGATGCTAAAATAATAGTAAGCCCATCCGATCATCTAATTCTCAAGGAGGATAAGTTTGTGGAAACTATTGAACATGCTTTAAATTTTATTGAGCACAATGATGTTTTATTAACCATGGGTATAAAACCTACCCGACCTGACACAGGGTATGGATACATCCAACATAAAGGTGAAGCTAATGACGGAGTCTTTAAAGTAAAAGCATTTACCGAAAAGCCAGAAAAAGAACTCGCCAAAACATTTATCAAGAGTGGTGACTTTCTGTGGAACTCAGGTACATTCATTTGGCGGACACAAACAATCAATAAAGCGATTAAGCAATATATTCCTGAAGTACATGAGGCCATTGCCTCTTGTAAAGAACAATTTTTTACTGAAAAAGAAACCCAAGCGATTGCAAGGGCATACTCCATGTGCACCAGTGTTTCAATTGATTATGGTGTAATGGAAAAAGCGGATAATACCTTCGTGCTTCCTGCTGATTTTGGATGGAGTGATATTGGAACATGGGCTTCTTTATATGATGTCTATGAAAAAGACTATCTAAAGAATGCGGTTAAAGGCAATCAAGTACAAATTTTTGATGGTTCAGATAATATGATTGTTGCGCCAAAAGATAAGCTAGTTGTGGTTAATGGCTTAAAAGATTATTGTGTGATTGATACAGAAGATGTCTTAATGATCTTCAAAAAAGACCGTGAACAAGAGGTTAAAAAAATTACTGCAAGCCTAAAATCTAAAAAACTAGATCAGTATCTCTAACTTTCAATAAATTCACTAACTTTTTCATATAAGTCTTGATAAGCAATTTCCAAGTCATCGTTTATAACCGTAGCATCCATCTGCCCCTGAAATTCTAACTCCGCTAAAGATTTGGACAAACGTTTACGCAATGTTTCTTCGCTTTCTGTTCCCCTCCCTCTCAATCTTTCACTTAAGACCTCTTCGCTAGGTGGAGCAATAAAAATGGCTATTGCTTTTTCTCCTAGCTTTTTTTTCAACTGAATGGCTCCCTTGACATCGATGTCAAAAATAACTGCTCTGTCACTTTCCCAGATTCTTTGAATCTCAGTTTTTAGTGTCCCGTAGAACATGCCTTCATAAACTTCTTCCCATTCAACAAATCCTTCTTCCTTTATTTTTTGTCTGAATTCATTTGGATCTAAAAAATAGTAATCCACTCCGTTAACTTCACTCTCCCTCTTGCTCCGGGTACAAGCGGAAACAGAAAATGCTAAATCATCTCTATTCTTCAATAGTTTCTTGACCAATGTTGTTTTACCAGCACCGGAAGGGGCTGTAATAATAATAGCCTTTTGCTTCACAGCACATTATTTACTTGTTCCTTTATTTTTTCCAACTCATCTTTCATTTGTACCACATGTTTTTGAATATCCGCATCATTTGCTTTTGAACCTAAGGTATTTATCTCCCTTCCCATCTCTTGACTGATAAAGTTCAATTTCTTTCCAATTAGCATTTCATCATCATCCATAACCTCTTTAAAGTATGCACAGTGCGCCTTTAAACGAACAAATTCTTCGGAAACATCCAACTTCTCAATGTAAAAAATCAGTTCCTGTTCTAGGCGTTCCTCGTTAATTTCTAACTCACCATTTAGTGCCTTTAAATTTTCAAGCATTCTCGCTCTTAATCGCTCTATTCTTTGAGGAGCAAGAACTATAACCCCTTCTTTATGAGATAAAATATTGTTTACGCGCAGCTCGAGGTCATTATACAAAGAAACCCCCTCATCCATTCTAAAACCATCAAGGTCGTTACAGGCTTTAACTACTGCCTCTTTAATGATGTCGATATCCTCATCTTCAAGTTTACTTTCCTCTTGAACAACCACATTGGGCAAGCGCATTAAGGCTCCTAACAAATCATTAGAAGGAATATTCAGTACACTTAGCTCTTCTTGATAACGAGTCAAAAGTTCCTTATTAATCGTAAAACTATTGGAATCATTGGCTTTAACGGAGGATATGTTTAACTCAAATTTTCCCCGTTTAAGTTGATTAATAATCAACTTTCGCAGACTAATTTCTAACTCTTTCATAATTGGAGGAATGCGCATAAACACATCTGCCTGTTTGCTATTCAAGGATTTAAGTTCAACAACATATTGAACATCATTCAAGAAAAAACTATCTTTTCCAAAGCCGGTCATAGAATAAATCATATCAATTCGTCTTTAATTGTGTTTGTTTTGTAAAAACTTACCAGGTAAACACCTAAAAAAATGCAAGCTGCGGCAAGCACCTTAACGGCATCTAATTTATCCGCTCCAAAATAGATTGCTATTATCGCGGCTAATAATGGTTGAAGATAAATGTATATTCCCACAACCGAAGGGTTTACCTGACTTAACGCAAATATATTAAAAAGGTAGGCAAAACAAGTTACCCCGACCACAACATATAGTAACGACCACCAGATATGTGGGGTGAAACTTTGCCAATCAATCTGAGTAAATTCCGGAAAGCCGACAATCGCAACTGGAATAAAGCCAAACAAGAAAATCCACTTCATTATAGTTAAAGCATGGTACTTCTTCATCAAGGGTTTCACAATACTCAGATAAATACCATAAGACGTCGCATTAATAAACACAAAAAAATCTCCTAATGCGGTGGACGAACTAAAATTAAAATCATTTCCCATTAAGATAAATACCGCACCTAAAGCGCCTAAACATATACCTATAAATTTTGCCCATGTAAAGCGATCCGTCTTGGCCAATATAGCAATGACTATAACCAATATAGGTGTTGTTACCATCATTAATGAAGCATTAACGGGTGTGGTGATATCTAAACCTTTAAAGAACATGAGCTGATTTATCGCTACCCCAAATAATCCACAAAAAAACAATCTTGGAAAATCTTCCTTTTTAATCTTTTCGTCTCGGACAAATAGATGCACTAAGCCAAAGAAAGTCAAGGCCCCCAATACCCTTATGAAAATAAACCCGAAGGGCTTTATATATTCGGGCATCACCCATTTTGCAATGGTATAATTTGCAGCATACAAAATATTTGCAGCGATAATAGCAAGGTGTGCTAAAAATTTATTTGGCATTCGGAAGAATGATAGAGGCTCGCACGAATGCTAAGTCCTCCGGTGAAAAGCATCGCTTAGGAAGGATAAAGAAATTTTGTTTACTTAAGTAAAGTAGCATTGAATCATTATCCTCGATACAATCAATAAAACTTATCCAGGGCTGGTCGTTGTGGCCTTTCTCCCCTGAGAATCGAATATGATTTTTCGCAATCTTCATCGCACCCATTTTAGCTATTGTTGGGTTTTTCATCGCCAAATTAACCATCACTCGCTTCCGATAAAAATAAAAACCAATGTAAAAGATTCCCATAAGAAGGAATATCCATTTCAGCCTGGGGTAAGCTTCCAATGAAACTAAAAATAATACCAATGACGCTGCTAAAATAGGTGCACCCAAAATAAGCATCAATCTACTTCGAATTGGGAATTTCTTAGCGAAATGTAAGTCAAAGGCTTTAAACACATCCGCTTTGGTATAAGAAACTGGAATTGAATTCATGCTGGTAAAGATAAAGAAAAGGCTAATTTACTTGCTCATTTAGCGACCTATTATAATTTGGGTCCGATAGCTATTTTAATGCCAAAATTTTGGGCGTTAGGCACGTCACGTTGCGTCACACGCCAATAAAAATCTACTCGAAGTAATTGTAATATATTTTCAATACCGAAGCCTGCTTCAATATACCAATTATCTGGTACGCGCATTCCTTCTGGTAATTCAATGAGATCAAGGTTACTTTGCTTTGCGTTTCCTATCATTGCCTTAGCCGAAATTAAACTTCGCAGGTTTAGTTTGTTAATCAAGGGTATTCGATTAAAAATAACCCCATCGAAATGATGTTCTAGCGAAAATGAGGCATACTGATCGGCAGCAAATTCAAATTCATTTAACAACTGATAGGCCAGTTTATTAAAGTAAAAACCTTGATTGCCTATTGGAAGGAACATCAAAGGGTAAGGAGTCTCCCCGAATATTTTACCCCCACTAATGGCGTAGTAGGTATAACCAAGCTTACTTGACAAGCGTTGCCTTAAGGTAAAGTCGAGTTTATGATAGGCAAAATCACTTCCAGCAATATCCCTCAAGCCCCATTTATACCCGACATCTAGTATGGGTTTTTTAGCTATCGTTTCAAATCGATAAAAATCATTTTCAAAAAAGGTTTGTCCAAAGGCTATATGCTGATCCAGCCCTATCTCTGTTGTACTGAACTTATCGTAAAACTCCTCTGATCCATCCGGATTGACATGCCTGAAATCGAAAACATCTTTTACCGCATAGAAAGTATTCGTACCCGCTGTAAATTTTGTAGTATAGCCATTCACCCATTGCCGCTCATGCACAAGCTTAATGGTTTCGAGCATCATTATCTTTTCTAGAGGCGAGCTTCGCAACAAGGCTAAGAACATATTGTCATGCGAGAACTGTTGATCTTCATAATCTTGGCCGAGAAATGTAAAATCCTTTTTATAGTTAAGTTCTAAGATATGCCAGTTGTTATTTTTACGCGGCAACTTAATTCTAGCGTTCGCAAAATACTTGAAAGCTTTATCTCTCGTGCCATAGGCTACATATCCCCAAAGCTGCAAATTTTCATTAAAGTCTTTGTTTGTTCGTATTCCAAATTTTGGTCTTACACCCTCTACACTATTCCAACTTACAAACTGATAAAATCGACCAACTTCTACAGGTCCAAATTTCAAAAAGGCTGTGGAAGCCAAATTTCCAAACCAAATCAAGTTTCTAAACGCTTTCGTTGTTTCAATACTGTCTGAAAGCATGACCACCCCCGCCTCAGTTTTTGTCAGTGGCTGAACTCGATTTTCTTTCCACCAAACCTTTTCTCTACCCCCTCTCAAGGAATCGGATACTATGTTCTTCTCTCCAACAAAAATAATAGCATCTATGGGCTTATTTACAATTAGGTCTGCACGCTCCATATTTTTCTTCAACAGCAGCGATCGTCCATTAGGTTTCCCCGTAATATTCAAGGCGATTTGAAGACTTTCACCTGAAAGCATCCATTTACCTGAATCTACTTCTTCGAAGACTTGTTTAACTTTAAACTCACCGACAAAGTTCAGGTTTGCTTGCTTAGGCATGGAAAATGCTATTGATTTAATGGCAAAGCTTTCCTTATCTATCCAAGCACTTCCATTAAAACCAATACTTTCTTTGGATTTAGGCGAAAAATCAAGTTTAAAATAAGTTTTCCCATTTTCTCGAATGCTATCATTGAGGTAATAGCGATATGTCATTAAACCCGAGGTGGAGAAAGGACTGATAAACGACTTTCCACCAGCAATTATCACATTACCATACAAATCAAAATTTTCGAAGATCGCATCTAAAAGTGCTGTGGCACTCAGGTTCTGTATCCCTGTCATGTATTGCCCTAAGACAATGTTTTTTTCGGCAGGAGGGTTGCTTCGGTAATAATGTTCACTGATCTTCTCTTGCATTAAAAGTGGTAGATATTCCACCCCTTGCGCTGTCGTATCAATAAACTCATGCGAATAGCTAAACGGCCGTAACATGATACGATTCCTAAATTTTTTACCTAATTTATAGAAGTCAAATTCTATTTTAGTATGCTCTTTGTATGAATAAGTCTCAAAGGATTTAGGTCGGTTGTTCTCCTTATTATCGACAACTGATTGTTGTAATGAAATAGCTAATGTATCTTTCGGAATCTTCCTTTTCCGCTTGCTTTTAGCTATGACAATAGTTTCCTCTATTTGAATTCCAGCAGGATTTAGTTCTACTAAAATATTGCTCATACTTTTTTTGCCAACCTTGAAGGTCTGCATATCATAACCGAGATAGGTAAAACGAAGTTCATTTACCTTTTTCCATGAAGAGAGAGTAAACTCGCCCTCAAAATCCGTACTAACCCCTTCGTTACTTGGAAGAGATTGAATGTTAACAAAGGGCAAGGGCTCTTTGGTCACTTTATCGATAACCGCACCGCTTATAGTGATTTGAGCATTGAGTTGTATCCAGGGTATACACCAAAATAAAAAAACACCACACCTCTTGATACTCATAGGGCGTAAAAATACAAAAGGGATGCTTATTTAGCATCCCTTTTGTAGGTTTTAATTGAGTGGGGTTT
>CAZZMB010000001.1:37751-98806 GCA_964655225.1 uncultured Chitinophagales bacterium | reverse complement strand
ATGTGAATGGGTGCCACCATCCAAGGATTTTAGCTTAGAATAAATTCAAATTAGTTGTTTTGCTGTTAAAATTTATGCAAATAAATCTGGGGAGATATCTATTTTTAGAAAAAGTGAATCGACTAGATGCATTTTATAAGTTGCAATTTTGACACAACAGGAAATAATATGACAATAATTTAACTTAACAATCTTCCTATTTAAGAAAAAAAGTATTTCGCTTTGTCGTGTTACCAAAATTATATTGTGTAAATTCGACCATTATGGATAAATTTCTTTTACTTAAAAGATGCTCCAATGTGGCGTTTATATTGTTGCTTTCATATTTTTCCATTCATCTTTTACATCTGCTATTTATATTTGTATTTGCATATTTAATTGATTTAGCCAATGTTACATTTTATTTTGCCTATGTCGATTATAATGCAGAAGCTTATACTAATTGGTCAAAATTAAGAATAGTGCTTCTTTATGGCTTCCCAAGTTTAATGATGCTAATTAGTGCAATTATTTTTTGGATAGCAATGAAAAAGTTTTCATTTAAGTATGATTCAAAGACCAAACTCTACCTATTGTGGTCTATGCTCACTTGCTTAGCTTTCGTAATAGGTAATTTTATTGCAGCTCCATTTACTGCCCACGGAATTGCGGTTGTTGCCTCTTGGTATTACATCAAGAAAGAGGTTCTATTCATTGTATGTACCTTGGTCTGGACAACAATACCTACCATTGCATGGTTTTATTCTGGTACTTTTATGCGTGCTGCATACTCGAGAAGTTTTATACGGACAAAATGGACTAGAGTAAAGTTTCTTGCAAACACATTTTTATTGCCTTTTATGTTTGTTTCAATCTTTATGGCTTTTCTTTTAATCATTTATCCTGGGTATAATATAGAATATTATTTTGCCATTGATTTTATAAGAGTCTTCTCACTTTTTGCTATTCTGGTATTTATCATGATTTTCAACTTCAACAAACGATATATAGGTATCTCAAGTAACAAAGATCTTGAGAAGATAAATTATACTCCAATTTTTGTAGGCTTAATGTCTTTAGCAGTTATCTATTTGAGTTTATTTATTGTTTAATTTTCCATTTAACACTCGGATTCAAGCTTAAAGTCAGTTTCTTGATTGGAAAAAGTTAACTGACGATTATTTATGCTTGCTATCTCCTGGATTTCCAAACCTTCTGATTCAAAAAATTCCCGTATGAGAGTTTTTAACTCTCATAAACTCGAATCATTCAACAATTAAAAAGCATTTTTGTGAAAACAAATCTAGGCTCATCCTCAATATAAAAATTGGATAAGTAACTATCTATATAGAATATCTTTTGACTATATCCAATCGATATTAGAGATAGAATTACACTTAACACCCTTATCAATACCGTACTTGAAAATGTTGTTTTTCTTTGTTGGCGTGTTTAAAAAAAACGATGCCCATTCTAAAAATATCTATACTTAACCTCACTTTTTCATGATGGAATATTTCATGCCAAGAATCGGTCATACCTTCGCTCCAATAAATATCATCAAAAACTAGAATAGTTGACTCTTCTACAAAGGGAAGGCAGCTGGTGAAATAGCGTATTACAGCTTCTTTATTGTGGTCTCCATCAATAAAAATTAAGGTATTTGCCAAGCCCGCTTTACATAAATCATCTAAAACAGTATCAAACCTAGCGTGAATAAAATGAATAGATTTACTATTCCCTATCTCTTGATATGCTTGACGGGTAACATCCAGCACTTGCTTATTGGCTTCGATTGTCTTAACATCAACAGCCGCATGAGATGATAGATAGGAGGTACTTATGCCTAGAGATGTACCCAGCTCAATAACGCTGTGAATATTATTTTCTCTAATCAAACCATGTAAAACCTTGCCATATTTTGAAGGTAGACCAACTTTATTAGAAAAACTACTTGCAGACATCGTTCTTTTACCAAGGCTTTTCGAGCCTTCTCCAGCATTTCCTTCCGTACTAACTTGGATCTTATTTTCCTTATAATATTGATTTAATTGATCTCGCAACGCCTTATATTCCGAACCTTTATCTTCAAGAATTTGAGTAATAAAAGCAAAAACAAATGGAGAGTGTATTTTGAATTTACTCTTGGAAAACAAAGCATATTTTAGATAGTGCTTTAGAGAATGTATTTTTGCGGATAAGTTCAAATTAAATTATTATGATTCACAAAGTTAAAGCTATGAGACCAAGGCTACTATTTTTTATGCTATTATTTAATAATGAAACTGCGATAGAAAAAAAAAGTGTTTCAAATTAGCGCTATAGCCATTTTCTATAGTCCTTAGATTCCAACTCAAAACAATTATAGAAACTAAGACAGTTCAAATAATCCATCTGTCCGTAAATATGAAATACGACCTTAAAATTGATGTTGATATTGGATAGTGAAGTTTCTGGGTGCTTCCAAAATCCCTGGACGAGTCGTATACTCATTATTAAAAAGATTTTTAATCACGAAGGTTACGTCGGATTTTTCCGACACAATAAAACGAAGTCTAGCATCAAACACCCATTCTCCATTTGGATTTCTTTCCCGATAATCTCGAACTCCCAATATCGCATTATTCGTTAGCGGAATATTGATCATATAGCTTGTATAATTGCTTGAAAAACCTAATGCAACAAAGCCAATTGTTGCTTCAATATCAGCCTTAAAACTATGCTTATTTCGATAGCTAATGAACTGATAGGTCTCTGGAAACAAGTATCTTCTGCTTGAGTCTGGATTTAACAAAACTGGCTGCATATAAGTATATCCAGTAAGAAATGTAAATGGGTACCCAAATAATTTACCTTGACCCAAGGCAGAGACTTCTATTCCCGAAATTCGAGCATCATCTTGGTTTTGCGCTTGAATTGCACCGGGAATAAGAGTGAAATCTATCAAATCAACATATTTAGTCACAAAACCTGCTAAATCAAAAAAGCCTTGCCATGAGCCAACTTTCACGCCTTGCTTTATACCTATTTCAGCACTCCAACCATTTTCTGGTAAAAGGTTTGGATTGGCCACAACTTGCAAAGTTCTTCTGAGATCAATAAAATATTCATTGATCGTTGGTACCCTGAAACCTTGCCCCCAACTCGCACGCAAATAGGTGCCTTCAATAGGTTCATAATTCATACCAAAACGTAGCAAAGGCTTTACGGGTGAAGTGAAGTATCCCTCTTTTTTAAACAAAGACAGTATCAACATTTTATTTTGAGGAATTACACTGTCAACCTTATTGAACTCAACTCTTATACCCCCGGTAAAATTAAGTTTGCCGAAAAATTTCTTATCTAGTTGTGCAAAAACAGCAGCGTTCGTTGCATCATAGGGCTTGTTTCCAAAATTCTTTCCATTTGCTGAAGTATATGAACCTTGAGCCCCCGTTATCAAGTTCATCCCTTTATCAAGCATTTGGTGCTCAAATGTATACTCCCCATATACATGATTGGTTTGATTACTTTCTAAGGTGAAGTTGGTACTCTGATTATTGTAATACTTTACATTTAAACTGTGCTTGTTTTCTTTCTTATCGAAATAAGTTACGAATGGAGTAATACTAATTCTTCTAAGTACATAATCCGTTCGAACATCTTTATTGAATGCTGATACAGGATCGGATGGAAGTAAAGCATCTCTATCTGTTCCACTCCACATAAAAAACTGGCCACCTTCCTCGTAGGCAAAATTCCAGGCTGTTCCAATGGTTAAGCCTTTAAATTTCTCTGAAATATGGCGAAGTTTTCCATTAACTCTAAAACGATCGTACTCATCATCTTTTCTAAAACTTTGATCATGTCGATAATAAGAACCAAAAACGACATCTATTTTTTCAAAAGACTCTCGATATTCATAAGTTTGATTCATAAAAACGGGTAAATGATTTTCATCATCCCACCACCAATTAGGATCTTGGCTTCTCGATTCCTTTTCATTCTTAGACTTAATCAAGTTTGAGGTGAATTTTTGATATATACCGACAGCGGTAGTCAAGCGATGATAAGGCTCTCCTTTTTTTGGCCAAGCTGTTCTAAAGTTGATAATCCCATTGAGTGCTGAAGAGCCATATAATGATGATGAAGCACCTTTAAGCACTTCGACCTGTTTTAAATTTTCTAGGGGCATGGTCTCAAAATATATAGCTCCATTCTCTGGACTCAACTGAGGAACCCCATCTATCAAAAATAGTGTTCTTGAGGAAGATCCAGCCGCAAAGCTACTACCACCGCGAATACTTGGACTTTCACCTAAGTTTTGATAACCCGGCACTTTATTTAGCGCCTCTTGAGCCTGGGCGACATTATTCTCAATGATACTCGTGGGAACGATTTCCATACTTACGGTTTCTTCACCGAAATTTTTCTCATATTTCCCCCCTGAAACAGTGACCAATTTGAGCTCAACATCATCTGAAGTCATAAAAACATTAACTGTTTTTACATCTCCTGCTTTGAGATTAAGCATTTTTATCTGATCTTCCTTCCCAATAAAAGAATAGGTCACAAGATACTTTCCCGGAGGTAAAATTAAAGTGTAATTACCTTCGAAATCCGTCTGAGTAGCCAAGGATTTACTGACGTCAACAATCACATTAACTCCAATCAATTCGTCCTTGTTGTCATCAACAATCTTTCCCTTTAGTGTGGCGTTTTGAGCCAAACTAAATGCCATCTTAGTCATTATAAAGATTAGGAGAAATATATTCTTTTTCATTACTTATTCTTTAAAAAAGGATTAAGTATTAAGCTTAACCCTTCATAAATTTAATATGGTTGGGATTCTTATTATATAAATTTTGGCAAAAGAAATCTGCTACAATGATTTATTTCTTTTTTCTCCAGTAAAAGTATAAGAGAACCTTGCATTAAAATTCAACGGCTGCCCCAAGTATCCTGGTCGATCAGCATAGGTAAGATTTAATAAATTATTTCCAATAAGCCCCAAAGAAGCTTTGTCTGAAAAGTTATAAAATATTCGAGCGCTAAGTAGTGTAGTTCCTCGGCCTTCATAACGTTCTCTAAAATCTTTTAACTCCTGAAAAGCAGGATAAAGTCCGGGGTTAAGCGTAGGAGATGTAAATAAGTCACTTACAAATGCGTAATCAATATTTTCCATAAACGAACGATATTGAATACTCACTCCAAAATCTATACTTTTGACACTAGACTGCATATCTAAAGTAAAAACATGCGGATTTCTATACTTTAAGATATTTTGATCACCTGATGAAGTAGCTGCATACGTGATATCTCCAGGAGTTTCTGATGGTATATCTGTTAAAACATCACCATTAACGTCATATAAAGTCAAGGGATCTTCCCAATTTAAAGAACGACTTCTGGTATACGTATACCCCGTAAGAATTGTTAAAGGCATTCGACCTATTTTTCCTGTTCCGGCAATAGTTATTTCACCGCCCATAATAAGTGTTTCTCCAACGTTTTGAAAAGAGAAACCAAGGCCTGCCGCTTCAAGTGCAGAAGGTGCTCCTGGTACAGGATCTCCAAAAGTACCAAAATTAACCTCAACCATATTATTGTAGCGCATGGCAAAGAATGTTAAATCGGAATATCCTCTCCAATCTTTTCCCAAGGCAAAACCTTGTTTTACGCCTACTTCAGCATACCATCCATTTTCTTCTTCCAACTTAGGATTAGGGAAAATACCAATACCTCCAATATTAAGATTTACAAAAGACTCTGCAATACTAGGGAATCGATATCCTTCGCCCCAAGATGCTCTAATATAAGTATACTCAGCAGCTTGCAAATTTGCCCCAAATCTAAAAAGCGGTCTATTCAAAGTTCCAGTTTGCGTAATATTCTTTGTTATTGATTTCAACCTAAAGTACTCATAACGTATACCCATAGTTACATTTAATTTTTGGGCAAACAATTTTTTCTCTAACTGCATAAATGGAGCTAAATTATACCGTCTGTTTTTTCCCGATAGCGATTGTATATTAGGGTCTTCAGGATTAACCACATCAGCAAAACCAGTTAAACCGGCTACAATATTAAACTTGATTTTTTGAAAATATCGATTGTATTGAAACTCTCCATAATAATTGACTGGAACTGATCCTTGTCCTGGTGTACTGTTTTGGTTTTTGGCGTTGAAATACCTAAATTTAAAATTATAGTTGTTGTTCTTTTTATCGTAATAGGAGATAAAAGGGTCAATTATCACTCGGGTCGTTTGATAAGATGAAGCCGTGCCATCTAAAGGAACACGGGAAAGGGAGTCTGCACCATTCCATAAGAAGAAATTACTGCCCAAACCTCTCGAAGCATTTACATTTATCCCTAAGCTTAAACCTTCAATTTTCTTAGGTCGAAATCTAAATTTTTGTCCAAATCGAACGTCACTAGAGCCACCATCTTGCAAATGACTGGTATTTGATGAGTATTGTCCATGCCAAACAAAATCTGTTCTACCAAACTTTCGTTTATGCACAAAATTAAAGCCCGCTTCAAATGGAATCTGATTTTGCTTGTACCACCAAGCTTCGTTCTTATTGCGTGGACTATGCGTCACTCCATTCCAGACATTAAATTTTGTTTCGGGATCTTTCTTAGCCCAACTTGTTCTAAAATTTATAACGCCGTTCAAAGCTCCAGAACCATATATACTAGAAGCTGCTCCTTTAATTACCTCCATCGTCTCCAAATTCTCCATAGGAATCAACGACCATTTCGCATCGCCACCTTCGGCAGATAATAAGGGTAAACCATCATACAGCACCTGAACTCGACTACCCGCACCATAACTCCAACCGGAGCCACCACGAATACTTGCTTGCCCATCACCAGTGACGACAACCCCTGGCACTTTTGAAAGCCCATCTTCAGCTGAAGTAATATTGTTCTGTTCTAGAAGATCACTTTTTAAGACCTCCATACTAACCGTTTCTTCGCTCAATTTTTTTTCATACTTCGAGCCAGAAACTACCACGGTGTTCATCATTTCAACTTTGTCTGAAAACGATACATTTTGTATTTTGGTCTCTCCAGCCTTTACACTTATCGTAAGTGATTGATCCTCCTTACCGATATAACGGTATAAGACATCATAGGTGCCCTCAGGTACTTTAAGTGAATAATTGCCATCAAAATCAGTTACAGCAGCCCAACCTTTAGCAACATCGATAACGATATTTGCCTGAATAGCAGGTTCTCCGTTAGATTCAGTCACCAATCCCACAATTTTACTGTCTTGGCTAAAGCCAGCAACAGTAATTAAACAGATAAGAATTAAAAAGTAATTTTTTTTCATAAGTTAAAGTTAGTTTGAGAAACTAAGATAATTTTTTATTGTATATAAATCTTCAAATTAAATCAAGTTTTCAACAGCTTCATAAAACAAAAACAACTCAAACCACTTGAATATCGTAAAATATAAAAAATGATTATCTTTGTTTCAACTAACTAAACCATAATATGAAAGCAAATAATTTACTCTTCACCTTTATTTCCTTACTCTGTATTGCAGGTATTTCTGCGCAATGTCCTACCTGTGTGGTAGATGAAACCATCCACGCAAGTACAGGCCCCGAAGATTTGGGCTTAATTCCTGACAATGTAACTATTCAAGCTGGAGTAGATACAACCATTACTTTTCAATATTTAATGCCGGTTTCAATAGCGGTTCCAGGAATTGGTTCTGCTACAGTTACATCAGTTCAAGTATTAAGTGTTAATGATTTACCCCCTGCGACTACAGGGTTTTGCTGGACAAGTGATATAGGACCTCCGCACACATACAATCCTCAAAATTACCGATATGGGTGTGTAACTATGGATATTAACACATTGGCTCCAGCTGGATCTTACACGGTTAATGTTTCTGTAAATGGTTGTGGAAGTGTCGCAGGAATCAGTCAATGTCAAATTGAAAATTTACCTATTACCGTCAATGTTTTACCACCTGCAGGAAACCCATTTTTCACATTGTCTGGAAATGTAGCGTGTGATTCCCTGACAGTAGATTTTGCTGAAACCTTGATACCACCATTGGTGGTTAACCCAACAACTTACGCTTGGGACTTTGGCGATGGAAATTCAGCTGCTGGCCCAAGCGCCACAAATACATTTGTTGGTGTAGGAGAGTATATTGTTTCCCTAACTGAGACCATAGAAGAATATTATATTTCAGCTGCATCTTTAACTGCATCTAATAGTTCATGTTATTGCGGAGATGTCGAAGAAATTGATCTTCCCTTTATTGGTTGTACGGCTTCACCAGAACCTTATTTAATTATAAATACCGGAAATGGCGATATTACCCTAGGAAATCCAAGCTCTAATACCACAGTAAACTGGTCGGGAATTGACATTCCAATAGTTGGCACTGGAGTAGCTATAAATGCATGGGAAGAGGATAATGGACTTTTAGGATCTCCCGATGATAATTTAGGATTGGCTATTCTAACTTTCAATACAGATCCTGGTATAGGGACTCAAAATTTTCAAACGAATTGCGCAAATGGTTCTATAACCTTAAGTAAACGTGTGAAAGCAACCAACATTTTTACGGATACGGTCAGAATTTTACCTCCCTCTCAAGAGCCTTTAATTACAAATAATGGAGCGAATCCAATTTGTATAGGAGATAGTGCGGTCTTAGAAGCGAGTATTTCAGGTTCGTACCAATGGTATTTAGATACAACAGCAATCAACGGAGCAACGAATCAGACCTACACGGCCACTCAAGCTGGCGACTATTATGTAATGGTTATAGATTTAGGAACAATTTGTGCCACAAGCTCTGCAGCATATGCATTAGAATTAGATAATGTAACTGCCTCAGTAATAATATTAGATGACTTAAGCGGAGCATTATTTGTTGACAATCCTAATGGATATGATTTGCAGTGGTTTGCAAACAGCTCGGGAGTAGCAATTCCTATTCCTGCTGCTACTGCAGACACCTTATCCTCGTTCAATCCTGCCAATGCGCCGTTTACAGTTTTGTTTACATCAGTAAACGGATGCGAAGCACTCTCTGCGCCATTTGACATATGCATAGAAGGGACTTCTAGTGCAAATGGAACTGCTATTAGTTTAGCTTCAGATGTAACACTTACACATGACAACTTCATATTAAAACCAGGTAATGATGTCGCATGGGTGATTTCATCGGAGAGTGATGGTCCTGTAACAGATATGACGAGCTTACAAGCTGCAATTACAGCTGGTTGGGTATTACCTTCTGATGATAGCTCGGGTATTACGTTGGATTGCGCTAATATACCTGCAGATTTAGCCAACGGCAATTATTATTTCACGCCAATTTCAGCTGCAGCGCTTGACGTTGATTCCATCATACACAATCCTGCAGTTGATAGCGGATGCTTGACAGACGCGCAATTGTGCTTAGGTTTGAGCGCTACTCCAGGGGTATTATTGATTACCGATAGTTTAGTTTTTACATTTCCTGACGGAACCACTGCAGGCTTAAGAGATATTTTACCTGCAGAGTTTCAAGCGCTTATACCAGATACCATTAATGAGGGTTTAATTGCATTATTGCCATCAGTTGTTCCAGGTGGTGCCTTGTGTTTTGCTTTGACGGATTTATATTCAGGTGATCCGAATGGGGCTTGGGAAATTTCTTCATTAAATATTGGTACAGGTTCGTTAACGATCGATATTGATGAGATAATTTCTACCGTATATGCAGATTCTTGTCCGCTAATCACTGTAGACCAAGTTGTTTCTATTCCTGCCCAAAATTTCACCATAGGGCCTAACTCTGAGGCTTCAATTACATTTACTCTGCCTCCTTTACCTGCAAATTTTCCTACGATTAATCCAGATTGTAATGTCTTTGGTTCATCCACTTTAATTACCGTAGATTGTGAAACGGGAATAAGGGATTTTGTAGATTTAAGTTCACTGAATCTTTATCCTAACCCCAATAATGGATCTTTCACTGTTGTATTGGAAACCCTAGAGCAGATAAGTTTAAATCTAGCAATTGTTGATGTAACAGGAAGAGTCATATTGAATAACAATTATCCGAATACATCGGGTCGTTTTCAGGAAACATTTGACCTATCTAACAATCTAAGTGCTGGTTTTTATTTATTAAATCTTGAAGTAGACGGCAATCAATATCAAAAACACTTTATTGTTAAATAGTTGCAGAACCAAGATTTTATTGTAGTTTTGTGTTTTTAACAATCTATTTATTATTCTAAATCAATTATTAACCAAAAAAATTAAAACAATGAAAAAATTATTTTTAAGTTTATTCGTAGCAGGTGCCTTGACTTTCGGTTTACAATCCTGTGGTGAAGATGAAGTGAATCCTTGTGATGGCGTTACTTGTGCTGCAGGTGAAGTATGTGACAATGGAGATTGTGTGCCTGACGGTACTGCCACAACGTGTGATGCGTGTGGAACATATGATGGTACAGCAGATGGAGACATAGAAATTGCTTTAACTGGTACTGATACAACTTTTACAAGTGTAAATGTAACCGCTCAAGTAGATGAGAATGCTGGTGGAAACTATGATCTCGGTGTTGATATTTCTGCTTTATTAGCAGCTCCTGCAGGAACTTTAGTTCCAACAGTTGAAGGTACATTATCTGGTACTACTATGACAATTGCTAACGAAACATACAGCTACCAAGGTATCGCTAATATTGTTTTGGACGGTGGTGTTGAGTTTAGTCCTGACTTTGCTTCACTTACTGGTGCATTAGCTTTAACAGGTGATGCCGTAGGAAATGTAACATTCCAAGGTACCAAGCAATAAGAAAATTTATATATCTACTAGAAGCCCTGTATTGCAGTTGCAATACAGGGCTTTTTAGTTAATCAATAGGGCTAGCAATCTAAAAATCAATACCTAAAAGTTAATTTAGGGTCCAATAAAAAGTGAAGTCCACTTAACAGTCTTTCCTACAAAATGACTCTTTCTTCTAAAAGCAAATTTTACTGCCAATTAATCTTATCAACTGAATATCTGTAAATGGAATGAACGATTACCGCTACAAACCAAGCAATCAACAAACCGCCTAAAATATCGGTGGGGAAATGAACACCGACATAGATTTGAGCAAAACAGATTATTCCAGCCCAAAAAAGAAGCATTAAAGCAAGTTTGCTGTAGTTTTTTCGGATAATAAAAATTAAAACAAAAGCGATAGTAAAATGATTAGCAGCATGCGAAGATGGAAAACTATAACCTCCAGAACACCTAGAAACAACTAGGTTTACATTCTCCATAAAGCCAGGGAGTAAACAAGGTCGAGTTCGCTCAAAAAATGGCTTCAATGCATGGCTCGAGATACCATCTGCTAACCCTACAGATAATACAACTGCCAAAACGATAAAAAGACTTTTCTTTCCGTATGTTTTAAAGAGTAATACTGCAGTCAGCAAATAGAAAGGAATCCAGGTATTTTTATTCCGGATGAAAGGCATTATCCAATCAAAAAAAGGATTAGATAGATCTTGGTTAATGAAATTAAATAATTGATGGTCTAATTGAGTTAAATAATCCATCAAGCCTTCTTAAAAACCATAATTAAACGATCAGAATTTGTTTCATCAAAAGCATTCAAGGCATAATCTCCATATATTTCTAGCAAAGATAGATCTGTATTTTTTATTAAAGATTGGAAGTCACTAAGCCTCAACGCTTGTACTTTTTCTTGGTAATGATAGTCCTCCTCCTTATGGTTAAAACGGATATCCTTGACAAGCACCTTACTTTCTAATTTTCTTTTAATTTCAAAAGAAATATTATTCAATTTTTTAGCTTCTTCGCTTACGATATTTTGAACAGCTTTAACCGCATTTAAAAAATCAATAACCAACGTTCCTCCCGAGTTGAGCGAATTACTCATTACTTCAATGACCTTCTTGTTATCTTCTAGGCTGTCAAAATATCCAAAACTAGTGAAAAAGTTAAACACATAATCAAATCCCTCATCTTGCATATTAAGACGCATATCATGTACACTAAAGTTTAGATTTTTAAGTTTAAAATTTCTTTGAGCACTAACTATAGATTCCAAAGATAAATCCACTCCCTTGACTATATATCCCTTTTTTGCTAAGTAATAAGCATGCCGGCCTCTGCCGCATGCTAAATCCAGTATTGTAGAATTATCTAGTGGATCTAGTTTATCAATTAAACAATCAATAAAATTTTCAGCTTCATCAAAATCCCTATGCTGATAAAGAATATGGTAAAACGGCGTATTAAACCAACTTGCAAACCATTCTTTGTTTTTCATAAATTAAACGACTTCTGATTCCAATTATCCCGCTAAATAAACTAATTTTACTGACCTTTTAAAATAAAACTATGGCAATACTAAAAACCATTTCAGGAATCCGCGGTACAATTGGGGGTAAAGAAGATGAAGGATTGACTCCTTTTGACATTGTAAAGTTTGCCATTGCCTATGCATTTTGGTTAAAAAAGACGGGTAAAACAAACTCAATTGTTATTGGTCGTGATGCTCGTATCTCGGGAGAAATGGTCAATAATCTTGTAGTAGGAGCCTTAATGGGAGCAGGTTATGATGTTATTGATCTTGGTCTATCCACTACACCCACAGTTGAAATGGCAGTAGTAGATTTGAAAGCAAGTGGGGGAATAATACTTACAGCAAGTCATAATCCCAAACAATGGAATGCGCTTAAACTTTTAAATGAAAAAGGTGAATTTATATCAGCTAGTGATGGTCAGACTATTCTTGATATAGCAGAAGAAGGTGAATTTGACTTCCCTGAAGTAGATGATATCGGGACACATTCCCTCATGAATTATAAGGAACAACACATAGAGCACATCTTAAAATTGCCTTTGGTAGATAAAGATGCCATTTCTAAAGCTAAGTTTAGAATTGTGGTCGATGCAGTAAATTCTAGTGGTGGAATTTATGTACCGATGTTACTAAAAGCTCTCGGAGTAACAGACATCATAGAACTCAATTGTGAACCAACAGGTTTATTTGCTCATAACCCGGAGCCATTAGCCGAGAATCTAACAAGTTTGTCCAATTCCGTAGTTAGAGAAGAAGCAAGTTTAGGTATTTCTGTAGATCCTGATGTAGATCGTCTTGCCTTAGTCAATGATGATGGTGAAATGTTTGGCGAGGAGTATACGCTTGTCGCAGTTGCTGACTATATCTTACAAAATAAAAAAGGAAGTGCGGTTTCAAACCTATCGTCATCAATGGCCCTAAAAGACATCTGCGAAAAACACCAATCAACATATCATCCGAGTGCCGTGGGTGAAGTGAATGTAGTAGCGAAAATGAAGGAAGTTAATGCTGTCATTGGAGGAGAAGGCAATGGAGGTATTATATACCCAGAATTGCATTATGGCAGAGATGCCTTAGTTGGCATTGCATTATTCTTAAGTCATCTCGCCAAAACAGGTAAAAGCATCTCGTTTTTGCGTTCGACCTACCCAAACTACGAAATGATTAAGGGTAAAATACCCTTAGATGCTCAAACGGATGTTGATGGAATTTTAGCTAAATTAGAGAATAAATACAATAACTTTGATATAAACATTGTGGATGGTCTCAAAATAATGATGCCAGAGGGATGGGTAATGATTAGAAAATCAAATACAGAACCTATTGTTAGAGTTTATGCGGAAAGTGACAGCAAAACTGTTGCTAAAAACATAGTTAAACAAATAAAAGAAGATATTAAGTCTTTTGAAGAATAAGAATATGGAAATTTATTTAGATCATGCAGCATCTTCACCATTGCACCCCAAGGCACTAAAAGCAATGATGCCATATTTAGCTTTGTCCTACGGCAACCCATCATCTGTTCATTCTTTTGGCAGAAAACAAAAAGCTGCTATAGAGAATACTCGGAAATCCATCGCTAACCACCTAGGAGCTAAATCCTCAGAAATATACTTTTGTGCAAGTGGTACTGAAGCAAATAATATAGTCCTTAAGTTGGCTGTTCAAGATCTAAACGTTGAGCGGATTATTACATCCCATGTAGAACATAAATGTGTGTTAAATACGGTAAAATTCTTAAAGGATCAGCACAGCATCGAAGTTGAATACCTTGATTTAGGAATTTATGGACAGGTTGATTTAAAACATTTAGAAAAATTGCTTATCAAGAGTAAGAAAAAAACCTTGGTCAGTATTATGCATATTCAGAATGAATTGGGCTCCATAAATGACATAGATAGAATAGGAGATTTATGCAAACAAAGCGATGCATTGTTTCATTCCGACACAGTACAAAGTATTGGTCATTACCCATTTAACTTGGAAAACTTAAATATATCCTTTCTATCTGCTTCAGCTCACAAATTTAATGGGCCTTTGGGCATTGGATTTTTGTATAAAAAGTCAACTATAGCCTTAAGCTCTTGGCTTCATGGAGGTGGTCATGAAAGAAACCTGCGATCAAGCACGGAGAATGTTCCTGGTATTGTAGGAATGGGGGAAGCGCTGAATATAGCCTATGCTAATTTAGAAAAAGATAAGGCACAGCTTACCGAGATAAAATCTCAATTAAAAAATGGATTACGTGCTATTCAGAAAGAAATTTTGTTTAATGAGATTCCTGATGAATCAACTTATACCATTTTATCTTGTTCGATCCCAAATAAACTCATTAACGACATCTTTACTATTCAACTAGACATGGCTGGAATTGCTGTTTCTACTGGAAGTGCATGTTCCTCCGGAGCAGTCAAGAATTCGGATATCATTGAATTCCTTAATCTCAACGCTGATTATTCTACTTTTCGATTTAGTTTCTCTACTTTAACAACAAGTAAAGAAATTAATTATGTCTTAGATTTCTTTCGTAAGGAACTGGGGAGTTAATAGTCTTTCGGTTAAATACTCTGCGGATAGAAAGGTTTAGTATATGTGTTGGATTAAATGATTAATGTTCAAGTATAACTCTTGTCAGTTTTTTTGGATCTAAATACTAAATTTGTTAAAAATACAATGACTTGGAACAATTAGATTGGATCATTTTTGGCGTTTATCTTTTATTTGTCTTTTTATTGGGCATAGCCGTTTCAAAAAAAGCGAGCAGTGGCATTGAATCATACTTTGTAGCCGATAGAAACTTGCCATGGTGGTGGTTAGGTATTTCTATAATTGCCACGACATTTGCAGCCGATACACCACTTGCAGTTACTGGAATTACTGCAAAAAATGGAATTGTAGGCAATTGGCTTTGGTGGAGCTGGGCAGCTACCTATATCACAGTAGCTATTTTCTTTGCGCAACGATGGAGAAAAAGCGGTGTTTTAACCGATGTAGAATTTATTGAGCTCCGATATGACGGCAAACAAGCGGCATTACTTCGCGGATTTAAAGCTTTTTTCTTTGGGGTTGTATTAAACTGTTTCATTCTTGGCTGGGTAATAACCGCTGCTGTTAGCATTGCAAGTCCATTTATCCAATGGATGGATTTACTTCCAGCTTTTTATCACTTTATGGAAGTTTGGTATCCAAGTATTTTAATGTTTAAAGGAGATTTAAATGCCAGCCTTACCATTTTGGCATTGTTAATCATTGTACTTACTTATAGCTCACTCGGAGGTATTAGGGGAGTTATACTTACAGACTTGGTTCAGTTCGTCATAGCAATGATAACTTCTATCGTATTTGCCTATTATGCAGTTTCTGAACTTGGTGGAATGCAAAGTATTCAGAACCAGTTAGTTCATATATATGGCGAAACTTCTGCTCGGCATTACACGGAATTTCTACCTTCATTGGACAACCCACTCTTACCATTTCAAATCTTTTTAATTTATACCCTTGTTCAGTGGTGGGTTAGATTTGACTCCGATGGAACTGGGTATATTGCTCAACGAATTAATACAGCAAAATCGGCTGCTGACGCACAAAAAGGTTCTTTACTATTTGCCATTGCTTTCATTGCATTGAGAACATGGCCATGGATTCTAGTTGGCTTAGTTTCTTTGGTTATGTTTCCCATTGGCAATGAGACTATTAATCACCTTAGCGAAGGGGCATTAGTGGCCAAAAATAGGGAAATAGCCTATCCCTTAATTATGAAGTTGATTCTCCCTGTTGGACTCTTAGGATTAACATTCACAAGTCTAATGGCTGCATTTATGAGTACTGTTGATACACATTTAAATTGGGGGTCAAGTTATCTAACCAATGACATTTACAAAAGATTTATCAATAAAGAAGCTAATCAAAAAGAACTAATTAAATTTAGTAAAAGGATGGTCTTGCTTATTACACTTCTTGCGATAATAACAGCCTCGCAAATGGACAGTATAGAAGGAGCATGGAAGTTTTTTATTAATGCGGCGGCAGGTCTCGGGATTGCTCAAATTCTGCGCTGGTTTTGGTGGAGAGCTAACGCATATACTGAGATAAGTGCGATGCTTACCGCGATAGCAATTACATTTTTATTGACCTACTTAAAATCTGAAAATGCGTCCACTCATTATGACACCTATGGACTCGTGATAATCACTTTAATCACCTTAGTTGTTTCTATCATAATTACGCTATTAACTAAGCAGGTGGGAGAGGAGACTTTAAAATCTTTTGCTGAAAAATGCCTACCCATTGGATTGTGGAAGGGGATTGTACCTTTCAATCAATCTGGGCCTAAATTTTTAAGGACAGTTGGCATGTGGTTATTAGGAATGCTTGTTAGTTTTAGTGGCTTATTTGCGATAGGTCATTTGCTGTTTGGAAGGTATATCCTTGCAATTTCTTTAGCAATTGTCTCTATCGTTTCTTTAGGGCTATTATTTAGGATGATGCAAAAAGAAAATAAGTTCTTTGAATAAATAGTATTTTTGTTTTAGATATTTAAAGTATGAGATATACAATTGTTTTGGCTTGCCTTTTTTTCGGTATATATACGTGGGGTCAAGGGACTTACACTCCCTTAAATACGGATAGTTATCATGAAATGAATCGTCTAGATATCCAATACGGAAAAATTCTTCCTATGCCACATACCTCTGTAAAGCCATACAATAAAAAATGGTTAGCTCAATATGCAGAAAGTATGTACAACTCGAATATTAATTTAAGTCCACAAACATCCTTTAATTTAGAATATATCCTGAATGATAACAGTGAATGGGTAGATTCATTCAATGTTTCAAAAAAACCACTTTGGAAAATAATTTATCCAGAAAGAGCATCTTTATTTAGTGTAAATACAAAGGCCTTTACTTTGCGGTTGAATCCAGTACTACAGATGCATTTTGCACCTGAATTGGATAATAAACTTACGTTTAATATCGTAAGAGGATTTGAATTAAGAGCCTATGTAAAAAAGCGCTTAGGCTTTTATTTTCACCTAGGTAGCACTTTAATGAGATACCCAAGTTTTGTTAGAGATGAGCGAGTGAACAGAACATTCGAGAATGTGCCAGGGGAAGCCTACTACAAAACTTACAAGGAGAATGGACAAGATTATTTTTCTACTCGAGGGTACATGACCTTCAATGTTATCGAACATCTAGATTTCCAGTTTGGCTACGATAAGAATTTTATTGGGAATGGCTATCGATCTATGCTGCTGTCAGATAATGCCGCAGCTTCCTTGTTTTTGAAAATGAACATCCGTGTATGGAAAATAAACTATCAAAGTATTTTTACGGAGTTAACCGGGCAGTATAGTCGAGGGTTAGACAGATTATTAGATAAAAAGTATGGTGCATTCCATCATTTAAATTTTAGCGTAACAAAGTGGCTGGATTTCGGTGTATTTGAAGGTGTTATTATGTCACGAAGTGATGGATTTGAACTGCATTACCTAAATCCATTAATTTTTTTTAGAAGTATCGAGCAAGCCTTAGGAAGTCCTGACAACGCCTTAATTGGTTTTGATTACAAAGCTAACGTGGCTAAAACAGCCCAGTTTTATGGGCAATTTGTAATGGATGAGTTTAATTTTTCTCAAATTAGTCAATTCAATGGCTGGTGGGGTAACAAATATGCAATTCAGCAAGGTTTTAAATACATCAATATTGGAGGTGTTGATAATTTAGATTTACAATTAGAATACAATATGGCTCGGCCATTTATTTATACCCACAGTGGAAAAAACGGTCAACAATTAGCTAATTACACCCATTATAACCAAGAGTTAGCCCATCCATTAGGTGCTAATTTCAGAGAAACCATCGGAATTATTAAGTATCAACCTGCATGCCTTCCTGAACTAAATCTTCAGCTAAAATATATTAATGCTGTTCATGGTAATGATACAATTGGCAGCTTGTATGGAGGGGATATTTTTCAAACCTCTAATGGTTCTTTGGCAAGCAATGAATTTGATAATTGGGTTGGGCAAGGAACCGCTTATCGGACAAACTTTATTGAGTTAATGGCATCGTATCAATTTTGGCATAATATGTATGCTGATTTCAATGTAAGCTATCGATCTGTAAATAGCGATATTGATGAAGAGGATAGGAGTGTTGTTTGGATTGGCCTTGGATTAAGAATGAATGTAGCATTTAAACCCATGCACTATTAAAAATATATGATATGAAAATTTACACCAAAACCGGAGACTTAGGAGAAACTTCATTGTTTGGAGGAAAGCGGATATCTAAATCTGACTTAAAAATAGACTGTTATGGCACAGTAGATGAGTTGAATTCTCATATTGGCTTGGTGAAAGATGTATGCGATAGCGAACAACACGCCGAACTAAAAAAGATACAAGAAGAACTCTTTACAATTGGAGCAATTTTAGCCACACCTGAAGGAAAAGTCAATACTTTTTTTAAAAACATAGAGCAAAAAGATATCGATACATTAGAAAATTTGATAGATTCCATGAATCAAAAGCTCAGTGAACTCGATGCTTTTATACTACCAGGAGGACATCCGCATGTTTCTTATTGTCATATTGCACGTACCGTTTGTAGACGTGCCGAAAGGATAACGGTTGCCTTAGCACAAGTTGAAGAGGTTAATAAATTGATAGTCATATATTTAAACAGATTATCAGACTACCTTTTTGTTCTTGCTAGGAAAATTGCCAATGATTTGTCTGTTGACGAAGTGAAATGGCTTCCAAAAAAATAATATAAAAAGATAGTTATTTATAAGTTTTAGCTTATTTTTGCACGCTATTAAAAAACCGCCTATGTTTTGGACATTAGAACTAGCTACTTATCTTGAAGATGCGCCCTGGCCATCAGTAAAAGATGATCTTATTGATTATGCTATTCGATCAGGAGCTCCAGTTGAAGTTATCGAAAATCTTCAGGAGCTGGAAGATGATGATGAAATCTACGAAGGGATTGATGACATTTGGCCTGATTACCCCACAAAAGACGATTTCTTCTTCGATGAAGAAGAGTATTAAAAATCTTATAAAAATGCCCAATATTAATATTGGGCATTTTTATTTCTAAGTTGGAGAGATTTAAAAATAGGCTAACTTAACTTCGTGTATTTAAAATAATAAGGCCTTGATTCTTATTTCGCTATTCAATTTAATCCCCGTATTTTTGCAATTCAATTAACTGATGCATGAGCTTAATCGATGAAATTCAAAAAAGGAAAACCTTTGCTGTAATAGCGCATCCAGATTCTGGAAAGACAACACTGACGGAAAAACTTTTACTTTTTGGTGGAGCTATCCAAACAGCAGGAGCGGTAAAATCCAATAAAATTAAGAAAGCCACCACTTCTGATTTTATGGAGATTGAAAAACAGAGAGGAATATCTGTAGCAACCTCGGTAATGGCCTTTGAATATCGTAATAAACTAATTAATATCCTAGATACTCCCGGACACAAGGACTTTGCAGAAGACACCTACAGAACCTTAACAGCTGTTGATAGCGTAATACTCGTAATCGATTGCGTAAAGGGCGTAGAAGAGCAAACAGAGCGCTTAATGGAGGTCTGTAGAATGCGTAAAACTCCTGTAATTGTCTTTATCAATAAACTGGATCGAGATGGACGGGATCCTTATGATCTGTTAGATGAACTGGAAAATAAATTAGAGATCAAGGTTCGACCATTAACATGGCCTATCGGCATGGGTAAGACCTTCAAAGGAGTGTATAATCTTGCTCAAGATGAACTTAACCTTTTCTCAGCTGGGCAAAAGCAAGATGACATTTTACAATTTAAAGATTTAGAGACACCCGAACTTGACGAGAAAATTGGAAAAGAATATGCAGACACCTTGCGAGAAGATGTAGAACTAATTCAAGGAGTATATGAAGATTTTGATGCAGCACCCTACTTAAGTGGGGAGATTGCACCTGTATTCTTTGGCAGTGCAGTTAACAATTTTGGAGTTAAGGAAATGCTTGATACATTTATTGAGTTTGCTCCAAATCCTAAAAAACGAGAAACACAGGCCAGAGAAGTGGAGCCTACAGAAAAAAAGTTTACAGGTTTTGTTTTTAAAATCCATGCAAACCTTGATCCCAATCATAGAGATAGAATTGCCTTCTTGCGAATTTGTTCAGGAAAATTTGAACGAAATACTTTTTATCACCACTCTAGACTAGATAAAAAAGTACGCTTCAATAATCCAACAAGTTTTATGGCTCAAAAGAAAAATATTATTGAAGAAGCTTACCCTGGTGATGTGGTTGGATTGTACGATTCTGGAACATTTAAAATTGGTGACACCCTTACGGAAGGCGAGAAGCTGTTCTACAAAGGTATTCCAAGTTTCTCTCCTGAATTATTTAGAGAAGTAATTAATAAAGATCCGATGAAGTCAAAACAATTGGAGAAAGGAGTCAATCAACTCAGCGATGAAGGTGTTGCCCAATTATTTAAGCATAAATTAGGCAATAGAAAGATTATAGGTACGGTGGGGCAACTTCAGTTTGAAGTAATACAATACCGATTGAAGCATGAGTACGGTGCTACCGCCGATTTTAAACCCTTAAATTATTTCAAGGCTTGTTGGATTTTAAGTGAAAATGAAGAAAAGCTGAAAGAATTTATGCGAAGAAAGCATGCAAATATTGTTAGCGACAAAGATGGAAATCTCGTGTTTTTAGCAGACTCACCATGGATTCTTAAAGTAGCAAAAGACGACTTTCCAGAGATAAAGTTCTATACAACCAGTGATTTTAAAGTAGATGCATTGTCCCACGAATACTAGGTCTAAGCTTAAAAATTAACTGTGTAAGGCACGAAGTAATTGATCTTCGACCAGCACCAACAATTTATCCGGCGTATATTTTCGCCAGTTTAAGGACTGCAACTCTTGATTACTGTGCATGTAATAATGAATGTTTTCACTCATTATTTCTTCAAGAACATGCGCATTGAAATTAACGAAAGCAATCCATCCTCCCTCATCAATAATATCATTGTACCACTCGTCATAATAATCCTCTGACTCGCCATGGAAATTAAGCACATTTTCTCCTATAATGATAAATCGATAGACCCCATTTTTTGTAAGTGTATCTATGACATCTCTTTTGAAAAACATTATATCATTATTGATAGTATCATTCCATTCACCTAACAATTCAATAACTGCCATTCCATCATCATAATCGACAAACAAAATCTTAATAAAAAGGGTAGGTGATCCAATATAATCCCACTGAGGATGAATGGCATGGTCGTAAATCGCATGTGTAAATTCAAACTCTGAATACTCCCGCTCAAAAAATGGAGAATATTCATCTTCTTCTGCTTTGTACAAATCACGCCAACGCCAATAGGGTTCTATTCCATGCATACTAATTATTTAAGGCCTCAATTGCCAGCTTTACACTATTAAACTTTAACAAATTTTCCTTGGCTATTGTTTTATTCACTCCGGTGGCTTCTACAATCATTTTAACGCCTCTCGCTACTAATTTATGATTACTTAGCTGCATGTTTACCATTTTGTTGTCCTCAACGCGACCAATTTTTATCATTGTGGAAGTGCTAATCATATTTAAAATTAACTTTTGAGCAGTACCCGCTTTCATACGTGTGCTTCCGGTAACAAACTCTGGGCCGACCACACATTCAATTGGATAATTAGCAACGGCAGCCAAAGGACTTCCTGCATTGCATGTAATACAAGCGGTAGATATATTATTGAAATTACAAGCTTCCAATCCAGCAATGACATACGGAGTTGTTCCAGATGCCGCTATCCCGATTACAATATCCTTTGCCGTAACTGCAAATTCAGATAAATCTTCCCATGCCAAATCCTTACTATCTTCGGCAAACTCCACTGCCTTTCTAATCGCTTTATCTCCTCCGGAAATAATTCCCGTAACCAATTCATGAGATACACCAAATGTGGGAGGGCATTCACTTGCATCAACAATACCTAATCGACCACTAGTTCCAGCACCTATATAGAAAAGACGACCCCCGGAAAGCAATTTATCACTAACTAAATCAACCACCGATTCAATTTGGTCGATGCATTTGGCAACTGCTAAAGGGACAGTCTGATCCTCCTTATTCATATTTTGCAAAAGCTCATTGGTAGTCATTTTATCTAAATGTCGGTAGTTGGAATCTTTTTCAGTAGTCTTTATCATTACACAAAAATGATAGTTTTTCTTAAATCCAAGCAGCTTTATCTTATTTTTGTAGAAATTTACCTGATGAAAACTACATATTTTGGAATAATCATTGCCAGCTTTCTACTTGTTACTTGCAAGCAATCAGCATCTAACAAAGATATAAAGGAAGAAATCATCCAAGAAAGTGGATTGAGAAATATGCAAATCAAAACAGCTCATTTATTGTTAAAGCCAAATTTATTTAAAATAAAACTAGATAATGATACCAGCGTAATCCTATTGGATATTCGAACTCCTAAAGAGATAGCGGAGAATGGAAACATAGCAGGTGCAAAAAACTATGATTTTTACGCAGAAAATTTCAAGTCCAATATTGATGCGATAGATAGAAAAACTCCGGTAATGCTTTATTGCAAGAGTGGTGGACGAAGTGGCAAAGCGGCGGCTATGTTGAAAGAAATGGGGTTCGAGCAGGTCTATGATTTAAATGGCGGCTATTCCGCTTGGTTAGCTGCAGAATATCAATAAAATATTATGATTCGTTTAGTAGAATGTCCCAGGGATGCTATGCAAGGCATCAAAAAATTTATACCTACAGCAGTCAAAGCTGAGTATATTAACTCCTTGCTAAAGGTTGGGTATCACACCATTGATTTCGGAAGTTTTGTATCACCTAAGGCTATCCCTCAAATGGCGGACACAAAGGATTTGGTTAAGCAACTAGATTTACGAGATTCCCCTTCAAAATTATTAGCAATTATTGCTAATGAGCGTGGCGCAATCGAAGCGAGTGAGTTTGAAGAAATCACCTACTTAGGCTATCCATTTTCCATTTCAGAAACCTTTCAATTAAGAAATACAAATTCTACAATTGAAGAGTCCTTTGAACGAGTCAAGCGAATTCAAGAAATCTGTACTTCAAATAAAAAAGAACTTGTTGTCTATATCTCTATGGGTTTTGGTAACCCTTACGGCGACCCTTACAGTAAAGAAATTGTTGAAAATTGGATTGAAAAATTAAGCAAACTTGATGTTAATATATTTTCGCTTTCCGATACCGTAGGTGTCGCCCAGGCAGATACCATCAGCTATTTGTTTGATAATTTAATTGCAAGTTTTCCGGGCATTGAGTTTGGTGCACACTTGCACACTGCTCCACATAATTGGAAAGAAAAGATTGATTGTGCATTTGAACATGACTGCAGAAGATTTGATACGGCGATTTTTGGTTATGGCGGTTGTCCCATGGCGAAAGATGATTTAATAGGCAATATGCCTACAGAACATTTCGTAAATTACTTTGGCACAAAAACAATAGGAAACAACTTTAATATTGATGCATTTGAAAATTCTTTGCGAATTGCCAAAAAAGTTTTCTCGCCATCCAAATTTTAATTATGTCTATTCTGAAATACCCATACGGGCTCATTATTTTTATAGCTAAGCTAGAGTTAGGGCTGTCAGAAAGTCAAACAGAAAATTAAAAATGAGGTACAGAAGGTTAAGAAAGGATGAGCTAGAACCACTAAAAGAGGAGTTTTTAAAATATTTATTACTTGCCAATATAACACCTGTTATATGGGAAGAGTTAAAGAAAAGTTCGCCTTCAAACTGTGATCAACACCTCGATATATTTAGCGATTTAGTCTTCGAAAAGATATTGAATAAGGTGTCTTTTATAGATCGAATTTTACCGAAAAGATTGGAGCTTTATCAATTCTTAAAAAATTCAGTTTTAGTTTATATTCTCACACCCAAGGAAGGTGCAACATTTAACTTTAAAGAAGAAGACCTTGCACATTTAAATCTAAACGAGATTGAGCTTGTTGAAGGAAAAAAGGAATATCAATTGGAACGGAATATTGAGATTTTTCAAATTATTGAAGAAGAGGAAGCTAGAATAAGCCAAGGCTCAATGTTTAAGACAATTGCCTTGAAAATTGCTGAACAAAAAGACTGTACATCAGACAAATAACTTACTTCCAACTCTGAGCATCGTGCTTCCTTCGCGAAGTGCAAGTTGGTAATCACTGCTCATCCCCATACTAATAATATCAAAAGATTCTTCCGTGGAAAAATACTTGCTTTTAAGCGCTCCAAAAACCCCTTTTAAAACAGAAAATTCTCGAGTGATTTGTACATCATCATCAACGAAGCTCGCCATACCCATAACCCCTCGAATCCTTAATCCATCTAAACTTAAGCCCATTACATTATCTATAAATTCAATAGCATTTGCAGGAGGAATTCCAAACTTACTTTCTTCTTGAGCAATATGAAACTGAAGTAGACAATCGATAAGCTTATTATTTTTTTTCGCTTCCTTGTTAATTTCTTTAATTAAGCGAAGACTATCCACGCCATGAATTAAACTAATAAATGGTGCGATATACTTTACTTTATTTCGCTGAAGATGTCCGATAAGGTGCCATTCAATGTCTTGTGGCAGCTCATCTTTTTTATCCAACAGTTCTTGCACTCGATTTTCTCCAAATATTCGTTGACCCAGATCATACATTTCTTTAAGCTCGCCAATTGATCGAGTTTTACTCACCGCTACTAAACTTGCATGAGCACTTTCACAGGCTTTGCTTATATCCTTCCAATTATTTTTATCTACCATCGAATTATATTTCACAATTACTTCAAGGACAAAGTTATTTCATTATTTTTACGTTAATGAAAAATATTGTTTTCTTTTTTCTTTTCACTGTATTGTATGCTTGTAATAGCAATGATGATATTCTCAAGACGGTAAAGATACCGGAGGATGAGATGATTAGTATTATGGTTGATCTAGCCATTTCTGATGCTAAAGTAGAGCATGAATTATTACCTACTAATCAATTAATTTATCAGAAAAAATTGACTTTTTACAAGGTAATTTTTGAAAAGTATGGTTATACATATGAAGATTTTGAAGAAGCTTATAAACTGTATAGCAAAGATTTGGTGCACTTAAGTGCGATGTACGATAAAGTATTAGAAGAATTAAGTAAGAAAGAAATTGAATTAAAGGCAATAATATGAATAAGTTAGTAAAAGATGCTAAAGAAGCCATTCAAGGTATTCAAGATGGTATGACATTAATGCTTGGAGGATTTGGACTTTGCGGAATACCTGAGAATTGCATTGAAGCTATAGTTGCGGGTGGTCAAAAAGAGCTGACATGCATTTCCAATAATGCCGGTGTGGATGATTTTGGAATTGGGCTTATGCTGCAGCAGCGTCAGGTCAAAAAAATGATTGCTAGTTATGTTGGAGAAAATGCAGAATTTGAAAGACAGCTACTTTGTGGTGAGTTAGAGGTAGAACTTACTCCACAAGGAACTTTAGCAGAAAAATGTAGAGCAGGTGGCGCCGGTATCCCCGCATTTTTTACTGCCACAGGTTATGGAACGGAGGTCGCAGAAGGAAAAGAGACCAGAGAAATAAATGGGAGAATGTATGTGCTTGAGGAAAGCCTTACAGCTGATTTTGCTATTATTAAAGCATGGAAAGGAGATCGATTTGGTAATCTAATTTTTAAAGGAACTGCAAGAAACTTTAATCCTATGATGGCCATGGCAGGTAAAATCACTATTGCCGAAGTTGAAGAGTTAGTTGAACCAGGAGTAATTGACCCCAATCACGTCCATACGCCAGGAATTTTTGTTCAACGAATTTTCCAAGGCAGTAACTACGAAAAACGAATCGAACAACGAACAATTACCCAATAATTTATTGCTTAAAACTGAAACGATGTTGACTAAAGATCAAATTGCAAAACGCATAGCTAGAGAACTCCAAGACGGGTGGTATGTCAATTTAGGAATAGGAATTCCAACATTGGTAGCGAATTATATTCCTAAAGGCATTCATGTAGAATTACAATCGGAAAACGGACTGCTGGGCATGGGACCATTTCCCACAGAAAAAAATATTGATGCAGATTTAATAAATGCAGGAAAGCAGACGGTAACCATGTTACCCGGGGCTAGTTTGTTTAGCTCATCTGATAGTTTTGCTATGATTCGTGGGGGTCATGTTCAACTTACCGTTTTAGGTGCAATGGAAGTTGCAGAAAATGGAGATATAGCCAATTGGAAAATACCAGGCAAGATGGTGAAAGGCATGGGTGGAGCAATGGATTTAGTGGCTGGCACAGATAATATCATTGTAGCAATGATGCATACTAACCGCGCTGGAGAATCTAAATTGTTGAAACAATGTAGCCTACCTTTAACGGGGAAAAACTGCATCAAAAGGGTGATTACCAATCTTGGGATGTTTTCAATAAAAGATGGGGCCTTTATACTCGAAGAACTTGCTCCAGATGTTACGGTTGAGGAAATAAAAGAAAAAACAGCAGGTAAACTTATTGTGTCTCCAACTGTAAAAACAATGAACATAGATTGATGCAGATCATCTGCTTTAACCATAAGTTTATTAAAAAAGATGAGCTCTCTTTTTATGATGTAGAACGATTTCGTGTCGCAGACGCATGCTTTGAATCCATGCTATACATCAATGGCCAAATCCCTTTGCTCGCAGAGCATCAAAATAGATTAGATCAAGCCTGTAAAATATTTCAATTCAATTCCTACGATATACCCATCGCCAAAATATTTGAACTATTAGATCGAAACGGGCTTGGTGATAAAATGGCACGTGTGAGACTTTCAATCATTCGCTCATTAGGGAACAATTACAGGCCAGAAGGAAATGAAACACAATTGTTGTTGGAATGCTCACCATTAAAAGAAATTTTCAAACCAATACAACAATTAGGCGTTTATAGTGATTTGCTAAAGCAAGATAACGCTATTGCAAGTGTCAAGCATTCTAGCGCATTACTTTACGTTTTAGCCACTCAATTTGCAGCTACTAATAACTATGATGATGTATTATTAAAGAATACGCAAGGACTTTATATTGAAGCGAGCTCTTCCAATTTGTTTTTCATTATTGACGATGAAATTTATACACCGAAAAACGAAAGCGGATGTGTTTTAGGTGTCTGCAGGAACTATTTACTAAACTTTTTAGATGTAAGACAGGTTAACGTAGAGGATGACTTGTTGTCATCTGCAGATGAAATTTTTCTGAGCAATGGCATCCAACTTATCCAATCAGTTAAAAAGTATGGAAAGAAGGAGCTTAAGAGCATCCGCACTGATACTATTATTCAAAACATTAAAACTAAATTAGTTCTTTGAGATATTTACTTATTCTTATTGTTTTGAGTGGTCTTAATGCGTGTAAAAGCGGGAAATTAGATCGTAAAAGCAAATCAGATTTGATTTGGAGTGCAGTTAGTGTAAATCTCAGTCAAGAGCTTATATTACCGAATGCTTATCAAACTTATAAACTTGATTCAGAAAATTTTAGTAGATTGTTCGAACAAGGCACTGTACCGTTACCAATGCCTGAAGGTAACTTAGTAATGCACAAGGTTGAAGATAGTAAGGTAATGAGCGAAGAACTTCAAGCCAAATTCCCAGATATCAGTTCGTACAAAGGCTATGAAGAAAATAACACATTATGCCAATCAAGAATAGATCAAATAAACCATACTTTCAAAATCGTCGTTTTTTGTAATGACGCAACCATATATATTGAGGACCTTTATGATTTAGGCCTTTATTTCGTTTATTATAAAAACGACCTTCCTGAGGGAACAGGAACAATAAAAGAGTAATTATGAAAAATATTATTTTAGTAACACTTGGCTTGTTTAGTATAGCATTTGGAGAAAATCAGTTGTGGAAACAAATAGATGAGAGCCAGCTATTTGGAGACGCTCAAATTTCCACCAATAATGCCACCTACTTTGAGATGGAATTATCAAACTTAAAAGACTTCTTGAGCACTGCTCCCTTAAAGAACAATAACCAACAACTTAGTGCTGTCCAGATTCAATTACCATTGCCTGATGGAAGCACAGACAATTTTATGGTTTTTGAGGCACCAATAATGGAAGAAGGATTGGCTAACAAATTCCCCGAAATAAAAACTTTTATTTTCCAAAGCACAAGTAATCAACTGCGTTATGGAAGAGCCGATATAACGCTCAAAGGTTTTCATCTAATGTTGTTTGATGATGAGAGTACTATTTTCATCGATCCTTTTTTAAAAAACAATACCAATATATATCAAGTATATTACAAGAAAGATTGTGTCAACAACAAAGCTATGCCTGATTGTTTAAGTCAAGAAGAGGCAAATACTGAAAAGTTAGATAACTCCATGCTTATGGATAATCAAACTGTAAATCAGCTTAAATCCAATAAAGATTCTAATGGTCAGATTTTAAGAACTTACCGTATTGCTGTTTCGGCAACAGCTGAGTATACCCAATTTCATGGGGGTACAGTTGCTGAAGGTTTGTCCGCAGTGGTTACCTCTATCAATAGAGTGAATGGTGTATATGAGCGTGAATTCACGATTCGTTTGGTTTTAGTAGCTGATAATGATCAAATTATTTACACCGATGAGAACACCGATCCATTTACCAATCCAAACAATGCTGGAGCATTATTGGGACAAAACCAAAATTCAGTAGACAATATTATTGGGTCTAATAATTATGATATTGGTCATGTTGTTGGTCGATCAGGAAGTGGACTAGCGAGTTATGCCGTTGTATGCAGAAACTCCAAAGCCTCAGCAACTACAGGAATTAATAGTCCAACTGGAGATCCTTTTGACATTGATTATTTGGCACATGAAATTGGTCATCAGTTTGCTGGAAGTCATACTTTTAATAGTAACTCCGGTTCATGCAGCGGAGGTAATTTATCCGCTAATTCTGCCTATGAACCGGGCAGCGCTACCACCATAATGGGCTATGCAGGAATTTGTGCACCCCAAAACATTGAAAATAATAGTGATGATTATTTTCATACGCGATCTTTTGATCAAGTATTAGCATACACAACGCAATTTCAAGGCGATAACTGCCCAGTAAAAACAAATACTGGAAATAATATTCCTACAATTCAGATATTATCTCCAATCAATAAAACTATACCAAAATCTACACCTTTTGAACTGCAAGCCTTAGCCAATGATATTGATGGAAATGCAATAACATACTGTTGGGAACAATTTGATTTAGGCCCTACAGGCGATCCAAATAATCCTTCGGATAATGCCCCTTTATTTCGATCCTTTCAACCCACTCCAAATCCAGTACGTACCTTTCCTCAGATCAGTGACATTGTAGACAATGATCAAACGTTAGGAGAAATATTACCAGATTATGGAAGAGATATGTCCTTTAGAGTTACAGTGAGAGATAATGTGCCGGGTGGAGGAGCAGTAAATTATGACGACTACGAGGTTTCAGTATCCAATACTGCAGGTCCATTTGTGGTGAATAATCCCAATACCAATATCACTTGGATCGCAGGAAGTAGTTATGACGTGGAATGGAATGTTGCAAATACAAATCAAAATCCTGTTTCGTGCAATACAGTTAATCTATTACTTTCAACAGATGGAGGATATACCTTTCCTGTAACTTTACTGAGCAATATACCCAATAATGGGTTAGCTTCCGTTATTGCGCCATTTGCAATTAGTAATCAAGCAAGAGTGCGTGTTGAAGCTGCAGACAATATTTTCTTTGATATATCTGATGAGAACTTTAAAATAGAATCGAATTGTTCTTTAATTGACCCTACTATTAATATTGATGAACCTTTGAACGGTGCAACATGGTGTATTAATACCTCAGGGGAATTATATTTTTCCGTAAGCACACCAGATCTAATTATTACATCTTATCAATGGTTTTTTAATGGGATTGCTATTCCTGGAGCTACAGATTCAGTATTAACTGTCAATAATGTTCAAACCAGCGATGGAGGAAACTACGATTGTACCGTTAGCAATGGTTGTTCAACAGTATCTTCAAATACGGCTACCGTATTTGTAACTTCTACCTTAATTTTACCGGTCATAACTCAAGTAGCCAATCAATTACAATCTTCGATTGCAACAAATATTCAGTGGTATCTTAACGGCACTTTACTGCCAGGAGAGACCAACCAATTCATCGACATTAATGACTCCGGAGCTTATAGTGTAAGCAGTATTGCTGGGCCATGTTCTGCTAATTCTGCCCCCTACCAAATAACAGGAATTAAAGACTTTAACAAGGTGGCTAGTATTAGTATAGTTCCCAATCCTAGTCAAGAGAATTTCCACATTCAAACAACAGGCTGGAACAAATCAATTGAACTGGAAGTGCTTAACTTATTAGGGCAAACCATTCTAAGGAATGTGGTCTTTGAAAAGGCTTTTAACCTTGATTTATCTGAGCTATCCAATGGGGTATATATTGTTTCACTTAGGAGTGATGGCTACCAATCCAGCCATAAACTAATAAAGAGGTAAGCCTTTATATATCGGCGGTATATTCAGAAAAGTAGCAAAAAGGCAAGGTCTTATTTGGATTTAAAACTCCATGTTATCTTAAATCGGGCAACTTCATCACCCGTATTATTTTTACCTAAAGCATGAGTTTCCACAAGCTGCCCTTCTTTAGTTTCAATAGCCTTATGTACTGCATCATAAATTGCTGGAGCATCTAGACACTCAAAAGTGGTTACGTCACTGGCTTTCATAGTAAAACTTGATTCCAAATTGACCACCAACATAGACACCTTAGGATTCATTTTATCAATAGCCATCATACAGGGCAAGCCCGTGCTCATTTCAGCGGCCATGGCTAAACAAGCAAAATACGTAGATTGAAATGGATTCTGTGAAAACCATTTAAACGGAACCTTCACCTTGGAGCTTTCTTCTGTTAAACTTACAACACGAACTCCCGAAAAATATGCGGCAGGAAGTTTGGCAAAGAGGTAGAAGTTAAACCCTAAACCATTGACTTGCTTCCTAAACTTTTCTCCATTATTTTTTTGAGATTCGTTGACATATTTGTTCATAATAAATCGATTACTTTTATCAAGGCTTTGTTTAAATTTCCAATTGCAAGTGCTGTATTCCTATTTAAATCGACAGTATTGTAGGCAATCGCCCTTAATTGATAAAACGGTAAACCTTTAGATAAGCATGCATAATGAAAAGCAATTCCGTTACTGCTTTCTATATGTATAGGAAAACGTTCACATTTAAGTTTCAGTAAGTCTTCGCCACCCTCTAATATTGGACTTGTCAATGCTGCCGTTTTCATAAAAGGCAAAAAGACGTTGAAATAAGAATTGGTTAGATTTATATATCCTCCTCTAAGGTGAGGTTTGGCGTTTTTATCCAACCAATTTAACCTATAGGCATGTTCAAATCCCTCATGATCCTCTCTTCCTATTGAAAAAGGAATATCATTAATTACATTAAGTACCTCTCCAGTTTTCATTTTATCATTCAAACTATTTCCCAAACCTGCGTAAATAATCAAATGATAGCTATTATTGGCCATAGCGTCACCCATTGCGAATGCTGTTTCGTAAACGGTATATCCTGTTTGAATAAACACGATATGGATATGCTTATAATCATACTCCTTTGAATGGCTTAAATTTCCAATATGGATATTAAACGCAGCTATTTCTGAAGGATGAGCAAATGCAATTAAAATTTTCATAGAAAAGTCAAAGATAGTTTACAGATATGAATCATTCCAACTATCTTTGTAAAAGATTAGAAAAATCATGATTTACCTTACTAGAGTTGAGCATTTTAACGCTGCTCACAAACTTTACAACAATAATTGGACAGCACAAAAAAACAAAGAAGTATTTGGCAAATGTTGCAATGCTAATTTCCATGGGCATAATTTTGATTTATTTGTGACTGTTAAGGGAAATCCAAATCCTGACACCGGATTCGTGATGAATGCACATGATTTGAGTGAACTAATCAAGGAACATGTCTGTGCTAGATTTGATCATAAAAATTTAAATTTAGACGTAGAATATTTCAAGAATGTTCAACCATCTTCTGAAAATTTTATTAAGGTAATTTGGCAAATTTTAAATCCCTTGATTCAAGAATGCGAATTGCATGCTTTAAAATTGATGGAAACCCCACGAATTTATGTGGAATATTATGGAGAGTAAGACCTTCGTGAACTAAAACAAAGTATACTTGTTACTATAAAAAATGCATTAATCAATGGACAGATTTTCACAAGAAAAGCGGTATGATGAAAAACTCGTAAAAAACGTTGCTGATAGATACAAAGGTATCATCGAAAGCGTGGGGGAGGACGTTAGTCGAGAAGGATTACTAAAGACTCCAGAGCGCGCTTCAAAAGCTATGCACTACCTAACACATGGTTATGACATGGATCCTGAAGAAATCTTGAGGGGTGCATTGTTTCATGAAGATCACAACGAAATGGTAATCATTAAAGGAATTGAGTTATATTCTTTGTGCGAGCATCACATGTTGCCTTTCTTTGGAAAAGCGCATGTCGCGTACATTCCTAATGGAAAAATTGTGGGCCTCAGTAAAATTCCTCGTATTGTTGATGTATTTTCTAGAAGGTTGCAAGTTCAAGAGCGCTTAACTGTACAAATCAAGAATACTATCGATAAGGTATTAGAGCCTCACGGTGTTGCCGTGGTCATCGAAGCCCAGCATTTATGTATGATGATGAGAGGTGTTCAAAAGCAAAATTCAAGTACCACTACGTCATCATTTAGTGGTGAGTTTGAAAAACAAGCCACAAGAATGGAATTCTTAAGGCTTCTAAGCAACGATCTGAGATAAAATTTACTACAGGACCTCAGCAACAACAAATATACTTCCACTTACTATTATCAAATCTTGGTCCTCAGCTTGAACCAGTGCCTGTGCGTAGGCCGCATTTACTGAAGGGAAAACACTTCCCTTCAATCCATAAAAAATCGCCTTAGCACCTAAGCTTTTAGGGTCCATACCTCTAGTAATGTCTGCTTTACAAAAGTAGTATTGTGCTCGGGTAGGCAATAAGGGAAGGATTTTACTAAGGTCTTTATCGGAAACCGTTCCAAAAACAAAATGAAGATTATTAAAAGATGTTGAGTTTAAGAGTTGATTAAGTTCTCGAATTCCAGCTTCATTGTGCGCACTATCCAAAATCACTAAAGGTTTCTCTTTGATGCGCATGCACCTGCCTATAAACATGGTATTATCGCGAACCTTTAAAAGTCCATTTCGTTTGGCCTTTTCACTTACCTTAAATAGATTGTCTAAGATTAAAAGAGCTGCTAATGCAGTTTGTATGTTTTTCTTTTGATAGTTTCCGCTTAGGTCTGTCGTAAAGTTATATTTACTTTCCGCATAGAATATAGTAAAGGAGCTTCCCTCGTAGGAACTCACAAAATCCTGAATTTCCAACAAGTCCTGAGCGTATTTTAACCTGCTGTTAAAAGCTACTGCATGTTGAACAAAAACAGCATTCGTATCTTCCTGATATTCACCAATTAATACAGGAACTCTATCTTTGATAATCCCCGCTTTTTCAGAAGCTATTTTAGCCAAAGTATCTCCTAAAAACTGCTGGTGATCAAAAGAAATATTAGTAATAATAGAGAGGAGAGGAGTTAGCACGTTAGTTGAGTCAAAACGTCCACCCATACCAGTTTCAATTATAGCTATATCAATATCTTGTTGGGCAAAATAGTCAAATGCCATAACCACCGTTATTTCAAAAAATGAAGGCTGTATTTGTTCGATTAACTCTCGATTATTTTCAATAAAACTGACCACATAATCTTCCTCAACTACAAGCCCATTTATCTTTATTCTTTCTCTAAAGTCCTTGTAATGAGGAGAGGTGTAGCAGGCGACTTTGTAACCTTCCTCTTGAAGAATAGATGCTAAGATATGTGTCACACTACCTTTGCCATTTGTTCCTGCTATATGAATGGTTTTAAATAACTTATGAGGATTACCTAAAGCACTTAATAAGGCTAGAGTATTCGTCAAGTCTTTTTTAAAGGCTTGATCACCCAAGCTTTGAAACATGGGTAACTTATTAAAAAGATACTGCAAGGTTTCTTTATAGTCCACTGGATAGTTTAATTCGCTTTAAAATTATAGATAATCTTGCCAACTTGATTATCTCTTGCCCCTTCCTCACTAGCAACATTATTAAACTTAAATTTATAAGCTTCCTGCATAGCATAGCTTACCAAGGCCTGGTTGGTGTTCGTGCTGTATAAAGAAACCAAGTCTGCTTTTATTACTTTTCCTTGCTTGTTTACAGTAATTTTAATAACTACTTTCCCAAACTCATTGGTAGGGTTATTAAAAATAGGCTTTGAAACTAATCCTCTTCCCTTCAAACTAGCACCATCGCCAGAACCATCGAAACCATTACCTGCTATATCTCCATAAATATCAGATTCTATACTACCGTTTAGATTGCCCTGATCCCCAGCAATATTGCCTGTACCTTGATTCGCGTTATTAGTTCCACTGAATAAAGCATTTTCATCGACTACTGGTTCAGGAGTAACTTCGACTTCAGGCTCAGAAGTCTCGGCATTGCTAGAGTAGGTGCTTGGATCTTCAGCCGGTTCTTCAGTGGCTTTTATGGGAGCCGAAACAATATCTTGGGTCACTGCTTCAATTTCATTCGGGTTCAAGCTTTCCTTAACAACTTCTTCATTGACCACTTCTTTCTCTACTTCTATATTTTCAGCAGTGGGTGTATTATCTTCAACCATTCCAGTTTCCATGGTTCCCAGATTTATCATTATTCCCATGTTATTGATTTCGTCCGGCTGCTCGCATTTCAAAGTAAATAGAAAAAGCCCACACAACAATACATATGCTGTGGTACTTATCTTAGCTATTCGCTGCCCTTTATTATTTTCAATTGAGAGGTTCATGTTTTTAAGATGTGCCGATTATTCGTTTTCCATATAATTACTTCGGCTTAGTAGCCAATATCATCGGCACTTTTAGTTGATTGCCAATATCCAACAATTCCACAGCTTTTTCTAAGGATACGTCCTTATCTATTTTAAGTACGACCGTAGGTTCATCACTATTACTTTTACTAAGCTCTCCTTGAAGAGTCATTTTGACTGCTTCATATTCGACTATCTGGCTGTTTACCATATAGATAAGGTCATTGCTCAATGCCACAGTTATCGACTTACTGGCAGGAGTTTTACCAGATGCGTTTGGCAAAATCAATTTCAGTGCATTCGGCATCTCTGAGTTGATCACAAAAAAGATTAACAACAAGAATATAATATCTGTTAGGGATGCCATATTAAAAACGGCACTAGCTTTATTCCTTTTTTTTAATTTCATAGTAAAAATTGATTAAATATGCCTCAACTATTTTGATGGCTCTTGTAACAAATCAATAAACTCAATACTAGCAGCCTCCATTTTCAAGATCATCCTATCCAACTTTGAGGTTAATAAATTGTAGGCTACAAAACTTATAATTCCCGCTGCCAATCCAAAAGCTGTAGTAAACATAGCTTCATATAATCCACCCGCCAAATCACCTGCGGCGGTATTCCCATCTGCTAAATCTTTAAAGGTGGTTATCATTCCAGTCACAGTTCCCAAGAAGCCTAACATCGGAGCGGTGCCTGAAATCGTGGCTAGAACATTTAAACCTTTCTCTAAACGCCCTACTTCAAGATTTCCTTGGTTTTCAATACTGGCTTGAATATCTTTCAAAGATTTACCTATCCGAACGACTCCTTTACCAATCATGTGAGCAATAGGAGAGTCCTCTTTATCGCACCAATCCTTAGCACCTGCGATATTTCCATTGGCGACAAAGTCCTTGATTCTATTCATGAAATTTTCATCGATAGTAGATGCTTTCCTTATAGCCGTATATCGCTCAATAGCAATATAAACCGTAACAACTGACAACAGAAATATCACCCCCATGACAAACAAACCGAAGTAACCGATTTGAGAAACCATAGCAAAAAGACTTGAAGAGGTTAATTCGGGAATTACAGCAGTGGAATCAACAGCTGCTGTTGTAATTTGCAACATTAATGCATTCATAGGTTCTTTTTTAAGTTAAAACAAATGTATACCAATAATAACAAGTTTACATCTCCATTTATTGCAATTCACAATTCAGATTGTCTAGTTTAATTTACAATTCAATAAATCTTAGCACTTTCTTACAAAAGAATTAGCAATTTATTCATGTCATTTTTTGAAAAATATTTCCTGCTAAAAAACACCAAAAGTTATTAACCAATCTTATTGGTGAAAATGTTAATAAATTACGGATAATACTAAGGTTTTAGCCCTTTAAATGTTTAATTTTGCTAGTCTGTAAAACAATATAATACTATGGCTAAAAACGGAAGGGTAATTCCAATAAATATTGAAGATGAAATGAAGAGTGCCTACATAGATTACTCTATGTCGGTTATCGTTTCAAGAGCAATTCCTGATGTAAGAGATGGCATGAAGCCCGTTCACAGAAGAGTGCTCTATGGTATGAATGATTTAGGCTTAGCGCCAAACAAAGCACACAAGAAATCTGCTAGAATTGTAGGGGAAGTCCTTGGTAAGTATCACCCACATGGTGATAGCTCTGTATATGATACTATGGTTCGTATGGCGCAACACTGGTCACTTCGCTACCCACTTGTTGATGGACAAGGAAATTTTGGATCAGTAGATGGCGATCCTCCTGCTGCAATGCGTTATACAGAAGCTAGATTTAGAAAAATCGCAGAGGACATTCTTTCTGATATAGACAAGGAAACCGTGGATTTTCAGTTAAACTTTGATGACTCCTTAAAAGAGCCATCAGTTCTTCCTTCAAAGATACCCCAGCTGCTTGTTAATGGTGCTTCTGGTATTGCCGTAGGAATGGCAACAAATATTCTACCGCATAATCTTTCCGAGGTTATTGCAGGAATGAAAGCTTATATCGACAATAATGATATCCTTATTGAAGAGTTAATGCAACATATTTCAGCACCTGATTTTCCAACCGGAGGAACAATATATGGTTACGATGGGGTCAAAGAATCTTTTGAAACGGGTAGAGGAAAGATTGTTGTAAGAGGTAAAACAAGCATTGAAACGACGGATTCTGGAAGGAACAAAATTGTAGTCAATGAAATACCTTATCAAGTCAACAAATCAACATTAATTCAAAAAATATCAGAGCTTGTTAATGACGGACGAATAGATGGCATCTCTGACATTAACGATGAATCCGATAGAGATGGAATGAGAATTGTTGTCGATTTGAAGAGAGATGCGATACCAAATATCGTTTTAAACACCTTATTTAAACTCACTCAACTTCAGACCTCATATGGGGTGAATAACATTGCCTTAGTTGATGGAAGACCAAAATTAATGAACTTGAAAGAGTTGATTAAACATTTCATTGAATTCCGACACGAAGTGGTTGTAAGGCGAACAGAATTTGAATTAAGAAAAGCTGAAGAAAGAGCCCATATACTAGAAGGCTTAATCATTGCTTCTGATAATATAGATGAAGTAATTAAGATTATTCGAGCGTCTTCAAATACAGAACAAGCAAGAGAAAGCTTAATGAAGCGATTCGATCTTTCAGATATTCAATCTCGAGCAATCGTAGAGATGCGTTTGCGTCAATTGACTGGACTAGAGCAAGACAAATTGCGCTCTGAGTATGATGAACTCATGAAAACCATTGCTCACTTGAAAGAAATTTTAGGAAGCGAGGAAATGCGTTTCAATATCATCAAATCAGAATTAGATGAAGTTCTTGAAAAATACGGTGATGAGCGAAGAACAAATATAGAATTTTCGGCAGGAGACATTGACATCACCGATTTGATTCCAGATGAGCCTGTAATTGTTACTATTTCGCATTTAGGATATATGAAGCGTACTGCAGTTTCTGAATACAAGACGCAAAATAGAGGAGGCAAAGGTTCAAAAGGAAGTACTACAAGAGACGAAGACTTTATTGAACATATGTTTACAGCTACTGCGCACAATTACTTACTGCTCTATACTGAAAAAGGTAAATGCTTCTGGATGAAAGTTTATGAAATCCCAGAGGGCAGCAAAGCTTCTAAAGGCAGAGCACTGCAGAATTTAATTAATATCCCTTCAGATGATAAAATTTTAGCTTATATCCCGATTAAAGATTTGAAAGATGACGAATTCTTGGATTCACACTTTATATTCTTCGCTACGAAAGCGGGTACTGTTAAGAAAACTTCTATTAGAGATTACTCTAGAGTAAGAACAAATGGAGTAAATGCAATTACTATTAGAGATGAAGACAAATTAGTAAGGGTAGTATTAACCACAGGAGATAGTGAAATAATACTTGCTACAAAGTATGGTAGGGCTGTCCGTTTTGACGAAAGTGATGTTCGTTCTATGGGAAGAACAGCTACCGGAGTGAGAGGTGTAAGATTGAGCACGGAAGATGATGCAGTTATTGGAATGATCAGTGCTGCTAAAGACGAAAAAGAATCAACCGTATTAGTGGTCTCTGAAAATGGCTACGGTAAACGAACGCTATTGGATGAATTCAATGAAGAAACTCAGGAGTGGGAGCCAGTTTACCGGATCACAAAGCGGGGCGGAAAAGGAGTTAAAACTATGAATTTAACTGACAAAACAGGTAAACTAATTACCATCCGAGAAGTGAGTGACAGCGATGATTTAATGATTATTAATAAGTCTGGTATTGCTATCCGTATTGAATTAGAAAATTTACGTGTGCTAGGAAGAGCCACTCAGGGAGTTAAGCTAATTAACCTAAAAAGTAAGGACAGTATTGCAGCAGTTAGCATTATTAAAGATGGTAAACAACAGCGACTCGAAGATGCTGAAGATGATCAACTCGCTGATTCAGAAGAAGGGGAGGAAGGCTTAGATGGCGGTGAGCAAGAAAATCCAGAAACTGAAGCTTAGAATCAATTGTTAAGGATTTGTAAAAATATATTTTTGGCAAAAAAATTGTAAGATATTTAATTGAACAAAAAATGAATACGATGAAAAAAATAGTTTTAATTGCAATTGGTTTAGTTTGCACAGTCCAATTTTCTTTTGCTCAAGGAAGTAAAGTAATGGCCGCTTATAATTATCTTGAAGAATATAAATTAGGCAAGAACGGAGAGGACTTGGTCGAAGCAAAAGAAGCTATTGACAAAGCGGTTGCTCATGAAACTACCGGAATTCAAGGGAAAACCTGGTACTACAGAGGGATGATTTATCAAGCGCTTTCAAAGGATGAGCTGTTAAGTCAGACTGACCCTACATATTTAACGACTGCCATTGAAAGTTTTGCAAAATCCGTTTCAATAGGGGACAAAAAGTTTAGAAATAGGGAAAATGCTGTGTTGTATATTCGAGCTATTTCATCAGACGTTTTTAATAGTGGAGCTGATGCATACCAAAATGGTGATTATGTAAAAGCATACAAAGATTTCAATGCAATGAAAGCTATTAATGAAACCCTAATAAACAATGACGCAGAGCTGGTTGTAGAAACAGAAAGGTGTGTTTCCAATGCTGCAGCATCCGCTGAAGCTGGAGGCCTAGTGAATGAGGCAATTGCTGCTTATGAAGATTTGTTAACAATGACGGAGGATGCAAACAATTACGTTTTCTTATCGCGTTTGTACAAAAAAACTGGCGATAAAGAAAAAGCGATGGCGACATTAGACATGGCTGCTGATATATTTCCAGAGAATGCGGAAGTAGTTATCGAACAATTGAATTACTTCATAGAAGACGATAATATAGCAGGAGCAATTGATAAAATTGATAGAGCTATTGAATTGCAACCTGAAAACGATATGCTATACTTCATAAAGGGAAATGCTTACGATAAGAGTGGTAATATGAATAAGGCTATAGTTGAATATGAAAAAGCTATTAAAATTAATCCTAGCAACGATAAAGCCATATATAACGCCGGAGCGATGTTTTTTTTAGGAGCGAATAAATTCATTAAAGAAATGAATGACTTAGGTTATAATGAAACCACCAGGTATAATGAGCTAAATGCAAAACGCAGAGAAATGTACTTAACGGCAAAACCTTATTTTGAGAAAGTATTAGAATTAATCCCTGATGATGTAGCAAGTAAAAAGGCGCTGTTTAAAATTAATTCAGCCTTGAAATAAAAGGCAAACTAATTAACTTAGGGATGGTTGGCATCCGTGAAAGAGACCTAGTAAAATTTACTAGGTCTCTTTTTGTTATAGCCTTTCATATGGCTTGATTCATTGAATGGAACTAAGGCCAACTGCGAATAGCCATTTTTAAAAAGAGAAGGAGGAAGGATCTTCCCAAACTCTATTTAACATAATATAAATTATAGGATTAATGTATCGAACAACTATTTAGCCTATATGCAATCAGATCAATAGTTTACGAAACTATATGGCGACCGAAATTATATTAGCTATTTATAGAGGCTTCGATAAAATACAATTAGACTTCATGAAATTAGACTAAACTACTTTTACATACCACGCACAATTTAATTTATCCGTAAATCAAACGAATAAATGAATCCTAAAGTTCTAAATTAGCATTTCAATGAAAATAAATGTCAAAAAATAGCGCTACAGAAATGCACGCAGCACTCAAACATTACTTTGGGTACGAAGAATTCAGGGATCAGCAACAAGAAATTATTGAAACCATCTTGCGGAAAGAAGATACCTTAGTCATTATGCCTACGGGAGGTGGCAAATCTATCTGTTTTCAATTACCCGCCTTACTATTCCCTAAGTTAACCATCGTTATTTCTCCATTGATTGCTTTAATGAAAGATCAAGTTGATGGCTTAAAAGCGAATGGAATTGAAGCTAACTTTTATAACAGTTCTCAGCAAGCTGAAGAACAAGAAGCCATCATCAATCAAGTAATAGATGGAAGTTTAAAACTTCTTTATGTTGCACCTGAAAGCCTCAGTTTGTTAAAAAATATTTTAGACGAAGAATACGTCTCATGCGTTGCCATCGATGAAGCACATTGTATTTCTTCTTGGGGACATGATTTTAGACCTTCATATCAACAATTAGGCTATTTAAAAGATAAATTACCTAACACCCCTATTGTTGCCCTTACTGCAACTGCAGACAAAGCAACAAGGCAAGATATTGCAAAGCAATTATGTATTCCAAATGCAAAGCTTTTTCTAAGTTCTTTCGATCGAAAAAATATCAGTTTAAACGTAAGGCCCTCTAATAAGCGCATTCAGCAAATTATAGACTTTGTTAAGCAAAAGTCTCAAGAATCAGGTATTGTGTATTGCTTAAGCAGAAAGTCTTGTGAGGATTTGGCAAGTAAATTGAAAGCTGCTAAGATCAATGCAAGCTATTATCATGCTGGTCTAAGTCATGATAAGCGCAATCAAGTGCAAGAAGATTTTATTTATGATCGAACCCAAATTGTATGCGCTACTATTGCATTTGGAATGGGTATCGATAAATCCAATGTGCGTTGGGTCATTCACTACAATTTACCAAAAAATATAGAAGGTTATTACCAAGAAATTGGTAGAGCTGGTAGAGATAGTTTAGCGGCAACTGCCCTACTTTTTTATAGTTATGCAGATATCATCCAACTCAAAAGATTTATTCAAGGTGCAAGCAATGCGAAGGTTCAAACGGCGAAATTGGACAGAATGAAGCAATTTGCAGAAGCAAAAACTTGCAGGAGAAAAACGCTACTCAGTTATTTTGGTGAAATTTTAGAAAAAGATTGCGGGAATTGTGATATCTGTAAAAATCCTCCACAATTTATAGATGGGACAGCATATGCCCAAAAAATTCTTTCCGTAATTTATCGTTTGGAAGAAAAAGAACCTATGGGTATGGTTATCGCTGTATTGAGGGGCTCAGGTAGTAGTAGTGTTATTCAAAAAGGTTATCATCACTTGAAAAGCTATGGGATTGGTAGAGAATTAACTGATATGGATTGGCAACAATATATCATTCAAATGATGAATCAAGGATATTGTGAAATTGCTTTTCACGAACATAATAGCCTGAAAATGACCACTCTTTCACACCAGATATTGTTTAAAGGAAGATCGGTTAAATTGACGAAAGCTTTAGCTGTTCTCAAACGAAAAACAGGTACCAAAGCTAATCAGCAAACACAATTTACAGAACCACAACAGGATGAAAGCTTATTTGAGAAATTAAGACTATTGCGATTGGAAATTGCTGTGGAAGAAAGTATACCAGCCTATTTAGTCTTCAATGATGCAACCTTAAAAGAGATCGCTGAAGTTCAACCTACAAACAAAGCAGAATTCTTAGAGATCAATGGTGTAGGGCAACGTAAGCATGATGTATACGGGAAAAGATTCATCGAATTGCTTCGGGAGTTTAGCCAAGCATAACTATTATCAAAAAGCTTTAAATACTTGTTTCTTGTTTTAAAAACCCCGTCCTTTGCAGCTTATTAACAAATACAGCGCATTTGCGCATCAAAAATTACAACATGACAAAAATCAAAAACAATGACACCGTTGAAGTGCATTACACAGGAACTCTAGCTGACGGGCAAATATTTGACAGTTCGATAGAGCGTGAGCCTTTGAAATTAACTTTAGGGCAAGGACAATTGATCCCAGGTTTCGAAGCTGGATTGATTGATATGAAAGTGAGTGAGAAAAAAACAATAAATATTCCTAGTAATGAAGCATATGGACCTCGTCAAGACGAAATGATGCATGAAGTTCAAAAAAGTCAATTACCTGCTGAAATTAAGCCAGAAGTTGGAATGCCTTTAGTATCTCAAACACCAGAAGGTCAAGAAATGCACTTTACTATTGCAGAAGTCAGAGAAGAAACTATTCTCGTTGATGGCAACCATCCACTAGCTGGAAAGGATTTAACTTTTGATATAGAAGTAGTTTCTATAAACAGTTAATTCATTTAGATATTAATTCTTCAAAGCGCTTGGTTGAAGAAACCAAGCGCTTTTTTTGTTTAAAATAGTATCTCTCGGTAATTCACTAACATGAGTTTTATAAGCTCAGACATTTATTTAATATAAACCGTCTTCTTGTTCACAAATTCTAATATTCCTTCTTTTGATAGCTCTCGACCGTAGCCAGAAAGTTTAGTCCCTCCAAAAGGTAAACGAGGATCAGATTTAACTAAATCATTTATAAATACTGCTCCATCTTCAAACAAAGGGACTAAAGCCTCTGCCCGCTTGGTATCATTTGAAAAAATACTTAAGCCTAATCCAAACTTAGTGCGACTTGCTAATTGAATAGCCTCATGCTCATCTTTAGCTTGAATTACAGCAACCAAGGGACCAAATGTTTCTTCATCAAAAGCAGGCATCCCCGGCTTCACTCCTGTAATTAAAGTCAATTCATGCATGGCCTCTACCTGCAATCCGCCAAGCTCCAATTTGGCTCCTTTTGCAATAGATTTTTTCAACTGATCTTGTAATTCTTCCGCTAAGTCACGCCTAGCTAGAGGACCATAATCAGTCGATTCATCCATAGGATCACCATATTTAAGCTGTTTAAGCGCATTTTTAAATCCAAGGACAAATTCATCGTAAATCGCTTCAACCACGATGAAGCGCTTGGCAGCAATACAACTTTGCCCTGAATTCAACATACGTGCTTTTACCGCTGTTCGAATGGTTAATTCCAAATCGGCATCATGTAGAACTATAAATGCATTATTCCCACCCAATTCGAGTACGCATTTCTTTAGATTTTTCCCGGCAATTTGAGCAATAGCAGTTCCTGCCTGCTCACTCCCCGTTAAACTAACCGCTCTTACCTCCTCTCTAGATAACAATTCTTCTGTTTGCTCATGGGACACAGCCAAAGTCTGAAAAACACTTTCAGAATAACCCGCCTTTCGGAAAATATCTTCAATCAAAAAAGCACATCCCATTACATTAGGTGCATGTTTAAGCATGACTGTATTCCCTACACTTAGCGTGGGTACTGCAAATCGAAATACTTGCCAAAACGGAAAATTCCATGGCATAATAGCCAAAATAATGCCTATAGGTTCAATTCGAACATAACTTTTCGAGGCATCCGTTGCAATACGCTTGTCTGCCAAGAATTCTACCGAATTAGCCGCATAATAATCACATACCCAGACACATTTAGCAATTTCTGCCCTTGACTCATAAATAGGTTTACCCATTTCTTGTGTAATCATAAGCGCATAGGATTCTTGATGCTTGCGTAAAATGTCCGCAAGCCTTTTCAATAAACTTAATCGCTCAGCAAGACTGACCATTTTCCATGATCGAAAAGCCTTGTCAGATACATCTACTTTATGATGCATTTGTCTTGAACTAATCACTTCATAGGAAGCTAAAACTTCATTGTTATATGGATTCAAACTGGTAAACATATGCTTAAAGTGAAATTACTATAAATTTATCTAATTTTTTATTTTTCAGACTATTATGGCTATTATTACATATTGAAAATAACTTTAAATACTTGAAAACAATAATAAAACTCCAAGCACCAAAATTTCTTGTTGCTTTGAAATGAAGTTGAATAACTGTTCTATCATTATACTCTAAGTTAATTTATATAAATTTAATGCTTAAACTAAGTAATTCATAATGTCAACATCGGAACTTAAAGAACTTTTTCAGTTAAATCCTAGAATCACTTTCTTAAACCATGGTTCATTTGGTGCTTGCCCTCTTCCTGTCTTTCAAGATTATCAGCAATGGCAAGTGAAATTAGAACAAGAGCCTATTCAGTTTATCACTAAGACAGGAATTGAAGCTTACAGAAGATCCAAAGAAGTATTTGCTGAAAAATTTCATTGTTCAGTGGATGATTTCTTTTTAACCCCAAATCCTTCCACCGCCTTTAACACAGTAATAAAAAGTTTAAAACTGGAAGCTGGAGATGAGATATTAAGTACGGATCTGGAATACGGCGCTATGGATAAAACATGGGATTTTAGATGTAAGCAAACCGGAGCTAAATATATTCGGCAACACATTCCTCTTCCCATAAGCTCAAAAGAGGATTTCTTAGAACGCTTTTGGTCGGGATTAACCCCAAGAACAAAAGTGATTTTCATCAGCCATATAACTAGTGCTACCGCGCTAATACTTCCAGTTAAGGAGATTTGTGAAAAGGCAAATATTCTGGGCATAACAACCCTCATTGATGGAGCACATGTTCCCGGTCATATTCCATTGAATTTAGATCTGTTAAATGCAGACTATTATACTGGCGCATTGCATAAATGGTATTTGGCCCCAAAGGGATGTTCATTTCTTCATGTTAAAAAGCAGAACCAAGACCTTCTTGATCCGTTAATCGTGTCCTGGGGCTATGCGAGTGAATTTCCCAGTCATAGTCAATTTTTGGACTATCATGAATATACAGGCACACGAGATTCATCCGCATTCTTATGTCTTCCTTCACTTGCTGATTTTTGGGAAAAGCAGCAATGGAAGCAAAAGACTCAGGAAGCAAAAGAGATCTTACATCGCTGGTATCCATTGTTTTGTAATTTACTAGAAACTAAGCCTATCTGTCCAGTAAACAATGATTTTCTAGGACAAATCTGTAGTGTACCGATCTCCACACCACTTCCATTCGAGTTGAAAGAAGTATTGTACAATCAATATAAAATTGAAATTCCTATCACTAATAGAGCGAAGGATTTTTTCATCCGCATCTCTTTTCAAGCCTATAATCAAGAGAAAGAATTGGCGTACTTATATGAAAGCCTCACCGCTTTAAAGAGTGAGGGAAAATACCTGAAATAATGCCTGAAAGTTTTAACATACTATACAGAGATGAAGCAATCATAGCGGTTAACAAACCACATGGCCTTGCTGTACATTCGTCTAAAATACATCGTAATGATGAACAATTTGCCCTGCAATTATTACGCGATCAAATTGGACAAAAAGTATATCCAGCGCATCGCTTAGATAAAAAGACCAGTGGCATATTGCTCTTTTCTTTACAAAAAGAATTGGATGGACCAAGTCAAATGTTGTTTGCCAATGATCAAGTTAAAAAGACGTATCATGCTATTGTCCGCGGTTATCTGGAGCCTGAAGGAGAAATTAATTATACTTTAACCAACTTAAAGGGAAAAAAACAAGATGCAATAACTCGGTATAAAGTCTTAAATCAATTCGAAATATGCATCGATTTAGGTATGTTTCCTACTTCGAGGTATTCCTTAGTAGAGCTTTACCCCCAAACCGGACGTTATCACCAACTGAGGAAGCATATGGCCCACCTCATGCACCCTATAATTGGCGATCGCCCCCATGGATGTAATAAACAAAACAAGTATTGGAAAGATGTATTTAAGCTAGACACTATGATGCTTCATGCCAAGCAACTGGAATTCCCGCACCCACTCAGCAATAAAGTGATTCAGATTAGTGCCCCCTACTCGATCGATTTCCAAAGAGGCTTAGAAATTGTGGAAAGAGGGATTTGAAATCCTGCCATTCTTGCTAGAATTAGTTCTAATTTTACGCTCCTAAAATAAACCTATGATAAACCTCCAAGTAGCTCAATTAGCAAATGTTTCCGTACATGGCATTGGTGTAAAAAATGAAAATGAAGGAATCAATATTTCAACAGCTGGAATCACCTTAGATGATGATGTACTGAAAGAACTACTTTTTAAATATTTCTTTAAGAGTTTTAAGGAGCCTGAATTTTATGGATTTACCTTTAGTAATGAAGATGTCACCTTGAATCCAATGTTCAACTTTGCAAGAGCAATATTCAGAGATCCTGAGCTATTGCATAATCAATCTGTTTTCATTGCGAAGCACCTATATGAGCAAAGTAGTCACCCGAATATTAAGCCAGGAGATTTAATGATCGCTTATATCAAAGACCTAGTAATAGACGAGCAAATGCAGGATGCTATAGGAATATTCAAATCAGAATCTAAAGATGCATTTCTTCAGTTTAAACATGAAGCTAAGCAGATTAAACTAGGCTACGAACAAGGCGTTAATGTTGAGAAACTAGACAAAGGGTGTTTGATACTTAATGATGACGAAAGTGACGGATATAAGGTTTGTATTGTAGATAAAGGGAACAAGAATAACGAAGCTCAATATTGGAAAGACGATTTTTTGAATTTAAAAGCAAAAAACGACGACTATCACAATACGAAGAACATCATTAATTTAACATCTTCATTTATCAAAGAAAGATTGGGTCCAGAATTTGAGTTGGAAAAGTTTGAGCAGGCAGGTATTTTAAACCGAAGTAAGGAATATTTTAAGCGTGTTGAACGATTTGAGGATGAGGATTATGAAGACCGTATATTCTTTAGCAATAAAGAGATTATCGATGAGTTTAAAGCTTACAAGGAAGAGTATGTAGAAGAGAATAAGCAAGCTTTGGATACCCAATTTTTTGTTTCACCAAATGCCTACAAAAAAAATGCTCGTTATTTAAGAAGTGTGATAAAATTAGACAAGAACTTTCACATATATGTACATGGCAATCACGACCTTATAGAGAAGCAAAGTGACGAAAAAGGCAAGTTCTACAAAATATACTACGATGCAGAAAGTTGATGCAATTGAATGAGATTCTTGATAAAATCGCTAAGTCAGTATCTTCAGGAAGTCCTTCTGAGCGCACTAATATTACAAAACCTATAAATGAATCACCTCATCGTAAGCTGCTGCTGTAGCCTCCATAACCGCTTCGCTCATTGTTGGATGAGGATGAACCGCTTTAAGAATTTCATGGCTAGTTGTTTCTAGTTTCCTAGCCACAACTATTTCAGCAATCATTTCAGTAACATTCGCACCAACCATATGAGCTCCAAGACATTCACCGTACTTAGCATCATAAATTACTTTTACAAAGCCTTCTTTAACTCCAGCCGCACTTGCTTTACCTGAAGCAGAGAAAGGAAACTTACCTACTTTAATTTCATAACCAGCATCTTTTGCCTCCTCTTCCGTATAGCCCACTGATGCTATTTCAGGAATACAATAAGTACAAGATGGTATATTGTTATAGTCCAACGCTTCAATTTTATGACCAGCAATACTTTCTACACACAAAATCCCTTCGGCAGAAGCTACGTGCGCTAAAGCAGCTCCAGGGACAATATCACCAATAGCATAGTATCCTTCAATATTGGTACGGTAATGCTCATCCACCGTGACTAATCCCCTATCTGAGGCAATACCCACATTTTCTAGTCCGATATTATCAGTATTTGGTATCACGCCAACTGCGGAAAGAACAATATCGCAAGTCAATTCAGATTCCTTGCCTGACTTATTATCCTTTACTTTTACCTGACATAAATCACCACTCGTATCAACTGCTTGCACAGCAGAACCTGTCACGATCTTAATTCCTTTCTTTTTCAATACTTTAGCCAATTCCTTAGAGATGTCTTTGTCCTCTCTTGGAACGATTTTATCTAGATATTCAACGATAGTTACTTCCGTACCGAGAGAATTGTAGAAATAAGCAAACTCAACACCAATAGCACCTGACCCTACAACAACCATTTTATTCGGTTGATCTTTTAAACTCATCGCTTCGCGATAGCCGATTATTTTCTTTCCATCTTGCTCCAAACCTGGAACAGATCGACTTCTTCCACCTGTCGCTACAACAATATGATTTGCAGCATAAGTTTTAGACTCTCCCTTATCATTTTTCACCTCGACCTGTTTGCCCGGCTGAAGAGTACCGTAACCCATTATAACATCAATCTTGTTCTTTTTCATCAGGAACTGCACCCCTTTACTCATTCCTTCGGCTATTCCTCTACTTCGAGTGATCATATCACCAAAATTAGCTGAAGCACCATCAACTGAAATCCCATAATCATCCGCATGATTGATGTATTCAAATACTTGTGCACTCTTTAGAAGAGCTTTGGTAGGTATACACCCCCAATTTAAACAAACACCGCCTAATGATTCTTTTTCAATAACCGCTGTTTTCAATCCTAGTTGGGAAGCGCGAATCGCAGTAACATATCCGCCAGGTCCACTACCTAAAACAATGAGATCATAATTCATAGAAAATTTTCTTTAGTTTGAGCTGCAAAGATAAACAATCTTCAGAGCTATATTAAAATTTCGAGCACTAAACATTCTGCAGATTAGCCAAGCTTTCACCACTTATCACAATAACTCCCGAAAGTGGAGTAGAATCCCCGCCTTCTGGCCAATGGCTGGCTAAATCTTCTAAACTTGAAGAAGTTTCACCAGGATGCTGTACGCTCAGAAAGAGGTATTTTCCATTGGGATGAAAATAAGGCCCAGTAAACTCGGCATCATTCGGTGCAGTTGCAACCCGAATCAACTCTCCAGCTCTTTCTCCACTGCGAGGGACTAAAAACAAACTATTACAAGGCATAAAACCATATTCCCCAGCACCCAAGGTATATCCGCCAACATCCGTCGTGAACCATAGATTTCCCCGTAAATCGAAGGCCAAATTATCTGGGCTTGAAAAACCAGCTTCCGCACTTCCTGCTAAAAAGGTTTCTGTTTTAAAAGTTAAACTTGTCTTGTCCTTACTATCTTCGGTCAACTTCATTATTGATCCGTGTAGATCTCCTTTTGGTTTATTGTTGGTCAAACTAATAAATACGGCTCCTGTCACCGGGTCTATCTCAATGTCCTCCGGTCTATTTAACATAGATCCTCCAACTAAATATGCGGCTTCTCGCATTCGAACCAAGACTTCAGTTTGACTTTTAAATTTCTCTTGAAGGATGGCATGATCCTCGTATTTAAGACTGACCCACTCCCCTTTCTCTATATTTGCTACGTAAAGGGTTCCATCTTTTAGATCATTGGGCTTGTGGGATATATATTTATACAAGCATCTATCATTCCCATCATCTCCTGAGTAAACTACCACGCGACCATCTTCCAACTGATGCATCGTGGCGCACTCATGTGCACATCTACCTAAAGCGACCAATTTATGAGCCTTGCCTGTTTTAGGATTAATTTCGACCACCCATCCATAATGCTCAGGAGAATAATCAAAGTATTTTTTCCAACCATACCCACCTGGTAAACGGTCAATAACTGCTCCATTCATCTCATCATATACATACTCACCGTAGTATTGAGCCGTATTTTCTTCACAAGAAAGAATGGTCCCCCATGGAGTAACCCCGCCAGCACAGCCCGCAAATGTCCCAATCGCTTCCATACTTCCATCTATAGGCTCATCCCATAAAAAAGGAATGCTTGTTTTGGCCGTTAACCTTCTATTGAATTCACTTTCCTTATTGACCGACCAAGAACCTTGCGCATTCAACTGCACATGAACTAAGCTGCCACCCACAACATATTGCTCTTTTTCAACCTGTTCTAGAGTTTTTGCTTCAGCTGGTGCATAAGTGCCCATGAGAACAGGATCTAAATACTCATGATTGCTCCAAAGAATTCCTTCGCTTCCATCTTCGTTTAATGGAATAAATGCCAAATAATCATTGTGCGTACCAAAATAGTCTTTATCACTAATTGGATCGCCAAACTTCACTAACAATTCCTGCGTAAAACCATCGGCCAAGCGCACCTGATCATCTTTTAAAACAGATATACTCTTAAAGCCAACTTGTGCATCATAACTTACAGGTCCCAGAGATATTACTTCGCTTTGACATGCCTGCAATACAGGCGCAAGTGCGAAACTCGCAGCACCAACAACACTTCCTTTACCTAAAAATTCTAAAAAACTTCTTCTTGAATATTTCATGAGTAGACTTTATTTTACTGTATAACAAAGTTAAGCTTAATTCAGTTGTAATGAAAAGAAGAAAATGTTAAGAAATTGTAGAAAAAACCTATTCTTAATTTTTTCGAACAATCTCGCGAACTGCTCCCAGTGGAACTTTTAACCATAGGCGCTCATGCAGGTAAAAGAAAGCAAATTTACTCACAGATTCCGCTAAAGCGATACCAAGAGCTGCCCCTGCAAATGAACCTAATACTTTACCTGAAATAATAAAAGTAGTAGTTGTAGCTAAAACTCGCCATGTTGCTGTTTTGAACAAGGTCTCCTTTTGTGCAAAAACTCCGTCCTTCCATGCGCTTTGCCAAGCTCGCTCATGCCCATAATAGATGACAATTTTAATTATAAACTCAAATCCCGCTATAGCTAGTCCAGCCTCAATGTGCGGTTTACCATCGATAATCGATGTTACTAGCATTGTCATTACCAAGGTATCTAAAAAGGCAATAACTCGCCAAGTAAAACCTTTGATTATACTTCTGAGGTGCGATTCACGCTGAAATGGTTTTTTTATCGTTCCCATGAGTTCTAAGGATAAAAAAGCCTCTTCCCGATATTCTCGAGGAGAGGCTTTGGCGGAGAATGAGGGATTCGAACCCCCGGTACCTCACAGTACAACGGTTTTCAAGACCGCCGCATTCGACCACTCTGCCAATTCTCCGATGTAAAAGTAAAAAGCTTTTTAATTTTAAGCTTACTTTTCTCTAAAAAAAAATAAAAAAAATCATCACTAACTATATGAAGATAGAAGCCACAGGTGCTAAGCAATCAATTCCTCTTCCTCTTCCTTAAGAATATGTGATTGATAATAAATTGCGGCATTTAACTCAAATCCGATAAGCAAAACAAATGAATTCAAATACAGCCAGCCTAAGAACAAGATAATCGACCCAAAAATGCCATAAATAGTGTTGTATTTTTCAAATCCATTGATGTAATTGGAAAATACAACCGAAGCCACTATTGAACCAATAGTTGCCAAACTAGAACCAGGCGTTACAAACTTCCACTTCTTCTTCACCGAAGGACCATAATAATAGATGGTAGAGATAGAGACAAAGAACAGAATCAAAATTATAATATACCGCAGGGCGTTTAGTAAAATATTTACCCAAAAACTCTTTATTTCAACATAACCTAAGAACAAATTAATGAGACCTTCCCCAGCAATAAGAACAACAATAGAGATAACAAACATGAAGAATAATAAAATAGTAAGCTTTAAGGCGACCCAACGTAAGGTTAAGAAATTTCTGTCGGTATAAATTGAATAGGTTTTATTAAAGGATAAAATCATAGAGACCACCCCTTGCGTAGCAAAATAGAAGGTCAATAAAGCTCCAAATGATAATAATCCCTCCCTGGGTTGATTGATTAAGTCGTCCACCGTAGTAAGAATAAATGAATTCACTACTTTATCAGGAACGACCTCATTAATGATAGAAAAAAAATGTGCTTGAACGCCCTCTAAAGGAATATAAGGCAACAAGGTTAGCAAGAAAATCATCCCTGGAAAGAATGCAATAAAAAAACTATAAGCAATAGACCTTGCTCGTGTTGGAATCAGATCCTTTCTCAATTCAGAGGCAATAAACTTAAGCACAATAAACACAGGTATCTTATCAAATCCTGGAAGCGTAAACTGCTTTAAAAAACGGATCGTCTTCAATGCAGCAGGATTATTTTGTATAAAAATCTCTATGTCCCTCTTTAACTCCATTGAAAGGGTTTCATTTTCTCCTTTAGTAAATCAGGGCAGTTGATTACTTTCTTCAGATGTTTATCCATAAAAACTAGCTCCACTTCTCCTTTAAGCAAAAGTTCGTTTTGAGCATTAAATATTTCTGAATAGAAACAAATCTTTCTATTTATTTCCCCTATAATTTTTGTTCGAATATGAAGAACATCGTCATAAACCGCAGGTTTTCTGTATTTCATATTTAAATTAACCACAGGCAACTGAATTCCTTCCACTTCCAATTGCTTATAGCTCCAACCGGATTGACGGATCAATTCAGTACGAGCTAATTCAAGGTATAAGGCGTAATTGCCGTAGTAAACAAACCCCATTTGATCTGTTTCTCCATAGCGAACACGAACGCTGGTTTCACTTACCCTACTCATAAATACGCAGTTTGTTTAAAGCTGCATGATACAATCTTGCCGCTTTAAGGTGATCATTATAACTTTTTGTAAAGGTATGATATCCTGATAAATCTGCTTTCGCACAAAAATATAGGAAATTATGCTCCTCCGCTTCAAGGACATCGTCTATAGTGGATGTTTCAGGTAGACAAATAGGGCCAGGTGGTAAGTCCGCATGATAATAGGTGTTGTAGCGATGATTGTGCGCTGTATGAGCTGTCAATATCCGTTTAATCGATAAATCACCTAAAGCGAACTTAACCGTAGGATCAGCTTGTAATTTCATCCCCAGCTTTAAGCGATTAACGTAGACCCCAGCAATGCTTCTGCGTTCGCTTGCATACTTATACTCCTTTTCCACAATCGATGCTAAAATAAAAACTTCATTACTCGACAAGCCTATATTGGCAGCTTGTTGCAATCGACTCTCATTCCAAAAGCTTTGATGCGCTTGAGTAAATTTAGCCATTAAAGACTCTACACTCAGGTTCCAATAAACTTCGTAAGTATTTGGCAAAAACAGGCAAGAGATATTGTCCACTTCATACCCCAACTCCGCTATCCTTTCTTCATCAAAAAGAAACGAGTAGATACTCAAAGAATCCCGCTCAATTTGACTGGCAATTTTCGCAGCTAAGTCTTGCTTAAAGTTTATATTATTAATGACAAGTTTGACAGGTGTCTGCATACCTCCTCGAAGAATTGCGATGAGCTCATAGTTTGAAGTACCTTCTTCAATTAAATAATACCCAGGGTAGATATTGTTTTTTAGATTCATCTTCTCTGCCAGAACCAAGAAAAACCTTTTATTATTGATTAGGTCTTCTTTTTCTAATGTATCTAAAAGCGATTCATATGTAGACCCTGTAGGTAAATAAAAATCCGTTTGTTGATATACGCTTACCCCAAAGCAAAACGAATAGGCATAAAATGAAATAAAGCACCCTAACAGGAATAATCCAATAACGAGGTATTTAAGCTTTTTAATCATTGACCGAATTTAAGGAATAAATCTTTGCTGCACCTCCGGATCCGGCATCATACACGATTCTGTTTTTCCAAACCATTTGTATCTATTATTGGCTATATAGTCGTAGATGGTGTCTCGAATAAATTTAGGAACTAAAATAAAAGGATAAAATAAGAAAAAAGGGAAACTCATTTTTTTAGCTACCCGCAAAGCTGCAGTAGATTGGGTGTAAAATTGATTACCCTCGAGCAAGATAAAAGAATTGAATGTCTTAGAGTCTAATGCTTTTTGTTTGAGTAGGTTTTGTCCAAATTTACCTTGTAAGGAGGCAAATGAGAAGTGAGCATTTTTATCATACTTGAGCACCCGTTGAACGGATAAATTGCACAAATTACAAACTCCATCAAATACTATTACCCTGGGATATTTCATATTATCGTTTGATTAACTTAGAACGGTATAAATTATTGCCAACGCTGACTTGAAGCAGATACATGCCACTTGAAAACTGACTCAAATTAACTTGTAAACTATTGATTTGATTCAAAATCAAATTGCCGGAAAGATCATAGACCATAAGTGAGTTTTTATAACCGTCTTTTGGTAAATAAATATTAAAGATATCATGACTTGGGTTTGGATAAACTTCCAAAACACTGTTTGAATATACACTCTGAATTCCTGTGGGTGGTTCAAAAACAAAATCTGCATCTAAAACAGCGCGCAGCATAGGAGAACCCTCCTGGGTAATCGTGGATGGTCGCCATGTACTGCTTGTATAAGTAAACATGTTGTCACGTCCTTTCGTACTGTTTTTATCAAAGCCAATTTGCAAATTTCTAGAATCGGTTTGCGCCCAACCAATATAGAAATCATCCGTTACTAATATAGGCGTATCAAAAGCATAAGTCACAAAACCATTGACCAAATCAATATAGCTAGGCTTCTTATTTTCAATCACCCCTATTTGATTTTCGTAAGACAAGGGTTGGTTAATCTCCAGACTATCCCAAGCATAAAAACTAAACACTAAATTACTCACGTCCTCATCTATGTTAGAGAAATGAACCTGAATTGCGGCTAGTGTATCTGGATGAGCTACATTAAATTTATAAGCAAATTTTTTGACTTCATTGGGGTTGCCACTCAAGCCGTAAGCTCTTTCCGCAGAACCATCATCATAGGCCATCACTTTATCGAAACAAATTTGACTAAAGGCAGTATCATTACTAATGATCAAATTTCTAGACGTAGGATAAATCCCCATTCCTGCATTCAAACAAATCGAATCACCTTGAAAATTAGGTTTTACAAAATCTGAAATCGGCAGAAACACTTGGTTCTTTATTTCCGAGGTTGGATTGAAATTTAATCCGTTCAACTCAAAAACTGTATCGGTATCAAAGGAATCTGTAACAAGCACTGCAATAGGGAAAGATCCCGCGGAAACTCCATTGATTTGTCCATTATCCCGTATTGGAATTTTAATCTCACTGGCAAAAGAATCGGCTCCTGCTTGAAACTGACTCCAAGGCAACATGCTATATTTGGCTAAAGTATTTGGGAAATCATATAAAAAAGCAACATCTCGTATGACCGTATCTTGTTCTGACAATGATCGGTTTTTATCTAAACGTACATAGTCAATGTGCCAATGGTCATTATTTCCACTTAAGCTGGCAATGTTTCTAAATCTAAATTGAAAATCTTCATAGAAATACCGCGGACCAGCAACTAAATTAGTATCTCGAACTTCTACATAGTACTGCTTAAATTTATCTATCGCTATATCATCAATATTTATACCCCACACTTTAACCCACTCTTGTCCAAATTCATTTTTAAACTCTAGGACCAATGAATCCGGAGTGTTGGGTAAATCACCCCTCCCCTGCGCTTGCACAAAAAAGCTAATAAAAACTGCACTATCATTCATCAAGTCACTCAAATCAATTGGCTTGGATGTCAATACATCTGCATTCCCCACCGGATTAACAACCGAATTATTATACGGTCTTCCAAATTCATTCAAGCCATCCAAGGTTACCACGCCGATTGTAGGTGGATCAACAGGGAAGGTAGTGTTTTGAAAAGCATAATTATCTATCCATTTAGCATTGGAATCAAGCCTTCCAAAATAAATAGAAGCAAACTGAAAACTGCTATCAGCAGGCAGTGCAACAGAGTCCAATTTAGCACCTGATATTGAATCGAAAGTAAATGCATACGCCAAGGGCCAAAAAACCGATGTATTTGACGGTGTTGGAAAACATGTAGAAGCGCCAAAATAATCAACACTTAGTGAAGCATTCACCACAGAATCGACAACATCATTGATGGTGTCATAAAAATAAGTGAAACTCGGATTAGTATTAAAATATCCGGTTTGTAATGTGAAATCTCCATTCTCAATACAAATACCTGCTGCGAAAAGAGCGGTGTCAGAGATAGATGTCAATGCAAAGTCATAAGGCCGCAGTGATGGAACAGAAAACTCATCGATAAATGGCAAAGACAAGGTATCTGAAGTAAGAACTATATTTTCATAAACAAAATTGAGTTTAGCTTGTCCAGCATATTGTCGGAGGCTTGAATTTTGACCAATGGGACTTAACCGCTCATTTTGACCAAAACTTAGACTAATTAGGGTAATATTTAGGAATAATAAAATGACTCTACTCTTCATCCACATAGTTTATTTCTTGAACTGCATCAATCAAAGACCCCGTTTCACTGGTGTCATTTTTAATAGTTTGTAAACGCTCACTGACCGATTCAGGTAAATCTTGCTGCAACCAAATATCAATGGTACTTCCTACACGAATAGCCTCATTTCCGTAATTAGGGAGCTGCTTGTAAATAATCGCACTTGAAGAATCTATAAGCCCATCCTCTTCATACATTACAGTTCCAAAATTTAAATCAGCATTCAATAAAAACTTAGCTTCAGCCAATGTTTTCCCTAAAAGCAGAGGCACTTTAACTTTGTTAGCACCTGCCTTTTCGCCTACAATCAAATCGATTTTTGTTCCATATTGTGCTTTATCTCCACACACTATTTCTTCATCTTCAATAAGCATTTCCAAAATTGGATTTCCTTCCTTTAACTCCTCCATCGGTATATAATCTATATCACCTATGTCGAACCCCACTTGAGGTAAGCGATCAAATGCTTCCTCCAAGGTCGCATTGCCCATTAAACAAGGAATCGCTTTGAAAGGCGGCGCCCCTGCATTCAACCACAGATAAATTGTTCTTCCTTTCTTCACTTTAGAATTAGGTGCCGGGTCTTGCTGGATAACCGCATGCGACAAGAAATTAGGATTAAAGGATGCCGAATCAACAATATTATAATTCAATTCTTTTTCCTGCAGGACTTCTATCGCTTGCTCAATAGTAAGCTCATTTAAGTCGTTTAGGGTTAAGGACTCTCCATGTAAAGTGTAAAAATCAAACCATTTAAACAAAAGAAGTACAAAAACAAAAAAGGCAATCAAAATAAGCCCTAAGTGTTTCCACAAGGTTTTACTTATTAAAAAGGATAACCATTCTTTCATTCTGCAAAAATATTATTTATTAGGAGTAAAACGGGTTTTATTGGCTTTAATTGTTTCCTTTCTGCATTGCATTTGTGATTATCTTATCAAAGAATGCGGCTAAAGAAAGACCATGAGCCATAGCTTGTTGGGGCAATAAGCTCGCTGCTGATAGGCCAGGAATACTATTGACCTCTAAAAAGTAGAACTTATTCTCTTTTAAGAAATAATCTACCCGCACAGCTCCCGATAATTTTAAGTGTCTATAAATTTTTTTGGTCCATTCAAAACAACGCTTCTTTTGCTCCTCACTTATGGGTGCTGGCGTAACTTCTCTAGATTTACCTAAATATTTAGCTTCATAGTCGAAAAATTCGTTATCCGTTGAAATTTCGGTTATTGGAAAACACACTAATTTTTCTTTGTCCTCCATAAGACCACATGCCAACTCTCGACCATCTATAAATTCTTCGACGAGAACTTCATCGTCATATTTAAGTGCATCAAATAAAGCCTCTTCAAAAGCGCTTGCTTCTTTAACTTTAGAAATCCCATAACTTGAGCCATTTTTATTGGGCTTAACAAATACAGGATAAGTTAATTTATCATTAACATCTTGAATATTCAATCCATTAGATTTTGTGATCAACAAAGACTTAGCTACGGGAATAGCTATTTCCTTGAGTAATTGCTTAGTGATATCTTTATCAAAGGTTATTGCCGAAGCTAGCACTGAGCATGAGGAATATGGAACCCCCATTAAGTCCAAATATCCTTGTACTTTACCATCTTCGGCTGGTGTGCCATGAATTGCCAAAAAGGCAAACTCATATTGATGATTGATCCCTGCAATTCCGAAAGTGTTTAAATCCAAATCATAAAGCTTTCCCTGTGCATCTTTAACTTGCCAAGGAAAGGATGACATATCGACAAAGTGTGTATCGTACTTCTGTGGATCTAAATTTTCCAAGACTACCCGAGCACTCTTTAAAGAGACTTCCGATTCTGCAGATGAGCCACCAGTTAAGATGGCGAGTTTAAGTTTTTGGGCCATGATGTATACTTTACGTCAACAAAAATGCAGTTTATTCTTTTGAATTGACAACATCTAAACGGATAAAAATCCATATCATTTTAAGAAGTGTAGTTTATTGTATGCAAAATGTTTGAAAGAAAGCGGTAAAAGTTAATGATGATAGGTAGAGTAAGCTATTATTTAAATAAAACTGGAATAATTTTCATATATTTTTAATTTCATAACCAATGTTATATATATGTGAGCATTATCATTAACTCAACTGAGAACTCAAGTGCACAAAGAGAGTAAAGAAATAAGGTAAAAGATAAGATAGTTTAGATAGCAATCATTCATAAGCACCACTGCACATGTGCTTGCCATTGAAAATAGTGTTACGAAAAATCTTTTATTATATTTATGACTTAAATACACCAACCATGACCAAACTACAAACTCCTTTAAATGCTTTTTTACATTGGGAATTGCAAACTCCCAATAGAATTTTCTTCAAACAGCACATTGAAGGTGATGTGCTTAACTATACCTTCGAAGAGGCAGGCCAAGAAGTACGAAAGATAGCCACTTACTTAAAGTCTTTAAATTTACCAAGACGGAGTCATATTGCCTTATTATCTAAAAATTGTGGGCATTGGATTATGGCTGATTTAGCGATCATGATGGCTGATCATGTTTCTATTCCTATCTACCCTACTTTAAATGCAGAAGGTATAAACCAAGTGCTATTGCACAGTGAATCTAAAGCTATTATCATAGGTAAGCTTGATAATTTTGAGCCACAAAGAGGGGGAATTCCGAATATTGCTAAAGTAGGTCTCGGCTTATTTGGCATTCAAGAAGGCGAGCAGTGGGAAGATATCGTTAAAAATGGCAAAGCACTCCAAGAAATGCCTAATCCTGATCTTGACGACTTGCATACTATTATATACACTTCAGGAACTACAGGAATACCAAAAGGTGTAATGCATAGTATTGGAAATTTTGCTGAAAGTGTAAAGATTTTCAGCAAAGAGCTAAAGCTAGATAACCATCCTCGATTATTTTCATACCTACCTCTAGCACATGTGGCAGAGCGAATGGGTATTGGAACATTTGGCATCTTTAAAGGGGCGGAGTTTACCTTTGCAGAATCTTTAGCAACTTTTGCCACTAACCTCGGTGAGTGTGAGCCGCATTTGTTTTTTGCCGTGCCTAGAATATGGACAAAATTTCAAGAAAAGATTCTCGAAAAATTACCACAAAGCAAGTTGAACATACTTTTAAAAATACCTATTATAAATTCTATAATTAAGAAGAAATTAAAAGAAAAATTAGGGTTGGGTAGTGCAAAATATTGTATTTCCGGTGCGGCTCCATTGGCTGCCAGCCTTATTGAGTGGTATAAGACAATTGGGATTACTGTTTTAGAAGTTTATGGGATGACTGAGGATTGTGTTTTGTCGCACAAAAACCTTCCTGAGGAAATTAAAATTGGAACTGTCGGGAAACCTTGGTCAGGTGTACAAATTAAATTATCTAATGAAGGAGAAATATGCATCAAGAATAAATGTATGTTTAAGGGGTACTACAAAAATCCTGAAGTAACTGCAGAAGTTTTTGATGAGGAAGGCTACTTCAAAACTGGGGATTGTGGTGAATACGATCAAGAAGGTTTCCTTACCATTATTGGACGAGTAAAAGACCAGTTTAAAACGGATAAAGGCAAATACATTTCACCCTCACCTATTGAATTAGAGTTTTCAAAAAACACCGATATTGAACAAATTTGCATTGTGGGAACAGGTTTACCCATGCCTATTGCTCTAATCACTCGTTCAGAATTGGGCCTTTCGAAATCAAAAGAAGAACTATCAGCTAGTTTATCCATAAGCTTAAACGAAGTTTGCCCAATGTTTGAAAAGCATGAAAAACTTGAAAAAGTAATCGTTATGCAATCGGATTGGAATATCGAAAATGGCTTAACAACTCCAACTATGAAAGTTAAACGAAATAGTATTGAAAAAATCCATCGAGACAGCTACTTGAACTGGTATGCCCAGAAAGAATCTATAATTTTTGAATAGTAGATAATCGTGCAATACCGGAATGTAAAGCAATTAATGAAGGTGAGGTTTTAAGTGAAGTAAA
>CAZZMB010000001.1:1242-37651 GCA_964655225.1 uncultured Chitinophagales bacterium | reverse complement strand
GTGCAATACCGGAATGTAAAGCAATTAATGAAGGTGAGGTTTTAAGTGAAGTAAAAGATTTTCCTAAAAAAAAACAAAACTATTAATGTGCCAAGTTTTGAAAGCATTGAAATTACTAAGTTTGTTAGCGAATTCAATGACTAAATGGACAAAGCGATTGTATGGTTAAAAGCTTAAGTCATGAAGAGCCTAGAGCAAATGGAAGAAAAGGGAAAAGCCATGGAAATGTTCTCTGATCAGGTTTAGATCTATTAGGAAATAAAATAGAAAAATCATTAACAAAAGAATAAAAATTAATATTACTTTTGCACTCCGTTTTTGAGAAGCGGATATTTTTTAACAATTACAAAGCTAAATTAATTTTATGCCAGTAAAAATCAGATTACAAAGACACGGTAGATCAAAAAGACCCTTCTACCATATTATCGTTGCCGATTCAAGAAATAAGCGTGATGGTAAATTTATTGAACGTATCGGGGATTACAATCCACTGACTGTGCCAGCTACAATCAACCTAGATGTTGACAAAGCCTTCAAATGGGTAATGGATGGTGCGCAACCCACCAATACTGCTAAAAAAGTACTAACCTTTAAAGGAGTTCTATATAAAAAGCACCTTCAAAGAGGTGTTACAAAAGGTGCCTTCGATCAAGATGAAGCAGACAAACTATATGCGGAATGGGTTGAAGCTAAAATGACTAAAGTTCAAGCTAGATTAGAGAAAGAACTTCAAAAAATTGAAGAGAAACGTACGAAGAGAAATGCTGATGAAGCAACTAAGCGTTCCGCCAAACTGGTAGCTAAAGCTGCAGTTGAAGCTGAGGCTGAAGCTGCCGAAGCAGCGAAACTAGCTGAAGAAGATGCTAAGGCCGCTCCGGCTGAAGGAGAAACTACTGAAGAAACAACTCAAGAAGCTCCTACTGAAAAGACAACTGAAGAAGCTGTTGTTGAAGAAGCTGTTGTTGAAGAGGCTACTGCCGATGAGACCACTGAAACAGCTGTTGTTGAAGAAGCTCCGGCTGAAGAGGCTACTGAAGAAGTTGTTGAAGAAGAAGCCCCAGCTAAAGATGTTGCTCCTGAAGAGACAACTGAAACAGCTGAAGAAGAAAAAACAGAAGAATAATCTTCACATATTTCTAAAAAAGCCATCCGCGAAACAGTGGATGGCTTTTTTGTTTTATCATTAATCCATAACTTAGCGAGGCTGGTTACTTAAAAACCTGGTAAAATTAAACACCCTCATACAATCCGTGCAAAGTTCTTCCCCTACATATCAGATTTTTCCAAAGCTAGTTTCTATTGGTTATGTTCAAAGAACCTTAGGATTTAAAGGTCAAATTCATATTCAGCTGGATTGCCCACCTAAGCATAACAACGAACAACCTGCTTTCGTTTGGTTTTTGCAGTTTGGCAAACCCGTCCCCTTTCAAGTAATTAGCTACAAAGTCGAGCCACAAGGTAAAGTTAAAGTACTATTGGAGGATATTAATGATGAACAAGATGCACTGGCTTTGAAAAATTTAACTTGCTTAATCGAAGAGGAACTCTACGATAAATATTTTGAGACTATAGAAAGCTATGATTACCTTTTTGGTTTTATAGTCATTGATAAACAAGATGGCGAGTTAGGCATGGTGGAAGATGTACTTGAAAATGAGAATGGCCATGATAATCTTTTGGTGTTTTATAAAAATAAAGAAATATACATACCTTTTGTTGAATCTATCATCATCAAAATCGATGAACTCAATAAAAAAATATATTGCAACTTACCTGAAGGACTAATCAAGCTATATCTTAAATAGAATTTTAAGTCTATGAATATTATCATAATAACAGCATTACCTAAACTATTAGAAAGTCCCTTAAGTCACAGCATCATGCAGCGTGCTCAAGATAAAGGCTTATTGAATGTAACCCTCATAAACTTAAGAGAATACGGCATTGGTAAACATCAGCAAATAGATGATTATCAGTTTGGCGGTGGCGCCGGCATGGTCATGAGTTGCGAGCCACTTGCGCGATGCATTGAGGAATTGATGGCTGAACATCAGTTTGATGAAATCATCTACCTTACACCAGACGGATTACCTTACAAACAGCAAATAGCTAATACGCTATCCCTTCAAAAGAATTTATTATTGATTTGCGGACATTACAAGGGTATTGATGAGCGAATCAGAGAAAAGTATGTGACGATGGAGATTTCTATTGGAGACTATGTACTTTCCGGTGGTGAACTTGCTGCCGCAGTGCTTGTGGATAGTATTGGTCGATTATTGCCCGGTGTTTTAAGTGATGAAACTTCTGCCCTGTTTGATTCTTTTCAAGATCAGTTATTAGCCCCACCAGTTTATACCAGACCGCGCGATTGGCAAGGGTTAAAAGTACCCGATATTCTGTTGAGCGGAAATGATGGTGCAATTGATGATTGGCGCTATGAACAAAGCCTAAAACGAACAAAAAAAAGACGCCCGGACATTTTAGAGGACAATGAAGAATAATTTGTGGGCATCATAGTATTTTATTCACAAATAAAATTTATCTTTGCACTCCGAAATTTAATTTATATCATGGAAAAAGAAATAAAATTAGTACAGGATTCATTTGTGAGAAAAGAAAATATTCCAAGCTTCAAAGCTGGGGACAATGTTTCTGTTTCTTATAGAATTATTGAAGGCGGTAAAGAGCGTATCCAAATATTTAAAGGTGATGTAATCAATGTAAGAGGTGAAGGAACCGATAAAATGTTTACGGTTAGAAAAATGTCTAACGGAATTGGCGTTGAAAGGGTTTTTCCCATTCACACTCCTTTCATTGAGGAAATCAAAATTAACAAGATCGGTAAAGTTAGAAGAGCTAAATTATTCTACTTGCGTGATTTAACTGGTAAATCAGCTAGAATTAAAGAAAAGCGTTAATCAGCGTTTTATAACACCACACATTAAAAACCCTTGCTAAAAGCAAGGGTTTTTTAGTTTAAAGTAATTAGTTTATGAATAGCAAGAAAATGGGCTTGAAGAGGCAATAGCAATAACAAGCATAGGAAAAGCTGCTCAAATGTCACTATAAATAGCCTTAAAGAACTAACTGACAACCTATACAAGGCTTTATTTCACCAGTACTTTGTCCAGCAGTTCTGAAAATTCTAGATAATCTGATAGATTATCGTGCTGCGCTTCTTGAACGGGAATAAAATAAGATTCATTCTTTGCTTCTTGAGCCAATTTATTGCCACTTGAGAAGGCAACTATTTTGTCTTCTACTCCATGAATGATGTATGTTGGACAGTTGACCTGGTTAATATACAAATAGCTCTCAAATTTAAAACGAAGAAGCAATTTTAATGGGAATATAGGGGCAATTTTACGAGCTATATCAGCAATACTATAAAAAGGTGATTCCAATATTAAAGCTTTAGCCTTCCGTTGAGCGGCCAATTGCAGCGCAACTCCAGTTCCAATAGATCTGCCATATATAACGATATTCTCTTTGGGGTAGGTTTTACAAACATCATCATAGACAAAGCATGCATCATTCACCATATTCTGCTCACTCAGTTTGCCTTTACTCTTCCCAAATGTTCTGTAATCAAGTATAAGTAAATCATAGCCCCTAGAGATGAAATCGGTATAAACCCAACCCCAATCTCGCAAACTCCCCGCATTCCCATGTAAATAAAAGACTAAACCTTTAGAGTCTTTAGTACTAAACTTCAGAGTATGAATGCAGCCATTATTGTGGGTGTCATACCATTGTTCTTCATACGGGTAATTGAAGTCATAGGCAAAATCTTGCGCAGTGCTCCTTGGATGAAAGAGAAAAGATTCCTGGTAAAAATAAAAAAATAAGCAGGCGCCGAAATAGACCAGAATAAAAAATAGAAATAGAAGAATCCCGTTAATCAATATATTTTTTTAACATTAACATCAAATCTGCCATACGACTAGCATATCCCATCTCATTGTCGTACCACGCAATTAATTTAACTAATCTTCCTTGAACTGCAACTAAATCTCCTTGAAAAATACAGGAGTAAGAAGAACTGATAATATCTGAAGAAACTAATGGCTCTTCTGTATATTGTAATACTCCGCCATAACTGCCTGCTGCAGCTTCTTGAAATACCCGTTTAATAGAATCTACACTAACTTCCTCTTCTACCAACACAGTAAAATCTGTTAGCGAGCCCGTCACGACAGGAACTCGATTGGCGATACCATCCAACTTACCGGTCAACTCAGGAATAACCCATCCAACAGCCTTCGCAGCACCAGTTGATGTAGGTATAATTGAATCTCCCGCTGCTCTAGCTCGGCGAAGATCACTGTGCGGGGAATCCTGCAAATTCTGATCGGAAGTATAGGCGTGCACAGTGTTGATAAAACCGCTTTCAATGCCAAAATTATCCAGCATTATTTTAGCCATGGGTGCCAGACAGTTAGTGGTACAAGATGCATTAGATATAATATGGTCATCTGCTGTTATATCTCCTTCATTGACCCCCAAAACTATCGTTTTGATATCAGCAGTTGCTGGAGCAGAAATAACTACTTTTTTGGCTCCTGCTGTAATATGAATCATTGCCTTTTCTGTAGTTCGATAGAAACCTGTACATTCTGCTACTACATCAACTCCAAGTTTTTTCCAAGGCAGATTAGATGCGTCCCTTTCCGCAAATAGGGGAATATAACGACCATCAACAATGATATGCTTATCATCAAAGCTAACTTCATGGTTAAATTTTCTGTGAGCAGTATCATATTGAAGTAAGTGAGCCAGTGTTTTTGGATCAGTTAAATCGTTAATAGCTACAATTTCTGCATTTTTGTTGTCGATTAACCTTCTAAATGTTAATCTTCCGATTCTTCCGAATCCGTTTATCGCAATTTTCATAATTTCTTTTTTATATACTCAATATTTCAATCAGTTTCATCATTTCATCGTTTATACGATGATTTTCTTTAATTGCTTTCTCTAATGGGGTGAAGACCATTTTTTCATTCAATACACCAACCATTACGTCACTCTTCCCTGCCTTTAGGGCTTCAATTGAACCAACACCTAAACGGCTAGCCAATAACCTGTCATAGGCGCTAGGTGGACCTCCTCGTTGAACATGGCCTAGAACAGTAACTTTGATATCAAAAGAATCGTCCATTAACTGCAATTGTTTAGCCAATTCTTGAGCATTTCCATTTCTATTTCCTTCCGAAACAATTACAATATTGCTTGATTTTCTTTTTTGTGCTCCCAATTTAATTTTGGCTAAAAGCGCTTCTGGTTCAGTATGTGTTTCGGGAAGCATTACAGCTTTGGCACCACTAGCTATGGCACAACGTAAGGCAATAAATCCAGCATCCCTCCCCATCACTTCAATGAGAAATAATCGATTGTGAGAAGTTGCAGTATCCCTAATTCTATCTATAGCTTGAATAGCTGTATTCGATGCCGTATCAAAACCAATCGTATAATCCGAACCAAAAATATCATTGTCGATGGTTCCGGGTATACCAATAACAGGAATTCCAAATTCTTTGTTGAAAACATGAAGACCTGTAAATGTCCCATCGCCACCTATACCTATTAAAGCATCAATTTTATGCTTTTGAAGATTATTGTAGGCTCGCTTTCTTCCTTCCTTCGTCCTAAACGCTTCCGATCGAGCACTCTTAATAATGGTGCCTCCTTTATCTACAATTCTTGCAACAGAACGTTCGTCTAAAGGGATGAAGTCATCATCAATCATTCCTTCATATCCTCGATAAACGCCTTCTACCTCTAGTTGATAGTACCGAGATGCACGAACAACTGCACGAAGTGCGGCATTCATGCCTGGTGAGTCGCCTCCTGAAGTGAATACTGCTATTTTGGAAAGTTTCATAGAATAAAGCTACAAGATTTACATTTAAATTTGAATAATTTTTATATTAGTGTAGGTTATACACTAAGTCAAATCTAATGAAAAAAAAGGACAATGAGTTAAGCCAATGTCCATTTTCTTTAAATATTTTTATTGTTTCACACTTACAGCAATGAAACTTAACTCAAAATCATCGTAAATAGCTTTGTCGCCAAGGTCTTCAAAGAACTTTCCTGATCCATATCTAATATCATACATTGTTCTGTCCACGAGCATAGAACCGGTAAGCCTCACAACCCCTTCATTTTCGACAACCTCATAAGGAAATTCAATAGGATGAGTGATATCCTTTATAGTCAGACTACCAAACGCAATTGCTTCATCAGTTGAGCCGTCAAGCTTCAATGTAGCTGAAGGAAACTCACTTGTATGAAAGAAATCCTTAGAATTTAAATGTTCAGTTAGCTTAGTATTCATAACCTCATCCTTAATGTCTTCCACCACAATTGAAGTTAGATCCGCATAAGCAACACCCCCAGTTAACTTGCCATTGGAAAAACTAAATTTACCATTGGTTAACGCGATAGTACCGAAGTGCTCACCGGTCACTTTTTTCGCCTTCCAATTCAACATAGAGTTTTCTTTGTCGAGATAGAATCCTCCCGTGATAGGCTCTTCCATTGATAGGTTCTCCTCTACCGATACTTCTTCTATCGATGTATCTTGCTTACATGCACAGAGTGTAACTAGTGCAAATACCGTTATTGCGACTAAACTTAAGTTGATTTTTTTCATGATTTTTTTGGATTTAATTACTTGTTAAACAGCCCTAATAGGCAATAAGTTCATTCAATAAAATATGAGTAGAAACCTTCCCCAAACTAAAAAAGAGACGCAAATACATCTCTTTTTTTGTAGAACCTTTCTGTCGACTAGAAATGGACTAAAGTGTCTTTCTTGGTGGGCTTGTGTATATTTACGAGCCCCCTAAAAAAAAGTTACAAATCCATCAATTTTTATTTTCCAATGCAATGAAATCACACAAACTTTTAAAACGGTTATCTGCAATAGCAAACCGTTGATCTGTAAAATCGTTAGGAGCTGGAATAGCTATACACTTCATTTTTGCTGCCTTTGCCGCTATCACCCCATTTACAGAATCTTCAAAAACTAAGCATTCTTCTGGAGCAATTCTTAAATAATTTGAAGCACTTAAAAATACCGCAGGATGTGGTTTACCAAATTCTTCAAATTCTGCAGAGCACATGACTTTAAAGTACTTTTTAATATCCAAGGTATTCACCACACTTTGAATAATTTGCCTAGGAGACGATGAAGCTAATGCAATGGGAATTTGTTGTGCTTTAAAGAACTCTAAGGTATCTATAACCCCCGGAAGCAATTGACCTTTGCGCTCAACTTGCTCTTGCACACTCGTCAAAATATCAATTTCCAACTGGCCAAAGTTTGGGTTGACTACATCAAAATGATTTATCCAATATTTAACTACCTCATCGTTGCGCATCCCCATAGTCTCGCCAAGCATTTGATCTGTTAAAGAGCAATCTAGCTTCTGAAATGCTGCAATTTCAGCTATTCTCCAAAATGGTTCTGAATCAATCAACAGCCCATCCATATCCATAATTACTCCATTAATCATTTGCTAAGTATTTAAATTGTTGGGCTATTTTATATATTTCTTCTTTCGTAATATTTTCCATTTGAGGCACTCGTCCTAAGAATTTTAATTTGGTGTAATTCAGAATAAAATCCTCACCAGGAGCATATATATCTCCACAAAAAATAACTCCCTTTATTGAAATATTCCTGTCTTTTAGTACTTCAACACTCATCAGGCTATGGTTGATACTGCCTAAATAATTATTCATTACTAATATGAGTTCGCAAGGCAACTTTTCAATTAGATCGACTATTAAGTCTTCCTTATTTAATGGAACCATTAAGCCGCCTGCACCTTCAATGATTAAATGATTAGCTGTGGCTGGCTTTTTTAACGAATCAAGCTTAATCTCAATACCGTCTAGCTCAGCTGCATAATGCGGAGAAACAGGGTTTTGTAAAGCAAAGGTGTTCTCATGAAACTTGGATTGCGTATTGCTTATCATTTGAAACACTTTGTCTTTGTCACTGTTGGTTAAATCTCCAGCCTGTATAGGTTTCCAATAGTCTGCCTGAAGAGCCTCCACCAAAACAGCAGAAACGATAGTCTTACCTACATCTGTCCCAATACCACTTACGAAATAATTTTTAACTGACTTGTTTATCATAATTTATTAAGTGCTTATTTATAGATTGTATTAATCCAATAATTTGTTCTTCCCTATGGTCACTATGCATACAAATTCGAATGCGCTCCTTTCCTTCTGGAACGGTTGGAGCGACAATGGGACGAACATCAAAACCATCCAATTGTACCTGATTACAGACAGCCTTCACACGTCTATTCCCAGGAATAACAACACATTGAATTGGGCTTAAACTCGGAATCACCATTAGTGCTGGATAGTCTTGTAATTTTAATTTAAATAAACTTACTAACTCACTCAGCTTATATATATTATGTTTATTTTTTGACAATTTGTCATACGCTTTTTTTATCGTTAAAACTTGATGAGGAGATGGTGCAGTGGTATAAATAAAGGCGCGAGAATAGTTGATTAAAAAGTCTTTCAAAAACCTACTTCCCAAAACAATTGCGCCGTGGCATCCAAGAGCTTTTCCAAAAGTCATTACACGAGCAAATACTTTTTCTTCAAGACCTAATTCCACCACCTTGCCTTGCCCTACTTCTCCAAAAATGCCATTGCTATGTGCTTCATCGACAATAAGTGCTGCATGATATCTTTCACAAAGTTCAGCAACTGCTCTCAAGGGCGCTGTATCACCGTCCATAGAATAAACAGATTCTACTGCGACATACACATTTCCTTTAGCGCGTTTCAATCGACTCTCTAGATCTGCGGTACTATTATGCTTAAAGGAGTATGAATTGGCCCTGCTCATTCTTAAACCATCTCGAATGGAGGCGTGAATTAATTCATCGTACAATACCGTATCTCCTCGATACGGAAGCGCAGCAAACAAACCAATATTGGCGGTATATCCTGAATTATATATCAAGCCAGCAGGAGCTATGTGAAATGCAGCCAAACTATTTTCTAAATCAACAATAGCCGCTGAAGTGCCCGTAATCGTCCTTGCTCCACTACTCCCATTTACTTGTATTTGCTCTCCGTGCATCAATTCTTCATTTACAGCATGATGAATTTCTGGATCTTTCGCAAAACCCAGGTAATCATTGGAGCAAAAATCAATCTCCCCCGCATTGACTCTAAAACTTCTAAAAGCGTCCTTTTCCTTGCGCTCCGTAATTTTATCTATCAAGTATTGTTCTATTGCCTTTGTCATATAAGAATAGTATTAAACACAAATGTACAACTGCTTTAACAAAACACCATACTCTGAATTGGCAAACTTGTGCGCAATCAAAGTTCCTTGAATAATTATAACTTTGCTTAATGAATAAAAAAATGGAAGCGAGTGAATTAGTGTTAAATGAGGATGGTAGTGTTTATCACCTTCACCTTAAGCCTGAGCATATTGCTGATGACATCATTATTGTTGGAGACCAAGATCGTGTTAAAGATGTTAGCAAGCACTTTGACTCTATTGAATTTAAAACCAATAAACGAGAATTCGTAACGCATACGGGATACATAGGGAGAAAACGACTGACGGTATTATCTACTGGTATCGGCACTGATAATATCGATATTGTATTTAATGAACTTGATGCCTTAGTTAATATAGATCTTGAAACTCGTCTAGCTAAAACCAGTTTAAAATCATTAAACATTATTCGTGTTGGAACGTCTGGATCTTTGCAAAAAGATATTCCTATTGATAGCATCTTACTTTCTAGCCATGGATTAGGATTAGATGGCCTAATGAATTTTTATCAAGGCATGAATACCGCCGAAGAAGAAGAAATCTTGAAGAAAATAAATACGCAAGTTGTACTTCCCATCACCCCCTCATTGACCGCAGCAAGTCAAGATTTATTGGATCTATTTAAGCATGAAGACCTCTATTATGGGATTACGCTAACATCAACGGGGTTTTATGGGCCACAAGGGCGATCACTGCGATTAAAACCAAGTATTGATAATTTTATTGAGGATTTATCCAAGCTGCAATTTGGCGCGCATCGCGTTACCAATTTAGAAATGGAAACCTCTGGCATTTACGGCCTAGGAAAATTATTAGGGCATAAGTGTTTATCTGTTAATGCCATTCTTGCCAATAGACAGGCCATGACATTTAGCAAAGACGCTAAAGCTATTGTGGAAAAAGCTATTCTACTCACTCTTGAAAAATTAGCCTAGAAGCAATCTACCCTTCGGTCATTTCTTCTTTCAGAAAGCTTATAAACTTTGTTATCGCTATTCCTCTATGACTGATAATATTCTTTTCCTGATCGGGCATACCTGCAAAGACCCTACTGAAACCTGCAGGTTTAAAAATAGGGTCATAGCCAAAGCCTTCTTCACCCATTTTATCTGATGTGATAACTCCACGAATAATTCCTTCAAAAGTATGAATAACTCCATTCGCTGAAATAAAAGTAGCAACCGTCTTGAATTGAGCAGATCTATCGCTTTCCTCTTTGAGGTTGTTTAGTAAAAGATCCATATTTTTCTCAGCGCTAGCATCATCTCCTGAGTACCTAGCAGATCGCACACCCGGTTCTCCATTCAAAGCGAAAACTTCAAGCCCTGTATCCTCTGCTAGCACAGGCTTCTGGTATATATCAAAAATAGTTTTTGCTTTTAATAAACTATTCCCTTCTATAGTTGATTTTGTTTCTTCAATTTCCTCCGTAAAGTTAATTTCTTTCAAACTTAGGACCATAATATCATCGGGCAACAAGGATCTAACTTCCCGCAATTTATTCGCATTACTGGTCGCAAATATAATTTCCATCATTTAAACATTTCTTGCAGTGAGTTCCATAAACTAGCTTTGAGTTGCTTATTGGAGTATATATCTAGTGCATCATTTACAAGAAGAAGCTTGAATTGATTGAATGGATAAACCCGATAATTGGATAACTCAGCATTTATATTTAAAGCTTTAGGTTCTGCGCCAAACACCACGACATGTTTAGCGTTATATTTTGCTTGTAAATCATTTAAAGAAATACCATTGGAGTTTACAATTAAATATTCCACTTTCGCTTGATCTAATTTCAAGGCTAAGCTTATTTTATCAAGCATTTGCACAAGTTCTGGCTGTATATCCACATCTAAGAATAAAACAAAGATTAACTCTGCGGCAATTAAATCCTTGTGAAGGATTGCATTTGTATCGCTATCGGGCAATCGATATAGCTTTGTATTTCTATATAATGCGGTCATATTTATTTTAATTATATGCAGTCACAAAATAATCTAAACAAAAGATGCGTCTAAATTTCGTATCTTTGCAAAAATTAAAGCAAACATAATGAATTATCAAATTAAAGTTAACAAATCATCTGAAAGTCGGTTGAGCAAGGAAGATTTTAGTCAGCTTGGGTTTGGTAAAATATTTTCTGATCACATGTTTATTGCAGATTACGAGAATGGTGAGTGGGGTGATTTTAGAATTGTTCCCTTTGACTATTTACCCATGCATCCAGCAATGTCTTCTATTCATTATGGACAATCAATTTTTGAAGGATTAAAAGCACGAAAAAACGATAAGAATGAAATTGTTATTTTTCGACCTGAGAAGAATCTAGAAAGATTGAATCGTTCTGCTATGCGCATGGCAATGCCACAAATAACAGAAGAATTATTTTTTCAAGCTTTGGATGAATTATTGAAATTAGATAATCAATGGATTCCTAATTCGGAAGGAACCTCTCTTTACATTCGGCCCTATTTATTTGCAACGGATGAATTTATTGGAATTCGTCGATCATCTAAATATAAGTTTATCATTTTCACCTCACCAGTCGCCTCTTATTACAGTGCACCGGTTAAGGTTTATGCGAGTGACGATTATGTTCGTGCCTTCCCAGGTGGAACTGGATTTGCAAAAACTGCTGGAAATTATGCTAGAGCAATTCAGCCTGTTGAGGAAATCAATAAAAGAGGCTATCAGCAAATCCTCTGGCTTGATGGAGTTCATAAAAAATTCTTACAAGAAATAGGTACTATGAATATCTTTATAGTGATTGATGGGAAAGTTATTACACCATCTTTAGAAGAAGGTACTATTTTATCTGGTGTAACAAGGGACAGCGTGATAACGCTGCTCCGCGAATGGAGTATTCCTATTGAGGAACGCCCGATATCCATAGATGAAGTCACTGATGCTCATAAATCGGGTCATTTGGAAGACGCTTTTGGTGCCGGAACTGCAGCAACAATTTCACCCATAATGGCTATAGGCTACAAGGATGATGAATTTTCACTTCCTCCACTAGAAAATCGTAAGATATCATCCCGCTTGTTAAAAGCGATTACTTCTATTAAAAATGGTGAAATTGAAGACACCCATCAATGGCTGCGTGTATTGGGTTTAGGAAACGTTTAAGCTCCAGTTATTTCTTTGCTAAATTCCAGATTTCATCCATTTCCTCAAGGCTCATATCTTGAAGATTTTTGCCTTGTTTTTTTGCCGTCTTTTCGATGAACTCAAATCGGTATTTAAATTTTCTGTTAGTCCCTTCTAATGCGGCCTCTGGATCTATTTTTAAATATCTAGCATAATTAATTAAGGCAAATAACAAATCTCCAAACTCATCCTGTATCTGCTCTTGACTGCCTTGCTCCACAGCTTCGACTAACTCTTTCTTTTCTTCCTCAACCTTGTCCCAAACTTCCACAATAGCATCCCACTCAAAACCAACCTTAGCAGTTTTTTCTTGAAGCCTAAATGCTTTATTAATTGCTGGCATAGATGAAGGCACCCCTTCCAAGATAGAGGTCTTTCCCTCTTTCAATTTAAGTTGCTCCCAATTCTTAAGGACTTCTTCTTCTGTTTCCGCTTTCACGTCGCCATAAATATGCGGGTGTCTATGTATGAGTTTATCGCATACACTATTCAAAACATCTGCTACATCAAACTGGCCTTCCTCTTCTCCTATTTTTGAATAAAAAATAAGGTGTAAAAATAAATCTCCAAGCTCTTCTTTTATTCCAGCAGAATCTTCCTTCAAAATTGCATCACTTAATTCATATACTTCCTCAATACTTAAATTCCTTAAAGATGCGGTGGTTTGTTTTTTATCCCAAGGACATTTTTCACGCAAATCATTCATGATATCCAGCAAGCGCTGGAAAGCTTCTAATTTCTTATTCATGCCACTAAGATAAATAATTTGAAGCCCCATAGAAACTATTAACGAGAGAGATTTGCTATCTTTACATCATGAATACTTTTCTTCCTATGATGTTTGTGTGCATCGCAATTTTTGCATTTTTTGTAGCAGCTCTTGGTATTCGGATGTTCTTCGATAGCAAAGCAGAGTTTAGAGGTGGGTGCGCTTCAAATAATCCTATGTTGCGCAATGAAATTGGAGAATGCACTGTTTGTGGTAGTATTCCAGAAGGCGATTGCGAAGTAGCAGCATCTGAAGATCTACCGGGAATAGGATAGTTCTTAATTTCAAGCGAAGGCGAAGATTTGCGTTGAATCGGAATGACGTATTCTCGTTCTCAGAAAACAATCAAATCTTCTTGATGTCCAACTTAGAGAAAATCCAACCAAAGATCATCGCTACTGCAAATGATGGTGCTAGCACATCCAACGCTTGAAAATACGGTCCTACTCCTTCTAAATTCTGAAAAACAAACTTGATAACTATCACCGATAAAAATCCTGCTATCATAGACGCAATAGCTCCTTTCTCTGTATAGCCTTTCCAAAAAAGCGATAAAATTATAACGGGGCAAAATGTGGCGGCAATACCTGACCAACCAAATATAATTACCCAAAACACTTGCCGTTCGGGAGATAAGATAGCAATAGTCATTGCTATAGCTAAGGCAATTAGTGCCATTATAATGGTTACAATTCTAGACAATTTAGTTAGGTCTTCATCTTTTATTTCTGGATGAAATATTTTTTGGTAAAAATCTCTTGTTATCGCGCTAGATGCAATAATTAACAATGAATCGATAGTAGACATAATAGCAGATAGAACGATAGCCACATAGATGGCTACAAGCACATAAGGCAGAAAGTTTTCTGTCATTAGTTTTAAGACGTCTGTTGCCCCTATTCCAAAAATAGCTTCAGGGTCTTGGCCACTTTTCGTAAACAAAACTCTAGCGAGAATACCTATAGTAACCGCTGCAGCATCAGTAAGAAAAGTAAAGGCTAAGGCCACCCATTTCCCTTTATCAATCTCTTCTTCATTTCGTATTGACATAAAGCGAACATATACCTGTGGCGAACCTAAGAATCCCAAACCTATCATAGAGAATCCTAAAATAGTAAACACGTTCATCCATACATCATCATGTCCTCCCCAGATATCAGTCAAAGCGGGATCGATAGCATTTAGTCCACTCATTATACCTTGACCATGATCCATAGAAAACCAGACCACAATTGGCAATAAAACCAGTCCAAAGAACATTAACAAACCTTGAAACATATCTGACCATACCGCTGCAACAAAGCCTCCGATAAAAATATAAACCAGTACAATGCCAAAACCAAGAAGTGCTCCGGCAAAGTAATTCATTCCCAATAAAGACTCAAAAGCGATACCTGTTGCATCAATTTGAGAGCTAACATAAATGATCACGAATATCGACAAGACAGAAGCTGAAAGTATACGAAGCGTGTTAGTCGTTGACTTAAAATGGCTCTGCAAATAATCTGGGATAGTAATCGCATCATAACTATCTGATTTACGTTTAAAGCGCTTTGCCATAAAAAACCAGGAAATGAAAACACCTAAGACTTCACCTAAGACGACCCAATATCCTGACATACCTGCTAAGGCTCCCATTCCAGTTAGTCCTATAAGCAGCCAACCAGATTCGCCTGTTGCTCGAGCTGAAAATGCCACCGCCCAAAAGCCCATATTCTTCCCACCTACATAGAAGTCGCTCATGCTCTTTACTTTTCGGGAAGCAAATATTCCGATTAAAAATAAAATGGCAACATATATGGCAAGTACAACAACTTTAGTAATCATAGGATTATATTATTTTAGGTGAAGGTAAGTTTTTTGAGCCGAAAATTTAATGAACAAAAGCTTTTACACAAAGTGCTACTTGTATTTATTATTCCTGTATGAAAATTCTCAAAATGAATTGTGCTATGAGCTTATTCAATACCATGAGCTAGTCTATTCAACAATCATCTCTTCAAATCCCTTGGTTTGTTTTACCTTTAGTTGACCTGCTTCATCCGAATAAATGAGGTAGCCCTCTAATTCGGGATGATTGAGCAGAAAGTCGAAGCAAGTATCAATACCCATAACCATGCAAGCTGTCGCATAGGCATCCGCAGACATGCAGTTTTCTGCTACGATACTTGCACTAAGAAGATTACTTATCTCTGGATAACCTGAGGATGGGTTTATGATATGGACCACCTTTTGACCGTTATCCAAGATTTTAAAGTTTCTATAATTTCCAGAAGTTGCCATTGCCTTGTTCTCTAGTTGAATGACTTCAAAAATAGAGCGACTTTCCTCATTAGGTTCTTCAATACCCAATCGCCAAAATACTTCGTCGGCATTTTTACCTTTACAAACCAATTCTCCTCCTATTTCCACCATATACCTTTCATAGTTCATGCGCTTAAGCAGATTAGCTACCTGATCAACCCCATATCCCTTGGCGATAGCAGAGAAGTCCAATTGCATGCACCCTGAAGTATCTCTAATGTAAACATCATGGCTGTTTATGCAGTTCAAGACTGAATCAACGCTTAAACTATCCTTAGCAAGTAAATTGCGTTTGTCATAATCACCAAAACCCCAAAAATCAATAAGCGGCTTAATAAAGACGTTAAACTGCCCATTAGTCACTCTCATAATTTCTAAGCTGCGTGTTAAATTTTCTTTGAAATGGGATTGATGAATCTCATTTCCATCTTCAATCAAAAATCCTTCTTGGTTAGATCGCGCTATCACAGAACTATCTATGTACGTGCTAACCCCCATATTTACATCATATAGTACACTATCAATTTTAAGTAAAACTGCAGTTTCATCTATTTCCAATGAATCACTGATAATTTTTACCATCCCATAAGTACCCATCGTTCCGAACTGTATTTCGGCTACATGAACATCTTGCTCCTGCTGGCAAGCGATAAAAAACAAACTAGCAATGAAAATGAATATAAAGGGCTTCATGATGCAAAGATACTGACTTATTTAAAGAGTTGATTGATTGAAGTAAATGAAACACAACAAGACAAGACTATTTGAATGTACCTTTCGGAAATGATAGATTCCTTTGCAAGCGTTGGCGAGGATTTCTACCAACAAAAAATCCCGCTAATGCGGGATTTTAACTTATAATACTTTAATCCAATACTTATCCGCCAAAATCATCGAAGGCGACTTGATCTTCTGGAATTCCCCAATCGTCAGCCATTTTGATAACAGATTGATTCATCATTGGCGGTCCACAGAAATATAGTTCTAAATCTTCTGGTGCATCGTGCTTACTTAAAAATTCCTGAATTACAACATTATGTACAAAGCCTTTAAACCCATCCCCTTTAGGGTCACTTAAATCTTTTTTCAATGTCCAATTATCCTCTGGCATTGGATTATCTAAGGCAATGGCAAAGGTAAAGTTTGGAAATTGCTTTTCGATTTCTCTAAATTCCTCGATGTAGAATAACTCTTTTTTCGTTCTTCCTCCATAAAAGAAAGTTACTTTTCTATTTGTTTTTAAAGTATGGAACAAGTGATATAAGTGAGAACGCATTGGCGCCATTCCTGCTCCACCACCTATGTATAACATCTCTGCATCAGTTTCCTTGATAAAGAATTCGCCATAAGGGCCTGATATAGCTACCTTATCACCGATTTTTCTAGAGAACACAAATGAAGAACAAATGCCAGGATTGATAGCTTGATAACCATCCCACTTTCTAGAACCATCGGCATTTTTACCCCATTTGAATGGTGGTGTTGCAATACGAATAGTTAAGGAAACGATATTACCCTCTGCTGGATGATTCGACATGGAGTAAGCTCTGAAAACTTCTTCTTTATTCACCATTTTCAAGTCCCACATTTTGAACTGATCCCAATCGCCTTGAAACTTATCCGGTGTGTCATGATATTTAGGATGAGCAGTTATATCAAGCTCTTTAAAATCTACTTCAACTTTTGGCACATCTACTTGAATATAACCTCCTGCTTCAAAATCTAAAGTTTCTCCCTCTGGAAGTTTTACAATAAACTCTTTAATAAAGGTAGCCACATTATAATTAGAGACAACTTCACATTCCCACTTTTTAATTCCGAAAACTTCTTCCGGGATTTCTATGGTCATATCATTCTTTACTTTCACCTGACATGCCAAACGTTTTTTCTCTTGTACTTCCTTTCTAGTAAGGTGATTCATCTCTGTCGGCAGCGTATCGCCGCCACCTTCGGGAATATGACATTCACACATGGCACATGTACCACCTCCACCACAAGCAGATGGCAAGAAGATGCCTTCGTCAGAAAGTACGTTTAGCAATGAGGAACCCGGCTTAGCGGTAATTTGTTTACCCCCATTCAAGGTTAACACTACATCTTCATCCGAAACTAACTGAGATTTTGCAAACAATAATCCACCTGCTAAAATCATCAAGATTAACATGAATATTGAAATACTTGCTCCTAAAAAAACTAGATCTACTAAGAATATCATTCTTTAAATTTTTCTATTGTTAATATTATAATTTAATACCCATTAACCCCATAAATGCAAGCCCCATAAGACCTGTAATGATGAAAGCCATCCCTAAACCTCTTAAAGGAGCAGGAATTGCAGAATATTTAATTTTTTCTCTAATTGCCGCTAAGGCAACGATTGCTAAAAAGAAACCGAAACCACTTCCAATACCAAACACCGTACTTTCTGCAAGGTTGTATTCTTTCGCAATCATAAATAATGTTCCCCCTAAAATTGCACAGTTTACTGTAATCAATGGTAAAAAGATACCTAGTGACATGTACAAAGCTGGTGAAAACTTTTCAATTAACATTTCTACTAACTGCACCAATGCAGCAATAACTCCGATATAAATAATAAGTCCTAGAAATTCAAAACTTTGATTTTCTAAAGCAGGACTTAACCATGTTAACGCTCCTTCGACCAATAATGTTTCTCGAATGACCCAGTTTATAGGTGCAGTGATAGCCAAAACAAAGATTACAGCTGCTCCTAAGCCTACGGCTGTCTTAACTGTCTTAGAAACTGCCAAATAGGAACACATCCCTAGAAAATAGATCAGCACCATATTTTCTACGAAAGCTGCCTTTACAAATATATTTATTAAATCACCCATGATTCCCGTTTTTAAGTTGTCCCGTTTATTTATGAAATATCTACCAATTCTGTATTTCTACTTCTTTGAATCCAAATTAGAATACCTAATATAAATATTGACGAAATTGGCAATACCATTAATCCGTTATGGAAGAAATCATTAAAAAATCCGTGTTTTAAAAACTCTGCACCGTGCTTAGCTTCTTCTCCAAAAATAGTAAAACCTAACAGTGCGCCTGTTCCAAACAATTCACGGATAGCTCCTACAATTAATAGAACCAATCCATATCCCAAACCATTCCCTATTCCATCAAGGAAGGCAGGCATGGGCTTGTTTGCTAAGGCAAAGGCTTCTAGTCTGCCCATAATGATACAATTGGTGATAATCAAACCAATATAAACGGAAAGTTCTTTACTTAAATCGAATGAAAACGCTTTTAAGAAAATACTAACTAAGGTCACCAAGAATGCTATCACCACTAATTGTACAATCATACGAATTCTACTGGGGATATAATTTCGAAGTGAAGAAATTGTCAAGTTAGAAAAAGCAGCAACCATTGTAACTGCAACACCCATTACTAAGGCATTTTTTATATTTCCAGAAACCGCTAATGCTGAACAAATACCCAAAACTTGCACTGTTATTGGATTGTTGTCACTTAATGGATCTGTAAGTAATTGTTTTGTCTTTACATCACTCATGATACTTGCTTTATTTGCTTATATAATTAATGTAATTATCCTTTGTTTTTTTAACCATGGCATGAATACCATCAGTTGTAATTGTCGCACCTGCTAAACCATCTACCCCTTTACTATTTTTAGGCAGCTTACCTGCTTTATACACCGCAAAATCGTATTCACCGTTCTCATCAAAAAGCGATTGACCGTAAAACTGCTCCCTGAATTTATTTTTCACCAATTCGGCACCCAATCCGGGTGTTTCTGCAACGTGGTCAAATGCGACACCTTTAATAGTACGCTGATCATCTTCCAAGGCTAGGAAACCGTTGATTTCATCCCACAAGCCACTTCCAATCATCTGATAGACATAAACTTTTGCTCCATTATCATTATAGATGTAGACCGGATATAATTTATCCTCCTGAGCAATAGTATTGTCTTTCATTTCCTTACGGAATTGATATTTTACAGGAATACTATCAGCAACAATTTCTCCTTTAAAATTGACCAGTACACCACTCACTTTACCTTCGTATTCGCTATTCACGAATTCCTTGGTAAGGACTTCATTCTCTTTTTCTTCAGATAGGGAAAGAATAGCTTTCATCACTTTCTTTCTTCTATCTAATTCTTGATTGGCATCTATCGTAGGCTGCAAGGCGCTTGAAACAAATGCTAATGCCCCTCCTACCACCATAACCATAATAGCTAAGAAAAATAGCGTATATCCGTTTGAATCTGTATTAAGCTTTGACACGACTTAACCTCCTTTTAATATTTTGTTGCAGCACCACGTGATCGATAAGTGGAGCAAACACATTTAATAATAAGATTGCCAGCATCCATCCTTCCGGATACGCTGGATTTAAAACTCTAATAATAATACCTACAACTCCAATCATAAATCCATACACCCATTTACCGGTATTCGTTCCTGCAGCAGTAACAGGGTCAGTAGCCATAAATGCCATGGCAAAGAACATACTTCCCATTGCAAACTGATAGTACCATGGAACGCTGATGAAAACATTAGTTACTTCGCTGCTGTAGGTTGCATTGATGACGTTTAATAGGATAGACATAAACATTGTACCTAAAACCATTGACAACATGATTCTCCAACTAGCAATTCGCGTAAACACCAAGAATAATGCACCGATAATAACCCCAATTTTGCTTCCTTCACCAACAGAACCTGGAACGTTACCCCAAATTAAATTACTTACTTCATACGGGTGATAGACTTGACCTTGAATTGTCACAGAATAAGCTTGCACGCTTTCCCATCCACCTTTAGAAGCGAGGGATAGCGGTGTGGCACCTGTATAGCCATCAACTAAATTAGCTGGAACAGACATACTGAAAAAATCTGCACTTCCGAATAAGGAGGCAACAGCACTAAAACCTTTGTGTAACCATGAATAATCAGGCGCTATCCAAATCTCGTCACCTGAAATTTCTGCAGGAAAAGCAAAGAATACAAAGACTCTTGCGATCAAGGCAATATTAAAGATATTCATTCCCGTTCCACCGAAAGCTTCTTTTGCAACCACAACTGCAAATGCCGTCGCTAAAGCTACCATCCACAAGGGTGTCGCAGGAGGCATAACCAATGGAATCAAGAAACCTGAAACTAAAAAACCTTCTTCAATTGCATGTCCTTTATTGGTAGCAAAAATAAATTCAATACCCAAACCAACCAAATGGACAACGATTATCATGGGCAAATACTGCAATACTCCATAAAGTAGCTTTGTTCCAAAACCTGAAAAGAAATCAGGAAACAAACCTAATGCAAAATAATGCTGGTGACCTATATTGTACATCCCAATTAGAAATGCAAACTGCATGGCAATTACGACATGGATCATCGTACGTTTTAAATCCATGCCATCCTTAATATGTGTCCCTTTCTTGGTCACATGATCTGGAACATACAGAAAGGTGTCAAAACCATCCCATAAAGTATGTAAGAACCTACTTTCTTTGTCCGGCTCTATTTTATCCATGAAATCCCTAATAAACTTCATTCTTAACTAACTTTAAATTAACTGATTATTATTTTAATTCTGAGAACGAATATAATCTAAGCCTTCCCTTAATATTTCTTGCAATGGTTGTTTTGAGGTACATGCAAACTCACAAATTGCGATATCCTCCTCGATTAACTCGTAAATACCTAAACCTTCCATTTCTTCGAAATCATTCTTAATTATTGCCTTCATTAAATATTGCGGATATACATCCATAGGCAAAACTTCTTCATACTGACCAGATACTACAAAAGCTCTTTGCTCTCCTCGCATGTTCGTGTTGGCATCAAATCGAGCGAGCTCCATCATCCTCCAAGGGAAGGTTGGAGAGATACTAGGTCTTGCCGTTTGCGGAAGAATCCAACCAAACATCTCTTGCTGATTACCTTCTTCAATAACGCTAATCAGGTTGTCATAAGCTCCAATAAAACCATCTTTTGCAATTTGTGTTCCACTCAATACGTTTCCTGAAACAACTCTAGAATTATCCTCTTGGATTTGCCCTTCGATCAATTGAGCAATATTCGCTCCTTGGGTTGTTTTAACATAATGAGGATTCTTTACGATAGAACCCGTAAGTGCTACTATTTTTTCAGGAGCATATACACCTTCATTAAAAAGTTTACCAATGGTTGCTACATCTTCTATTTTGATTGTCCATACCACATCACCTTTGGCTATAGCATCAGTATGATGGATTTGAACACCTACATTTCCCGCTGGATGCTCGCCTAAAAAAGTATTGATTTCAACCCCTTCAAGTTGGTCCACTTTAGTAGACTTGTTGGCCTGCTTGTCTAGGTTTAAATAAACTTTATCACTTAACTCATTTAAAGCGTCAATGCCTGTTTGAATGTTTTTTTGATTAAGTTGTTCAAGAACATACCTGTAATCAACAGCTAAGGGTGCGGTATCTGAACAAGAAATGTGGATACTGTTTGGGCGAAGTGTTGGATTAGCAATTACACCAAAAGGACGCTCTACAAAGGCCGTCCAGGCTCCACTTTCTAACAATTGACTTTTCACACCTGATTCACCCAAATATTTCGGAGCTTCTGCTTTAAATTTAACCGAGGAGTTTTTACCATCTGATTGGATGACAATTTCTGCAATAGCGCGTTTTTCTGCTCTCCTTATTTCTACTAGCTCACCACTTACAGGTGAAGTAAAGAAAACTCCTTCAAAACCTTTATCATAAAATATTTTTTCTCCAGCTTTTACTTTAGCTCCTTCCTTAAGAAGCATCTTAGGAATGGGTTGAAGTCCTTTAAAATCGGTTGGTTTTATCGCATAGGTAGCTGCGTTATATTGAGCAATCGATTTTTTTGCTTTTCCCTTCAATTTAATATCAAACCCACGACTAAGTTTAGTTATTTTTTTTTTTGATTGACCGGTATCTTGGGTGCCGAAAATTAATTCCTTAATCGACGGGATTAAACCAAACTCTTTTGCTTCACTATCTTTCCTTATTTTTCCTGCAGCTAACTTAATGATCTTATCTCCCATTATGGCTGCTAAAAACAAAACAAGCACCATTACACAAGTAAAGAGCATAATAACCAAAGAATTTGCTGAGGATGATTCCTCACCGGATCCCTGGGCAAAGCTTAGAACAGAAAGTGAAGAAAACCACACACTTAAACCTGTTGCTTTTGTTAGATTACTTAATTTCATATTATCTATTTTAGCTTTAAAACCTCTTCGCCTTTGGACCTATTTAAAAACGATGCAAAGTTACTACAAAGAAATTTATTTCTAAAGCATAGTTCTTCTTTTTTAAAGCATTTATCCACATTGACTAAATATTGACCTAAAAGTTTTCTCCTATCAACTTTTTTTCGAATCTTGTGTATATAGATTAACCCATATACCCCCGAATTATGGAGAATAAAAAGAAAGAGCTAGATCGCTATAAATGGAACTATAAAAAAGAAATACGCAAGCAGCTGCGTATTGGATCATTTGTTCTTTCTCAGCCTTTTCTAGCTGATGATGTATTCAAAAGAACAGTTTGTTTAATGTGTGCGCACTCCAAAGAAGAGGGTTCTTTTGGTTTTATTTTAAATAAGCCAACTGAATTTTTAGTCAGTGACTTTATTGAAGAGCTTGATGATTTGGCGCTACCTGTTTATTTTGGAGGACCTGTCGCTAATGACTCCCTCTATTTTTTGCATGACAATAGTTTGCAAATTGAGGATGCTCAAGAGATTCTCCCGGGTGTTTATTGGGGTGGCGATTTTCAACAAATGATTGAAAAAATAAAAACAGCTGAATCTTCCCATAAACACTTCAAATTTATATTAGGTTATTCAGGTTGGGATCCCGGCCAATTGCGAAAAGAAATAATTGAGGATTCTTGGATTGTTGCAAAAGGAAGTGCCAATAAAGTTTTCTCCAATAGTGACGATCTATGGAAGGAAATCATGAATGGATTAGGTGACTTGTATCATCATCTTGCAAGTTTACCAGAGCGACCTGAATTAAACTAGAAACAATAAAAAAACTACTGTACAATTAAAAATGCGAAAATATAAAACAATATCCTATTACTTATTCGGAGTGTTGTATATTACAGCGGGAGCTCTTCACTTTGTGAATCCAGACTTTTACATGAAAATCATGCCTCCTTATCTACCCTTTCATTTGACCTTAGTCTATCTGAGTGGTCTGGTAGAGATTCTGCTGGGTATCGGATTGATTTATGGTCCAATAAGGCAATATGCAGCTTGGGGAATCATTGCGCTATTGCTTGCGGTATTTCCTGCCAATATTTATTTAGCTTTTAATGAAGGTGCTCAAGAATCACTTGGCACCAATCAATTGGAAGCTTTGTGGATTAGATTCCCTATTCAACTGCTGTTGATTATTATTGCTTGGTGGCAGTCGAAAAAATAAATCAGCTAGTCAAACAGCTCAATCAGCTCAGAAATTTCTTCTGCTTTTTGATCTTTCCCTTTTAAAACTAGATGAAACTTTAGGTAGAAGAGCAGTTCTCGAATAATGGCTTTGTTGGCAGCTGGATTAAAGAAACTCTCTTTCTCTTCAATTTTCATAGACTCGATATAATCTTTAATTTCTCTCCGTTGAAAAGGCACTCCTTTATTCATTGGATTAATGAAGAAAATCGTATCTCGTGAATTATCTAAATCATAATCGAAGACATAATTTTTTTGATAGGCCAATATAAAGTGGCGGTAAAGATTAACACCATAAATAGGGAGCTCTAATTGTTGAGCCAATACAAGGTATAAAATACCCAAAGAAATGGCATTCCCTTTCTTACTTTCTAAAACATGATTTAGGCAAAAATCGTGCGATTCAATATTCTCATCTTTTACGCACGAATAACCAATTATACTGTAAAAGACCTGATTAAAAATATTGACATTCTCCAATGGGGTATATCCTTCACTGAGTTCCAACCATATTTTTTGCCTTGCTTTATCGACATACTGGTATGCCAATTCTTTATCTAAGTCCGGAAAGTGGAACATTGCCACCAACAAGGCACCATCGAGCAATGTCTCCAAATCATCATTGATCCATAGCTTAAGATCTTCCTTTAATTTTTTAAATTGAAGAATATGAATAAGTTCTTCAATACGACCATGTAGATTAATATTAGCACTGTTACCCCATGCATTCTCCAACTCGGGAATTACCTCTGATCCATAAGAAAGAATTCTGTTCGTGACGTTTTCGAATACCTCCGGATCTTCATCATCAAGCAGGCGTATAAGTGCATTTATTTCAGAACCTTGACTCATGAATTATTTCTTTGCCTTTGCCTTAGACTTACCTCTTTTGGCAGGTTGATTTTTGATGATATCCAACACTTCGGGTAAAGTCAATTTTTCAGCTTCAACCTCTTTAGGTATTTTGAAATTTTTCTTCTCTTTTCGAATATATGGTCCCCAACGACCATTAAGTACTTGAATCCCTTCCTCCTCAAACTCCATGATAAACTTATTAGCATCTGCCACTCGTTTTTCTTCAATCAAGCGAATCGCATCTGGCAGTTGAATCGTGTAAGGATCCAATTCACTATCCTTTGTAATAGAAACAAACTTCTTTTTGTGCAAGAGATATGGGCCAAATCGACCGATAGCAGCTTTCACTTCCTCATCTTCAAACTGACCGACTACCCTTGGCAAAATAAACAATGCAATTGCCTCCTCTGCAGTTATCGTTTCGATACTTTGAGTCGGTAATAATTTAGCGTACTGCGGTTTCTCCACCTCATCCGGAGCACCAATTTGAGCCATTGGCCCGTATCGACCTACGCGCACTAGTAGGGTATGTCCAGATTTTGGATCTTTACCTAAAATTCTTTCTCCAGAAGCTCTATCTGCATTCTCTGTAGTGTCTTCTACTGATTCATGAAAAGGTTTGTAAAACTTAGAAACCATAGCACTCCATTCCGTTTCACCCTCTTCAATTTTATCAAATGACTGCTCCATTTGGGCAGTGAAATCATATTCCATGATTTCGCTAAAATGCTCCATCAAGAAATCATTAACGACACTCCCGATATCTGATGGAAACAATTTCATTTTTTCAGCCCCAGTAACTTCAGTATCTTGATTTGAATCGATACGATTGCCTGAAAGCTTGAGCACTGTATATTTTCGTTCTACTCCATCTCGATTTGTTTTTTCCACATATCCTCTTTTTTGAATTGTGGAAATAGTTGGTGCATAGGTAGATGGCCGACCAATACCTAACTCCTCCAGTTTCTTAACCAAACTAGCCTCTGTGTAACGTGCACTTGGCTTTGTAAATCTTTCTGTACCGGTTATCTCTTGCAAATCTAAGTCCTGACCCAGTGACAATGGTGGCAGCATGCCGCTTACATCGTCATCATCATCTTCTTCATCTTTCCCCTCTAAGTATACCTTTAAAAAACCGTCAAAAATGAGGACTTCTCCTTTGGCTTGAAATCGATCTGAAGATCCACTAATTTCTATAGAGACAATGGTTCTCTCAATCTTTGCTGAAGACATTTGAGATGCAATAGATCTTTTCCAGATTAAATCATATAAGCGCTGCTCATCAAAATTGGCGCCCGCCTCTTGTTCTCCAAAATTCGTAGGACGTATAGCTTCATGAGCTTCTTGCGCGTCCTTTGATTTAGTTGAGAATTTTCTTACTTTAACATACTCCTCACCATAACTTGAAGTAATTTCATTTACAGCTGCATTTACGGCTGTTTGAGAGAGACTTACAGAATCCGTTCTCATGTAGGTGATGTGTCCTGCTTCATAAAGTTTTTGTGCAACACTCATTGTTTTCCCGACAGGAAATCCAAGCTTTCTACTTGCTTCTTGTTGTAAGGTAGAAGTTATAAATGGAGCTGCAGGATTTTTTTGAGAGGGTTTCTTTTCTATGTTACCGATTGTAAAATTAGAGTTCTTGCACTCCTCTAATAATTGCATAGCTTCGGCTTCATTAGCCAATCTTTTTGGCAGCTCTGCTTTCAATACCGTTCGTCTTCCCTGTTTATCTTCAACGTCAAATAAAGCCGATACTTTATAAAAACTATTAGAATCAAAATTTATGATTTCTCTTTCTCGCTCTACAATTATTCTTACTGCTACAGATTGGACTCTACCAGCAGAGAGCGATGGCTTTACCTTTTTCCACAAAACAGGAGACAATTCATAACCAACTATTCTATCCAACACCCTACGAGCCTGTTGCGCATTAACCAAACCCATATTTAATTTTCGAGGATTATTTAATGCTTTTAAGATAGCATCCTTCGTAACTTCTGTGTAAGTAATTCGTTTTGCAGTCTTTGCATCCAAGCCCAAGATCTCACACAAGTGCCAAGAAATTGCTTCTCCTTCCCTGTCCTCATCCGTTGCTAACAGCACTTCATCAACTTCTTTCGCTAACTTTTTCAATTTTTTTACAACTTCCTTCTTGTCGTCAGAAACTACATAGTTAGGTTCAAAATTATTTGAAACATCAATAGAAATATCCTTTTTAGGTAAATCTCTCACATGTCCATACGAAGACTCAATAATGTAATCATCACCCAAATATTTTTGAATGGTTTTTGCTTTGGAAGGAGACTCAACGATTACTAGTTTTTTTGACATTCTTTAATGTTTTTTTTGTTCAAAATTTCAACAAATGTAATTTTACTTTTAATTTTTTCATCCATAATGTTGAAAATCATTTTTAATTATAAACTAAGAACCCTTCATAATGTTTTACTTTTGTGTCAAAATACTTTAATATGACTAAAGCTTCATTACGTGCTATTTCACCGGTAGATGGAAGGTACGCAGGTAAAGTACAAGAACTTAGCGATTATTTCTCTGAATTTGCTTTAATTAAGTATCGAGTGATTATTGAAGTCGAATACTTCATCGCCTTATTTGAAGCTAAATTGCCTCAGCTTTCCTCTTTCAGCAAGGTCCAATATCAAGATCTTAGAGATATTTATGAGAATTTTAGTGATGAAGATGCCTCTTCCATTAAAAAAATTGAACAAACTACTAATCATGATGTCAAAGCAGTAGAATATTTTCTAAAAGAAAAATTTGAAGACCTAGGACTTAATGAAGTGAAAGAATTTATTCATTTTGGGCTTACTTCTCAGGATATCAATAATACCTCGTTCCCTTTAATGCTTCGCAATTGTGAGGAGCACATTAATTTACCATTAATTAAACAGCTCTGCGCCCATCTTGAGGAATTAGCTGCGGAATGGAAAGATATTCCACTATTAGCTAGAACTCACGGGCAACCAGCTAGTCCAAGTAAACTAGGAAAAGAAATCATGGTGTTTGTAGAACGATTGGTTAACCAAGTAGATCTGCTAAAAGAATTGCCTATTGCAGCAAAATTTGGAGGAGCAACAGGCAACTTTAACGCTCATCATTTGGCCTATCCAGAAGTTGATTGGATCGAATTTGCCAACAACTTCGTAGAGGAACGACTTGGCTTATATCGTTATCAATACACCACGCAAATTGAGCATTATGACTTTCTTGCAGCGTATTTTGACAATTGGAAAAGAATCAACACCATTTTAATAGACTTGTGCAGAGATATTTGGACTTATGTTTCCATGGATTATTTCAAGCAGAAAATTAAAAAAGGTGAGATTGGATCATCTGCCATGCCTCACAAGGTAAACCCAATAGATTTTGAAAATGCAGAAGGAAACTTAGGAATTGCCAATGCTTTATTCGAACATTTAGCCGCAAAATTACCGATTTCAAGACTTCAACGTGATTTGACCGACTCAACGGTTTTAAGAAATATAGGTGTTCCCATCGCTCATACCTTGATTGCAATTAAATCTATAGAAAAAGGCTTAGGCAAGTTATTATTAAATGAAGCAAAGATTGCTAAAGATTTAGATAACAACTGGATGGTTATAGCTGAAGCCATTCAAACTATACTTAGGAGAGAAGGGATACCTAATCCTTATGAGCAATTAAAAGAGTTAACCCGAACAAATTCGCACGTTGGACAAAAAGAGATTCATGCTTTCATCGATGACTTGACTGTATCTGACACATTAAAAAAAGAGTTAAAAAATATTAGCCCAAGTAACTATGTCGGTGTTTTCTAAAACTTAAATGATAAAAACCTTACTTTTGCACCCTCAAATAAATTAACAATTTTCATGAACGAAGGAAGAAGTCAATACATCGGCATCATATTAATAAGTATTATCGTGTACTTACTAGCCGCCAGATTTTTTAAAAGTGTAGATTCTCCCGTCAACGAGGGTGAAGTTGCCACTGAGGAGGCTCAATCAAATGACTTCTTAGAATCAACCCTATCTACTTTAGATTCGAATACCCTCGAGCCTGCAACTCTCATTATAGTGGAGAATGGAGATTCTATAAAAGTTGACGCAGCAGACTATGCAGCAAAAAATAGATTGGGTGAGTTTTATCCATTAGCTAACGGATCTGAAGAAGAGATTGTTTTAGAGAATGAATTGTTAAAAATAACTTTGAGTTCTAAAGGAGCTCAGGTTAAAACAATAGAGTTAAAAGAATTTAAAGATTTCAATCAAGAGCCATTAATGTTGGTTGAGGAGACTCAGCAAATTAATTACTTATTGACATTGGCCAACGGTAATTCTGTGGCAACGGAAGACTTATTCTTCCAAGCTAAAGAAGATGGAGAAAGTGTAATTTTCACAGCTACTGCAGGAAGCGGAAGTGTCCAGTTTACTTATACTTTGCCAAGTAACTCTTATCTCGTAGATTATCAATTACAATTAAATAATTTACAAAGTGTTTTAGACACCAAAGCAGATGAACTAAAGCTAACTTGGGATTATGAAGCAAGTAAGCACGAACAAGATATGTCTAGTGAAAAGACAAAGTCTACTGCTTACTGGAAGGTGTTTGAAGACGATGTTGAGCATATTGGTGTAGGTAAATCTAAAGAAGAGAGTATAGAGGCTAGTATTTTATGGTTGAGTTTTAAACAACGATTCTTCAATGCTACTTTTTTAAATGAAAATACTTTTACGGATGTAATCGTTGAAACTGACATCGAAAGTGATGATAGTACAAAAGTTGCAGGATTCCATGGTGAGATGTCAATTGCATTAGATTTTTCAGAGGTGGAACAGTCTTTTGACATGCAGTTGTTTTATGGTCCAAATAATTACAAGATGTTGAAGGCTTACAACAACGATATGCAGCAAGTCGTTGAGTTAAGTGCTGATTTCTTTTTATTCAGATGGGTGAAATGGATAAATGCCTGGTTAATAATTCCATTGTTCAATTTCATTGAGAAATTCATTCCTAACTATGGAATAATCATTTTAATAATGACCTTGATTATTAAGATGATCTTAATGCCTTTGACTTTCAAGTCTTATGTGTCTACTGCAAAACAACGAGTTTTAAAACCTGAGTTAGATGAGCTTAAGAAGCAATTTGGCGATGACTCTGCCGGTTATTCCCGAGCTCAAATGGATCTCTATAGTAAGACAGGTGTGAGTATGTTTGGTGGCTGTTTGCCAATGCTCTTACAAATGCCTTTCCTATTGGCTATGTTTTACTTCTTTCCTTCTTCTATCGAGTTAAGACAGGAGAGTTTCTTGTGGGCACAAGATTTATCAACCTTCGATACGATTCCTTTATTGACTTGGGCGAAAAGTATTCCCTTGTTAGGAAATCACCTGAGTGTATTTACCATTTTAATGACGGTCTCATCTATTTTAATGGCTAAGTTCAATCCCCAAATGCAATCTCAGCCTAGCCAACCAGGAATGGAAATGATGAAATATATGCCTTATATCTTCCCCTTCTTTTTGTTATTTCTATTCAATAGCTTCCCTGCAGCCTTAACTTATTATTACTTCTTATCGAATATGATAACATTTGGACAGCAATTTGTGATTAATAAGTTTTTCATTGATGAAGACCAAATCAAAGCGCAGCTGGAGGAAAACAAGAAAAAGCCTGTAAAAAAATCAAAATGGGCCACTAAAATGGAAGAAGTATACAAGCAGCAACAGCAACAGCAGATGCAGCAAAAAAAGAAATAGGTACTTCTATTTTCAAAATACAAAAATTCGGTAAATAATTCCGGGAACAATTCCTAGATTAATGCAAATTATTTTTAACTTTAATGCTTTAACAATTTAATAACTAAAAACAAAATGATGAAAAAAGGTTTACTTTTAAGTTTTTTATGTTTTGCTTTCTTTTCAGTATTCGCCCAAACGCAAGTAGGACGAACCACTTACGATTTGCAAACAAACAACGCTAACTGTCGAAGAGTGGCAACAAACGCAACTGGAGATGTTGTGATTACCTACACAAGAAGTTTGACAGGAAATGAGACAGCTCCGGATCGTGGAACTGGTTATAATTACAGAAATGCTGCAGGTGTGTGGTCAGAAACAAGTTTTCCAGCTTCAGGTTTTACTCGTTTTGATATTGCAAGAACGGGTTGGTCAAACATTGGCTTATTAGGGAATGGGGAAGAAATGATCATCACCCACTTTGCAGATGGTACGACTTCTTTCGGTGGTCTTCAAGTCCAAAATAGAGATTTAGGCTCTGGTAGCACGTGGAATACAACTTCTCTAAACTCTACAAATCCTAACTTCACCTTCTCAGACGATGCTACATGGCCAAGAATTGCAATATCAGGTGATTCTATCTTTATTGTAAGCTCTGTGCAGATTGGAACTTTCGTAAATGGAGTTGATGGTGGATTATACTACCACCGTTCATTAGATGGTGGTGCTACATGGACTGAAGGTGTTTTACCTTTCGTTAATGGTAACAACTTTGTAACTATCGGTGCTGATGCTTATGCATTGGATGGTAACGACAATGGAACAATCGCTTTAGTAGTTGGAAGATACAATTCTTTCGTATTGAAATCTACTGATTTCGGTACGACTTGGACATCCACTAAAATGGTAGAAGTTCTAGATGAAAATGGCAATCCTACTCCGAATAATTATTCTGGAGAAAGTTCTGAATCAGCATTGCTACAAGACATCAGTGATGAATCATACTCTATTATAGTTGATGACAACGATATGGTGCATGTTTGGATGGGTAAATTAGAATATCAAAAAGATGCATTTCAAGAAGGTACCGTTATTCCTTTTTCTGAAGGTTTGTTGTACTGGAATGAAAATATGACTGCACCGAAAACTTTACACGCTTCAAGATTCACTGTTGAAGCTGGAGCAGGATGTAATCCTTTATACCCAAACACAGTAATAAGTGACCCAGATTTTATTCAATTTAGTTTGTATGCATCATCTTTTGTATCCCAACCAAGTGCAGGTTATGGAGAGAATGGAGATTTAGTTGTGGCATATTCTCGAATGAGAACTGCGATGATTGATAGCCTTGGATTTGCTATAAACTCATCTCCTGATGGTTTTTTGTTTAAAGATGTTTTTATGTTAAAGTCCAGTGATAATGGTGCAACATGGGAAGGTCCAATAAACGTATCAAATATGGATACTGCAGAATGTGCTTACCCTGGTGTGCCAAGAAAATTCTTCGGTGGATCAGTTCCTGTAATTTGGCAACAAGATGAGCGTCCAGGAAACGCTTTGCAACCACCATCAGGATATATTCATAACTATGGGACAAACATGATTATGTATGATGATATACCTACAGCTTCAATTGTGACACCGTTGGATGAAACATGCCCAACTATTGCATTTTTAGATTCAACAAATACAACGATTTCCTCTTTAGCAGGCTGTCCTCCATCAGTTGAAGATCTTGAAGCTATTTTGAATATTGACGATGTACCTCAAGGTCCAGACATAAATATGGTTCAGACAGTTGGTACTCCTCCAGACTACAATACGCCAGGGACATACACTTTCGGCATGTACTTAGAAGACAATGCAGGAAATTTAAGTGATACCTTAAACGGTATTGTGGTAACGGTTTTACCTGATTCTATCAATCCAACATTTACATTTGTTGGGCCAGATACATTAGCTTTAATCAACGGAAATACATATGTTGATCCTGGATTAGCTTATGCCGATAATGGATGCGAACCAGCAGCTCCAGTTGAAATTGATAATGTTAATCCTAACAATAATGTAAATGGATTCTATACCTATCAGTACATTATAACTGATAACAGTGGTAATCAAGTTACAGCCATTAGATATGTAGAAGTTATAGGATCAGATGTCACTGCACCAGCAATTGCACTAAATGGCAATTCATCAGATACGATTGAAGCTTGTACATTCTATAATGAATTGGGTGCATCAGCTTTTGATCTAGTAGATTTTGTTGTTTCTGTTACAATTGATGCTTCAGCACTGGATATTAATTCTGTTGGAACATACAATGTGAGCTACACCGCAGTTGATTTATCTGGAAATTCAGCAAATGAAATTAGAGAGGTATATGTGGTAGATAACACAGCTCCTGTGTTAAATATTATTAATGACAACGATTTAGCGACTCCTGCTAATTCTTACACTGAAGGAGGAATTAACTATACCTACTTAGCTGAAAATTTTGTTGCTCCAGCAACTGCTGCTTCTGACCCTAATTGTAATGGTCAAATTGTAACAGTTACTGCAGATAATAGCGCTGTAGACGAAGGTACAGCTGGCAACTATACTGTTGTATTCACAGCTGAAGATGAAAACGGTAACACAACTACTCAAAACTTAACGGTAAGAGTAGGTAAAGAGCCAACTGCAGACTTTAGCTTTATCCCAACATCGACTGGACTTATCTTAACCAATTCATCTACAGATAATCCGAACTCATATAGCTGGGATTTTGACAATGGTCAAACAAGTAGCGCTGCCGCATCAACTTCAGGAGTACCTACATATTCTGCTAATGATGCTAACTATCCATCATACAATGTATGCTTGACGGTTAGAAACCGATTTAATGATGCACCTTTCAATAAGCCAGCAAGTACTGTTTGTAAAACAGTTGAGCTTAGCGTTGGCATTGCTGATAGAAATGATTTAAATGCTGCAATAGACATCTACCCTAACCCAACAAATGGTGTGTTGAATGTGGAGATTTCTGAAACAAGTGCTTCAAACTTAACTGTTGAAGTAACTAATGTTCTGGGAGCAGTAATTGCATCTCAAGATTTATCTAAAGTAAATTCAAAAGAAACGGTTACTTTCAATTTAGAAGGTAATGCCGCAGGGATTTACTTCGTAAATATTTCTTCTGATAACGCTACAATATCTAAGCGAGTGATTATGAAATAAGAACAATTAAGTTCAACTAATAAATGCCTCGACTTGTTCGGGGCATTTTTATTTACATTCATATACATTAACTATTTTGTATATGAGTAACGTCTTCTTGAAAGAAATACCCTTGCTTCGAGTATATCTCGTTTACGCAATAGGTACATACATAGGTCTTCAATTCCCGCAACTTATTCCCTACCCCATACCTCTTTTAATTCTGAGTATTTCCCTTTTCACTGCAATTGTTGTTAAGCTTAACTATTCCGCTGATTATCTAAGACAACAAACCACCATAGTCAATTTTTTCTTATTTCTGTGCATACTACTTTTGGGCTTTAACAAAGCAGTAATAGATCAAAAACAGCTGAAAAGTCATCTGAGCAATTTAAACCCATCGGAAAAAACTCTACATCGTTTTAGGTTAATTCAAACCCTTGAGGAAAAAACAAATTCATATCAAGCCCTTGGACAGTTGCTAACAAGGCATTCAATAAATTCATCAAATACCATCACAGGAAAAGTTCTATTATATTTTTCAAAGACCGACAAATTCTCCCAGATGAAACTTGGTGACGAATTTTATACGTATTGCATCCCAAAACCCATAGAAGTATCAAAAAACCCCCAGCAGTTCAATTATGCCAATTACCTTGCTGCTCAACAAATATTTCATCAAGTCTTTGTAGATACCATTCTTTCAATACCCTTAAAACGCAAAATATCACGAAGAATTCCCCATATGCTAGATAGCTTGCGCGGCTATTTAGCGGAAATTCTGCTTAAAGCTGTGCCAAAAGTTGAAGAAAGATCAATCGCTCAGGCACTACTTCTAGGAAATAAACACCTCCTCAGCCATACGACCAAACTAAATTTTTCGAATAGTGGTGCAATGCATGTTTTAGCGGTAAGTGGTTTACATGTAGGAATTATCTATCTCATTCTTTCGCATATATTATTCTTTTTTAATAGCAATAGCCAACGAAAAGTTATACTTCTCATTTCGGGAATTTGGTTATATGCAATAATCACGGGAGGGTCTCCTTCTGTGCTAAGAGCAGCAACGATGTTTTCCTTCATAGCGATAGGTAAAGGCACAAAACAACATGTGAGTATTTACAATCTATTGGCAGCTTCAGCCTTAATACTAACCGTTTTTCAAGCCAATATCATACTCGATATAGGTTTTCAGTTGTCCTATTGCGCCGTCATATCAATTATTTATTTTCAACCCAAAATTTATTCACTTTATCTGCCAAAACAATGGATCATTGATAAAATTTGGATCCTTAGCTCAGTCTCTCTATCAGCACAAATTGGCACTCTCCCGCTCAGCTTGTTCTACTTTCATCAGTTTCCGGTTTACTTCCTACTAAGCAATATTTTGGTCATTCCCGCCGCCAGCCTTATAATTTATCTGGGTATCTTGACCTTTGTCAGTGCTCCTTTTAATTGCCTCTTGAGCCCTATTGGTCAATTGTTGCAAAATATTATTTCCTGCTTAAATGAATCCTTACGTATACTTAGTAATCTACCAGGTGCTATAAGTCCTGGTTGGTGGCTGCACAAACATGAAGTAATCCTAAGTTATCTGTTTATCCTAATATTGGCAGGCTATCTGACCAACCGACAAGGCAAATGGTTGATTGGTGCTTTCTTCTTTCTATTCCTGCTTGTTTCTTCTTTTAGCATCAATAAAATTACGCAAACACATTCCAATGATTTCACTGTATATCATACGAAAAAGGAAGCATTGATAACTTTTAGATCTGGGTCACATCAAACGATTTATACAACATATACTAAGAAGGAAGCTGCAAATATTAGTTTTATTACCAAAAACAATGCATTAGCCAACCGGCTTAACACACAAAAAGTAAAAACTCTTCACCCTGGTTTATCCTTCCTTTCATTCTGCGACTATAACATAGCTATAATCAATGGCGAACACCGTTTACCGAGTTCAACACGAAGCCTTGACTACGTTGTGCTGTGCCATCAAGATGACACCAACCTCAATCGAATCCATGAAATGCTAAAGGCTGATATATATATATTTGACAGTACCAATAATTATTATCTTTATAATGTATGGAAATCTGCTTGTAAAGACTTAAATATTAATTGTTACTTTGTGCAAGATTCTGTGGCTTTTGAACAAAAACTAAATAAATAATGAAGTTTAATTTGATAGAATACTACCTCCGTGACAGCATTGCCTATATTATGCTTAACCGACCCGAAAAAAGGAATGCCTTTAATGAAGATTTAGTGAATGAATTGAAGGAGGCATTTAAGGTGGCTGAAGTCGATAAGAAAGTGCGGGGTGTTGTATTAGGAGGCAGAGGTAAGGTGTTTAGTGCAGGAGCAGATTTAGGCTATCTGCAAGGCCTACAAAAAAATACTTATGAAGAGAATCTTGATGATTCTAATAAGCTGAAGGACTTGTACCAACATATTTACACCTATAGTAAGGTAGTCGTAGCCATGGTGGAAGGTCACGCTATTGCAGGTGGTGCGGGTTTAGCAACTGCATGTGATTTCACTTTTGCAACTCCAGATGCATTGTTTGGTTATA
>CAZZMB010000001.1:0-1142 GCA_964655225.1 uncultured Chitinophagales bacterium | reverse complement strand
TTAGCAACTGCATGTGATTTCACTTTTGCAACTCCAGATGCATTGTTTGGTTATACCGAAGTGAAAATTGGCTTTATTCCTGCCATAGTGATGGTCTTCTTACTCCGTAAAATAGGTGAAGGAAAAGCGAAAGAACTTTTATTAACCGGTCAATTAGTTGATGCAAAAACTGCAAACAAAATGGGCCTTTTATATGCGGTAGAATCTAAAGCAACAATACAAAACCGGGTGCATGAGTTTATTTCGGGTATAGTGAAATCCAGTTCTTCTCAATCTATAGCAAGCACAAAAGAAATGATGAATAAGGTTCAAAGCATGACCATAGAAGATGCATTTAATTATGCTGCAGTCATGAATGCTAAAGGCAGAGATAGTGAAGACTGTAAAAGAGGTATTCAAGCTTTCTTAAGTAAAGAGGAAATTAACTGGTAATGCTTGAACTGACTAAGAAGTATCTTGTGGCTATTGATTTAGTCTTATTACTGCTGATCCAGCCATTAAATTTCGGCTTTATAGCTCAAACCCATGGGTTCATTGCGTTATACCCGTATAATTGGATAATAGAACCAGGCGAATGCTTCCTTAATTATAATACCAATAATACAGCTTATTTTCAAGTTGCATTTAACAAAAACATGAAATATTACTAACTATTATGATACTTATTGCAGACAGTGGTTCAACTAAAACAGAGTGGATTCTTTTAAATCAAGGTGAAGAAATTTTACGAACTGAAACGATTGGACTTAATCCTTTTTTTGTAAGCCCTAGTGAGATTCAAACCGTTATCCATCAATCCGCATTGTCCCCCTATTTAGACCGAGTCAAAAAGTTAAACTTTTATGGCGCAGGTTGCTCCAATGATACCAAAAAAGAAGACTTGAATCAATCATTCAATGCCATTTTTAATAATGCTGAAATACATATTAAAACAGATATAGAAGGCGCTGTTATGGCTGTATCTGATAATCACCCTTGTATTGTTTGTATTTTAGGGACAGGTTCTACATTTCGTATTTTTGACGGAAAAAATATTATTCGGAAATATTCATCCTTGTCTTATATACTGGGTGACGAAGGAAGTGGTACATACATCGCGAAAAGATTATTAAGAGGTGTTTTCTATCAACAATTGCCTCAGC